>CAZPGB010000012.1:0-112312 GCA_964585945.1 uncultured bacterium | reverse complement strand
CGCCGGGATCTGTGCGGGGGGGCCGGGTAACCGGTGCTCCTACCGTGACGGCAACTCCGCAGTTCCCTAATCTGTAACAGGATGCGGGATGGGCCCTGTGCAAGGACGCCCCGGGCTCCCCCATCTCTCGGCCACCTGTCCGAGGCGGGTTTCGCCCCAGGTGGGCCTGCTGGCCACGGGCGCCGAGGGCACCCGTGGCCGTCCCTTCGCATCCCTTCCCGTTTCCTCCCACCCCCAGCGACACCTGCGCCCAAGCCGAAAGCGCTGCGCGCCGATGAATGGTGCGGGGCGGGCCGCTCGACCCGGTAGCCGCGTTGCTCGTTCCGTCTACCCCTGGTAGGGTGGAACTACAGGCGGGCCAGCCGGTTGAGTCTGAGTGGCATAAGGACCCATCCGCCGGCCCCCCGGAGGGAGAAGGCGAGGACGCCATGGCGATTCGACGGCAGCCCAAGAGGTCGGTTCTCACCGGAACGCGCCAGAGCGCCGGCTCCCGTCCTCACGCGGGCGTTCGGGCGGACGGAAGCGAGAGCCCGGTGACGACCGAGCCACATCGCTCCTCCCGCCCCCCTGCGCGCGCGCACACCCGCGGCAGCCCCTGCAGCGATGTGCTCGCTAGCTCCCGCTTCCCAGCGCGCACAGACACACGCACGGGTCGGCGCCGGCGGCGGTGCGCGGTGCTCAGGGCGTCAGCGGTGCTTCTGATCGCGAGCTGGGCTGCGATCTCCGTGTGTGGCTTCGCGTCCCCGGCCGGAGCGCAGTACTTCGGTCAGAACAAGGTGCCGCTGCACGACCGCGAGTGGCGGGTGCTGCAGAGCGAGCACTTCGATCTGCACTTCTACCCCGAGGAGCGCGAGGCCGCCTTCGAGGCGCTGCAACTGGCGGAGCGGGCCTACGCGCGCCTGAGCCGGATTCTGGGTCACGAGTTCGAGGAGCGCATTCCCCTGCTTCTCTACGCCTCGCCCACCGAGTTCCGCGAGACCCGCGCCACCGCGGGCCTGATCGGCGAGGGCACCGGCGGGCTGACCGAGTTCATGAAGCGGCGCGTGGTGGTGCCGTTCACCGGATCCTACGCCGCGCTGGACCACGTCCTGACCCACGAGCTGGTGCACGCCTTTCAGATCGACATCCTCAGCCGAGGCATGCTGGGCGGGACGATGAGCCAGGTCTCCTGGACGCCGCCCCTGTGGGTGATCGAGGGCATGGCCGAGTACCTGAGCACGCCGGGACTGGACGTGAACACCGACATGTGGATGCGTGACGCGGTGGTGAGCGGAACGCTCATCAGTCTCGAGCAGCTCAACCGCGTCGGTGACATCCGGGTCTACCGCTTCGGACAGTCGGTGCTGGCGCACGTGGGTGAGCACTTCGGCGACGAGGCCATCGGCCAGTGGTTCCGTTCGATGGCCCGTCGTCGCAGCCTGGAGCGGGGGACCGAGGAGAGCATCGGCCTGACGCTCGAGCGGCTGTCGGAGGAGTGGGTGGACGCCCAGCGCCGCCGCTACATGCCCGATATGCTCGCTCTCGAGCGACCCCAGGACACCGGGCGCCGTCTCTCCGACCACGAGGAGAGCCTGGCCTCGCTCTACATCGCGCCGGCGGTGTCCCCCGACGGCGGTGAGGTGGTCTACATCTCCAATCAGACGCTCTACACCGATCTCTATCTGGCCTCGGCCCTCGACGGAAGCCGCACCGAGCGGTTGATCCGCGGTCAGCGCAGCGAGTCGTTCGAGACCTTTCGCTTCGTCGACGCCGCCTTCGACTGGGCGCCCGGCGGGGATCGCATCGCCCTGGTGACCAAGATCGATGGGCGCGAGCAACTCGTTGTGTTCGACGTGCGCACCAAAGAGGTGGTGCGGGGACTCGAGTTCGATCTGGATGAGATGCTCTATCCGGCCTTCTCGCCCGATGGCGAGGAGCTGGTGTTCACCGGCCTGGTGGAGGCGCATTCGAATCTCTACGTGACGCGCCTCGACGGCGCCGGCCTGCGCGCGCTGACCGACGATCGCTGGGCCGCCTTCCAGCCCGCCTGGTCCCCCGACGGACGGCGCATCGCCTACGTGACCGATCGCGACTACTGCTCCGCCGGATGCGGGCCGGGTCGCTCGCCGTGGAAGATCGCCTTGCTCGATCTGGAAACCGGCCGGGTCGAGGTGCTGCCGGGACAGATGGGGAAGAGCATCAATCCCCAGTGGTTCCCCGACGGACGCCATCTGCTCTACATCAGCGATCGTACCGGCGTGTCCAATCTCTTCGTGCGCGATCTGGAGACGCACACCGACTACCAGGTCACCGACATGGTCTCGGGCGTCTCCGGGATCACGGCCACGAGCGCCGCGATGAGCCTGTCCGACGACGGCCACCGCGTTGTCTTCAGCGTCTACCAGCAGAACGGCTGGAACCTCTACGCCATTCGCGAGCCGCTGGGCCTGATCGACGAGCGCGAGCCGTGGGTGCCCCCGGATCCGCCCGAGGTCGAAGGACCTCCGCCGATCGCCGCCGTGGACTGCGCGCCGCCCGGGGGCTGCCTGACAGCGCCGCCGCCGGACGGGGCGGCGGCCACCGACCGGACCGCCGCGCAGGGGGCGGTCCCCGGGGAAGCGTCCCAATGGGACGGGGGCCCGCAAGACAGGCGCCTGCAAGACGGGGGCCCGCAGGACGAGGGTCTGCAAGACGGGCGGCCGCGAGACGGGGGCCCGCAAGACAGGCGGCCGCGAGACGAGGATACCACCCAGCGGTCGCCGGCATCCGATCTGCTGGCGGCGGTGGAGGCGCCGGCGGTCGACTCGACCCGCGCCCTGTCGCCGGCGCCCGGCGCGACCGAGCGCGATGGGATCCCGTCGAGCCCGAGCGCGAGCCACGACGACTCGTTGGGCTCGGCCTTGATCGCGAGCCACGACGACTCGCCGGGCTCGGCCTTGATCGCGAGCAACGACGACTCGTCGGGCTCGGCCTCGATCGCCGGCGACGACTCGTCGGGCTCGGCCTCGATCGCCGGCGACGACTCGTCGGATTCGGCGTCGATCGCCGGCGACGACTCGTCGGATTCGGCGGATACCTTCGGCGTGTCGACGTCGCCCGAGCGCGGCGTCGAGGACGAAGAGAGCGACGTCACCGTCATTCCGGGACCTCGCCAGCCGCCGCCCGAGATCGACTTGGCCGAAGTGTACGCCGAGACCTCGGCCTATCCCGAGTCGCTCGACTACGAGGAGCGGCCGTACAGGCCGCGCCTGTCGGTCGATTTCGCCAGCGCGGGCGGGCTCTACGCCACCGGGTATGGTCTGCAGGCGCAGTCGGCGATCCTGTTCTCCGACATGCTCGGCGACCGCAACCTGATCGTCGCAGCCGACGTCAACGGATCGCTCGAGGACGGCAACTATCTGATCGGCTACGCCAATCTGGGCACGCGTCCGGCGTTTGGTGTGCAGCTCTACCAGTACTGGACCGGCTACGGCTACAGCATCCTTCCGGGCTACGTCGAGGACTACGAGCGACGGTTCCTGCGCGGCATCGGCTTCTCCTGGATTCGGCCCAGCTCGCGCTTCCGGCGCATGGAGCTGAGCCTCGATCTCGTGCAGGAGAAGCGCTACAGCTACCGCTACGTCGGCTCCAGCTACTGGAATCCGCTCGACTACGTCTGGGAGGAGAAGATCTCCGAGGACTACTATGCCCGTCCTGAGGTTGCGTGGGTCTTCGATTCGGCCGTGTGGGGACCGACCGGACCGCTCTCGGGCCGGCGCACCCGCGTGTCGGCCTACGCCAACCTGGGGCAGCGCAACGCCCACGGCGCGGCCTTTGATCACCGGCGCTACTTCAACCTCCGCCAGCGATACGCCTTCGTCGTGCGCACGGTGTTGGCCGGAGAGTGGGGACCCGACCGGCGGCCGATTGCCTTCGGGGGGCCCTACTCGCTGCGCGGCTACACCGACCGGCCGCTGGCCGGACAGCAGATCGGCTTCGTGAACCTGGAGTTCCGCTTCCCCTTCATCGAGGGGCTGTACATCGCCTTTCCCGGACCCTTACTCTTCGGCGGCATTCGCGGTGCGTTCTTTTTCGACATCGGCGCCGCGTGGGACACGGCCCGCGAGTTCCGTGCGGTCCACTGCGTCGACGGGAGCTGCACCTTCGACGATCTGAAGGCCGCGTGCGGTTTCCGGGCCTCGATGAACCTCGGGCTTGCCATCCTGCGCTGGGATCTGGTGCGCCGCAGCGATCTGACCCGCTGGGACGGGAAAGCCTTCGGGGAGCTATCGATCGGCTGGGAGTTCTAGGTGTCGGGACCCACACGCGCCCCGCGGTCGGAGCGGCGGGGTGCGTCCACCACGGCCGCGCGGTCGGCGCCGCGGGGTGCGTCCGCCATGGCTCCACGGTCAGCGCCGCGGGGTGCGTCCGTAAGGGCCCCATGGGGCGAGGCCCGAGCGCTGCTCGCGCTGGGCCTGTTTCTGCTGCTGGCGGCGGGCGGCTGGCTGGCCGGTGGCGTGGACGACACGCCCGGTTGGCTGGCCGATGCGCAGGTCAAGGCGCGCAGCGTGCGCGAACTGGGCGAGGGAATCCTCGACGGTCTTGATCCCGGCGCCGACCCCCGTCTGCTTCCAGCGGTCCTCCTGCTGCTTCTCGGCTGTTCGCCCCCCCTGGTCGCCGCGCTGATGGCGATCGTCGGGCTGGCCCTGGGGGCGGCGGCCGTGTTCCTGCTTGCGACCGCGCCCCGGTCGGGCGCGGCGCCGTCGCCTGCCGCCGACAGCCCACGCGGCGGCGGCCCCTCCTGGACCGCGGGCCTGTGGCTGGCGGCCTCGCCGATCTGGGGGGAGGCGGCCCTGGCCTGCGATCCGCATCTCTGGGCCGGCCTGGCGTGGATCGTCCTGGCCGGACGTCGCGGCCGGGCCTGGCTGCAGGTCGTGTTGCTGGGGGGCGCCCTGGCCTACCTCCCGTGGGCGTGGGTGGGCTTGGTGCCGCTGTGCGCCGGGAGTCTCTTGGGCCGCGGCGGGCCGCGGTGGCGGGGGCCGGCACTGCTGCTCATCTCGCTGGCGGCGCTGTGGGTGCTGAATCCGCTGGGGCTGCTCGACCCGTCGGGCTGGATGGGCGCCATGCTTCGCGACGCACGGCTGGATCAGGTCTGGGCGGTCCAGACCCACGTCGGCCTGCGGCGCACCTGGCTGCCGCTGACCGGCAGCGTGCACGTTGCGGGACTCGCGCTGCTCTTCGTCGCGATGCCCGCCTGGGCGCGGCGCATCCGCCGGGGCGATTTCAGTCCACTTGCGGCGGCGATGGTGGCGCTGTTGGCGGCGCGCGGCGGCTTCGCCACCTTGGCTCCCGTGGTGATGCTGCTGCCCTGGGCGGCGGGCGAGGCCGGCCGAGGCGGGGCGCGCCTGATGGCGGCACTGGGCGAGGGGCGCCTGCGGCACGCGGCGCGTCTGGTCTTTCCACTGCTCCTCGTACCGCTGATCGTGGTGGCGATCGGCCGGTGGCAGAGCCCCCGGGGCGAGGGCGTCTCGCCCGATGAAGCGGCGGCCCGTCTGGAGGCGCGGCTGGATCCCGGCACGCTGGTCGTGCACGACCCGGGCTTTGCGCCGCCCGACACCTCACATCTGGTCTGGTTGGCGCTGCCGTTCCACGCCCACCACCCGGCGCTCTACGCCGGCGCCTACTGGGAAGGCTGGATGCAGGCTGCCGGTGCGTTCGTCGTGCGCGAGCAGCTCCTGGTGCGGTACCTGCGGGACCCGGAGCGCAGCGCGCCGCTGCTGCGCTTCTACCTGGAGGTGATCGACGAGGCCGAGGAAGAGATCGTCCTGGGCCGCGTCGAGGGCAAGCGCGTGCGCCTACTGCTGCGCACCCCGCGTCCCGAGGCGCTGGGCGCCCGATGGCGGGAGCGTTTGACGCGCGGCTTCGGGCGCGACCTGCCGGGCCCGTTCGTCGCCTCCCTGGGCGCCGCGCTCAATGCGGCCGGCCGCAGCGGCGACGCGGTGCGCCTGTTGGAACAGGCGCTGACCGCGGGGTACCAGGACACGGGCATCTACCTGGGCCTGGCCTCCGCCCACCTCGAGCTGGGCCGGGTGATGGACGCCGGACGGGTGCTGGACGAGGCCCGCCGCAAGGACCCCAGCGATCCGCACGTGCTGTTCAATCTGGGGCTGGTGCTCACCCAGGCCGAGATGTGGAACCGCGCCGTGCGCACGCTGGCCGAGGTCCAGCGCCAGTGGCCGCGATCGGCGCAGGTCTGCTACCTGCTCGGGGTGGCCCTCGTCAACGATAACCGTCCGGCGGCCGGACGGATGCAGCTCGAGCGCGCTCTGGAGCTGGACCCCGATCTGCCGCAGCGCGGGGCGGTGGAAGCGCTGCTGCGCAGGCTGGAGGAGGGGGCGCCGTGAGAACGCTGGTCCGGTTGCCCAACTGGGTAGGGGACACGGTGCTGGCCCTGCCGGCCCTGGAGGGGCTGGCGGCGATGGAGACCGACCTGATCTTCGCGGGCCGCGTTGCCCCGCTCGAGCTGACGCGCCACCTGACGCCGACCGCGCCCCGTCTGCTCCTGCGTCGAGGGGATTCGGCCGGCGTCTCGCTGTGGGGATCGGTGCGGGCGATGCGCACGCTGGGCGTCGACCAGGGGCTGCTGTTGACGCCGTCGCTCTCCTCCGCCCTGAGTCTCTGGCTGGCGGGCGTGTCCCAGCGCGTGGGCTGGGCCGAGCAGGGCCGGGGTGCGTTGCTCACCCATGCCGTGGCCCGGGCTCCCCGCGGCACGATGCACATCGTCGACGAGTTTCGCGAGCTGGCCCGCGTGATCGGGGCGCGCCGATTCGGAAACGAGCCCCATCTTCCGCCCGACCCGCAGGCCGCGCAGGAAGCGGAGGCGTTTCTACAGCGGACGCTTCCCGATCGCGGTGACCGTCCGCTCATCGCCCTCTGCCCAGGGGTCCAGTACGGCTGGGCCAAGCAGTGGCCGCCGGAGCGTTTCCAGGCGTTGCAGCGCATGGTGGAAGCGCGCGACTGGGCGGGGCTCGTCATCGGGTCGGCGTCCGAACGGGGCCTCGCCGCCGAGGTGCTGGCGCCTGCGGGGCCGCACTGGGTCTCGGCCGCCGGGGAAGGATCGCTGCGCTTCGCCGCGGAGCTTCTGCGCCGCTGCCGGGCTGCGGTGTGCAACGACACGGGGACGATGCACCTGGCTGCGGCGGTCGGCACACCTGTGGCGGCGGTGTTCGGCCCCACCGACCCCGCCTGGACCGGTCCGGTCGGCGCGGGCCATCGGGTCCTGCGCGCTCCCTGCCGGTGTGCGCCATGCTTCGAGCGCACCTGCCCGCGGAACGAGCCGGCCCCCTGCATGGTGGCGGTCGATCCGGGGCAGGTGCTCGAGGCGCTCGGACCCTGGGTGGACGAAAGGAGGGAAGCGGGTGACCCGTGATCTCCGGCCGCCACGGGCGGTCTTCCTCGACCGCGACGGCACGCTGTGCCGGCTCGTGCCTTACTTGAAGGATGCGGCGGAACTGGAATTATACCAAGATGTTCCGGCCGGGTTGTCACAGCTTCGAGCGGCGGGCTACCGGTTGATCGTCGTCACGAACCAGTCGGGCGTGGCCCGCGGGCTCTTCACCGTGCGCGACGTGGCGGTGCTCCACGCCGAGCTGCGGCGGCGTTTGGCGGCCGCGGGCGTCGAGCTGGACGATTTCCTCGTCTGTCCCCACCATCCCGATCACACCGGGCCATGCCCCTGCCGAAAGCCGGCGCCGGGGCTTCTGCTGGAGGCGGCCCGACGGTGGGGGGTCGAATTGACGCGCTCGGTCATGATCGGCGACACGGTGGAGGACATGCAGGCGGGCGCCGCGGCCGGATGCCGCTGCATTCTGGTGGGCACGGGATACGGCGCGGAGCAATGGGCCTCGCGTGCGGCCGAACTACCTCCCGGGACGGCCTACGCGGACGACTTCGCGGGAGCGGTCGCGCTGGTGGTCGAGCCGCAGGCCCCACGGGTGGATCACTGAGCGCGGGGCGGGCCCTCGGCCGTTCGATCCCCGAGCTCGGACGCGGCGGCGGTCTGCCCCCAGCGGTAGGAAAGGCCCCCGTCGGTCAGCTCCCACGTCAGTCCGTCGGCCGCGAGCTGCGCGGCTCTCTTGCCGGTGAGCAGGCCGTTGTCCACCAGCTCGTCGTAGCCGGCCGCGTAGCGCCCGGTGCGCAGCCGATGGGCCTCCTGCAGCGTGGCAATGGCGTAGGCGTGGCGGGAGGAGCGTGCTTCGGGCGTGATGAAAGTTCCCCCCGGGCCTACGTGCCAGGGCGAAGGATGGTGCTCGAGCGCGGCGTAGATCCCGAAGGTGAGCCCCACGAGCAAGGCCGGCGCGCCTACAGCCGACAGGATCATGCGGGACCAGGAGCGCTTCTGCCAGAAGCCCTCGATCCAGGGACCGGTGGGGACCCACTCGATCATCTCGACCAGCTTCTGGTCGCGGAGCTGCCGCAGAGCCAGGCACAGATCGTAGCCGGCAAGCTGCGACTGCTCGAGGATCGTCTCCACGCTGCGGCGGCCGTCGATCCACTTCTGCAACGCGCGCGTGTAGCGATCGGTGATCAGCCGCACCGCGTTGAGATCCAGGATGCGGGGCACCAGACCCGGCGGCATCTCCACGGCCTGCAGGTCCGCCAGCTCATCCAGCCGCCGCATGCTCTCCATCAGCACGGCTTCGATCTTCCACGGCCCCACCAGCTTGCTGGGCGTGTCCAGACGGCCGCTGTGGAACTGGAAACGGCCTTGGGGCCAGGCGAGGATCTCGTCGAGCACCGTCTGCAGGTACAGATCGTAGGCCATGACGACATCGTCGCCCGACAGGTGACTCAGCTTGGGCAACAGGTCGATCGGATTGGTCGGCTGCTGACTCGGGAAGTTCAGCCAGGCGGGCAGGTCCTCTTCGCGCAGGTAGTCCAGCTCGACCAGGAAGCGCACGACGTGGTCTTCGGCCTTCAGCGGCGACTCATGGGCCGCCAGCAGCAACCCGTTCTCGAAGACGAACGACCGCGTGCAGCTCCCCTGGGTGATCTCCAGCGTTCCGGTCTTGTGTTGCAGCGCGATGAGCTGGAAGGTCTCCAGCGCGCCGAAGTCTTGAAGTGTGCCTTGCAATGCCACGACGTCTTTCCTCGCTTACGCCTATCGAAGCCGGCCGGCCGGCGCTCCGCGATCAGGCCGCATCGCGGGCCTGACCGAGTCGGGCCGAGCTCAAGAACTCTTTCAGCGTGGCGCGGCGCCGCAGCCCGTGCAGCTCGCTGCGCACGATCCAGACTTCCAGCACCACCAGAGCGACCACGGCGATCCAGCCCGTGGGCAGGACCCGTTCGTCCAGAGCCGACCAGGGCAGCGGCTTGATCGGCAGTCCGCCCACCGCGAGCCAAGTCAACCCCATCGCGAGCCAGAGGAGCTGCACGAACGCCCGGTTGATCCGTCCGGCCATGGCGGCGCCGAGACCCGGGACCAGGATCTTCCCCAGACTGAGCAGCCGGTCGCGCAAGCGGTCGTGGCGCCCCAGCAGCCGCGTCAACAGCACCTGGGTGTACTGGGCCTGCGCCCAGCGGCCGATGGTCAGCACGCAGTCGCTGCAGAACACCCGCCGCTCCCTGCGCTTGAGGCACCGCCGACAGACCCGCTTGCCGCATTGGGAGCAGGTGTGAATGATCAGCCGCCGGCTGCAGCGGAGCGAGCCCCAGACAACGAGCGGCAGCACCAGGAAGCCGGCCCACATCAACTGCGGATTGCCGCCTGGGAACAGAATGCTGACGAAGGCGGGCATCTGGAAGGTGCTGTTCTCCCGGGTGCGCAGCAGCATGCCCCACAGGTCGGCGCTGCGCAGCCGCTCCTCGATCAGGTCGTCCACCCGATCCTCCAGCCGGCGCCGCTCCTCGCGCCGAACGCGCGCGGCATCCAGCTCGAACGCGCGCCGCATGGCGCGGTCGGCCTTCAGGAAGAGCGAGGCGCGCGCGTAGGCCTTCGACAGGTTGTAGTGCAGATCGTAGCGGGAAGGGTCCGCCTCGGCAGCGCTCGCGAGGCGGCGGATGGCCTCCTCGACCTTGCCCTCCTTGTAGGCCATCACGGCCCAGGCCGCATCGAATCGACTCGGGTGGAGCTGCGCGTGCGCTTGCGCGCGGGCCAACGCCTCGCGGGCCGTCGGGAGATCGTCGAGCTGACGCGCCAGCAGCGATTCGGTGAACTCGAGCAGGCCGTTGTTCGGGTAGCGGCGCTCCAGCCGGCGGATCTCGGTCAGGGTCTCGGGACTGTGGCCCGACTGCTGCGCCCGCCAGAGCGCATGGGTAACGTGGGCGGGGTCGGCCGGGGCGACCACGGCCGCCACCAGGCGCACACCCAAAGGCGCGATCAACAGCAACACCGCCACGCCCACCGCGAAGCGTTTCTCGGGTCGACCGAGCAGCGGAAACACGGTCGCGAGCAGCAGAGCCGACCAGAGCAGCAGGCCCAGGTTCCAGAAGATCGGCAGGAAGAACAGCCCCCACACCGCCCACTTGGCGGCGAACCGGGGCAGAACCGGTTGCAGGTGCTCCCAGAAGAGGTGGTGCAAGCTGGCCGCGTGACGAATGATCAGCAGCAGCGCACAGGCCACTGCGGCGAACAGGGTCGGGATGAAGATGAGGATCAGCAGATTGGCGGCGGTGATCTGCTGGTTGATGAATCCGCGCGCCATCGCCTCGGCCGCCTGCAGGAGTCCGTGGAAGGACTGCCGGGGTTGCGCCTGGGGCGTCAGACGGGCCGGGGCCAGCCCCGGAGCGACGTAGGTGGGATCGTAGCGGTGCGCGTCTTCCCACAGTTGGATGGCGGCTGTCGGGCTCCCGGTCGCGAGCTGCTCCAGCCCGCGCGTCGCGGTGGCCAGGGAGAGCGGGCGGTGCTCTTGATTGCCGACGAGCGCCAGGGCCGACTCGATCGAATCCGGATGCGTGGTGCCGCGGTGGACGAGGGGAGCGACGCCCCATGGCGTCAAGGGCGCGGATGGAGAGTTGCCCAGGGCCGACCCCGCGCTGGCGGCCAGCCCGAGCATCGCGAGCAACGCGAAACCAACCTGGCGCCGGCCGCGACCCGGCCGGGGGATGACGATCGACACGCTCGGTGGCCCTCCCTGGGGTATCACGCCCGGGAACCTGGAATCCCTTAGGGTTTTGCCCTATACTATCGGCCCCGGGTCACCCTTCCTTGAAAGCGGACCCGGGCGGGGGGAGGCGGCCGGGGCACCCGCGCCGGCGCGCGAAGGGTTGCAGGGGGCGTCGGGATATTTGACCTTGACAGCACCGGCGTACCATTCCTATCCTCCTAGCGATTTTATCGTTACACGACCCTAACACTTCCTTGATAGGGCGTTGAGGAACGCACGATGGGCGTTCACGGTGTTGGGCGGATTGCCGATGCGCAGGGCCCCAGGGCCTGGGCTGTGAGGAGAGGTTTCGCATGAGACTCGGGAAACTCGGCACTTGGTTCTCGGTGGGGGCGTTCGTCATCCTTCTGGGCCTCCTGTGGCTGACGCCATCCTTTGTCCAGGCGCAGGAAGGCGCGCCGGCCCCGGAGGAGGCTCCGGAAGCGGTCACCGAGCCGGCCGGAGCGGCTGCCGGCGCAGAGGAACAGGACGTGGAGCTCCCCGCAACCGAGCGCAAGAGCGGTTTCATTGATCTGTTCGAGAAGGGCGGCGACTTCATGTGGCCGCTGTTGCTTCTGGCGGTCACCGGCCTGGCGGTCATCCTCGAGCGTCTCTTCACCCTTCAGCGAGCGCACACCAACACCCGTCGCCTGATGTCGGCCATCGTGAGCAACCTGAAGTCGAAGGGCGTCGCGGCGGCTCAGGAGATCTGCATGAACACCCGCGGCCCCATCGCGGCCATCCTGCATGCCGGTCTGTCGAAGGTCGACAAGGGGCCCACGGCGGTGGAGAAGGCGATCGAGAACTCGGGCGCCATCGAGATGGCCTTTCTCCAGCGCGGCCTGCCGGTGCTGGCCACGGTGGCCAACATCGCGCCGCTGCTCGGCTTCCTCGGCACCGTCTCGGGCATGATCCACGCCTTCGAGGCGATCGCCGCCGCCGAGCAGGTGAGCGCCAAGGTGGTGGCCAGCGGGATCTCCGAGGCGTTGATCACGACCATGTCGGGGCTCGTCATCGCGATTCCGGTGCAGGCCATGTACAACTTCTTCACGGCGCGCATCGACGCCTTCGTCCTGGAGATGGAGGAAACGTCGGTGGAGCTGCTCGACGTGCTGACCGAGGAGGCCTAGGCCGGGCGGCGCGCATCCCCCAAGGCCGGAGGGTTGCACCATGAAGATCAAGACGAGTCCCAAGGCCACGCCGGAGATCAGTCAGGCGTCGACGGCCGATATCGCCTTTCTGCTGCTGATCTTCTTCATCTCCACCACGGTTTTCGAGACCGAGTTCGGCATTCCGCTGCAGCTCCCGGGTCTCGGCGGGTCGACGGTGCGGGTGAAGCGCGACAACGTGTTGACGATCAAGACCGACTCCTCCGGCACGATCTACGTCGACGACACCGTCTACAGCCTGCGCCAGGTGAAAGGTCTGGTGGAGGCGGAGATCGAGGCCAACGAGAACCTGATCGTCTCGATCGAGACCACCAGCGACGCGGCCTACGAGCGAATGATCGACGTCCTCGACGAGGTGAAGTCGGCCAAGGCGCCGCGCATCTCGATCAAGAAGACGCGCGGATAAGGAAGCGACCTGGGGCCGGGCCCCAGGCTGCGCACTGGACGGAGTTTGAGCCGTGAGATTCAAGCGATCGGCCGGTAGTTCGGCGGCGGTGCCCACGGGCTCGATGGGCGACATCGTCTTTCTTCTTCTGATCTTCTTCATGGCAACGACGATCTTCAAGCTCGAGGAGGGGTTGCCGATCACGTTGCCGCGCGCCGAGTCGGGCGTCCGCGTCCCGCGCGAGAAAGTGACCCACGTCTGGGTCGACGGTTCCTTCCGCATCACGATCGACGACGTCTATCTGAACCTGGAACAAGTCGACGACATTCTGGTACAAAAGATGCGGGAAAACCCACAACTTCTGGTGGGCGTAAACATTGACTATTCCCTGCCTTATGAGCAGGTGGATCTGGTGTTGCGCCAACTGCGCAAGGCCAACGCGGTCAATGTGTCTTTCACCAACAGCGTGGAAGGGGCGCCCATCTAGAGAAGGGGGGTGGTGAAGCATGTTCACCCCGAACTGGTACGAAACGGCGCATCAGCGGCTCAAGCTGAAGTATCCGCGCTACATGTTTGTCGCATCGCTGTTCGCCGTAGTCCTGACCGGCTTGGGCATGGTCGGGTCACCGCCCTACGTGCCCAGTCCCTACCAGCTCCGCGAGCGCCAGGTGCAGGCGGTCGACATCGCCACCGAGATCTACGTCCCGCCGCCTCCAAAGGACATCGTGGCGCCCGAGATGCCGGTACAGGAGATCGAGGCCACCGACGACGCGGATGCCGAGGAGACGATCGGGATCACCGATTTCAACCCGTTCGCGCCGCCCGAGATTCCTCAGGCGGTGACCAGCACGCCCGAGGATTTCGTGGCCTTCGACTCGCCGCCGGTGCTGGTGCACGCCGAGCCGCCGGAGTACCCGGACCTGGCCCGCCAGGCCGAGGCCGACGGCACGGTGACGGTCGTGGTGACGATCGACGTGACCGGTCGCGTCATCAATGCCCGCGTCCACGACAGCGACACGATCGAAGCGCTCGAGCAGGCGGCCATCAACGCCGCCTACAAGTTCCTGTTCGAGCCGGCCAAGCAACGGGATGTGCCGGTGCCGTGTCAGATCCTGGTGCCGTTCGAGTTCTCACTGAACAACTAGGTGAGACCGTCGCGGCCGACGGACGACCCTATGCGCCGGGCGCCCGCGAGGGGCGCCCGGCTTCTTCTTTGCCGGGGGGTGCCGGTATCAGCCGCAACGGTTGGAAACTCCGCCACCGGGGCCTCCGTAGTTTTCTTGGACAGCGAGACCTCCGGGTGGAACAATGCGCCCATGGCCCTATCGGTCGTGAGCGGGAGGAAGGCAATGAGGATGAGAGCAATCGGTCGGCTGTGGTCGCCTCTCTGTGTCGCGGCGGGGATCGCGGCGCTGGCGTGCGCGGGCGTGGCGGACGCGCAGGAAGGCATCGATCTGTCGCAGCCTCTCCAGGTGGAGGACTGCGTGGCGATCGCCCTGGGCGAGAATCATCTGATCGGCGAGGCCGAGGCGCGCGTGACGCAGTCGCAAGGCTCGGCCAAGATGGCGCTGCGGGCGGTGCTGCCGAGCGTGACGGGCCGCGCGGGCTGGTCGGAGCAGGCGCGGTCCGAGGAGCTGCCGCTGGTCGTCGAGGGACAGCTCGTCGGCACGACCGACAGGATCTACAGCGGGAACCTCTACCTTTCGGCCAACCAGAGCCTGATCGATCTGGAGGGCTTCTACGACCTGCGCAGCAGCCGGGCCGTGCTATCGGCGTCCCATCTGGACCTCGACGCGACCCGTGAGGACGTCGAATTCGACGTGCGCGGCAGTTTCTACGGTTGCGTGGCGGCACTGAAGCTGGCGGAGGTCGAGGAGAACGCGGTGGAGGTGGCCCGTGAGCAGCTTCGGCGCGCCGAGACCCTGTTCAACCTTGGGTCGGTGGCCCGCAGCGACGTGTTGCAGGCAAAGGTGAACCTGGCCGATGCGGAGATGAACGCGATCAACCGGCGCAACGTGGTGCGCGTGGAACACTCGCGCCTGGCGATGCGCATGGGCCTCGATCCGCGCATTGATCTGGTGGTCGATACCACCCTGAGCATCCCTTCGGTCGACCCGGTGGGCTCGGTGGAGGATTGGATCCAGTCCGCGTGGGAGACCCGCTCCGATCTGGAGGCGGCCCGCGAGCGACTGCACGCGGCCGAGCTCGGGGAGTCGTCGGCCAAGCTGGGGCGGCTGCCAACGGTGGGGGCCAGCCTGAGCCTGTCGCATTCGGGCAACTCGCTGACCGAGCGGATGCTGGACGACGTCGATTGGAGCCGCACCTGGACGATCGGGCTGGGCGTCAACTTCACCGTCTTCGACGGGTTCTTGCGCGAGGGCCGCATCGAGAGCGCGGTCGGTCAGAAGCGCGCCCAGCGCGAGGCGCTCGACCGCCAGGTGAAGGAAGCGGCCCTCGAGGTCAAGGACGCCTTCCTCTCGATCCGCAAGGAGCGCGAGAGCCTGAATGCGGCCGGCCAGACCGTGCGCCTGGCCGAGGAGAACCTGCGCCTGCAGCAGGCGCTCTACGAGAGCGGCGCGGGCACCTTGCTCGAGTGGGACAACGCGCGGCTGGACCTGCGCCGCGCCCGCGTGTCGCTCATCCAGGCCCAGATCAACCTGATCGTGTCTCATCTGCGTTTCCAGAAGTCGATCGGGAGTTGATCGCGGCCGGTCCGGGGGAACCGATGCGCGCAGCGAGCCGCGTGGGGTCGTGAGCTCGAGGCGGCGCGCATCGCCAAGGAGGGGAGATGGGGCGCAAGGGATGGATCACGATCGGCGCGGTCGTGGTCGTCGGCGCGCTGGTGGTCGCCAACCTGAGCAGCCGTGGGGGCGCCGCCAAGAAGGTCCGCGTGGAGCCCGTCCGCCCGCGCACCCTGAAGTCCTGGGTGCGCGCTCCGGGGCTCATCCAGCCCGTCGTTTCCGTGGATATCAGCAGCAACGTCACCGGCCGCGTGGCGCAGCTCGACGTGCGCGAAGGCGACGCCGTGAAACGCGGGGACCTGCTGCTGACGCTCGACGACACGCGGCTGCGATCGGCCCTGGACCAGTACGAGGCGATGCTGCGCGCGGCCCAATCGCAGCTCCGGTTGGCCGAGGCTCAGCGGGAGCTGGCGGCACAGGTCCTGGAGCGGCGCGAAGACCTGCACGCCCGGGGGCTGTTGTCGTCGGAGGAGCTCGAGCAAGCCCGCGTCGACCTGCGGGTCAAGACGGCCCAGGTCGATGCGCAGCGCGACGAGATCGCCCGCCTGCAGGCGGCCCGCAGCGAGGCGCAGCGCGATCTCGAGGAGGCGCGGTTCGTCGCGCCGATGGACGGTATCGTCACGGCGGTCAACCTCGAGGAAGGCGAGAACGTCCTCATCGGGACCATGAACAACCCGGGCACCGTCATCCTGACCATCTCCGACCTGAGCCGCATGGAGGTCGTGGCCCAGGTCAACGAGCACGACGTCGTGCAGGTCGAGACCGGCCAGCCGGTCACGGTGGAGGTGGACGCGCAGCGCGATTCGACCCTCGCAGGCACGGTGATGAGTGTGGGCGAGACCGGCACCCGCCAGTCGCGCGACGAGGGGGCCGAGTTCGAGGTGCGCGTCCGGGTGCTCGATCCGCCCACGTGGCTGCGTCCTGGAATGAGCGCCGACGTGGAGATCCTCACCGCCGAGGCGGACAGCGTGCCGGCCGTGCCGATCCAGGCCCTGGTGGCGCGCGACGAGACGACGGTGGCGCGCTGGGAGGAGCGGCGCGCGCGGGGTGAGGACCTGGCCGTCGACGACGAGGAGGACGTGCCGGAGGAAGAGGATCTCGGGGCCGACGCGGGTGTGGCGGCGGAGCTGGTGACCGGCGTCTTCACGCGTGAGGACGGGCGCGCGCGCTTTCACCGCGTGGAGATCGGCGTGCGCGGGGAGGTCTACGTGGAGATCGCCGCCGGGCTGCCCGCGGACGCCGAGGTGCTGACCGGACCGTATCGCATCCTGCGCCGCCTGCGCGACGGCGAGCCGGTGGAACCGACCGACGAGTGAGCCTTCCCGATGCGGCCGAGGCAAGGCGGGAGCATGCCATGTCGCTGATTCGACTCGAGGGCGTCTCGAAGACCTACGCCGCCGGGCGCGCGCGGGTCGAGGCGCTCAAACCGATCGATCTCGTCATCGCCGAAGGCGAGTACGTCGCCATCATGGGCCCCTCCGGGTCGGGCAAGTCGACGCTGATGAACTTGATCGGGTGCCTCGACGTGCCGACCACGGGCCGCTACTTCCTGGCGGGCACCGACGTCAGCGGCCTGGATGACGATCGGCTGAGCGCGGTGCGCAACGCCGAGATCGGGTACGTGTTTCAGACCTTCAATCTGTTGCCCCGCGCCGACGCGCTGCGCAACGTCGAGCTGCCGCTCGTCTACGGCGGCTTCACCACGCGCGACCGCCGCGAGCGCGCGCTGCACGCCCTGGAGCAGGTGGGTCTGGCCGACCGCGCGCACCACCGCCCCAACGAGCTCTCGGGCGGGGAGCGCCAGCGCGTGGCTATCGCGCGCGCGCTGGTGAGTCGTCCGCGCCTGGTGCTGGCCGACGAGCCCACGGGGAATCTGGACAGCCGGACGGGCCGCGAGATCATGGGGTTGTTCGAGGCGATCTGGCGCAACGGCCAGACGATCATCGTCGTCACGCACGAGGAGGAGATCGCGCGGCGCGCCCGCCGGGTGCTGCGGCTTCGCGACGGGCACGTGGTGGCCGACGAGCGCCTGGGCGACCCGACCGCGGCGGCCCCGTCCGGCGCCTCGGCGGGACGAGCGACCGGCGGGTCGGAGGGACCCGAGGGCGCGCCATGAGCTTCTGGGAGGCGGTGCGACTGGCGTTCGAAGCGCTGGGGGTCAACCGTCTGCGCTCGGCGCTGACCATCCTGGGCACCGTGGTGGCCGTGGTGGCCATCGTGGCGGTGATCTCGATCACCCAGGGGCTCAACCGTTACGTCGCCCAGGAGCTGCTCGACGTCGGCTCGCACACCTTCACCATCGACAAGTTCGGCGACGTGACCGACGCGGCCAGCTACTTCGAAGCGCTCAAGCGGCGCAACCTGCGCACCGAGGACGCCGACTTCCTGCGTGAGGTGCTGACCACCGCCGAGGTGGTGGTGCCCGCCACCGGCACGCGCGTGGACGTCGATTGGCGCGGGGAGCGCATCGAGGACACCCAGCTCCGGGGAATGGGCCCCGGCTACGCGGCGCTGGGCGACGCCTACCGGCTGCACGCGGGACGCCACTTCACGGCCGACGAGCTGCGCGGCGCGGCGCGCGTGGCGCTGCTGGGCTCGGAGGTGGCCGACCAGCTCTTCGGCGCCGTCGATCCCATCGGCCGCCGGGTGCGCGTGGGGCGCGAGAGTTTCTGGGTGATCGGCGTGCTGACCGAGCAGGGAAGCGTGCTGGGCCAGTCCCAGGACAACCGGGTGATCGTGCCCATCAGCGCCTTCGAGAAGCACTGGGGTCGCCGGCGCTCGATCAGCATCACGTTGCGCGCCAGGACGCCCGAGCTGTTCGAGACCGCTCAGGACGAGGCCACCACGATGCTCAAGATCCGCCGCGGCCTGCAGCCGTGGAGCGAGCCGGACTTCGGGGTGCGGTCGGCGGAGGCCTTCTACGAGGTCTACCAGCGCACGACGAGCCTCTTCTACCTGGGCATCCTGGTCGTCGTGGGGCTCAGCCTCGTCGTGGGCGGGATCGTGATGATGAACATCATGCTGGTGTCGGTGACCGAGCGGACGCGCGAGATCGGCATCCGCAAGGCGGTGGGGGCCCGCCGCCGGGACGTGCTGATGCAGTTTTTGGTCGAGGCCTGCGCGCTCTCGGGCTCGGGCGGACTGGTGGGCATCGCGGTGGGCGGGGCGGTGGCGCTGTTGGTGGATCGGGTCACGCCGCTGCCCGCGCGGCTGGAGCCCTGGTCGATCGTGCTGAGCCTGGCGCTGGCGCTGGCCGTCGGCGTGGTGGCCGGCATCTACCCGGCCGCCCGCGCCGCCCGTCTGATTCCGGTGGCTGCGCTCGGGTACGAGAAGTAGGGGTGGAGGGAGATGGATCCTGCCGCGCGCATCTGGCTCTTCCTCGAGAGCGGCCGCATCGCGTGGGCCGCGCTGCGGGCCAACAAGCTGCGCTCGCTGCTGACCCTGTTGGGCATCGTGATCGGCGTCGGGACCGTGGTGGCGATGGCCTCGGTCCTCTCCGGGCTCGATCAGGCCTGGGCCGACGCGGTGGCGGGTCTGGGCTCGGGAAGCATCTTCCTGACGCGCCATGAGGCCGGAGTGAACATCGGACCGCGGCAGCGCGAAGACCGGCCCGACATCGTGCTGGCCGATGCGGAGGCCATCGGTCGGCACTGTCCCTCGATCGCGGCCGCGACGCCGGTGGTCAGCGCGATGCACACGGTCGTATGGGAGGGCCAGGAGACCAAGCCGATCTCGGTCGAGGGCGCGGGGGCCGACTACCCGCTGGTCCACGACCGGACCGTCGACTCAGGCCGCTTCTTCACCGCGGGCGAAGTGGCCGCCGCCCGCAGCGTCTGCGTGTTGGGGTCAGACATCGCCGAGACCCTCTTCGGCCCGATCGACCCGGTCGGGTTCAGCGTGCGCGTGGGAGGCTACCGCTACCGCGTCATCGGCGTGCTGGCGCCCAAGGGCTCGATCCTGGGCAACAACCTCGACGAAACCGTGATCGTTCCCATCCGCGCGCTGCTCACGCAGGAAGGCCTGGGCGATGTCATCGACTACGTGCTGATCCAGCCTCGCGATCCGGCCCATACGCACGCGGCGCGCCTGGAGGTCGAGAACCTGATGCGCCGGCGCCACGGTCTGGCCGTCGACGACGACAACGACTTCGGCCTCACCACGCAGGAGAATCTCCTGGAGCTCTACCAGCGGCTCACCGGCGCCATCTACGCGGTCATGCTGCTGGTTTCGGGGATCGCGCTGCTGGTGGGCGGTATCGGCATCATGAACATGATGCTGGTGTCGGTGCGCGAGCGGACGCGGGAGATCGGCATCCGGCGCGCGGTCGGCGCGCGGCGGCGTGACCTGGTCTTCCAGTTCCTGGCCGAGGCGATCACGCTGACGCTGCTGGGCGGCGCGGTGGGGCTCGTCGTGCCCGGGATGCTCCCGCTGCTCTTCTCGCTGTTCACCCCGCTGCCGGCGGCGCTGCCGGTGGGCGTCCTGGTTCTGGCCCTCGTGCTGGCCACCGCGGTCGGCCTGTTCTTCGGCCTCTACCCGGCCTATCGGGCGGCGCGCCAGAATCCGATCGAAGCGCTACGGTACGAGTAGCCGCCTATGGTAGGCTGGCCTTCATGGCTACGCGAACACCCCAGAACCCCCGCGTCACCCGGCGGCCGTCGCGCGCCTCGTCGACCCGCGGCCGCGCGGGCGCCGGCGCCCCGGGCGCGGCGACCGGATGGATCTCCGTTCACGGCGCCCGCGAGCACAACCTGAAGGACATCGACCTGCGCCTGCCGCGCGACCGTCTGGTGGTGGTGACCGGGGTGTCGGGATCGGGCAAGAGCTCGCTGGCGTTCGACACGATCTACGCCGAGGGCCAGCGGCGCTACGTGGAGAGCCTCTCGGCCTACGCGCGGCAATTCCTAGGTCAGCTCCGCAAGCCGGACGTGGACCACATCGAGGGCCTCAGCCCGGCCATCGCGATCGACCAGCGCGCCAGCGGTCACAATCCGCGCTCCACGGTGGCCACCATCACCGAGCTCTACGACTACCTGCGGGTGCTCTTCGCCCGCGTTGGACGGCGCCATTGCCCCGACTGCGGCGTGCCGGTCGGGAGCCAGTCGATCGACGAGATCGCCGCCCAGGTGCTGGCCGAGACCTCCGGCCAGCGGGTGATGATCCTGGCGCCCGTGATCCGTGACCGCAAGGGAGAGTACCGCAAGGAGATGGCGGCCTGGGCCCGCGCGGGCTTCGTGCGCGCCCGCATCGACGGCAAGCTCCACACGCTCGAGGACCCGCCGCGGCTGGCCAAGACGCGCAAGCATCGGATCGAGGTGGTGGTCGACCGCCTGCGCGTGGAGCCCGAGCGCCGCTCGCGGCTGATCGACTCGTTGGAGACCGCCCTGAAGCTGGCCGAGGGCAGCCTGGTGATCGCCCCGGAGAAGGGCGCCGAGCGGCTCTTCAGCGAGAAGGCGGTCTGCCTCCAGTGCGGCCGCAGCTTCGGCGAGCTGCACCCGCGCAACTTCTCCTTCAACAGCCCCCACGGCGCCTGCCCCCGCTGTCAGGGGTTGGGCACGGTCACCGAGGTGGACCCCGACCTGCTGATCGTCGACCCCGCGCGGCCCATCCTGGACGGAGCCATGGCGCCTTACCCGGGCGCGCAGGGTCACTGGCTGGGAGAGATGATCCGCAGCATGGGCCGCAGCTTCGGCTTCGATCCCGGCAAGCCGTGGCGCGCGCTCTCGAAGAAGGCGCGGCGGTTCATCCTCCACGGCACCGAGGGACGCCGATTCGACGTGAAGGTGGAGACCCGTCGCGGGCGCTACGAAGGGCAGATCGCATTCGAGGGACTGATCCCCAACCTGGAGCGGCGCTACCACGAGACGCGCTCCGACGAGATCCGCGACTGGATCACCCGCCTGATGTCGCCCCAGGCCTGCGGGGCGTGCGGCGGCGCCCGGCTGCGGCCCGAGAGCCTGGCCGTGCGCGCCGGCGCCTTCCGCATCCACGAATGGACCGCGCTCAGC
This sequence comes from uncultured bacterium, assembly GCA_964585945.1. Classification (GTDB taxonomy): domain Bacteria; phylum Eisenbacteria; class RBG-16-71-46; order CAIMUX01; family WJJG01; genus CAZDKK01. The sequence goes on along the minus strand of CAZPGB010000012.1, from coordinate 90,910 downwards.
GTGCGGGACGCGCAGGATCAGGTGGACGCGCTCTGCGCCGACGAGCGGGCGCGCACGCTGACCACCCAGGTGCGCAAGGAGATCCGCGATCGACTGGGCTTCCTGAACAACGTGGGCCTGGGCTACCTGACGCTGGACCGCGCCGCGGGAACCCTCTCGAGCGGGGAGATGCAGCGCATCCGTCTGGCCACCCAGATCGGCTCGCAGCTCGTGGGCGTTCTCTACGTGCTCGACGAGCCCTCGATCGGATTGCACCATCGCGACAACCGGCGCCTGCTGGCGGCGCTCTGCCGGCTGCGCGACCTGGGCAACACCGTGCTCGTGGTCGAGCACGACCTGGACACCATCCTGGCCGCGGATCACGTGGTCGATCTGGGTCCGGGGGCGGGTCGGTTGGGCGGGGAGGTGGTGGCCCAAGGCACGCCGCGACAGGTCGCCCGCCATCGCCGATCGCTGACCGGCGCCTACCTGAGCGGCGCCCGCGCGATCCCGCCGCCGTCGAGGCGCCGCACGGGCAACGGGGGCTTCGTCGAGGTGATCGGCGCGCGCGAGCACAACCTCAAGAACCTGCACGTGCGGTTCCCGCTGGGCACGTTCACCTGCGTGACCGGCGTCTCGGGCTCGGGCAAGAGCACGCTGGTCAACGAGATTCTGCACCGGGCCCTGGCACGGCGGCTGCACCGCGCCACCACGCTGCCGGGGGCGCATACCGAGATTCGGGGCAGCCATCACCTGGACAAGGTGATCGACATCGATCAGTCGCCCATCGGTCGCACGCCCCGCTCGAATCCGGCGACCTACACAGGAGCCTTCGGATTCATCCGCGACCTCTTCGCACGTCTGCCCGAATCGCGCGTGCGCGGGTACAAGCCCGGTCGCTTCTCGTTCAACGTCAAGGGCGGCCGGTGTGAAGCGTGCCGCGGGGACGGGGTGGTCAAGATCGAGATGCACTTCCTTCCCGACGTCTACGTCACCTGCGAGGTGTGCGGCGGCCGGCGCTACAACCACGAGACCCTGGAGGTGACCTACAAGGGCCGCAGCATCCACGACGTGCTCGAGATGACGGTCGAGGAGGCGTGCGAGTTCTTCGCCAACATCCCGGGCCTGAGCCGCAAGCTGACCACCCTGCGCGACGTCGGGTTGGGCTACCTCCACCTGGGGCAGCCGGCCACCACCCTGAGCGGCGGCGAGGCGCAGCGCGTGAAGCTCTCGGCCGAGCTCTCGCGCGTGGCCACCGGCAAGACGCTCTACATCCTCGACGAGCCGACGACGGGTCTCCATTTCGAGGACGTGCGGGTGCTGCTGGGGGTCCTGCAGCGGCTGGTCGATGCGGGCAACACGGTCATCGTGATCGAGCACAACCTGGACGTGATCAAATCGGCCGACTGGATCGTCGACCTGGGCCCGGAGGGGGGCGAGGTCGGGGGGCTGCTCGTGGCCGAGGGCACGCCGGAGCATCTGGCGGGCTGCGAGGGGTCCTGGACCGGCCAGGCCATGCGCGAACTGCGCCAGATGGGGGGGGATTGACCTTTCGCGGCGTGGATGATAGCGTCGTTCTTTCGGTCCAACTTGGGGAGGTATGTCAGGATGACGTCAGAGCTTCGCCGGACCCCCTTTCACGCCCGACACGTCCGGGACGGCGGCAAAATGGTGCCGTTCGCCGGTTGGGAGATGCCGGTCCAGTTTCCCCGCGGCATCCTGCATGAGCACCAGCAGGTGCGAACAAGCGCCGGCCTCTTCGACGTCTCTCACATGGGCCGACTCCTCCTGCGTGGTCCCGGGGCCCTGGAGTACGCCAACCAGCTGATCACCAACAACCTGAAGAAGATCGGCGCCGGGCAGCTCCTCTACAGCGCCCTCTGCAACGACGAGGGCGGCATCATCGACGACGTCACCGCCTACCATCTGGGCGACGAGGTCCTGCTGGTCGTCAACGCCGTCAACCGCGAGGCGGTCTGGACGTGGGCGCAGGAACACAAGCCCGAGGGCGTCGAGCTGAGCGACCTGACCGGCGAGCTGGCCCAGCTCGCCCTGCAGGGGCCGCGGGCCGAGGAGGTCCTGCGGACGCCGCTGGCCGAGGCGGTGCGGGACGTGGGCTACTACCACTACACGCACGTCGAATGGCGCGGTGAGCGCATCCTGATCAGCCGCAACGGCTACACGGGAGAGGACGGTTTCGAGATCTACGTTCCCGTCCCGGCTGCGATGGCCTTCTACGAGCAGCTCTTCGAGTGGGGACGGGAGATCGGCCTCGAGCCGATCGGTCTGGGGGCCCGTGACAGCCTGCGCATGGAAGTCGGCTACATGCTCTACGGCAATGAGCTGAGCCTGGAAACGACGCCGCTCGAGGCCGGCCTGAAGTGGGTGGTGAAGCTCAAGAACACCGACTTCTTCGGCCGCGAGGCGTTGCTGAAGCAGAAGCAGGAAGGGATCGAGCGCACCTTGATCGGCTTCGAGGTCGAGGGCAAGCGTCTGCCTCGCCACGGCTACGCCATCCACCACGACGGCCGGCCGGTGGGCGTGGTGACCAGCGGCGGGCTGTGCCCGTCGGTCGGCAAGCCGATGGGCTTGGGCTTCGTCCCGGTCGAGCTGGCCGAGGTCGGCACGCGGCTCGAGATCGACGCGCGGGGCGCGCGACTGCCGGCCCAGGTGGTGGAGCGCCCCTTCTACAAGGAAGGTTCGGTCAAGCGGTAGGGCCGTGCGGCGGCGACGCCATCGGCGGGCGCGGGCCGCGACGGGGTAGGGACACGAGGCATCCGCAACGGAGGAAGCGATGGAGACTCCCGAGGGTCTGCGCTATACGCGAGATCATGAATGGGTGCGGGCCGACGGCGACGAGCATCTGGTCGGGATCACCGACTACGCCCAGGACCAGCTTGGGGACATCGTCTACGTCGAGCTGCCCGAGGTGGGTGCGACCGTCACCCAGAACGAGCCCTTCGGCTCGATCGAGGCGGTCAAGGCGGTGGCCGACCTGAACGCGCCGATCAGCGGCGAGGTGGTGGCGGTCAACGACGTGCTGAACGACGACCCGGGCGCCATCAATCGCTCCTGCTATGAAGAGGGTTGGATGATTCGCGTCAAGCCGAGCGACGCCTCCGAGATCAACGACCTCATGGATGCCGCCGGCTACGAGCAGATGGTCGCCGAGCTCTAAGGAGGGACGGCGCTGGTGAGCTTCATCGGACACACCCCCGAAGAAGAGGCCCGCATGCTGCAGGCGATCGGCGTCGCCTCGTTCGAGGACCTGCTGGAGCAGGTGCCGGCCGCGCTGCGCCAGCGCGTGCCGCTCGAGCTGCCGCCGGCGATGTCGGAGACGGAGCTGCGCCGCCTCTTCCGCGGCTTCGCCGGCCGGAACTACGATCCCGAGGAGACCGTCTCCTTCCTGGGGGGCGGCAGCTACGACCACGCCATCCCCGCCGCCGTGGACCACCTGGCCCTGCGGTCGGAGTTCTATACCGCCTACACGCCCTACCAGGCCGAGGTCTCGCAGGGCACGCTGGCGGTGATCCACGAGTTCCAGACGATGATCTGCGAGCTGACGGGCATGGAGGTCGCCAACGCGTCGATGTACGAGGGCGCCTCGGCCGCGGCCGAAGCGATCATCCTGGCCGAAGGAGCCACGCGGGCGCAGCGCGTGCTGCTCGCCGACGGCGTTCATCCCCACGTGCGCGGGGTGCTGGACACCTACGTGCGCAACCTCGGCATCCGGCTCGAGTCCTTGCCCGAGTCGGGCGGACGCATCGACCTGGCGGCGCTCGAGCAGGCGCTCGGCGACGGGGACAAGGTGGCCGCGGTCCTGGTGCAGCAGCCCAACTACCTGGGGCTGCTCGAGCCGCTCGATCGCGTGGGGGCGATCTGCAAGGGCGCCGGTGCGGGCCCGCACCTGATCGTCAGCGCCGACCCGCTCTCGCTGGGGCTGCTGGCGCCGCCGGGCGAGCTGGGGGCCGAGACGGTCGTGGGCGACGTCCAGCCGTTGGGCATTCCGCCTCAGTTCGGAGGGCCCAGCGCCGGCTACTTCGCCAGTCGCAAGGCGCACATCCGCAAGATGCCGGGACGCATCGCCGCCGAGACGGTCGACAGCATGGGCCGGCGCGGCTACGCGCTCACGCTGCAGACGCGCGAGCAGCACATCCGGCGCGAGAAGGCCACGTCCAACATCTGCACCAACAGCGCGCTGATCGCCCTGCGCGCCTCGGTCACCCTGGCGCTGCTCGGCCCCCGCGGGCTGCGGGAGGCGGCCGAGCAGTGCGTGCAGCGCAGCCACTTCGCGCTCAGCCGGCTGACCGAGCTGCAGGGTGTGGAGCGAGTCTACGAGGGCCCCTTCTTCCGCGAGTTCGTCGTACGGTGCCCCGAGCCGGCCGCGGCGCTGGTCGAGGCGGTCTACGATCGGGACCGGATCCTGATCGGCGTGCCCCTGAGCCGCTTCGACCCGGCGCGGGAGAAGGACCTGCTGGTGGCGGTGACCGAGAAGCGCTCGCGGGCCGAGATCGACGCGCTGGCCGACGCGATCGGACGGGCGCTGGCCTGATGGCCTGGACTGTCGTCTCGAGGAGGAACGCATCGCATGAGCTCAGCCGGTGACGAGCGGGACCGAGCGCCGCAGGCGCTCCCGAGCGAGAGCAGCGCGAGCTGTCAGGGCCCCGTGAGTCTGATCTTCGATCGCAGCCGACCCGGCCACCGCGGCCACGAGCTGCCGGCCCTGGACGTCGAGGCGCCCGCAGCCGACGAGCTCATTCCCGCCGCGCTGCGCCGCCGGCGGGCGCCAGGGCTGCCGGAGGTGACCGAGCCGGAAGTGGTGCGCCACTACATCGGTCTCTCGACGATGAACCATCACGTCGATCGCGATCTCTATCCGCTGGGATCGTGCACGATGAAATACAACCCGAAGATCAACGAGGATCTGGCGCGGATGGCGCCGCTGGGCGGGCTCCACCCGCTGGCGCCCGAGTCGCTGACCCAGGGCATGCTGGGGCTGCTCTGGCACTTTGAGCGCGAGCTGGCCGAGATCCTGGGCCTGCCCGCCGTCAGCCTGCAGCCCTCGGCCGGGGCGCAGGGCGAGCTCCTGGGCATGCTGCTGTTCCGGGCCTACCACGATCACCACGGCAACCACGACAAGCGCACGATCCTGTTTCCGGATTCGGCCCACGGCACCAATCCGGCCAGCGTGGTGATGTGCGGTTTTGCGCCGCGGCAGGTGGGTTCGGGCAGCGACGGGCGCATCGACCTCGAGCAGCTCCGCGAGGCGATCGGCGACGACACGGCCGGGATCATGATCACCAACCCCAGCACGCTGGGGCTGTTCGAGAGGGAGTTTGGCCAGGTGGCCGAGGCGATCCACGCCGTCGACGGTTTGGTCTACATGGACGGCGCGAACCTGAACGCGCTGATGGGCATCGCGCGTCCGGGCGATATGGGCGTGGACGTGGTGCACACCAATCTGCACAAGACCTTCTCCACGCCCCACGGCGGTGGCGGTCCGGGGTCCGGGCCGGTGGGCGTGTCGGAGAAGCTGGAGCCGTTTCTGCCCGTGCCGCGCGTCGAGCGGCGGCAGGACCGGTTCGTGCTCTCCGCCGATCACCCGCACACGGTGGGGCGCCTGCACCCGTTCTACGGGAACGCGGGGGTGATCGTGCGCGCCTACGCCTACATTCGGGAGCTGGGTCCCCAGGGACTGGCGGCGGTGAGCCGCGCCGCGATCGTCAACGCCAACTACCTGATGAAGAAGGTGGACCCGATCTTCCCCGTGCCGAAGCGCGAGCCGTGCATGCACGAGTTCGTCGCCAGCCTGGCGTGGACGCGCGAGCACGGGGTGAAGAACATGGACGTGGCCAAGCGGCTGCTCGACTACGGGTTCCATGCGCCCACGGTCTCGTTCCCGTTGATCGTGCCCGACGCCTTCATGGTGGAGCCCACCGAGACCGAGACGCAGGCGACCCTGGACCGCTTCGCCGAGGCGCTGGCCGAGATCGCCGAGGAGGTGCGGCGCGATCCAGAGACGGTGCGCGGTGCGCCCCACGAGACGCGGGTGAGCCGGCTGGACGAAGCCGGGGCGGCTCGCACGCTCAAGGTGCGCTGGGAGCCCCCGGGAGAGGACGGATGATCACGGCCATGAGCGCGGATCCCGAGAAGCTGGCCTGGCGCGTGCACCCGGCGGCCGACCGTCTGGGTCTGGGCATCGTCGTCTTCGGGCTCATCGTGGCGCTCAGCGTGCTGGTCGGGTTCTGGATGGAAGGGATCTACTGGAGCTTCTTCGCGTTCGCGGTGCTCTTTCTGTCGCTGGAGGCCTTTTTCCTGCCCAGCCGTTTCGAGTTGACCGCCGACGGGGTGACGGTCCACAAGCCCTTCTCCAACATGACGAGGCCGTGGGACCACTTCCGGCGGGTCGTCTTCGATCCGGTCGGGGTGACCCTGAGCCCCTTCGCGCGGCGCCACTGGCTCGAGTCGTATCGGGCCGTGCGACTGCGGTTCGGGACTCCCGAGCGCGGGGAAGGGTCGGATCCCACGCGCGAAGAGGTGCGGCGCTTCGTCATCGAGCACGTGGACCCCGAGCGGGTCCACATCGAGGGGTTGCCGCCGAGCAGGTCCTGAGGCGCGCATCCCCCGGGCGCCGCGCCGGCGCCGGGCCACGCGCAGCCGGACGGGGCCAGAGAGCAACATGACCGCCATGGCGATGAACGACAAAGACGTGCAGAAGATGGCCGGGGCCGGTTCGGGAGGCGACGGCAAGCCTCCGATGAGCGATGCGGAGCTCCTGGACGCGGTGGCCAAGCGCATCGTCAACATGCGCCTGGCCGTGCCGGCGGTCTTCTTTCTCGAGTCGACCAAGCCGCTGTCGTTTCTCGGCAGCCAGCTACTGGTCTTTCTCGAGCCCTTCGTGCAGGCGTTCCTGTCGACGCAGGCCTACTCGCGGTTCGCGCAGCTCGTGGAGGACCGCGACAACGTCGAGGCGCTGATCCGGCGGGTCGAGACGATGGACGAGGATGTACGGGCGAAGGAGAAGGAGTTGAGGGCCGAGGAGAAGCGGCGCAAGCGGGAGGCCAAGGCGGCCAAGAAGGCCGCCCGGCGAAAGGAGCAGTCCTCCCGCTAGCGACGGTGTCCCCGGACGGAATCCGAAAGAGGAAAAGAGAGGTCTATGAGCGCGGCGGAAGATCTGAAGTCATTGAAGATCCGGTCGGTCCTGGCCACCGACTGCGGTTCCACCACGACCAAAGCCATCCTGATCGAAAAGCGCGGCGACGACTACCGGCTGATCGTCCGCGGCGAGGCGCCCACCACGGTGGAGGCGCCGTTCGAGGACGTCACCCGCGGGGTCCTCAACGCCGTGATGGAGGTCGAGGAGCTGGCCGGACGCAAGCTGCTCGACGGCGAGACCATCATCACGCCGCAGAAGAGCGACCAGGAGGGCGTCGACATCTACGTCTCGACCTCCAGCGCCGGCGGCGGGCTTCAGATGATGGTCACCGGCGTGGTCAAGTCGATGACCGGGGAGAGCGCCGAGCGGGCGGCGCTGGGCGCCGGCGCCATCGTGATGGACGTGATCGCCTCGAACGACGGCCGTCTGCCGCACGAGAAGATCCGCCGCATCCGCGATCTGCGGCCCGACATGATCCTGCTGTCGGGCGGCATCGACGGCGGCACGACGACCCACGTGGTGGAGCTGGCCGAGATCATCGCCGCCGCCGATCCGAAGGCGCGCCTGGGCGCTTCCTACTCGATGCCGGTGATCTACTCGGGCAACAACCAGGCCCAGGACTTGATCCGCGAGCGGCTGGAGCAGAAGACCGCCCTGACGGTCACCGAGAACATCCGGCCGACGATGGAGCGCGAGAACTTGATGCCGGCGCGCCACGCCATCCACGACCTGTTCATGGAGCACGTGATGGCCCACGCGCCCGGCTACAAGACCCTGATGTCCTGGACACCCATTCCGATCATGCCGACCCCCGGCGCGGTGGGCTCGATCATCCACACCATCGCCCATCGCGAGGGGATCCAGGTCGTGGGGGTCGACATCGGCGGCGCCACCACCGACGTCTTCAGTGTCTTCAAGGATCCGGCCGGTGAGGAGGAGGTCTTCAACCGCACGGTGAGCGCCAATCTGGGCATGAGCTACTCGGTCTCCAACGTCCTGGTGGAAGCGGGCATGGAGAACGTGATGCGCTGGGTGCCCTTCGACATGAACGAGGAGGAGGTGCGCAACCGGGTCAAGAACAAGATGATCCGGCCCACCACGATCCCCCATACCCTGCAGGAGCTGATCCTGGAGCAGGGTCTGGCGCGCGAGGCCCTGCGGCTGGCGTTCAAGCAGCACAAGGCGCTGGCGGTGGGCCTGAAGGGCGTGCAGCAGGAGCGCACCATCTCAGACACCTTCGAGCAGACGGCGACCGGCGAGACGCTGATCAACCTGATGGGCCTCGACCTGTTGGTGGGCAGCGGCGGGGCGCTGTCGCACGCCCCGCGCCGCGTGCAGGCGGCCATGATGATGCTCGATGCGTTTCTGCCCGAGGGGGTGACCGAGCTGGCGGTGGACTCGATCTTCATGATGCCGCAGCTCGGCGTGCTGGCCGAGGTCGAGAACGAGTCGGCCAAGAAGGCCGCGACCGACGTCTTCGTCAAGGACTGCATGATTCGTCTGGGCACCTCCGTGGCGGCGGTCGGCAAGGGCAAGCCGGGCGGTCGCTGCATGAAGGTCGCGATCACGATGCCGGGCGGTGAGCGCGAGGAGTTCGAGCTCCCCTTCGGGTCGATCAAGCGCGTGGACCTGGACGTGGACCAGGCGGCCGACGTCGTGGTGGAGCCCGCGGGCGGCTTCGACGTGGGCGCGGGCAAGGGCCGCGCGCTGCACCGGAAGCTCAAGGGCGGGGTCTGCGGCTTGATCTTCGACGCCCGCGGCCGGCGGCCTTTCGAGTTGCCGACCGATCCGGGCGCCCGGGTGGAGAAGCTCGGCGAGTGGGCCCAGGCGATGGGGCTTTACGATCGCGACCCGCGGACGTTGGCGCAGCCCCAAACGTAGGCTCGCGCGAACGCAAGCGGCCGTCCGGCGTGGACGGCGACGCTGGAGATAAGGACGATCCGGGCGGACCCCCTGGCCCGCGAGGGGGGAACGGGGGACGCCGGAGCCAGTGCTCTAGAGGAGGATTCGGGACGTGGCGCATGCATACACTCCAGGACTGCGCGTATCGGGCTGGACGACGATCCGCAAGGAACGGCGCTTGCCGCTCTCGGGCGAGGTGCTGGTGGGCAAGGGCGATCAGGTGCGGGCCGAGCAGGTGGTGGCGCGCACCGAGCTGCCCGGCAATGTCCAGCCGATCAAGGCGGCCAGCATCCTCGGCCAGCATCAGCAGGACCTGATGGAGTACATGCTGAAGACCGAGGGCGACGAGGTCAAGAAGGGCGAGATCATCGCCACCGCCAAGAGCTTCTTCGGCCTCTTCAAGACCCATTGCACATCCCCCTGCGATGGTACGATCGAGAGCATCTCCACCGTGACGGGCCAGGTGATCATCCGCGAGCCGCCGATCCCGGTGGAGGTGGAGGCCTATGTCCAGGGGCACGTCATCGACGTGATCGAGAACGAGGGCGTCGTCGTGGAGACCGAGGGCGCCTTCATCCAGGGCATCTTCGGCATCGGCGGCGAGACGCACGGGGTCATCCACATGGCCACCGAATCGCCGGATGACGAGCTCGAAGAGAAGCACCTCCAGGGCGATTTGCAGGGCAAGGTCCTGGTGGGCGGCAGCAAGGTCAGCGAGGCCGTGCTCAAGAAGGCGATCGAGCAGGGTGTGCGCGGGATCGTGGTGGGCGGGATGGACGCCGCCGAGCTACGCAGCTTCCTGGGCTACGACCTGGGCGTGGCCATCACCGGGAGCGAGCAGTTCGGCATCACCCTGGTGGTGACCGAGGGGTTCGGTCGGATGATGATGGCCGAGCGCACCTTCAATCTGCTGGCCCGGTTCGAGGGCAAGACCTGCTCGGTCAACGGCGCCACCCAGATCCGCGCCGGGGTCATGCGGCCGGAGATCGTCGTGCCGCTCTTGGAAGATGCGGCCGATGCAGAGCGGGAAAAGGCATTCTCGATGTCGGCCGGCCTGCAGGTGGGCAGTCCGGTGCGCGTGATCCGGGCGCCCCACTTCGGCTCGCTCGGCGAGGTGACCGAGCTGCCCCCCGAGCTGCAGGTGGTCGATTCGGGCGCCAAGGTGCGCATCCTGAAGGTGCGCTTCCTGGACGGCAACGAGGCGGTGGTGCCCCGGGCCAACGTGGAGATGATCGAGCGCTGACCGGCGCGGGCCCCGGGCCCGCCGTGCGCAGCGCGAGGAAGGGGGTTGCCCTCGGGGCGGCCCCCTCGTGTGTCGATGCTTCGACCTGTTTCCCTGACTTCCTCCATGCGCTTTCCCTAACTTCCTCCAAGTACGTATTTTGGGTCTTCCGGCCCTCTGCGCGCGGTGCGGCGGTGGCGCGGTTTTGCGGGCCGCGGACGATGCCGCCGAGATACCTCTCACAGACCCCTTCGAGCTGAATGAACCGGGCCAATCGTCCGAAAGAGTAGGGCGTAAGAACCCGCGCCCGCTTTCGGCCATCGCGCCGATCGGCACAACGGGTCCGTGGGTCCCGATCCTGCGTGGAAGGGGAGGCTGACGAGAACGGGGCGTCGGCGATCATGGCATCAGGAAAGGACAGCTCCGTGCGTGGACGCGTCAAATGGTTCAACAACCGGACCGGGTGGGGATTCATCCAGCAGGATCAGGGAACGGACATCTACGTTCATCACGAGCAGGTCGCGGGGCGGGGCTACAAGACCCTCCAGGAGGGTGATCTCGTCGAGTTCGAGCTGCGGGAAGGTGAGCGGGGTCCCTACGCGGTGCACGTTACCCCGGTGGGGCCCGGCCGTGGCTCGGGTCAAGAGAAGGCGTCCTAGCGTCGATCCTTGCGTGGGGATGGTGGCGCTTGAACAAGGCGAAACCCGCACTCTCCCGCCCCGGTGGGGTGGCGAGGCGCCCCGGGTGTCCGCCTGCCGCGCAGCGGCCCGACGGCAACGATGCCGCGGGCGACAAGGAGGTCTCCGTTGAAGGCGCAGACTTGGTTCCATCATGCAGCGGGCCTCGCATTCGTGGCAATGATCGTCGTGTTGGCGATCGGCCTCGGCTGCGAGTCGGACAAGGAAACAACGCCCACCGAGCCGGCCGGCTCCGGATACCAGATCGAGTTTCTGGATGACGCTCCCGTGATGGTGGCCGGCGAGGAAGCCACCCTCTGTGTGCGCATCACGCGCGGCACGCAGAACCCGCAGCCGGTGGCGGGCGTCACGGTGGAATTCGGCGGGGTGGGTGACCGTCTCAACGGTGTCTTCACCCAGGCGTCGGACGTCACCGACGACGACGGTGTGGCCTGCGCGGTCTACCAGCCCTTCCCCGATCTGACGGGGCGGACCGACCTGAAAGCGATCGCCGCCGAGCGAGAGATCGCCTACGTCAGCGTCGCCGTGCTGCCCGCGGGTGAGCCGACCTCGGGACCGCTGTCGGTGACCCTGACGCCGGGAGAGGCCTCGTTGCCCGCCGACGGCAGCTCGACCACGCCGGTCACGGTCTCGGTGAAGCGCAACGGGCAGCCCGCGCAGGGCGAGACGGTCGCGCTGGTGGCCGGAGAGCGCTTCGAAGACCTGGACTACGACGGCGTGTTCAGCGCCGGCGATTCGCTGCTGGTCGACGGCGACAACGACGGCGAATGGGATGCCATCGGAACGATCTCGCCGACCGTCGTGACCGGTCCGGACGGCACCGCCACCGCGACCTACACGGCCGGCAGCGAGGCGACGACGGTCTTCTTGAAGGGCACGGTCGATTCGGTCGCCGCCGAAGCGACCATCGAATTGCACGGGGATGCGGCCCTCATGGCGGTCGACATCGACAACTCCGAGCTGTTGGCCAACGGCTACGCGTCGGCGGCGATCACCGTCGCGATCATGTCGGAGGAAGAAGTCCCCTTGCGCGGAAAGCTGGTGCGCTTCACCGCCGGCGAGCCTTTCAGCGACATCGACGGCGACGGCTACTACACCGAAGGGACCGACACCTTCACCGACCTGAACGAGAACGGCCTCTGGGACCCGATGGGACAGATCAGCCCCTCGTCGATGAACACCGACGCATACGGTGAGGCGCAGGCCGGCTTCTTCGCGGGCCGCGAGCCGGGCGAGGTGACCGTCTACGTCTCCACGCGCGACATGACCCAGACCAGCACGATCACCTTGATGCCGTTGCCCCCGGTCGTGTCGGCCGACTGGTACTGGAGCCCGCCCAGCGTACCCGCCATCGGGTCGAGCGGGGCGAAGCTGAATCTCACCGTCTACGACATCAACGGCTCGCCCATTGCCGGCAAGGAAGTGACCTTCACGACGGAAGCCGGAACGGTGACCGAGAGCGCGATTACCAATCCGAACGGCGTGGCGCAGGCGCTCTTCATGCCGCCCGACACTACCGGCACCGTCACCGTGACCGCGTCCTCCAACGGCTGGTCGGAGGAGATTCCCATCAACGTGTTGCCGTTCGAGCAGGTGGTGCGGCGGATCACCTTCAAGGCCACCCCGCCCGAGCTGTGGGTCCTCGGCGTCGGGAAGGACGATCACTCGCTCTTGGAGGCGACCTGCTATCTGGCCGACGACATCCCGGCGCCGGCCGGCATCCCGGTCGTCTTCACGCTGATGTCCAACCTGGGTGGTGGGGAGACGCTGATCGACAGCCTGGGCACGCCGGGCATCGAGGAGATGACGGTCTGGACCGACTCGAGTGGCGTGGCCAGCGTCGTGCTGCGCAGCGGCATCGTGTCGGGACCCTTCGAGATCAAGGCGGCGGCGGGGGACGCCGGCGAGACGCTGCGGCTGGGCATCTCGTCCGGGCCGCCCACCGGGATGTACTGCTCCCGCGTGCGCTCCGAGGACGATCCGCGCGACTGGTTCGTGACGGCGACCGTCCACGACGCCTACCACAATCCGGCGCCCGACGGCACCGTCGTGGTCTTCAGCGCCGATCACGGCTTGATCGCCACCGGGGCGGGCACGGGTGCGGCCCATACCGTGGCCGGCAAGGCGGAGGCGGTCTTCACCACCTACGCCACCTTCGGCGTCGCCACCATCACAGCGACCGCCGACGGGGGTGTCTCCTGCTCCTTCGAGCTCGATCTGGCCACCCATGCCGAGGAGCCCGGCCCGATCGCGTTCATTCAACTGACGGCCAGCCCGTCGGAGATCGCCGTCGACTCGACCGGCGGGGTCACGCAGGCCCTGCTGACGGCCGCCTGCTACGATGCGGTCGGTCAGAACGTGGGGCGCGACCGGACCGTCGCGTTTGAGATCATCGCCGGTCCGGGCGACGGCGAGAACCTGCAGCTCGAGGGCTGGGGACCGATCACCAGCAAGACCGACGACTACGGGCGGGCCAAGGCCATCCTGATGGCCGGCTACACCTCGGGGACGGTCAAGGTGATCGCTCGGGCCGACAGCGCCCAGGTCTCGGCCGCCACGCTGGTGGGCATGAACGCCGGACCGCCCTACTACATCTCGCTGGGGGCCGACCCGCTCAACATCCGGGGCTGGGACATCGTCGGCGCGCAGTCCGATCTCTGGGCCTACGTCTACGACCGCTACGGAAACCCGGTGCGCGAGCGCACCGAGATCTGGGCCACCTGCGACGAGGGCATGGTGCGCGGCGACTACATCAACCAGGGTCAGATCGGGTCGAGCCGCACCGAGGGCGGCGTGGCGTACTTCACCTACTACAGCGGCGTGCCGAGGCTGGACGGCGACATCGTCATCACCGCCAGCACCTCCGGCGGCAGCGTCACCGGGACGGCCTACGTCATCTCCTCGGGTCCGCCGCACAGCGTCACGTTCCTGACACCGACGCCGCCGGTCTCGGCGTGGGCCGACGGCGACGACGGGTTCACCTTCTACGTCGAGGTGCTGGACATCAACGACAACTTCGTTGTGGCCGGTGAGTCGGTCGAGTTCGAGACCAACTACGGCATCGTGCCGGTGAGCGCGTTCACCGCGAACGGGATCACCGGCAGCGTGGCCAAAGGCACCTACAAGTCGGAGGTGCTGAGCCAGGATGCCTCGCCGGTTTCACCCGACGATGGGATCGGTGCAGTGGCCGAGATCATCGCCTCGGCAGGTTTGGCCGGCGCCGTCAGCGACGTCTTGCAGGTCAACCTCTTGACGACGGCGGCCTACGAGGACAACTGCACCTTCGAGATCGAGACCACCGTGGACCGCGGCGCGTCGTTGCCCTTCCGGGTGACGATCAAGGACCGCTTCGGGAACCCGCTCGGCGGCCACGTTCTGGAAGCGGAGGCGACCGATGGCGAGATCACCTCGCCGGTGACGACCAACGCCTGGGGCGAGGGCAACTTCACCTTCACGGCGCCCGACGACTCGGCCGAGGTGCGGATCGTCGTCACCGACACCGATCCGGGCTACGGCGGCGTGGTCTTCACCGAGACGGTGACGGCCAACTAGGCCGCTCTCGGGAAGGGACGACATAGCGGCCGGCAGCCACGGGCCAGGCCATGGGAAGCGCGCCTCCCACCTCGTTCGCCTGCGCAGTGCGTCGCGAGCGGGGCGGGAGGCGCAACGCGTTGGGCCCGAGAACCAGGGAGGCCGAGACGAAAGGTCATGAAACAGCCAATCGATGGGTTGCGCACGGCGGCGGCGCTGGCGGCGCTGAGCGGTCTGTTGCTGGCGGGGTTGGGGAGCGCCGATGAACCGGCCGTCGCCTACGTGGGCGCCGAGGCCTGTGGCGAGTGTCATGCCGAGCAGTACCACTCCTACGAGCAGAACGCGGCCAAGGCCCACTCCTTTCAGAGCGTCCAGTTGATGCGCCGCGGTCTGACCGAAGACGAGCTGCGCGCGTGCTACGGCTGCCACACGACCGGATACGGTTCCCCCGGCGGGTTCGTGTCCGAGACCGAGACGCCGCATCTGTCGAACGCCGGCTGCGAGGTCTGCCACGGCCCCGGCCAGGCCCATCTCGAGAGCATGGACGCATACGACATCGTGGGCTCGCCGCCGATCCGCACCTGTGAGCGCTGCCACAACGCCGCCCGTGTCGCAGAGTTCGGGTACAAACCGATGCTCTACGCCGGTGGGCACTAGGAGGAGCCATGGCGGTCTTCGACTTCATGCGCCAGCGACTCTGGGTTCAGATTCTAGCCGCCTTCTTGGGGACGTTTCTGGTCGTCACCGCCGTGATCATCCTCTTGATGGTGCGCGATCAGGGGCGCGCGATCCAGGAGCAGATGCGCACCTGCAGTCGCGAGCTGTTCGAGGCCGTCGAGGGCGGCATGGAAGACGCCCTGGCCCGCGGCGACAACCAGACGGTGCGTGCTCAGTTCGCGCGGCTGGAAGAGCGCATGCCGGGCGTCGACGTGGCGGTGTTCGATTTCGACGGGCGCGTCTCGTTCGCGACCGATGCGTCGTGGGTGGGCCGTGACCTGCGCGACCTGACCCGCAGCGACGAAACGCGCGCGGCGCTGGAGGCCCTGCTCAGCGAGGGCCACGAGCCGGACGAAGCTTTCCGGGAGCGCATCGGCGGGGTGCCCTTCGTCTCCCTGCTCAACCCGATCCGCAACGACGCACGGTGTGCGCACTGCCACGGCGGCTCGCGGTCGATTCTGGGCGGTACCTGGATTCGGGCTTCGGCCCTGACGGCCGAGCAGGGTCTCCAGGCGGTGCGCCGGCGGGCCGGGCTGTTGACCGCGGGGGGCGTGCTGATGATCGGCCTGCTGACCTTTGTGATGTTCCAGCGGCTGTTCAATCGCCACGTGCAGGTCCTGCTGGAAGGCGCGGCCCGTCTCGGCGACGGGGACCTGACCCACGTGGTCACTGTGCGGGGACGCAACGAGCTCGGGCGGATCGCGGCCGAGCTGAACACGACCCGGGACCGGCTGCGCGCGATCTTGGCGGAGATCGGATCGGGGAGTCACGAGATGGCCGGGGCGTCACATCAGCTTTCGGACCTGGCCGGGCGCCTCGCGGCCGGCTCCGACACGGCGGCCCAGCGGTCCACGGCGGTCACGGGCGCCGCCGAGGAGCTGAGCGCGTCGATGGACGCGGTCTCGTCCTGGGTCAGCCAGACGGCGGAGAACGTCTCCGGGGTGGCCAAGTCGACCGACGAGTTCTCCAGCACGATCCAGGAGATCGCCCAGAGCGCGGAGCGCGGTCGCGCCGTGGCGGCCGACGCGGTCAGTGCGGCGACGGCCGCCGGCGGCAAGATGCGCCAGCTCGAGAGCGCCGCCGAATCGATCGGCCGGGCCACGGACACGATCGGCCAGGTTTCGGAACAGACCAACCTGCTGGCCCTGAACGCCACGATCGAGGCCGCCAGCGCGGGCGAGGCGGGCAAGGGTTTCGCGGTGGTGGCCAACGAGATCAAGGAGCTGTCCCGCCAGACCGCGCAGGCCACCGAGGAGATCAAGGGCATGGTGGCCGGCATCCAGGGCGCGACCAGGGACACGATCGAGGCCATTAGTCGCATCTCCGTGGTGATCGAGGAGGTCGAGTCGGTGATCCATACGATCGCCACCGCCGTGGAAGAACAGACCGCGACCGTACGGGAAGTGGCCGGCAAGGCGAGCCAGAGCTCCCAGGGGGTCAAGGAGGTCGATGAGCAGGTCGCCCAGGGCTCGCGCGTGTCGGGTTCGATCGCTGCGGACATCGCCGAGGTCAACCGCTCGGTCGCGGAAGTCTCCACCGAGAGCGCGGCCGTCCATCAGCACGCCGACCGGCTGGCATCGCTCAGCAAGGCCTTGGAGGAAATCACATCCCGTTTCCGGACCTGATCGCGGAGAGGCGGGTCGGGCCCGAAACCACGTTGACCCCTGCGGCCGAAGTTGTTAGCATTACCCGGTTGTCATACGGTCCTTCCACCCGGGCTGGATGGGGGGTGGCCGATGAACAAGCGGGACCTGGTGGCCGAGATCTCCTCCCGGAGGCAAGCGCCGCGGAACGCGACGGCGTTGATCGTCGACGAGTTCCTGCACGCCGTCGGGCGGGCGTTGTCGGAAGGCTACGAGGTGCATTTGCGGCGGTTCGGAACCTTCGCCCTGCGGACACGCAAGCCGCGCACCATGCGCAACCCCAAGTCAGGGTTGACGATCAAGGTTCCCGCCAAGCTGGTGCCGGTCTTCCGGTCCTCAAAGAAGCTGGAGCATACTATCAACCGGGGCAACGCCCGGTAGCGCGGTCCGGAGCGAGGGGACGTCGACCACCCCGGCGCCGACGCGACCGGGGTCGACAGAGGAACACGGTCTATGGGTTGTGGACGAAAGCGAAAGCGTCAGAAAATCGCGACGCACAAGCGCAAGAAGCGCCTGCGCAAGAACCGTCACAAGAAGCGCGACCGCTAGGGACGGATTGCGGGCGCCTGCGGGCGAACGCGTCGATCTGGCGTCGGTGGGGACCGGGCGTCCCCACCGACGCTTTGTCACGTCCGCTTCCGGGACCGGGCGGTGCACGGCCCGCACCGGGAGCGTCCGTGTCCGCACCGGGAGCGTCCGTCCGATCCGCTTGCTGAGGTAGGGGCATGGACCGCCAGAAGCCGCGCGGGCGCTATCAGGCGACCCGGGAGGAATTCGGCTTCATCGTCCCCGAGGACGGGGGCCCCGACCTGTTCGTGCCCGCCACCGAGACGGGTGGGGCGCTTCACGGCGATCGGGTCGCCTACGAGATCACCCGCGATGCGGGCCGGCGTCACAACGCCGAGGCCACGATCCTGGCCGTGCTGGCGCGGGGCGTGAACCGCTTCACGGGCGTCGTCGGCGGCACGGGCCGCCGCCCGCACCTCGAGCCGGATCACTACCTGCTGCCGCGACGGATGCGGCTGGTCGGCCCCCGTGAGGGCGTTGAGGTCGGCCAGCGGCTCTTGTGCCGGCTGCACGAGCGGGGCCCGGACCAACCGCCGGGCGCCATGGTGGAGCGCATCCTGGGGGACGCCGACGACCCGCGCACCGATGTGGAGATCGTCCGCGGGGAGTACGGCCTGGCCGGAGCGTTTCCGGACGAGGTGGAGCGCGAGGCCGCCGCGTCACGACCCGACAGCGCGCCGGCGCGGCGCGATTTCAGCGCCGAGCCGGTCGTCACGATCGATCCTGCCGACGCCCGCGACTTCGACGACGCCGTGAGCCTGCTGCCGTGGCGCGCGGGGGGCTGGTTGCTGCGCGTCCACATCGCCGATGTGGCCGAGGACGTGCCTGCGGGCGGCCTGGTCGATCTCGAGGCCCGCCGCCGGGGCAACAGCACCTACCTGCCGGGCGCCATGATTCCCATGCTTCCCGAGACGCTCTGCACCGAAAGCCTGAGCCTGGCGCAGGCCGAGCAACGGCGGGTGATCACGGTGTCGGCCCGGGTGACCGACGACGGTGTGGTGCGGTCCTATCGGATCGATGAGGGAGAGGTCCGCAGCCGTCTGCGTCTGAGCTACCGACAGGTGCAGGACCTGCTCGAGGGCCGCGGCGGGGTGGATCCGGAGATCGATCCGATGCTGCGGGCGATGGACCGCCTGGCGCAGGCGCTGCGGGCGCGGCGATTCCGTCACGGCGGATTCGAGTTGATCGTGCCGGAAGTGCGCGTGGACGTGGATGACCGCGGCCGTCCGGCGCGCATCGAGCGGCGTCTGCAGGAGCGCAGCCATCAGCTCATCGAGGAGTTCATGATCCTCGCCAACCGGCTGGCGTGCGACTACGCCGTCCGCCGGCGCGCGCCCTACCTGTTTCGCGTCCACCCGGCACCCGACCCGGAGGGCGTCGAGACCTTCCGGCAGGAGGTCGCCACCCTGGCCCCCGAGGTGCGCAGCGTCGATGTGATCGACGTGGCGGCGCTGCGCCGCTGGCTGGCGTCGCTGCCTTCGGAGCCGCGCACCTGGCGCATCCACGCCATGTTCCTGCGCTCGTTCATGCGCGCCACCTACGCCGCCGAGGACACGGGCCACTTCGGGCTGGGGTTGCGCGGCTACGGCCACTTCACCTCGCCGATACGGCGCTATCCGGACCTGTTCAACCATCGCGTCATCAAGTGGCTGCTGCGCCACGGCCGCCGGCCGGTGCCCGAATCGTGGCGCGAGGAGGCGCCCCAGGTGGCGCTGGCCTGCACCGGCACCGAGGAGCGCTCGGAGCGGGCCGAGCGGGAGCTGGTGCGCATCAAGTGCATTCGGTGGGCGCAGGAGCGGGTGGGCTCCTCATTCCGGGCCGCGATCGTGGCCATCGTGGACCGGGGCTTCTTCGTCGAGCTAGAGGACCTGCCGGTCCAGGGCTTCGTGCCACGAGAGGAGCTGGAGGCGATTCCCCGGCCCCGCGGACGCGGGGTGCAGATCGGGTCGGGCCGGGGGGGCATCCAGGTCGGATTGGCGGTGATCGTGCAGATCGCGCGCGTCGATCTTCGCAACCGTCAAATCCTCTTTGCGTTGAGAGCCATGGGCCGGCGCGCGCTCGAGAGCGACCCCGAGCGGATGGATCCGCTCATCGACCCCTGGGCGGATGTGGAAGACGACCGCGGACGTCGGGGGCGGCGACAGGCGTCGACCAAGCGCCGCGGCCGGGGTGGGAGCGCACGCGCCAAGAGGACCCGCCGCCGGGAGGCGCAGCGCCGGGAGCCTCAGCGACGGCAGGCGACGTCGGGTCCCACCGGGGGGCGGCGCGGTGGGCGTTCGGGTCGCGCGGGGCGCGGTGGGGCGGCGAACCGGCCGACTCGGCCCAGCAAACGCGCCCGGGGGCGAAGTCGCCGGTAAGGCCCATCGTCACGGCGGCCGATAGGTTATCTGGACGGAGCAGACCCGCCCCTCGAGGCACCTGGTCGCAAAGGGAAAGGGCGCACGGCATGTCTTGGGATGGCATCAGGGATCGCCGCAAGTACAAGCGTGTCAATCTCAGGCTTCTCCTGGAGTTCGAGGACGGCTACGGCGGTCCCGCCGGGGAGAAGGCCCGCATGGAGACGATCAACTTCAGCGCGGGCGGATTCTACTGCCGCTTCAACCGCCGCACGCCGCCCCTGACGCGGCTCGCGCTGCGTTTCGTCTTCCCGCCCTTCGGCCCCGACCACCAGGAAGAGCAGGGCATCGACTGCGAGGCCGTGGTGGTGCGTTGCGAGCCCGAGCCCGGCAGCTCCGGCACCTACCGGGTGGCCGCCTGTTTCACCAGCCTGTCCAGCGAGGACCGCACGTTCATCGAGGAGTACCTCTCCTGGTACGAGGTGGTCTACGGCGAGCAGCAGGAAGACGCTTCCTCGGACTCCGGTGACGGCGATCAGGAGGACGTGGCCTAGCCAACGTCTTTCCCGACCCGCCTCGTTGCTCCCGGCCTCGTGATGCGATTCGGTCGCATCATTCCCCGCGCCCGCTACGGAACGCCTCGCGCGCCCCGGTGTAGACACGATTGGGGGAAGGACCTGGCCCGTCGGTCGTTGACCCGGCCCGGGCCGGTTGCTAACGTCCGCGGGGTGCCTCGATCGGTCCCAGGTCAAGCGGAGAAACTCAGATGCCACCCATCACCCATCCTGCCCGATTCGCGATCCAGACCGACCCCAGGACCGGCTCGTGGCGGCCGACCCTCTTTGGGGCCTTGCTTCTGATCGCCACGCTCCTGCAGGGATTGACCCCGTGCCACGCGGCCAAGTACGCGGGCGAATTCCTGCGCATCGGCGCCGGCGCTCGCGCGCTGGGCATGGGCGGCGCGGTGACCGCGCTCATCGACGACGCCAGCGCCGTCTACTGGAACCCGGCCGCGATGGTCAACGTGCCGCGGGCCGAGCTGGTGCTCATGCACGCCGAGCAGTTCGGCGATCTGGCCGATTACAATTTCGGCGGGTTCGTCCAGTCGCTCGACGGCAGCGGCACACCGGGGGCGATCGGCGTGGGCGTGATCCACTTCGGCGTCTCCGATATCTGGATCACCAAGGACGGCTACATCGACAAGAACGGCAATCACCGCTACGACCACGGCATCGACGAGATCGATCCGTCCGGGTTCTACCGCGACAGCGATACCGAGGTCGGGGTGCTGCTCTCCTACGCCCGATCCGCCGGCCACGGGCTGTCGATCGGCGGCAGTCTGAAGCTGGTGCGGCAGGATCTGGTCAACCACGGCAGCTTCGGGATCGGCGCCGACCTGGGCCTGCTGTGGCGCGCCACGCAGCGACTCCAGTTCGGCGCCCGTCTGGCCGACGCCACCACGACCCAGCTCTACTGGGACGGCGGACGACGCGAGACGGTCAACCCGTCGCTCTATCTGGGCGGCGCACTCCTGCCGATGCTGGCCAAGGGCGACATCCAGCTCAATCTGGCGGCCGACCTGGCGCTGACCTTCGAGGGGCGGGAGACGGCCAGCAGCTTCTCGAGCGGGTTCCTGGGCGGGGACGCTCGTCTGGGTGCCGAGGCCTGGTACCGCCGCATCTTCGCGGCCCGTGTCGGGTACCAGGAGGACGGCGTGACGGGTGGGGCCGGCTTCCGCATTCGGGGATTCGGCGTGGACTACGCCTTCGTGCCCCACGAGGATCTCGACTCCAGCCACCGCGTCTCGGCCTCCTACAGCTTCTAGAGACCGGTCGCCCTCGCGGCTGCCGCGGGGCCGAATTCACCTAGAGGGTGGTCAGAAACTGTCCTGCGCCCCGGCCGATCGCCGGGGCGTTCGCCTTCCCTGCGTTGTGCGCGCGGGGCCGCCGCCGATCCCCACGCGGTCTTCCATCTACCCCACGAATCAAGGCCTTGCATCCTCAGGGTCCTGTGTCCGTCGCCCGATCATTGGACCGGGGGACGGGCGCTCCGGGGCTGGCATGCGCCTTGCACCGCCGCCATTCGACGCCAAGAGGTCCCCAAGGAAGGGAGTGGGTGAACGCCATGCACGGATCGAAGGGCAAGCCGGTGCCGGCCAGCGTCAAGGGGCCCGGAAAGGGGCCCGGCCATCCGGCCGACTTCGCGATCAACGCCAAGGTGCGCCAGGTCCTGGCGCGACGCTGGGTGCAGATGAAGGGCCTCGAGGTCGGCACGACCGACGGCGTGGTGCTCATCAAGGGGCGTCTGGAGCGCGAGCCGGGAGGGCTCACGCTGCAGGGCGACGCGCTGGCGCAGGAGCGCTTCCTGTGGCGTCTGCGGTCAGAGTTGCGGGCGATCCCCGGGGTGGCGGACGTGGTGATGGACGTCGCCGCGATGGAAAGGACGGATGCGTGATGAAACGGCCGGCCGAACCGCACACGGACCGACCTGTGGGCTACGGTTACGAGGTGGTCGCCGCAGAGCCGAAGGTCGGTCTCGTGATGGACGCCGCGCTGGCGGCTGAAAAGGTGCTGGAGGACGAGGCCCGGCGGCACCCGACCTACGCCGATGTGCGCCACCGGCTGGGTCTGCTGCGACTGCTGCGCGAGGATCCGCAGGGCGCCGAGCGGGAGTTCGAGGAGGCCCTCGGCATCAACCCCGGGTACCGGGCGGCCTACTTCGGCTTGCGCTTCGCGCGCATGCTGGCCGGCAGGCCGGTGGAGCCGGTCAAGTCGCCGGCCGACGATCAGCAGCTCGTGCCCGAGGATCGCTGGTGGCGCAAGGTCGACAACGCCTATCTGCTCCTCTCGGAGGGGAAGGACCCCACCCGCGAGCTGCTGACGGTGGACGGTCGCACGGGTCAGGCGCTCTACCATCACTACGCCGGATACTTCGCGCTGCGGGCAGGCGACGAAGACGGCGCCCGCTCGCACTTCGAGCAGGCGGCCTCCTTCAGTGACGCCACGGCCGGCGTCTTCGAGCGGATGGGCGTGATTCCCTGGCCGGACGGTGAGCCGAAGCAGTGCGCCGAGATCCTGGGCGCGATTCTGTGGACGCCCTTGGCGGCGGACCTCTACACGTACATGGGACGCATCTATGCGCGCAACGGATTGCGCGACGCCGCCGAGCGCTGCTACGAGCACGCCTACCTGGTGCTGCCGCGCGATGCGGAGCACGCCATGCACCGCGCGGAGATCGCCATGGCCTTTGGGGAGGAGACCGCCGCCATTCGGCTGTTGACCCAGGCGACCGAGGCTGACCCCACGTCGGTGAAGGCGCGCATCGCGCTGGGCTACGAGTACGCTTCCCAGGGATTCCTCCAGGAGGCCCGCGACCAGTTCCAGGTCGCGGTCGGTCTGGCGCCGGGCTACGCCGACGTGCGGTACAACCTGGGCCTGCTCTTCGTGGCCGAAGGGCGCGCGGAAGAGGCCCTGGAAGAGTTTCGCCGCGCGCTGGCGCTCAATCCCGCCTATCTGCCCGCTCGCCACAGCATGAGCCATCTGCTCTGTCGCATGGGTCGTTTCGCCGAAGGGCTGCAGGAGTACAACCGGATCCTGAAGCAGGGATTCCAATCGGGCGACATGCTGGTGCAGATGGGCAAGGCCGCGCTGGCCTTGGAGCACACCGATGAAGCACTGGCGTACCTGGAGCGCGCGATCTTCCTCAACCCGGAGTTTGCGCCCAGCTACTACTACGTGGGCCAGGCCTATCAACGCAAAGGGCTGAAGAACAAAGCCCGCTCGGCCTGGCGCACCTACCTGGAGAAGGTCAACGACTGGGAACCGCTCACCGCAGCGCTTCCCGATGAACCGCCACCGGAACCGAAGTTCTGATCGCCGCGCGACCTGGTTCGTTGACGGCCGGGACGCTCACGAGAGCGGCGCCACGGGCCTGAGGAGGGTTGGTCCATGGAAGCATCGCGGGCATTGCCGCAGCCATTGCGCATCGACGTCGCCACGTCGCAGATCGAAGGGGGCCAGGCCATCGGCTGGGTCGATCCCGATCGGGTGACCGGGTGCGTGGCCTACAGCGAGCCGCGCGAGGCGTTCGAGCGCTTCGCGCTGCCCCACCTGACCGACGCGCTTCCCGAGGACGAGCAGGAGAGCGCGCTGCCCCTCGGGATCACGATGCTCATCGCCGGCCTCAAGGCGGCCCATCTGCGCCTCTATCGCGAGAATCACTCGCTGATGAAGGAGCCCAAGTGGGTGCGGGTGACGGCGGCGTGCGCGGAAGAGAACCGCATCTACTTCGTCAAGACCCAGGCCTCCTGGATCTACCTGCTGCGCGCCGGCCGCGCCTACCTGGTGGGGGGTGAGGAGAGCCTGCGCCAGGTCGACACCCGCGAGGAAGCCCTGGGTGGGCCGGAGAAGCTGCGCCTGCAGGTCACCTCGATCGAGGTGACGCAAGACGATCAGGTCTTGCTCGTCGCGGGCGACGCCCAAGAGCCGCCCGACCTGCGTGCGATCAGCCGTCTCTTCAGCGAGTCGCGGGATCTGAAGCGCGCCTGCGACGGCCTCGTGAACCTGTTGGGGCTGCAGGGACCCAGTGCGTCGGTGGTGGCGTTTCGATTCACGCCGCTGCTCAGCGGGACCCAGCATCCCTATCTGGACACCAGCCGCGGAGAGGAGGTGCTCGGCGAGATCGCCGACATGG
Organism: uncultured bacterium; assembly: GCA_964585945.1. Lineage (GTDB taxonomy): Bacteria > Eisenbacteria > RBG-16-71-46 > CAIMUX01 > WJJG01 > CAZDKK01. The sequence goes on along the minus strand of CAZPGB010000012.1, from coordinate 66,467 downwards.
CCCGCGAGTTCGTCCTTGCGGCCCAGGAGTCGCCCGAGGAGTTCGCGGAGGCAGCGGCCGGTGAGGACGAGCACGAGCCCCCGGTCCTGGAGCCTCCTGCCCCGGAGCCTCCGGCCGCCGAGAGCCCAGCGGCAGCGCGGGACGCCGGCGAGCCCGAGGCCTACTCGGCCAGCGGGCGCGCCGAGTCGCCCGCGCCCATTGCGGCCCTGAGAGCCGATGAGGGGCAAGGGTTGGTGGAGGCGATGCCGCCGGCGAAGGACCCGCAGCCTCCCGAGCAACCCGCGCCGCCGGTGACGCGGGAGAGGCCGGCCCAGGAAGCAACACGCCGCGCGCCCGGCGGCCGCATGCGGTCCTCGGCCCTGCCGGTGGTGCTGGTGGCGCTCATTCTGCTGATCACGGCGCTGGTGCTGCTCAGCGGCGCCGGCTGGCCGGGTCTGCTCGATCGCGCGCGCGACTGGTTCGAAGGCCTACGCGGCAACGCCACGGTGACCCAGACCTACGGTCTGGTGACGCTCAGCTCGCAACCCGAGGGGGCGATCGTGGCCGTCGACGGCCACAAGCTTCCCGGGCGCACCCCGCTGCGCGGCGTCCGCCTGCCGCGCGGGCCCCATGAGGTCGCGTTCTACCTGGGCGCGGCGGGCGTCTGGGTCGACAGCCTAGAGGTGACCGCCGGACGGACCGACTCGCTCCACGCGACCTTCATCGGCAGCCTGGAGATCGCGGCGGTCGACACGTCGGGAACTCCCCGGGCATGGCTGGAGGGTCAGACCGAGAAGCGCGCGCTGCCCGCGGTGTTCGCAGACCTGCCGGCGGGATGGTATCGGGTCTTCTTCGAAGACGAGAGGATTCCGCTCTGGGAGCGCAAGATCCTGGTGCGCAGCGGGGAGCCGACGCACCTGCAGGTCAACAACGCGTTCAAGGACAGCGAGGTGCTGCTGCGCGTGGAGAGCCTGCACATGATCCCCACCGAGGGTCTGAAGACGATGCCCGAGGACAGCGTCTTCGTGGACGGTGCTTTCGTCGGATTCGCGCCGGTCGAGATGACGGTCGAGCCCGGTCTGCACGGCGTGCGGGTGACGGCCGGGGAAGAGTCGCACTGCGAGGTGTTGCGCCTGCCCGCCGGGGCCAGCCGCTTCGTGACCCCACAGTTCGGCCTCCGTCCCAGGCCCAGCTTCCACCACCGTCCTCCCGGCCGCGTGGCGCTGCAGGGTCCGGTGCTGTTGGCGGTGGAGATCCAGCACGAAGAGGGCGGGCTTCGGCAACCCCGCCTGGAGCTGCCCGATGGGGCCGGTGGGCCTCAATCGCTACCTCTGGTGCAAGTTGACTCGGGTGAACACCTCTACGTGGGGAAGATTCCCCCCCAGGGGCTGATCCTCGGCGAGCCGGTGGCCTACTACTTCGCCGTTCTGACGCCGGCAGGAGACGAGGCGGTGTCGGATCTGTATCGCTTCACGCCGATCGGCGACGCGGCGGCCCTGGAGGAGGCCGCCGCCGAGCAGGCCGCCGTGGTCGGCGCGCGGTAGCGACATCCACGCCCGCATCTACTTGACCTGACTTCCATTGACACCTCCGGCCGAGCGCCGTATGCTTTCCATGGAGTTCGTGTGGGCTATCCACGCGGAGGGGGAACCTCCCTATCCGATGGAGAGCATGGATGGTCGGCCAGGCGCGACAGCGAGTCCGTGAGGTGCGTTGCCCGAGTGCGTCCTGCCCGACACGCGCCACCGTGCTCGCCTTGCTCCTGGCCGCGATCCTGACGGTGTCCTTCTGTCCGGTGAAGGCCGATCCGGTGAAGCCGCCCGACGCCACCCAGCAACTGGTGCAGCAGGCCAGCGCGCTCTTCTTCCCCGAAGATCCCGAGGCCGCCTCGCACGGAGGCGGCAGCGCCACCATCACGCTCAACGAGCTCAAGGCGCTCGGACCGCAGGTCGACCCGGGTCTGCTGGGCGAGGTCGGCTCGTTCCTGAACCGACCCACGACGCTGCCCTTGTCGGAGGCGTCGGCCCACTTCGTCGTGCACTACACCGATCAGGGCCCGGATGCGCCGTCGGCGGCCGGCTTCGTGGGTGAGGCGTTGGCCGCGTGCGAGGCGTCGTGGGCGATCTACCATCAAGAGCAGGGCTGGCCGCACCCGCCGGCCGCCGACGATGCGAGCGCTCCGGGGATGGTGGATGTCTACGTGCTCGATCTGGGCTGGGGCGTCTACGGCTACGCCCTGCACGAAGAGATCGAGGACGCCGTCGGGTGCGCGGGCTTCATCGTCGTGGACAACGACTTCGCCGGCTTCAGCGTGGCCGACCCGATGGCGGCGCTGCGCACCACGGTGGCGCACGAGTACCACCACGTCGTGCAGTTCGGTTTCGGATACGACGCGTCGGCGAGCTGGTTCATGGAGCAGACGGCCACGATGGAGGAGGCCACCGTCTACCCCGACATCGACGGGCTGAACGCTTACCTGCGCGCCTACGGCAGCCACGCCCATCTGCGGCTCGATATGTGCAACGGCTTCTTCGAGTACGGCGCATGGCTCTGGCCGCGCTTCATCCGCGAGCGGTGGAGCTGGTCGACGCTGATCGACGTGTGGCGCGAGTGGGGTGGGGGCGAGATGCCGATGCTGACGGCGCTGGACCTCGTGCTGGCCCAGGCCGAAAGCGAGCGCAGCGACCGTCTCGCCGCTTCCCGACCGGACGCCACGACCCTGGACGCGGCCTTGCTGGAGTGGTTCACGTGGAACGCCCTGCTGGGTCGTCCGGTGACCGAGCCCGGGCGCCAGTACGAGGATGGCGAGGCCTGGAGCCCACCGGTCGCGCCCGAGTGGGTGATCGATCACTATCCGGCGCAGGGATTGCGGCCCGCTCCCGTCCGCCGACCGCAGCCGATGGGCGGGTGTCTGGTGAGCCTGGCGCCGCAACCGACGTCGGCCGACAACACCCTGCGCCTGGAGCTCGAGGCCGGGGCCGGCCTGGCCGGTGCGCGCTTGATTCTGTTCCGCCAGGACAGCCAGGCCTTCGAGGTGCACAACCTGGCTCTGGAAGCGGGCGCGGCAGAGCTGAGCTTGAGCCACTGGGACCAGGCGGCGCGCGCGGTCTTGCTGTTGACCAACGGCCAGGGGGCGCCCCAGTCGGGCGACTTCCTGCTGGACGTGCGGACGACGTACGTGAACAGCGCGAGCGTCGGTGATCCGACGGGTCTCGAGATGGACAAGGTCCTGCTGCACGCCCGGCCCAATCCGTTCGAGCCCTACACCGTCGTGCAGTACGATCTGCCGCAGGACGCGCACATCCGCCTGCGCATTTTCGACGCGCAGGGTCGCGTCGTGGAAACGTTGGTCGACGGTGTGGCCTCGGGCGGAAGCCACGCGATCTACTGGGACGGCCGCGGCAGGGGCGGTGTGCGGGCGCCGGCGGGCGTCTACTACGGGCGGTTGGAGAGCGCGTACGGCAGCAAGGAGATGCGTCTGGTGCGCGTACGATAGGATTCCGCCCGACATGCCGGTTGAGTTCTACGGGGCCCGCTGAGATCGGGCCTCTTTTGACGTGGCCTCTGCGCCGACAGGCCACGTGCCGATCCGCTGCTCGCGCGGGCTTCCCACGTCCACCTTCCACCCGTTCGGTCTCCGGTTGGCTTCGACCGGGGGCATGGCCACCCTCCTCTTCCGACGACGATGCGCGCCCGTGTCGGTGGCGGCGGCCGCCCTGGCCGTGGGCTTGGTGGCCGGTGATCTCGCGGCCGGGTCGCTTGGACGCCATGCCGCGGGCGCCTGGTCCGCCGCCGGTGGGGCGGCGGCGCTGGGTGGCCTCTCGCTGGCGGCCTTCCTGTGGATCCGGAGTGCGCGCATCCCTGGGCATCGAGATCCGGAGTGTGCGGACGGACATCCGGGGTGGGACGTCGTCGTGCTCGTCGTGTTTTTCGGCTGCGGCTTGGCGCGCGGGTGGCGGTGTGGCGCGGAGGCCGACGGTCAGCTCGCGGCCGGGCGGGAGGTCGAAGGGCTGGTCTGGATCGATGGGCGTTGGCGGTCGGGCGGCGAGGGCGTCGGGGAGATCGCGATCGATCGGCTGCGCGCGCCCGGAATGGTCGCGGTGCAGGACTGGTCGCCGGCGCTCAGGGCACGCCTCGACGGGATCGATTCCGGGTCGGGACGGCTGCGGCAGGGCGATGCCGGGCGCATCCGCGGCTGGGCGCATCTGGCCGCACCGCGCGGGCCGCGGGGCCCGGGCGGCTACGACGGTCTCGCCCAGACCCGCGCCCGGCGCCATGCCGGGACAGCCTGGCCCGTGCTGCTCTACGCGACGCACGAGGCCCACGGAGGAGGGGACCGGACCCGCTGGGGTCCGCTTCGACTCGCGGGAGCCGGGCGCGCGCGTGGGCGGGGGCTGCTGCGCGACGTGGGCCGTCTGCGCACGGACCTGCGCGGCTGGATCGAACGCACGGTGGGCGGGGAGGCGGGCCGGTTCTGCGGATCGTTCCTTCTGGGGCGGGCGCGGGGGCCGGCCGCCGCCTCGGGCTGGAGTGAGACGCTATGGCGCTGCGGCTGCGGCCACATCCTGGCGGTGAGCGGTCTGCACGTGGGGCTGCTCGCCGGCCTCATGGCGCTCGTGCTGGCGGCCACGGGACTGGCCCCGCGAGCGCGATGGTGGCTGCTGGCCTTCGCGCTGACCGGATACGGGCTGCTGGTCGGCGGGCGGGTGTCGGTGATTCGGGCCGTGAGCGCCGGGGTCCTCTGGGCGGCGATGCGGGCCTCGGGGCGGCGGCCGAGCCCGGGCGTGCTGTGGCTGCTGGCCTGCTGCGGGTCGCTGTGGAGCAGCCCGGCCGGCTGGCGTCTCGTGGGCTGGCAGCTCTCCTATCTGATCTCCGCGAGCTTGATCGGCGTGACCGCGGGCCGGCGCCCGGGCCGTCGCTGGCCTCGCGCCGGGGCCGCGCTGCTGGCCGCGCAAGCGACCGCCTGGCCCCTGGTGCTGGCCCACAACGGGTGGGCGAGCCCGTTCTTCCTCCTGAGCAACGGCCTGCTGGTGCCGCTCTGCGGCCTGGTCCTGTCGGTCCTGCTCACCGGTCTGCTGCTTGCCTGGCTGCCGGGGTTCCCCGGCGATCTGGCCACCGAGACCGTGCGGTGGACGGTCTACGGCTTCGGGGGACTGGCGCGGGGGTGCGCCTGGCTCTGCGACCGATGGGTGATCGGAACCGATGTCGCTCCGGCCGAGGGCCTGGTGGCGGCGGTGGGCGTGACGGCGATCTGCGCGCTGGGCCGCCCGGGGCGCGGGCTTCGCCTCGCGCTGGCCGTGATCGTCGCGGGAACGGTGACGGGCGGGGCGCTGCTGCGCGAGGGCGGGGCGCGCATCCAGGTCGCCGACGTGGGGCAGGGGGAGTGCTGGGTCCTCGACGCGGCGGGCGAGTGCTGTGTGGTCGACGTCGGGCCGCGCCCGGGGACCGCCGGCCGCTCGCGCCGGGCGCTTGCGTGCGCGCTGCGGCGCTTCGGCCGCACGCGCATCGACCGCCTCTTTCTCACCCACGCCGATGAGGATCACTGCGGCGGCCTGGAGGAGCTGACCGGCTCGGGTCTGCGGGTGGGAACGATCCACCACCCCCAGGGGTGGCGTCCCGGCGCGCGGTGGAGCGAGCGTCTGGCCGAGGTCGGCGCCCGGCGGCCGGCGGCGCTCGCGCGCGGGGACGTGCTCTGCCTCGCGGGGGGCACGGTGCGGGTCCTGCACCCGCCGGCGCCGCATCCACCGCGCATCGCCCCGGTGGGCACCGGGACGGCGGTGCCCGCGGATCGGAGCGATGACAACCTTCATTGTTTGGCCCTGCTGTTCGAGATCGATGGCCTGAGGGCCCTCCTCTGCGGCGACGTCCCCGGGCACACGCAGGAAGGGTGGGGCCTGCTGCCCGGCGGGATCGCGGCGCAGATCGTGTCGGCCGCGCACCACGGCAGCCGTACCTCGACCCCGGCGGGGCTTCTGCGGGATTGCCGCGCGCAGGTGATGGTGGTCAGCGCCGGGCGCGGCAACCGATTCGGCCATCCCCACGCGGAGGTGCTCGAGCGCGCCGAAGCGGCGGGCATGACCGTGTTCCGGACCGACCGCGACGGCACCGTGCTGGTGACGCGCCGCTGGGGCCGATGGCAGGTGCGCGATTGGCGGGGGTTGCGCCGGGCCGCGCCTTGAGACGGCGGGGGCCACGTGGTATAAGGCGAAGGCATCCACGATCCGCCCCCCGCCCGTCCACGGGGCGCGATCATCGCGTTCGGTCGAGTCGCCGGCAATTGGCCAGGTTTCCGTATCAGGGGGAGAACCATGCAGTCGGAGTCAGCCAAGTCCGCGGTTCCCGGCGAGGCCTTCCTCGGTCTCGAGACCCTCGGGATTCCACCCCATCAGCGCGGCAAGGTGCGCGAGATCCTCGACCTGGGCGACCACCTGCTCCTGGTCGCCACCGACCGCATCTCGGCCTTCGACCACGTGATGCCCAACGGCATACCGGGGAGGGGCGCCGTGCTGGGGCGGATCTCCGCCTTCTGGCTGCGGGGGTTCAGCTCGCGGCTGCCCACCCACTTCGTGAGCAACGACACGCGCGTCTTCCCCGAGCGGCTGCGCGAGCACGCCTCGGTCCTGAGCGGGCGGGCCATGCTAGTGCGTAGGGCGCGGCGCGTGGATGCCGAGTGCATCGTGCGCGGGTACCTGACCGGGTCGGGCTACCAGGACTACCTGCGCGACGGGCACGTGTGCGGGGTGGCCCTGCCCGAGGGCATCCAGGAGTTCCAGAAGCTGCCCGAGCCGATCTTCACGCCCACGACCAAGGCGGACGAGGGCCACGACGCTCCGATGACCTTCGAGCAGCTCGTCGACCAGGTGGGCGCGGAGACGGCCGCGGACCTGCGCCGCCTGAGCCTGGAGATCTACGGCCGGGGCGCCGCCTACGCCGAGCGGCGGGGCATCATCATCGCCGACACCAAGTTCGAGTTCGGGTGGATCGACCAGAAGCTGGCGCTGATCGACGAGGTGTTGACGCCCGATTCGTCGCGCTTCTGGCCGGCCGAGTCGGTCGGCGGGGACCGCAAGCCGGTGAGTCTGGACAAGCAGTTTCTGCGCGACTGGCTGCTCTCCTCGGGTTGGGACCGCAACTCCGATCCGCCCGAGCTGCCGGACGACGTGGTGTCGAAGACGGGCGAGCGCTACCGGATGGCCGAGCGTCTGCTCACCGGAGGGGCGGAAGCGCCCCAGTGGTAGCGCGCCCCCCGCCGCACGGGAACGCGGTGTTCCCGCGGCCGGGCGTTCCCCGCCGCCCAGCGCGGCGACGGCACACCAACGAAGGGAAGGAGAGCTCAGGCGTGATTCGCGTAGAGCGTGCACTGCTGTCGGTCTACGACAAGACGGGCGTCGAGGCGTTCGCCCGCGGCCTGCGGGAGCTGGGCATCGAGATCCTCTCTTCGGGCGGCACGGCGCGCGCGCTCGAGGCGGCCGGCATCGAGGTGACCGCCATCGAGACGTTGACCGGATTCGGCGACCTGTTCGACGGGCGCGTCAAGACGCTCACGCCGCAGATCCACGGCGGCCTCTTGATGCGGCGCGACCGGGATGCGGATCGCGCGCAGGCGCGCGCGCACCAGATCCAGCCCATCGATCTGCTCTGCGTCAACCTCTACCCGTTCGAGGCGACGGTGGCCCGCCAGGGAAGCGACCGTGCGGCGTGCGTCGAGATGATCGACATCGGCGGCCCGGCGATGGTCCGCGCGGCGGCCAAGAACCACGACCACGTGGTGGTGGTCTGCGATCCGGCGCGCTACGAGGAGGTGCTCGACCGCTTGCGGACCCACGAGGGCGCCTTCCCACGCGAGGAGGCGGCGGCGCTCGCCACCGAGGCATTCGCCGCCACGGCGGCCTACGATGCGGCGATCCTGCGCTACTTGAGCGACGGTCAAGGACTGAGCGGCCACTGGGCGGCCGGCGGGCGGTTGCTGCAGGGGCTGCGCTACGGCGAGAACCCGATGCAACAGGCCGCCTGTTACGTGGGCGGCGACGGATTCTGGAGCCGCATCCGCCAGCTCCAAGGCAAGGAGCTCTCCTTCAACAACTTCGCCGACCTGTGGTCGGCCTGGCGCTGTCTGGGCGAGTTCGCGCGAGAGCCGCAGGTGGCCTGCGTGATCATCAAGCACGCCACCCCCTGCGGCGTCGCCCTGGGCGCGACGCCGGCCGAGGCGTTCGCGCGCGCGCGCGACTGCGACGCCCTGTCGGCGTTCGGCGGGATCGTGCTGCTCAACCGGCCGGTCGACGCGGCCACGGCGGGCGCGATGGCCGAGATGTTTCTGGAAGTCGTCGGCGCACCCGCGTGGGAAGACGACGCCCGCCAGGTGCTGCACAAGAAGAAGAGCCTGCGCGTGATGACCCTGCCCGCGGGGGAGGACGTCGCGGCCCTGGGCGGCGCGCGCCACTGGACCTACAGGTCGCTGGGCGAGGCGGTGTTGGTGCAAACCCCGATGCCGGCCCACCCGGGCACCGAGACCTGGCGCTGCGTGACGCGGAGTGAGCCCGACGCCGAGACGCTGGCGGAGCTGGATTTCGCCTGGCGGGTCACCCGGCACGTCCGGTCGAACGCGATCGTGCTGACCCGCGACCGCCAGGCCTTCGGCTTGGGGGCCGGCCAGACGAGCCGCATCGACGCCGCCGAGGTGGCGATCCTGAAGGCCCGGCGGGCCGAGCATCCGCTGGCCGGGGCCGTGCTGGCCAGCGACGCCTTCTTTCCGTTCCGCGACGTCGTGGATCGGGCGGCCCAGATCGGCGTGCGCGCGATCGTGCAGCCGGGAGGCTCGAAGCGGGACGACGACAGCATCGCGGCCTGTGACGAGCACGGCCTGACCATGATGTTCACCGGCGAACGTGTGTTCACCCATTAGCGCCCGCCCAGCGCCCACCGGCGAGCGGCCTGTCGGGATGTGTGCATGCACTCACCTCACCCGTCCGCGAGATCGGCGGCTCGCCGCCGCGTGCGGATCGGCTGTCTGCTGGCGGCCGCGCTGATCCCGTCCGCGCCGCGGCCGATCGCGGCCCACGGGCCCGGCCGGGATGCGGACGTCGGGCCGGCCGTCGTGCTGGCGGCGCGGGCCGACTCGCTGCGGCGCGGGCTGCGGCTGGCGTCGATGCGCGGCGTGCCGGCCGAGATGCTCGCCGCCGATCGCGCGTACCGCGCGCACCTCGAGCTGCTGGCGGCGCGTGTGACCGCGTGCGATCCTGCGCCCCGGGACTCGGCGGGCTGGGAGACCTGTGTGCTGCACCTGCTGGGAGCGCGACACCCGGCGGCGTCGCGTTGGGTGGACCGGGCAGTGGACACCGCCGCGACCGATGGAGGAGCCCCGCCGGGAGGTCTGAGCTTCTGGGCGGGGCTGGACGCCCTGGAGCGCGATCGCGCGGCGGCGGCCTGCGCCTGGTGGACGCTGCCGGTCCCGCCCTACCTGCAGCCGCACGCCGACTGGCTGCGGGTGCGGGCGCTGGACCGGATCGAGCCCGCCGCGGCCGGAACGCTCGCCGTGGCCCTGATGCACACCAAGCCCGGCCACCGCTTCCAGGCGCTGCTGCGACCGCGCGCGGCCGTCCATCTGATCGAGGCCGGCGAGCCGCGCGAGGCGCTGGCCATGCTGCATCCCCGTGCGGATGGTCTCGGCGCGCCGGATCCGGGCGCAGCCCACGATCATCTGCTGGAAGCCTGGGCCTGGCGCGAGCTGGGTCAGCGCGCCGAGCTTCGGGACGCGCTGGAGACGGCGTTTCGCGACGGGCCGGCCGGTCCCGATCGGCGCGAGCTGCAGATCGAGCTGGCCGCCGCGGTGCTGCCCGACCGGCGGGCCTCGTCCGCTCTGCGGGCCGGGTGCCTGCGGGTCCTCGTCCAGCTCGGTCCCGTGGACGAGGCGCTGGCCCTGTGGGAGCGCTGGGCCCCGCGGCTCGGGCGGGCGGCGCGCTGTGCGGCGGGCGGGGCGGTGATCGATCGGCTGGCCGCCTTCCGTCGCCGCGAAGCGCTGCTGCGCCTGGCGATGGACTGGGAGCATGCCGGCGAGCACGCGTTGCTGCGTCGCGCGCGGCTGGCGCTGGCCCGAATCCACCGGAGCGCGGGGGAAGTGGGGCCGATGCGCGCGGCCTACGAGAGCGCGCTGTCCGCAACCGGCGCAGGAGGAGCGGCCGCATCCGACGCGATCGCCCGGACGGCCGGATGGGAGCTGGCGCGGGAGCTCGAGGACCTGGGCGACTTCGGCGAGGCGGTGGGCGCCTACGACCGGCTGGGCGCGATCGACCGCGCATCGGGCCTGGCGCGGGCGGCCGACCTGCGTGCCGCCCTGTGCGCGTTCCGGCAGGGAGATGCCCATGCGGCTCGCCGGCGGCTCGGGCGCGCCTGCGCCGAGGCCGGGCCGCGGTTCGTCGGCGCCCCCTGTCTCTGGCTGGCGCTGCTGGGCGGATCCCGGGATGGGGCGGACGGGCTCGCTGAGGCCGCCGCCGAGACGCGGCCCGGCTACCACGCCCGCCGCGCCCGCGGCGCACGGGCCACGGGGGCGGCGGACGCGTCGTTCTGGACGCGACTCGACGCGCGGATACGCGACCCCGGCGAATGGTCCTGGCCCGTCGTGGATGCGGCGCTGTCGTCCGCCGACGCGCGAAGGCTGCTGGCGCTGGTCGACGGCCTGCCGACGGCCGAGGCCGCGGCGCTCTTCGCCGCGTACGGCTACCATGCCTGGGCGCGGGACCTGTGGGGCGAGCTGCCCGGATGGCGGGCCACCCAGGCCGCCGAGCGCGCTGCGGCGCTTCGGTCGCTGGGTCAGGTCTCGCAAGCGATCGCCGTGTCGAGTGACCTGGCGAGCGACCCGGATCGCGACGGCTATCCGATCGCCTACCCGGCGGGGATCGAAACGGCCGCCCGGCGATTCGCGCTCTCTCCGGTGCTCCTGCTGGCCGTGATCCGCCAGGAGTCGGCGTTCGACGCCACGGCCCGCTCCCGGGCCGGCGCCAGGGGCCTGATGCAGCTCATGCCGGGAACGGCCCGGCGTCTGGCCGACCCTCTGGGGTGCGGCGAGGTGAACCTGGAGCGCCCGGAGGACAACATCCTGCTGGGCGCCGCCCATCTGGCCGAGCTGCTCGACCGTGCGAACGGCTCGCTGCCGATGACCCTGGCCGCCTACAACGCCGGCTACGAGCACGCGGCGCGCTGGCGCAACCGGCTGGATGATCTCGGATCCGACCTGCTGTGGGACGCGTACGTCGAGACGATCGGCTTTGCCGAGACGCGGGTCTTCGTGCAGCGCGTGCTGCGCCACTACTGGACCTACCTGGAGCTCTACGAAGACCCGGGCCGCCCGCCTCGGGACACGTCGCGCGAGGACCTCGGAGCCGACCGGCCCCCCGCGCCGGATCCGGCGGTCGGACCAGGGCGGCATTGACGGCGCCTACGGCTTTGGGCAGTCTAAGGCCTTGTGCGGGATTGGGCGCGGCGATGGGAGCGCCTCGAGGCGGAGCGGCGCGGCGGACGGACACGTTCCGAGGTGCCGGGCCCCGCCCGGAGGGGGATGCATGCGGTGGTTCGGAGAAATGGGTCGCAAGGCCATTCACCTGGCGGCCATCCTGATCCCCATCGGCTACTACTTCACCTCCGAGGCCCTCGGGCGCAGCATCCTGATCACCGCGACGGCGATCGTCTTTCTGATCGATGTGATCCGGCTGAACCAGCCGCGCATCCGGACCTTCTTCTACATCTTCTTTGGCCGCCTGGTGCGCGATCATGAGCGCTACAACCTGCTGGGAGCGACCTACTTGCTGCTTTCCAGCCTGATCTGCGTCTACGCCTTCGACAAGCCGATCGCGGTGGCGGCGCTCTCGTTTCTGATCGTCGGCGACTCGGTGGCCGCACTGGTGGGGAAATCGATCGGGCGTATCGGTGTATTCGGTAAGACGCTCGAGGGCAGTCTGGCCTGCTTCCTGGTCTGTATCGGGATCGGGCTGCTGATCCCCGAACTGAGCTGGACCCGAGCGGTCGTCGGCGCCGCGATGGCGACGTTGATCGAGCTGCTTCCCGTTCCGCTGGACGACAACCTGCGCATCCCGCTCGCGGCGGGATTCGCCATGACGCTGATTCACTAAGTCCCCGCCCATGGGGGGCGACAGGACCATCATGATCGACACCATCAAGAAACCCTTCCAGGCCGTTCTCACGCGGATCTTCGGCACCAAAGCGGACCGCGATCTGCGCGAGCTGTGGCCGTGGGTCGACGAGATCAACGCCGTCTACGAGACCCTGGCCGACCTGGACGAGGAGGCGCTCAAGGCCAAGACCGACGAGTTCCGGACCCGCCTGCGCGAGGGCGAGACGCCTGACGATCTGATGGTCGAGGCCTTCGCGGTCGTCAAGGAGGCCTGCCGCCGCAACGTGGGCCGCACCTGGACGGTGGTGGGGCAGGAGACACGCTGGGACATGGTGCCCTACGACGTGCAGCTCATCGGCGCCGTGGCGCTCCACCAGGGCAAGATCGCCGAGATGGCCACCGGGGAGGGCAAGACGCTGGTCGCGGTCATGCCTCTCTATCTCAATGCGCTCACCGGCAAGGGGTGCCACCTGGTGACCGTCAACGACTACCTGGCGCGGCGCGACAGCGAGTGGATGGGCGAGATCCTGCGCTACCTGGGGCTCACCGTCGGCGTCATCCAGAACGCCATGACCCCGCCGCAGCGACGCGAGGCCTACGGCTGCGACGTCACCTACGGGACCAACAACGAGTTCGGCTTCGACTACCTGCGCGACAACATGGCGGTGCGCAAGGAGGACCAGGTCCAGCGCGGCCACCACTACGTGATCGTCGACGAGGTCGACTCGGTGCTGGTCGACGAGGCGCGCACGCCGTTGATCATCTCGGGCCCGGTGCGCGCCATGCACCAGCGCTACGACGAGCTGCGCGCCCCGGTGGACAGCCTCGTGCGGGCGCAGAACCGGTTGGTGGGCGAGCTGATCAACGAGGCGACCCGCTGGTTGGACGAAGCCGACGCACAGGGGACCGACTCCCGCGAGGCGCGCGACAAGCAGTATCAGGCCGGCATCCGCCTGCTGCAGGTGCAGCGGTCGGCGCCCAAGAACAAGCGGTTCATGAAGCTGGTGGCCGACCGCAACCTGAAGTCGCTGCTCCATCTGGTCGAGACCGATTACATGCGCGACAAGCGGCTGCACGAGCTGGACGAGGACCTCTACTTCTCGATCGACGAGCGCGAGCACAGCATCAACCTCTCCGACAAGGGCCGGGCGCACATGTCGCCGCAGGACCCCGACTACTTCATGCTGCCCGACCTTTCGGAGGAGATGGGGCGGCTCGACGACGACGAGTCGCTCTCGCCCAAAGAGCGGCTGGCGAAGAAGCAGGAGATCCACCTGAGCTACGCCAAGAAGTCCGACGAGCTGCACACGATCAACCAGCTCCTGCGCGCCTTCAGCCTCTATGAGAAGGACGTCGAGTACGTGGTGCAGGACGGCAAGGTGATGATCGTCGACGAGTTCACCGGGCGGCTGATGCCCGGACGACGCTTCAGCGACGGCCTGCACCAGGCGCTGGAGGCCAAGGAGCGGGTGCGGGTCGAGGGCGAGACGCAGACCTGGGCGACGATCACCCTCCAGAACTACTTCCGCCAGTACGAGAAGCTGGCCGGCATGACCGGCACCGCGGAGACCGAGGCGGGCGAGTTCTGGCAGATCTACAAGCTGGACGTGGTGGTCATCCCGACCAATGAGCCGGTGCGGCGCGTCGACTACGACGACGTGATCTTCCGCACGCGCCGCGAGAAGTACAACGCCATCATCGACGAGATCGCGCGCCTGCACGAGGCCAGGCTGCCGGTGCTGGTCGGCACGGTGACGGTCGAGGTCTCCGAGACGATCAGCCGCATGCTCAAGCGCCGCGGCATCAACCACTCGGTCCTGAACGCCAAGTATCACCAGCAGGAGGCCGAGATCGTCGCCCAGGCGGGCCGGCCCGGGGCCGTCACCATCGCCACCAACATGGCCGGCCGCGGCACCGACATCAAGCTGGGCGAGAGCGTCGTCAAGGGCCGCACCTGCCTGGTGCGCAGCGGACCCGGCGTGGGGGACTGCGACTACCCTGACGACGTCAAGGACTGCCTCGCGGAGATGCCCTGCGGGCTGCAGATCGTCGGCACCGAGCGCCACGAGAGCCGGCGCATCGACCGCCAGCTCCGCGGCCGCTCCGGCCGCCAGGGCGACCCCGGGGCGAGCCGCTTCTTCCTGTCGCTCGAAGACGATCTGATGCGCCTCTTCGCGCCCGAGCGGATCGGCGCGCTGATGGATCGGCTGGGGATGCAGGAGGGCGAGGTCATCGAGCACCCGATGGTGACCAGCGCCATCGAGCGGGCGCAGAAGAAGGTCGAGGCGCACAACTTCAATATTCGCAAGCACCTGCTGCAATACGATGATGTGATGAATCAACAGCGGGAGGTCATCTACGGCATTCGCAACCAGATCCTGGAGGGCGAGGACCTATCCGAGCAGATGCAAGGGCTGGTAGAGGATGTCGTTCACGCAAAGCTCGAGGCCGTGGCCCCGCTCTTCGAGAAGCGGGCGGCCGAGGACCTGAGCGAGCAGGATCAGATTGCGCTCAAGGACGCGAGCGACGACTTGGAGCGGATCTTCTTGGTGCCGTTTCCGTTGGACGCGGCCGCCGCGTCGGCCGACGGCGGGCGGCGGCGCGAGGGCCGGGCCGCCGAGGATCTGATCAGCGACGCGGTCGCCATCGCCCAGGCGGGCTATCGGACGCGTGAAGAGGAGTGGGGCGAAGAGGTTACGCGCCAGGTCGAGCGCTACATCTACCTGCGCGTCATCGACGATCAGTGGAAGGACCACCTCTACGAGGTCGACATGCTGCGCTCGGGCATCGGCCTGCGCGCCTACGGGCAGAAGGACCCGTTGCTGGAGTACAAGGGTGAGGCCTTCCGCCTGTTCGAGCGGCTGATGGTGCAGATCGCCGAGGAGACGCTGCGCACCTTCTTCCGCGTGCAGCTCAAGCGCGAGGCGCCGTTGCCGCAGCCGTCGGCGGCGCCGCAGGGCGAGGCGGTGCACCAGACGGCCGGGAGCATGGCCTCGGTGGGCGCCACGCAGGCGCCCGGCTTCAGCGGGCCGGCGGTGGCCGGCGTCACGGGCCAGCCCCGGCAGCCGGCCGGAGCGGCCGACGCACCGGCGGGGATGAAGGCGCCGCCCGGCCGACACAGGGCCGGTCCGCCCCCGGGCAAGCCTCAGACGGTCAAGCGCGAGGTCCCCAAGGTGGGACGCAACGACCCCTGCCCGTGCGGCAGCGGCAAGAAGTACAAGCAGTGCTGCGGACGGCGGGGCTAACGGACCCGGGGGCAGGTCCAGGATGGGCACCATGCACCGAGACGAGCGGCCCGCGCCACCGCGGTTGGAGAAGGCGCTCGACCGGCCCGCGCCATCGCGGTTGGGGAAGGCGCTCGACCGGCCCGCGCCACCGCGGTTGGAGAAGGCGCTCGACCGGCATCTGAGGGCGTTCCTCAGGGAGCTGGAGTACGCCGAAGGGCGCAGTCCACACACCGTGGCCGCCTATCGGCGCGATCTGCTGGCCTTCTGCGCCCACCGGGCGGAGCAGACGGGCCGGCCCGCCGTGCTGGGCGACTTCGCCGAGGGGCCGCTGCGCGGCTGGCTGGCGCACCTGCACCAGCGGGGCGACCGGCCGCGGAGCGTGGGACGGCGCCGGTCGGCCGTGCGTCGCTTCCTGCGCTATCTGGGCCGTGAGGGGCACCTGGAGCAGGACCCGTCCTCCAGGCTGCCCGCGCCCAAGATCGGGCGTCCCCTTCCCCGGACCCTCGACATGTCCCGCTTGCTGGCGCTGCTCGAGCGCGACTGGGGCCCCGGCCCGGGCGACCGGCGGGACCAGGCCGTCTGCGAGCTGCTCTACGGGGCCGGGCTGCGGGTCTCGGAGCTCGTGGCGCTCGACCTGGAGGACCTGGACCTGCGCGCCGGACGCCTGCGCGTGCGCGGCAAGGGCGGCGCCGAGCGCATCGCCTGCTTCGGTCGCGCGGCCGCGCGGGCCGTGCGCCGCTACCTGGAAGCGCGCCCGCAGTTGCTGGCGGCCCGGGCGGCCGGCGGTGGCGACGCGGGCGCCCTGCTGCTGAACCTGCGCGGCCGGCGGCTCTCGGTGCGCTCGGTGCAGCGGATCGTGGCCCGTCGCCTCTGGGACCCCGTGCTGGGCCATGTCCACCCGCATCAGCTCCGCCACAGTTTCGCCACCCACATGCTCGACCGCGGCGCCGACCTGCGGGCGATCCAGTCGCTGCTGGGCCATCGGTCGCTCGACAGCACCCAGGTCTACACCCATGTGTCGGTGGCCCGCCTGCGCGAGGCGGTGGACCGCTACCACCCGCGCGCCGCGTGCGATCGGCGCGCTCCGGACGCCGGCTAGTGACGAACCCACCCCGGGGCTGCTAGATTCGTTCGTGCGCTGCATCGCGCGGCGCCGATGGGACAGACGGCAGAGGGCCTGCGCATGGACAACCTTCACCGACCGCGATCACGCTTCTGGCACGGGACGACCGTCTTGGGCTGTGTGTGGAAAGGGCAGGCGGCCATTGCCTGCGACGGCCAGGTGACGGCCGATACGGTGATTCTGAAGGCGGGCGCGCGCAAGATTCGGCGCCTGTTCAACGGAAAGGTGCTGGCCGGGTTCGCGGGCGGCGCGGCCGACGGCCTGCACCTCTTCGAACGCTTCGAGGCGCAACTCGAGGCCCATCGCGGACGTCTGCAACGGGCGGCGGTGGAGTTGGCCAAGGAGTGGCGCTCCGACAAGATGCTCAGGCGCCTGGAGGCCCAGCTCGTGGCCCTGGACGGCGAGCACGCCTTCCTGCTCTCAGGGGTCGGCGACGTGCTCGAGCCCGACGACGGGATCGTGGCGATCGGGTCGGGCGCGCCCTACGCGCTGGCGGCCTGCCGCGCGCTGACGCGGTTCAACGCGCAGATCACCGCCGCCGAGGCGGTGAGCGAGGCGCTGAAGATCGCCGCGGAGATCTGCGTCTACACCAACGATCAGATTCGCATCGAGCAGCTCTAGGATCATCACCCGAGTGCGCGCGGCAAGCCGGCCGCGGCCCGGGAGCGACGGTTCGAGCTGCCACAACGAGATTCAGAGGCGGAAGATGAAGAACATCCGTGAACTGACACCCCGCGAGATCGTGCGCGAGCTGGACAAGTACATCGTAGGCCAGTCGGCCGCCAAGCGCAGCGTGGCGATCGCCCTGCGCGACCGCTACCGGCGCCGTCAGGTGACCAGCGAGATCCGCGACGAGATCATGCCCAACAACATCATCATGATCGGACCCACCGGGGTCGGCAAGACGGAGATCGCACGGCGCCTGGCGCGCCTGGCGCGCGCGCCGTTCCTGAAGGTGGAGGCGTCGAAGTTCACCGAGGTGGGCTACGTGGGCCGCGACGTGGAATCGATGATCCGCGACCTGACCGAGATCGCCGTCAACATGGTCCGCGAGGAGATGAGCGAGGAGGTGCGCGCGAAGGCGCAGAAGAACGTCGAGCGGCGCATCCTGGAGATCCTGCTGCCCGAGAAGCCGCTGCGCACATCACGCCAACCCGTGGCGGCGACCATGCCCTCCCTCTTCCCGACGCAGGACGGGTCCCTCGCGCAGGAGCCGAGCGATGAAGAGCCGCGCGACGATCAGCGCATGGAGCAGTGGAAGCGCACGCGCGAGAAGCTGCGCCAGCAGCTCCGCGAGGGCGTGCTCGACGATCGCGAGGTGGACGTGGACGTCGAGGTGCGTCAGCCGATGCCCTCGGTCGAGATCTTCTCCAACGTGGGCATCGAGGAGATGGAGTTCAATCTGCCCGAGCCGCTGCAGTCGCTGCTGCCGGGCAAGAAGAAGCGCCGCCGGATGACGATCGCCGAGGCCCGCGGGGTGCTGCTGCAGGAGGAAACCGGCCGGCTGATCGACATGGACAAGGTGGTGGAGGCGGCCCTGCGGCGGGTGCAGAATTCGGGCATCATCTTCATCGACGAGATCGACAAGGTGGCCGGGGGCGAGGGGGGCTACGGCCCGGACGTGTCGCGCCAGGGCGTCCAGCGCGACCTGTTGCCGGTGGTGGAGGGCTCGAGCGTGCCGACGCGCTACGGGCTGGTGAAGACCGAGCACATCTTGTTCCTGGCCGCCGGCGCGTTTCACACCTGCAAGCCGTCGGATCTGATCCCGGAGCTGCAGGGGCGCTTCCCGATCCGCGTCGAGCTGCAGGCGCTCACCGAAGAGGACTTCGTGCGCATCCTGACCGAGCCGCGCAATTCGCTGATCAAACAGTACACCGCCCTGCTCTCCACCGAGGGGGTCACGCTGCAGTTCACCGACGGCGCGGTGCGCCGCATCGCCAACATCGCCACGCGCGTCAACGAGATGACCGAGAACATCGGCGCCCGCCGCCTCCACACCATCCTGACCACGCTGCTCGAGGACATGCTCTTCGACGTGCCCGAGGCCGAGCTGGACGAGGTGGTGGTGGACGAGCAGATGGTCGACGACAAGCTGGAAGGGATCCTGGAGGACAAGGACCTCTCACGCTACATCCTCTGAGCGCGCCGCGCCCCGCGCAGGGCGGGCCCGGCCCGACCGGGCCGCGGCGGCCCGGCGCGCGGCGGGCGATGGTCGAGGACGAACCCCGGGGCGGGGACCGCGGTGGCGGGCCCCGCGAGAGAAGGAGCGACCGATGGCGAAGACCGATTTCCTGACCCTGCTCGACTTCGAGCGCGACGAGCTGGACGCGATGCTCGCGAAGGCGGACGAGCTGAAGCGGGCCGTGCGGGAGCGGCGCCCTATGCAGCCGCTGCGTGACAAGATGCTGGGGGTGATCTTCCACAAGCCCAGCCTGCGCACGCGCATCTCCTTCGAGGTCGGCATGCAGCAGCTCGGCGGCGGGTCGCTCTACATCACCGACAAGGAGATCGGCTTCGGCAAGCGCGAGGCGATCAAGGACATCGGCGCGGTGATGTCGCGCTTCCTCGACGGGATCATGATCCGCACCTTCGCCCAGTCGGACGTCGTCGAGCTGGCGAAATGGTCCGCGATCCCGATCATCAACGGCCTCACCGACTGGGTGCACCCGTGCCAGATCATGGCCGATCTGATGACCGTGCGGGAGAAGGGCTTCGACCTCGACGCGATCCGCGTGGCCTTCATCGGCGACGGCAACAACGTGGCCAATTCCTGGATCCACGCCGCCATGGCCTACGGCTTCGAGCTGGTCATCGCCTGTCCCGAAGGCTACGACCCCGACATGCAGTCGGTCGCGCGCGTGCAGGCGCATGGGCGCGGCTCGGTCGTCATCGTGCGCACCCCGCAGGAGGCCACCCGCGGCGCGCAGGTGGTGATCACCGACACCTGGACCAGCATGGGGCAGGAGGAAGAGGCCGCGCGGCGGCGCGAGGCCTTCGCCGGCTACACGATCAACCAGGCGCTGCTGGGGCTGGCCGACCCGCGCGCGATCGTAATGCACTGTCTGCCCGCCCACCGGGGGGAGGAGATCACCGACGAGGTAATCGACGGCCCCCAGAGCGTCGTCTACGACGAGGCGGAGAACCGGCTGCACGCCCAGAAGGGAATCCTGGTGCATTGCTTGGCCTAGGGGGGCGATTGGGTCACGGGGCGCGCGGCGGGCGCGGCCCGTGGGGGCGGCGCTTGGCCCTGGGCCTGCTCCTGGCGGCGGGCTGCGCGCGCATCGTGCCCCCGTCGGGAGGGCCCGAGGACCGCGAGCCGCCGCGGGTCGTGGACCACGAGCCCGACTCGGCCGCCGTCGGCGTGGAGACCGACGCGCCGCTGAAGCTGGTTTTCAGCGAGCCGATGAACCGCTCCTCGGTGCGCGACTGGCTGCTGGTGGCGCCCTGGCCCGGCCGGTTGGATTGCGGCTGGGATTCCACCTGCCTGACCTGCCGGCCCGATCTGGGCTGGACCCGGCCCGAGGTCTACACCGTCGTGCTGGGTGTCGAGGCGGTGGACCGGCGCCGCAACGCGATCGAGGCGCCGGTGCAGTTCGCCTTCACGACCGGGGAATCGCTGCCCGAGGGAAGGATCGCGGGCATCGTGCGCACCCGCGCGCTGAAGGCTTCGGGCGTGCCGATCTTCCTCTATCCCTGGCCCGCATCCGGTCCCCCCGAGCCGGGCCCCGACACCGAGGGGCACGATCCGCGCGCCGCGCTGCGGATCGCGCAGTCCGACGGGCAGGGCGTCTTCCGCATCGACTACGTGCCGTTAGACCGCGAGTACCTGCTGGCGGCGCTCTACGACGAGAACGGCAACCGCGTCTTCGATCCGGTGGAAGACCTGTGGGCCTTTCACCCGACCCCGGTGCGCGCGGCCCAGCCGGCGCCGGATTGGCCCGCTGACACGGCGCCCGATTCGCCTGACAGCGCGCAAGCTCCTGAGGAGCCCGCGTCGGCCGACAGCGCGCAAGCTCCTGAGGAGCCCGCGCCGGCCGACAGCGCGCAAGCTCCTGAGGAGCCCGCGCCGGCCGACAGCGCGCAAGCTCTTGAGGAGCCCGCGCCGCCTGACAGCGCGCGCGCCGAAGCGCAGCCGCCCTCCTGGGACTACGAGATCTACCTCGTCTTCCCCGACGAGCCCGGCGACATCGCCGGCGAGATCGCCGACTCGACCTGCCGGGGCTACACGCCGCCGTTGCAGTATCGGGCGCGCGCCGACAGCATTGCACGTATCCTGTCGGGGGAGCTGGACGCGATGGGCTTCGCCGACGCGGGGGACTCGGCCGACGTGCTTCGGTTGACGCCGGCCGAGGAGGAGTCGCTCCGGGTGCAGGCCGTACGGCTCGACAGCCTGATCGCGCGCGCACAGCGGGACAGCGTCCGCTGCCACGGGCCGATCTGGGTCGCGGCGGTGGCCGAAGGCGACTCGATCCCCACGGCCGAGACGCGCACGCAGGGCCCATACGAGCTCTCCGGGGTGCCGATCGGGCTCTATCGCATCGAGGCGTTTCGCGATCTGGACGAGAACGGCCGCCGGGAGGCAGACGAGCCCTACGGGCGGTTCGGAGCCTACATCGAGATCGAGCCGGGGCGACGCGTCGAGGGGGTCTCCTTCTCGATCGGCGTCCGGGACTCGCTGGAGGGGGCCTCGCCGTGAGCCTCGAGCCGACCGCCGACCGCCCCGGCGCGCGGGAGCTGCCGTTCGAGAAGTGGTCGGGCGCGGGCAACGACTTCATCCTGATCGAAGCGCGCCATCTGCCTCCCGGAGTTGACAGGGCGCGGTTGGCCGCAGGACTGTGCCGCCGCGGCTTCGCCATCGGCGCCGACGGGCTGCTCGTGGTGGACGGCCTCGCGGTGGGCTACTGGAACGCCGACGGCAGCGAGGCCGACTTCTGCGGCAACGGAGCGCGGTGCGCCGGTCGCTACCTGCTGGAGACGCGGCGCGAGGAGCGGGTGGCGTTCGTGCTCGGCCGTCGCTGCACCTGGGCCCGGCGCCGGGGAGCCTGGATCGAGGTGGGCGTCGAGGCGCCCCGCGTCCTCGCGCGCCGGCCGCGCCTGCCCAGCGCACTGGGGAAACGCCGCGGCGCCGCGGCCCGCGTCGTGGACGCCGCCTGGATCGACGCGGGCGTGCCCCACCTGCTGATCGTGGTCGACGCGGGATGCGTGCTGGCGGAGGAGCTGTGGTCCCGCATGGCGGCGCAGCTCCAGCAGGATCCGAGCTACGCCTCGGAAGGAACCAACGTCACCCTGCTCACCCTGCCCGCGGGGGAGGGTCTCCCGCGGTTGCTCACCTGGGAGCGCGGCGTGTGCGGCGTGACGCGGGCGTGCGGATCGGGGGCGTTGGCCGCGGCCTGGGGGCTGTGGGAGGCGGGCGAGCGGCCGCCGTTCAGGCTGCTCACGCCGGGCGGCGAGAGCTTGGAGGTCGAGCCGGGGGAGAGCGACTGGGTGCTGCGGGGGCCGGCGGTGCGGGTCTTCCGCGGAACGGTCGCGGTGCCGGCGCCCGATCGTTCGAGCGAGGACGAGGCCTAGGCCTGCGTCTCGGTTCGCCGCGCCAGCCGTGACTTGATGCGGTTGGCCGTCGGCTTCTTGAGCACGCCCTTGCGCACCGCGGTATCGATGACCGACGTGGTCTCGGGCAACAGGCCCGCGCGCTCCGGCTCGGCCGCTTCGCGGTACCTGCGGATCGCGCTGCGCACGACCGAGCGGACCTGGCGGTTGCGATTGCGCTGCTTGGCGCTGGTGCGCATTCTCTTCCAGCAAGACTTGTGCTGTGGCATGCTTTGTCTGCTCCTTGTGTTCCTAGAAGGGGGCCGCGCCCCGGCGTCGCTTGCCGTTTTTGGTAAGACAACCGGCAAGCCTATCAGAGAGGAGAGCCTGACGTCAATGCCTTTGACCCTCCGTCCGCCGACCGCAGGCTCCCGGGGCCTCGGCGGGCTCGACGTCCTCTACCCGGTGGCGGGGGGCCTGCTGCTGGCGGCGGCGTTCCCGCCGCTGAGGCTGTGGCCTCTGGTCTTCGTCGCCTGGGTGCCGCTGTGGGCGCTGCTGACCCGCCGCGACGCGAGCGGGCGACCGCCGGGCCTGCGCCGGGTGTTCGCCTGGGGCTGGCTGATGGGCCTGACCGCCTTCCCCGTGATGATGATCTGGTTGCTGGCCCTGTCGAACGAAGAGGTGACCATCCCGGGTCTCATGATCCCCTCGCTCCTCCTGATCGGCGCCTATCTGGGTCTCTTCTTCGGTCTGGCGGCGCTCTTCTCCAGCCTCCTGTCGCGCGCGGGCGCGGTGCCGCTCGTGCTCGTGGCGCCGCTGGTCACGACCCTGTGCGAACTCCTGCGCGCGCAGGGGCCCCTCGGGTTTCCGTGGGGAACGGCGCCCTACGCGCTGGCGCGCGTGCCGGCGCTCCTGCAGAGCGGCGCGGTGGCGGGCTTCTGGGGCCTCTTGACGCTGATCTTGCTGGTCAACGCGGCGCTGGCCGCGGGGCTCGCCGGAAAGCGCTGGCCGCCGGCCGCGGCGCTGCTCCTGGTGGCGGTCCTGTCGATCCATGGGCTGGCGACGCTGCGGGCGCATCCGCCCGAGGTCGGCGGCGAGGGGGCGGGCCCGCGCGAGAGCTTGCGGGTGCTGGTCGCGCAACCCGACATCCGGCGCGAGATCAAGTGGCGACCCGAGAAGCGCGAGCAGGTGATCGCCATGGTGCTGGACCACGCCGAGCGGGCCGTGCGGCGGGCACGGGGCCGGGGAGGCTTCGACCTGTTCGTCTGGCCCGAGACGGTGCTCCCGGTGCGGCTGCTCGACGAGCCGGCGGTGCTGGCGGCGGTGCAGAGTCTGGCCGACAGCATCGATCGGCCGCTGCTGGTCGGGACCCAGGAGGGATACTGGGAGGGTCCCCACGGGGACCGGCACTGGGTGGCGCACAACTCGGTCCTGCTCATCCATCCCGGAGGCGGCCGATCGCCGATCCACCGCAAGCTGCGCCTGGTGCCGTTCAGTGAGCGGATGCCGCTGCAGTCGGTCGCGCCCTGGTTGACCGACATCGATTTCGGTCAGTCGAACTTCTACCCGGGCGAGGAGCCGGTGCTGCTCGAGACCGGAGCGGCCCGTCTGGGTTGTCTGATCTGCTTCGAGTCGGCCTTTCCCGATCTGGCGCGCGACTTCGTGCGCCGCGGCGCCAACCTGCTGGTGGTGATCACCAACGACTTCTGGTTCGGGGATACGGCCGGTCCCGTGCAGCACGCCGACATGTCGATCCTGCGTGCGGTCGAGAACCGGGTCGGCGTGGTGCGTTGCGCCAACACCGGCATCAGCTTCGTGGTGGACGCCTACGGCCGCGTGCGCCACGAGACGGCGACCTTCACGCCGGCCGCCTTCACCGCCCACGTCGCCCTCGGAGCGGGCAGCACGGCGAGTCGCCATCCCCATGCGGCGGTGATCACGGTGCTCGCGTCGCTGGGGGTCTTCGTGCTGGGCGGCCGGATCCGGCGGCGGCGGGCGGCGGGGCCCAACCCGGCGCGGGCCGGCCAGGGGGAATGAAACATGCACGACGAAGCATCGACGGCACCGGGCGATCCCGAGCGCGGAGACGACCTGCCCTACCGGGTCCACCTGCGGCCGGGGCGTGAGCGCTCCGTGTTGAGGCGTCACCCGTGGCTCTTCTCGGGAGCCATCGCACAGATCGAGGCCACCGAGGAAGCGCGGCCCGGGGACATGGGCCGGATTCTCTCATCCGACGGGCGCGTGCTGGGCGTCGGTCTGGTCAACCCGAACGTGGCCCTGACGGTGCGCCTGCTCTCGGGCGGCACCACGGTCGTCGACCGGGCCTGGATGCATGATCGCATCGCGGCCGCACTGGCGCTGCGCGAGCGCGTGACCCCGCCCGAGACGACCGCGGTGCGCCTCATCAACGCCGAGGGCGACGGGCTGCCGGGTCTGGTGGCCGACCGCTACGCCGACGTCGTGGTGGTGCAGTGTCTGGCGCTGGGCATGGCGCGGATGGAGGAGTTCTGGCTGCCCGAGCTGGTGGCGCAGTCCGGGGCGCGCGTGGTTCTCGATCGCAGCGACCAGGGCCGCGGGGACGCGAATCTCCCGCGACGTGAGCGGCACCTGCACGGACCCGAGCCGCCCGAGCGCGTCGAGGTACGCGAGCACGGCGCGCGGCTGTGGATCGACCTGACGGCGGGACAGAAGACCGGCTTCTTCGTCGACCAGCGCGAGAACCGCGTGCGCGTGGCTGCCCTGGCGAAAGGTGCGCGGGTGCTCAATGCGTTCGCCTACACCGGCGCCTTCAGCGTGCACGCCGGGCGGCAAGGGGCGTTACGGGTGGTCAACGTCGACACCTCGCCGGCCGCGCTCGACCTGGCGCGCGAGAACTGGGCGCTCAACGATCTGCCGGCCGACCGGCTGGAGACGGTGCGCCGGCCGGTGCAGGACTATCTGCGCGAGGAAGCCGAGCGCTTCGATCTGATCTTCCTCGATCCACCGGCCTTCGCCAAAGAGAAGGGACACGTGGAGCGGGCGGCCCGAGCGTACAAGGATGCGAACCTCTGGGCGATGAAGCGACTGTCGCCGGGCGGCGTGCTGGCGACCTTCTCCTGCTCCCAACACGTCGACGGGGGGCTGTTCCAGAAGATTGTCTTCGGCGCATCGCTCGACGCCGGCCGCTCGCTGCAGTGGATCGCTCGCCTGGGTGCGGGTCCCGATCACCCGGTCCATCTGGACCACCCGCAGGGCGAGTACCTGAAGGGGCTGCTGCTGCGGGCGCTGGACTAGCTTCAGGGGCGCGAGGACGCGGTGCGAAACCCTTGGTTCGTAGAGCGGCTGGAACCGATGTTCCACCGGCTCGCGCACGGCCGCGTGCGCGAGCATCTGGCGCGCTACCGTTTCGCCGCGCACGGGAGCGAGGGACGGGTGCTGGACGCGGGGTGCGGCACCGGGTACGGGACCCATCTGCTGGGCGCTGTGGCCGGCGTGCAGCGTGTGCTGGGCGTGGACCGCGATGCACAGGCGATTGCCTGGGCGCGGCGGTTCTACGCGGGCCCGCGCGTCGGCTTCCGGCGGGCCGACCTGCTCTCGGCGCGTCTGGTCGCGCTGGGACTCTTCGACCGGATCGTCTGCCTGGAGGTGCTCGAGCATCTGGAGCGTCCCGAGCGGTTGCTGCAGCTTCTGGACCGGTGCCTGGCGCCCGGGGGCCGGCTGGTCGTCTCGACCCCGTTGGGCCGTGGGCGCGCCGTGCCGTCCAATCAACCGGGTCACCACTTTCAGCTCCGGCGGGCGGAGTTCGAGGCCCTGCTGCGGCCGCGATTCCGCTGGCGTCTGTGGGGGCAGAAGGGCGAAACGATCGAACCCTGGCGGCCGGGTGGGCGCTACTTCCTGATGATCGCCCAGTGCCGCTCGCGAAGCGACGCGGCTCTTCGAGAGGATCGTGCATGAACCGCACGCTTCGCATGCTGCTCGAGTACGACGGGACCCGCTTCCACGGCTGGCAACGGCAGCTGGGGCTGCGCACAGTGCAGGGCGAGCTGGAGGAGGCCCTGGCGACCGTGTCCCGCCACCCGGTGAGTCTGGTGGCGGCGGGCCGGACCGATCGGGGCGTGCACGCGCTGGGCCAGGTGGCCAGCTTCCGCACGCCCTGCGCGCTCGAGATCGAGCGGTTGCGCCGGGGCGCCAATGCCCTGACCGGGAACGACCTGGTGGTTCGCGAGCTCATCGAGACCCGGCCCGACTTCCACGCGCGGCACGACGCGCGCGGCCGCCATTATGCCTACTTGCTGCTGCGCGAGCCGTCGGCGCTGTGGGGCGGCCGGGCCGTGAGCCTGCGCCGCCTGCCCGATGCAGGGCGCATGGCCGCGGCGGCAGCCGCCCTGGTGGGCGAGCACGATTTCACGGCGTTGAGCTGCAAAGCCGATGACGAGCGTTCCACCCGCTGTCGCGTCTTCTACGCGCGCTGGGAACCGTGGGCGCGCGGGTGGGTCTTGCGGGTCGGCGCGACGCGCTTCCTCTACCACATGGTGCGCTGTATCGTGGCGCACTGCTTGGAGATAGGCTACGGGCGCGCCGAGGTGGACCACCTGGGCCGGCTTCTGGAGGCGCCGGCCCAGCGGTGCCGTCTGGTCGCCCCGGCTCGCGGGTTGCACCTGATGAGCGTAGACTACGAAGACACAGAGGGATGCGGCACTTGGGGCCCCGATTGCGCGCCCCCGGGGCCCGTGCTATAGTGCCCGCTTCCAGGGACGGGGGTCCCGCTGCATTAGGCTGCGCACGCAGTCCCATGGAGGAATTCGGATGCAGATCTTTCTCGATACGGCGATCCGTGAGGAGATCCGGCGCATGGTCGCCTTGGGGATCGTGGACGGGGTGACGACCAACCCTTCGCTACTCAAGACCGCCAACGCGCCCTACCGGGAGGTGATCGCCGAGATCTGCGAGATGGTGCCCGGACCGGTCAGCGCCGAGGTCGTGGCCGAGGACTGGGAAGGGATGGTCCGGGAGGGGCGGGAGTTGGCCTCCATCGCCCCCAACGTCGTCGTGAAGATCCCGATGAGCGCCGAGGGGATCCGCGCCGTGCGGGCGCTCAGCGCCGAGGAGATCCGGACCAACGTGACGCTGATCTTCAGCAGCCTCCAGGCCATCCTGGCGGCGAAGGCCGGCGCCACCTATGTGAGCCCGTTCGTGGGCCGGCTCGACGACGCCGGCCACGACGGC
The DNA here is from genome assembly GCA_964585945.1 of uncultured bacterium. Taxonomy (GTDB): domain Bacteria; phylum Eisenbacteria; class RBG-16-71-46; order CAIMUX01; family WJJG01; genus CAZDKK01. Next base: position 39,283 of record CAZPGB010000012.1, on the reverse strand, counting down.
ATGGACGTGGTCGAGGAGATGGTCACGGCGTTTGGCAACTACGGCTACGACACCCGGGTGCTGGTGGCCAGCGTTCGTCATCCCCAGCACGTCGTCCAGGCGGCGTTGATGGGCGCCGATGTGGTGACCCTGCCCACCAAGGTGCTCGAGCAGATGTTCCGGCACCCGCTGACGGATGTGGGCATCGTCACGTTCCTGGACGCATGGCGGGACGTGCCCAAGCAGTAGCGCACCGAGGATCCCGCGACGCAGTAGCGCACCGTGGATCCCGCGACCCCAGGGGCGCCCAACCGGAAGACGAGGGGGGCCCATGCAGCATTCTCAGGACCGTCGAGATCGCCAGCCGTGCCGCGCCCGATTCTGGGCCGTGCTGGCCGTCTTCCTGGTCGGCGCGCTCGCCGGCGCATTCGGCCTGTACTCGTTGATGCGCCCGGGCGGCCAGCCCGGCGTCACGCAACCTGTGGCCCAGACGCCGAACGAGGGGGCGGGGTCCCACCCGGGGGGCGGGGCAGTCGTGGGCACCGGCAGCGCCGCTGAGGAGCCGGGCGGACCGCTCGCTCTCGCGCAGGATCGGGGACCGGACGCCGCGCCGGGAGATCGTCTCGCGCCACGCAAGGGTTCTTCGCTGGCCGACGCGCCTCAGGACCCGCTGACCTGCCGTCAAACGGCGGCCATGCGCGCCGCGGAGCGGGTGGGGCCGGCGGTGGTCTCGATCACGATCACGCAGCTCCAACTGGTGCGCAGCCCCCTGGCATCGGGGCCCCATCCGCTGGACCGGTTCTTCGGCCGCTTTTTCGGCGGCTACGAATACGCGCCGGTGCCCGGCTTGGGCTCGGGCCTGATCATGGATCCCCGCGGCATCGTGGTCACCAACGAGCACGTCATCCGCGGCGCGCGCGAGGTGACCGTCAGTCTGCCCGACGGGCGCACCTTCGACGCCACGGTGGTCGGCGCCGACCGCCAATACGATCTGGGCGTGCTGCGCATCGAGGCCGACGATCTTCCCGTGGCGCCGATCGGGGATTCCGACGACGTCATGGTGGGTGAGTGGGCCATCGCGCTGGGCAACCCCTTCGGGTTCCTCCTGGGCGAGTACCAGCCGAGCGTCACCGCGGGCGTGATCAGTGCCACCAACCGCGACATCAAAGGCGAGGGCGAGCACACCACCGGCATTTACAAGAACATGATCCAGACCGACGCCTCCATCAACCCAGGCAACAGCGGCGGTCCGCTGATCAACGGCGCGGGCGATGTGATCGGGCTCAACACCTTCATCTTCTCGACCAGCGGCGGCAGCATGGGCATCGGCTTCGCCATCCCGATCAACACCGTGGTGCGCGTGACCCGCGAGATCCTCGAGTACGGCCACGTACGGCAGGTCTGGATCGGCATCCGCGTCCAGGAGATCAGCGGGTGGCTGGCGCGCTACTACGGCATCGACGACCCGAACGGCCTGCTGGTCAGCAGCATCGACGATGGCAGTCCGGCCGACCAGGCGGGCATCGAGCTGGGCGACATCATCCGCACCGTCAACGGGCAGTCGGTCAGCCGCGCGGAGGAGGCGCAGCGGCTGATCTTCGGCGCCACCGTGGGGGATCGCATCACGCTGGGCATCGAACGGGACGGGGACCTGTGGGAGGCGACCCTGGAGCTGGTGGCGGAGCCCGAGCGCTGACCTGCCGGGCGGGCGGCGCGCGAGCGCCCCGCCCTTGTTCTCCCTGGCGCGGGCTGCCCTGGGGCAGCCCGTTTGGTCTTCCGGAGAGAGAAGGGACTCGACCGATGATCGAACGCTACACGCTCCCCGAGATGGGTGCGCGATGGACCGACGAGGCGCGCTTCGGGACCTGGCTGAAGGTGGAGATCGCCGCGGCCGCGGCGATGGAGGCGCTGGCCGGCGCGCCGGCCGGCACCGCCGAGGCCATGCGTCGCAACGGGCGCTTCGACGTCGAGCGCATCGGCGCCATCGAGGCTGAGGTCCATCACGATGTGATCGCCTTTCTCACCAACGTGGGGGAGCACCTGGGGCCCGAGAAGACGTGGCTCCACCGGGGCATGACCTCCTCGGACCTGCTCGACACCGCGCTGGCGCTGCAGCTCGTCGGGGCGTGCGACCTGATCGCGCAGCGGCTGGTGCGCGTGGGCCGGCGGCTGCGGGAGCTGGCCCGCGAGCATCAGCACACACCGATGATCGGGCGCACGCACGGCGTGCACGCCGAGCCGATCACCTTCGGCCTGAAGGCGCTGCTCTGGTTCCAGGAGATGGAGCGCCAGCATGAGCGCCTGCAGCGCGCCCGCGAGGATGTGCGGGTGGGCAAGTTCTCCGGCGCGGTGGGCACCTTCGCGCACCTGACGCCCGAGCTCGAGGCGCGCGCCTGCGAGCTGCTGGGGTTGCGGCCGGCGCCGGTGTCGAATCAGATCGTGCAGCGCGACCGCCACGCCCATCTGCTCGCGGTGCTCGCGCTCATCGGCGCCACCTGCGAGAAGATGGCCAACGAGGTGCGTCACCTGCAGCGCACCGAGGTGGCCGAGGCCTTCGAGCCGTTCGGGCGAGGCCAGAAGGGCTCCTCGGCGATGCCGCACAAGCGCAACCCGATTCTGTGCGAGCGGATCTGCGGACTGGCCCGCCTGCTGCGCAGCCATCTGGTGGCCGGCTACGAGAACATCGCGCTGTGGCACGAGCGCGACATCAGCCACTCGAGCGTCGAGCGGGTCATCTTGCCCGATGCGTTCATCGGGCTCGACTACACGCTGCACCTGACCGAGCGGGTGCTGGAGGGCCTGGAGGTCGACGCTGCACGGATGCGCGAGAACATGGACGCCGGGGGCGGTCTCTACTACTCCCAGCGCGTTCTGCTGGCGTTGACCGAGAAGCTCGGCTCGCGCGAGGACGCCTATCGCATCGTGCAGGAGGGGGCGATGGAAGCGCGTCGCTCGCGCCGCTCCCTGCGCGCGTGTCTGGAGCAGAACGAGCAGGTCCTCGCGCATCTCGACCGCGAGGCGCTCGATGCGCTCTTCGATCTCGACGCCTTCTTCGTGAATCTGGCCCCGGTCTTCGACCGGGTGCTGGCCACGGACTGGGCGCGCTGACGGCTCGAGGACCGCGCTCGGGCAGTCCGCGCGACCCCGGCGGGGCCGCGCCGGGCGGTGCGCGGCGACCGGCGAGGGACATCGGCGGGGGACATCGGCGAGGGACATCGTGGAACCGAACACCGAGGCAGAAGCATCCTCCGGGCGCCGGCTGCGGCGTCTGGTGCTCTATCTGGCCGCGCCGGTCTGGATGCCCTGCTTTCTCCTGATCCAGGCCATGCACCTGTGTGCCGACGGCCTGCAGCAGCTCCTGGGCGGCCATCGCGCGGCGCGGCGGCCGTGGCCGGGGGCGGTGCGCTGGATCGTCGGGTTTCCCGCGCTGGTCGTCTTTCCCCTGCTGGTCGGGCTCAGGGGCATCGGGATCCTCATCGCGGGGTTGGGGCGCCAGGGCGCCCGCGCGGTGGGTCTGGCCCGGAGCGGCCCTTGGGTGCGCATTCCCCTCGGGTTGGTGGCGGTGGCCCTGGCTCCAATCTGGCTGCCGATCACCCTGCGCTCCTGGCAGCGGTGGCTCATCTGGAGCCTGCTGGTGCCGGAATTCCAGCGTTCGTGGCGACGGGAGGGACGCTGGGGAAGCCACGAGCTGGTCACCTTCGTGGGACTGCGCTACCTGTTCGGGCGCCGCGAGACGGCCCTGCACTCGGCCACCAGCTATTACGCCGCGGCCGGCGTGGCACTGGGGGTGTGCGCGCTCATCGTGGTGCTGGCGGTGATGAGCGGTTTCAACACCGAGGTGACCAAGCGGATCATCGGCACCAACGCGCACGTCATCCTGCTGCGCTACGGCTCCGAGGGCATGGCGCAGCCCGACAGCCTGGCCGCGCAGGTGCGCGGACGGGACCAGGTGCGGGCCGTCTCGCCGTTCGTCTACGGCAAGGCGATGCTCTCCTCGGGCGACGCGGCCGAGGGGGCGGTTGTCAAGGGAATCCGCTGGTCCGAGGAGATCGACGTCACCGCGTTGGGCCGTTATGTCAACGCGGCGGGCCGCGCGCCGCAACTGGACCGCCGGTCGCCGGAGGATCACCCCGGCATCGTGCTGGGGCGGCACATCGCGGCCAATCTGGGCCTGTTGCCGGGCGATGAGGTGCTGCTGGTGAGCCCGGCCGAGGCCCGGCGCACGCCGCTGGGATACGTGCCGCGCATGCGCCGCTTCCGGGTGGCGGGGATCTTCCACTCGGGCATGTACGAGTTCGATGCTACGATGACCTTCATCGACATCGAGGAGGCGCAGAGCTTCTTCGGCTTGGGCGATCGCGTGACCGGGCTGCAGGTGAAGATCGAGGACGTCGATCGGGCGCCCCAGGTCGCCGGCCAGCTCGTCGAGGATCTGGGCGGGTTTCCCTATCGCGCCAACAACTGGATCGATCTGAACGAGAACCTCTTCTCCTGGATGCGCATGGAGAAGACGGCCATGTTCATCATCCTGGTGATGATTGTGCTCGTGGCCGGATTCAGCATCGCCAGCTCGCTGATCATGCTCGTGACCGAGAAGCGGCGCGAGATCGGCGTGCTGAAGTCGATGGGCGCGACATCGATGGGCATCCTGCGCATCTTCGTGCTGGAGGGGTGGGTCACCGCGCTGAGCGGCGTGGCCGTGGGCAGCGGGGTCGGGCTCCTGCTCTGCTACCTCCTGCAGCGCTACGAGTTCATCAAGCTGCCCGAGGACGTCTATTTCATCGACACGCTGCCGGTGCGGGTGGAGGGCGCCGACGTGGGACTGATCATCGTCTCGGTGCTGATCATCGCGGCGGTCTCGACGCTCTATCCGGCCTGGAAGGCCTCGCGGCTCGACCCGATCGAGGCCATCCGATCGGAGTAGCCCGCAGCGCCCCGAGGGAGGCACCATGGAGAGCGCAGTCGAGAGCCGGGTCGCGGCGGGGGGCCGGGTCCTGACCATCGAGGGACTGCACAAGACCTATCCCTCGGGCCAGACGCGCATCGAGGTCCTGCGGGGCCTGGATCTGGAACTCAAGGCGGGACAGATTGTTGCGGTTCTGGGTTCGAGTGGTTCGGGAAAGAGCACCCTGCTCCACCAGGTGGGGGCCCTGGACCGTCCGGACCGAGGACGTATCTTCTATGGGGAACTGGACATCGTTCCTCTGGGTGAAGACGATAGGGCGTCGTTGCGCCGGCGCTACGTGGGATTCGTCTTTCAGTACCACCACCTGCTCATCGACTTCTCGGCGCTCGAGAACGTCACCATCCCGCTGCTGATGGCGGGCCGGGACGCGGCCGCGGCCCACGGACGGGCAATCGAACTGCTTGCCACCGTCGGCCTTGAGCAACGAGCCCATCATCCGCCCAGCCGGCTGTCGGGCGGTGAGCAGCAGCGGGTGGCCCTGGCGCGGGCGCTGGCCAACGATCCGGTCCTGGTGCTGGCCGACGAGCCGACGGGGAACCTGGACCAGGCAACTGGAGAGGCCCTGTACGAGTTGTTATATTCCGTGGCCAGGAACGGACAGCAGAGCTGGCTGGTGGCCACGCACAATGAATACTTGGCGAAACTTGCCGATATTAGGCTGAGGCTGGTGGACGGGCGGTTGGAGCCGGCGGATTGACCGTCCGGCCAGAGGACCCGCGCATCGGCGGTTAGGAGTCGAGGACATGAAGTGTCAATCCTGCCAGGTGGCCGAAGCGACCATCCACGTCAAAGAGGTCAAGAACGACAAGATCACCGAGCTGCACCTGTGCGAGAAGTGTGCCCGGGAAAAGGGTTTCCACTCGATGGTTGAAAAGGGCAAGTTGTCGATCGCGGGCCAGCTCGTCTGGATGGCGGAAAACCTCTATCCCGAGGGGGCCCCGAAGGTCGGCACGGTGCAGTGCAGCCAGTGCGGGCTGAAATACAGCGACTTCTTGAAAACCGGACGGCTGGGCTGCCCGATCTGCTACGAGGACTTCGGCGCCCAGCTCCGGCCCATCCTGCGCCGGGTCCACGGATCGGTGCGCCATGTCGGCAAGGCGCCCGGCAAGGAGGGCCACCAGTTCGAGCGCCGCCGGCAGATCCAGGCCCTGCACGAGGAGCTGGAGCGGGCGGTCGAGCGCGAGGAGTACGAGAAGGCGGCGCAGATCCGCGACAAGATCCGCGCGATGGAAGAGGCCGTGGGCGCAGAGCGGTCCCAGCGGGAGGCGACCGCCGCCCGCGGGGGGCGGTCGCAGGGCGAAGGCGGCCGGCGCTCCGAAGACGGCGCGGCGGGAGGAGCCGAATCGTGAAAACCGGCGCGATGGAACACGAATGGCGCTTGCCCGCGGGCGAGATGCTCGAGCCGCGTGAGAAGTGGTTCGCCGAGCGCGGCGATCTGGCCGACGCGATTCTCAGCACCCGCGTGCGCCTGGCGCGCAACCTGCGCGGCATGCATTTTCCGAGCCGCGCCCTGGGCGAGGAGCTGAGCCGCGTGATGCATCGGGTCGAGGGCGCGGCGCTGAGCGTGGACTGCCTGAAGGGGCGCGAGCTGCTGGCGATGGATTCGCTCTCGGTGCTCGAGCGGCAGTTCCTGCTGGAGCGCCACCTGGTGAGCTTCGATCTGGCCAACGACGGATCGCAGCGCGGCCTGATCTTCGCGCGCGACGAGGGCGTCGGCGTCATGATCAACGAGGAGGACCATCTGCGCATTCAGGCGCTGCGCTCGGGCTTTCAGCTCGACGAGTGTCTGAAGGCGGCCAGCGCGCTGGATGATCAGCTCGAGAGCTCGCTGGAGTGGGCCTTCTCCGACGAGCTGGGTTACTTGACCGCCTGCCCCACGAACGTGGGCACCGGGCTGCGCGCCTCGGTGCTGGTGCACCTGCCGGCGCTGGTGCTGACGCGCCGCATCAAGAAGGTGCTGGCCGGCGTGACGCAGGTAGGCCTGACCGTGCGCGGTTTCTACGGAGAGGGCACCGACGTGCTGGGCAACTTCTTCCAGATCTCCAACCAGATCACGCTGGGGGAGAAGGAGTCCCAGGCGCTGCTGAATCTGGAGCGGGTGGTGCGCCAGCTTCTCGACTACGAGGACAAGTCGCGCGAGGTGCTGCTCAAGGACGCCGGCACGCAGATCGAGGACAAAGTGATGCGGGCGCTGGGCGTCTTCACCCACGCGCGGCTGCTCTCCTCCGAGGAAGTGATCGCGCTGGCGTCGGCCATCCGGCTCGGCGTGACGCTGGGGTTGGACGACCTGCCCCCGATCGAGCTGATCAACGAGATCCTACTCTATGCGCAGCCGGCCCATCTGCAACTGATGGCCGGCTGCGAGATGAACACCGGCGAGCGCAACGCCTATCGCGCCAAGTACGTGCGCGAGAAGATGGCCGCGGTGGGCCTCGCCTGATCGCACGGCCCCGCACGAAGAGCGCGGGCCATCAGAACCCATGGCGCGCGGCGGTCGCACCTGGTGAGGGGCGCCGCCGGCGTCGGACTCTGAGGAAGGAGAAGAGTCGGTGATGCACGACAAGTTCACCGAGCGCGTACGCAAAGTGATCTTCCTGGCCCGTGAGGAAGCCAGCCGGCTGCAGCACGACTCGATCGGCACCGAGCACCTTCTGCTCGGCCTGCTGCGCGAGGGCGAGGGCATTGCGGCGACGGTGCTCGGCAATCTGGGACTCGATCTGGACGCCATCCGCCAGGCGGTCGAAAGCATGGTGGCCCACACGGGGGGCACCCTCACCATCGGTGAGATCCCCTTCACCGCCAACGCGCGCCGCGTGCTGGAGCTGTCGGTCGACGAGGCGCGGCAGATGGGCCACAACTATGTGGGCACCGAGCACCTGCTGCTGGGGCTCATCCGCGAGGGCGAGGGCGTGGCCGCCAAGGTGCTGATGGACATGGGCGTGGATCGCAAGAAGGTCCGCGAAGAGACGCTCAAGCTTCTGGGTGGCCATTCCAACGCGCCGCAGCAGGAGAGCGAGGAGCGACCCGAGACGCCCAGCCTCAACCAGTTCGGCCGCGACCTGACCCAGCTCGCCAAAGAGGGCAAGCTGGATCCGATCTTCGGCCGCGATACCGAGATCGAGAGGATCGTCGAGATCCTCTGCCGCCGCAAGAAGAACAACCCAGTGCTGATCGGCGAGGCGGGCGTGGGCAAGACCGCCATCGTCGAGGGGCTGGCGCAGCGCATCGTCGACGGCAAGGTTCCCGAGCTGCTGCGGGGCCGCCGCCTGGTGACATTGGACCTCGCCAGTGTGGTGGCGGGTACCAAATACCGGGGCCAGTTCGAGGAGCGGCTGAAGACCATCATGAACGAACTGCGCGAGTCGCAGGACGCCATCATCTTCATCGACGAGCTGCACACCATCGTCGGCGCCGGCGGCGCCGAGGGCGCCATCGACGCGTCCAACATGCTGAAGCCCGCCCTGGCCCGCGGTGAGCTGCAGTGCATCGGCGCCACCACCCTGGACGAATACCGCAAGCACATCGAGAAAGACGGAGCGCTCGACCGGCGCTTCCAGCCGATCATCGTGGATCCGCCCAGCGTGGAGGAGACCATCCGCATCCTGCGCGGCCTGAAGGACAAGTACGAGGCGCATCACCGCGTTCACTACGCCGACGAGGCGCTGCTCGCCGCCGCGCAGCTCACCGATCGCTACGTGACCGACCGGTACCTGCCCGACAAGGCGATCGACGTGGTGGACGAGTCGGGCGCGCGCGCCCGGCTCTCGCAGAGCACCTTCCCGATGGAGCTGCGCGACCTGGACAAGAAGATCGAGCACGTCGCCATGGAGAAGGAGGCCGCCATCCGGGGCCAGGAGTTCGAGAAGGCGGCGGCGCTGCGCGATCAGGAGAAGGACCTGCGGCAGGAGTACTACCGGATCAAGAAGGAGTGGAACGAGGAGAAGAGCACGCAGCGCACGTGGGTGACCGAGGCCGACATCGCCTACGTGATCTCGCGCATGACCAAGATCCCCGTCTCCAAGATCGGCGAGGCCGAGAGCGCCAAGCTGCTGCGGATGGAGGACCAGCTCGAGACCGAGATCGTGGGCCAGCGGGTGGCGGTCGAGGCGATCGCCAAGGCGATCCGCCGCAACCGGGCGGGCCTGCGCGACCCGCGCCGGCCGATCGGCACCTTCGTCTTCCTGGGTCCCACCGGCGTGGGCAAGACCGAGCTGGCGCGGGTGCTGGCGCGCTTCCTCTTCGACGATCCCGACGCGCTCATTCGCATCGACATGAGCGAGTACATGGAGAAGTTCGCCGTGAGCCGCTTGGTGGGGGCGCCACCCGGCTACGTTGGTTACGAAGAGGGCGGCCAGCTCACCGAGAAGGTGCGCCGCAAGCCCTACTCGGTGGTGCTGCTCGACGAGATCGAGAAGGCCCACCCCGACGTCTTCAACATCCTGCTCCAGGTCCTCGAGGACGGTCTGCTGACCGACAGCTTGAAGCGCAAGGTCAGCTTCAAGAACTGCGTGCTGATCATGACCAGCAACATCGGGGCCCGGCGCCTGCGCGGACGGGGATCGATGGGGTTCGCGCGCACCGACGAGACCTCGACCTACGACCAGATGAAGAACACGGTCATGGAAGAGGTCCGCAAGGTCTTCAATCCCGAGTTCCTCAACCGCATCGACGAGCTGATCGTCTTCCGCTCGCTCAACCGGGACGACATGGAGAAGATCATCCAGATCCTGATCGATCAGGTGCGCACGCGCCTGCGGGCGAACGATCTGGACCTGTCGCTCACGAAGGGTGCCGTCGAGCTGCTGCTCGAGAAGGGCTTCGATCCGGACCTGGGCGCGCGACCGTTGCGCCGCGCCATCCAGAAGTTCATCGAGGATCCGCTCTCGGAGCTGGTGCTCAAGGGCAAATTCAAGCCGGGCAGTGCCATTCGCTGCACCAAGAAGGGCGAGGAGCTGGGGTTCGATCTGGCGCGCACGGGCAGCGTGCGACCGGCGCACGACCCGCCGGGGCGGCCCGAGAGCGAGGAGGATTCCCCGAGCGATGCCGGCGGCAGCGACGATGAGTCGATGTCGGCGCGCATCTCGGGCGAGGGAGAGTAGACCGGAGGGGCGCTCGCGCGCACGCGCCGTCGCGGCTCGGCACGCCTGCGCCTCTCTGACCGGACAGACGCCCCGCCGTCGGCCAGGAGGGTGGATGGCGGGGGAGCATCGGGCGGGTGGAGCCCGCCGCACGAAGGGGCAGGATGTCCACGAGGTGCCGACGAATCGCTGTCCGCGCCGGCGTCGCCATGGCGCTGGCCACTGCGCTGCTCGGTCCGCTGCGACCAGCCGCCGCCCAGACCGATTCCCCGCCGCCCTTGCTGGCGATCGAGTACAGCGGACTCGACCGTGTGGATCCGGCGCTGGTCGAGGAGTCGGTGCGCATTTCCCCGGGCGATGCGGCCTATCCGTTTCTGATCACGCAGAGCGTCCGCAGCCTCTACGCCCTGGGGCTCTTCGATCAGGTGGAGGCGGCGACCAGCATCGATGACAGCGGGCGCGCGGTGCTCACCCTGCGGTTCTCCGAGCGACCGCGGGTGGTCGAAGTGGTCTACGAGGGCAACGATCACTTCAACGTCGATGACCTGAAGGAGCACGGCGGACCGCGGGCGGGCGGCGTTCTGCGTCGCGCCGATCTGCGCCGCATGGCCGTGGCCATCGAAGAGGCCTACCGCGAGGACGGCTACCCCAACACGGTGGTCACGCCCCTGGTGGGCGAGGCCACGGGCGGACGCGAGGGGGTCGTGGTCCGCGTGGAGATCGATGAGGGCCAGCGTCTGAAGATCCGCCAGATCGCTTTCGCGGGCAACGAAGCGTTCACCGACGATCAGCTCCGGGGCGAGATCAAGACCAAGCCCAAGGGCTTCCTGCGCCGCGGCCGCTTCCAGCGCGAGAAGTTGGAGGAGGATGTCGAGCGCGTCGCGGCCTTCTACCGCAACAACGGTTTCAAGGACGCCCAGGTGCGGCTACAGGAGCCGGTCTTCCTGCCCGAGGACGAGGGCATCCAGGTCACCTTCACCGTGGAGGAGGGACCGCGCTACTACTTCGGCGAGCCGGCGTTCGAGGGCATGACGGTGCTCGAGGAGCCGGCCGTACGCCAGACGCTGCCGTTTCTGCCGGGCGACCCCTACGATCAGAGCAAGATCGACGAGACCCTGGCCAACCTCTACAGCATGTACACCGAGCGCGGCTATCTGGTCGAGCTGCGTATCGACCCGGTCACCCGCGTACGCGGGGACACCGTCGCGGTCGCCTTCCGCGTGCGCGAGGGTGAGCCCTCGCGCGTGGGGGACGTCAAGATCGTGGGCAACACGCGCACCAAGGAGCGGGTGATTCGCCGCGAGATCAAGCTCTATCCGGGCGACCTGCTTCGCCGCAGCCGTCTCCTGCGCTCGCAACGCGACATCTTCGCCACCGGCTACTTCAAGGACGTCCAGCTCGAATACGAGCCGTCGCCCGCGCCCGGTGAGGTGGACATCACGTTCCGCGTCGAGGAGCACAGCTCGGCCACCGCCAACGGCGGGGTGGGATACTCCAGCCAGATCGGGCTGACCGGCTTCGTCAAGTTCGGCCACAACAACTTATTCGGCAACGGCCAGTCGCTCACCCTGGAGATCGAGCGCGGCAGCCGGCGCGAGTACTACGATCTCTCCTTCACCGAGCCCTGGGTTTTCGGCCGGCCGATCTCGGCGGGGATCGATCTGTACAACACCGAGAACTACCGCGAGGTGTACGCTGGACAGAGCTACGACGCCTCCTACTGGCACAAGGTGCGGGGCGGCGGCCTGCGCGTGGGGTTCCCGTGGGTCTTCGAGTGGCCCGATTACTCGCGCCTCACGCTGGGCTACTCGTACAGCGAGACCCGCTATCGGAACTACGAGAACCTGCCGCAAGAGACGGTCGACCTGTTGCTGCAGGGCGACGGCAGCCGTTCGCGCTTCTTCATGTCCTTCCATCGCAACTCGACCGACAACCCGTTCCATCCCACGCTGGGAACGCGCAGCACGCTGCGCAGCGAGTTCAACGGCGGTCTGCTGGGCGGAGAAATGGACTACTACAGCGTGACGCTCGACCACCGCCAGTACTTCGTGCCGTTCTGGAAACCGGTGCTGATGCTGCGCTGGCGGTTCGGCGTGCTGGGGCTCTACAACCAGACCGACCGGATGCCGCCGGCCGAGCGCTTCCGCCTGGGCGGCATCACCGGATTCGATCTGTTGCGAGGCTACGACGATTACTACATCGTGCCCGACGAGAATGTCGAGGTGCGCGACGGGCGCGAGTACCGCTTCCCGGGCGGGAAGACCATGTTTGCCTTTACGTCGGAGATCCAGTTCCCCCTGGTCGACCCGGTCTGGGGCGCGTTTTTCATGGACGCGGGCAACACCTGGAACTCGGCCTATGATATCTCTCTGTCCGGTCTCAACTTAGGCGTGGGGGCCGGCATCACGATGGAGATCCCCATGATCGGTCCCATCGGCTTCTACTACGGCTACGGAACCGAAACGAAGCGCTGGCGCACGCATTTCGCCTTTGGCCCCCAGTTCTAGGCGGGGCCGCGGGTCAAGAAAGCGGTGGAAACCGGCGGTAGGCACGGACTAGGATCACGCGCAATGCCAAGCGCCTGAAGGAGGAACACGCATGGGCCCCAAGAGATGGATTCGCGCCACGGCGATGGCCATGTTGCTGGCGGGGCTGCTCTTGACCACGGCGTCGGCTGAGCTGCGGATCGGCTTCATCAACAGCGAGGTCATCCTGCAGCAGTACGACGCCGTCGAGGGCGTGGTCCAGACCTTCAATCGCGATGTGGAGGGTTGGAACCAGGAGGCCCAGCGGCGCAGGAACGAGCTGGAGGACCTGCAGAACGAGCTCGAGAGCCAGAGCCTGATGTTGAGCGACGAGCGCCGGCAGGAAAAGGAGATGGAGTACCAGCGCCGGCTGAACGAATATGAGCAGTTCGTGCAAAGCGTCTGGGGACCCGATGGGCTGGTCGAGCAGCGCAACGAAGAGCTGCTGCGGCCCATCATCAACAAGATCCAGACCTTGCTGGCGAAGATCGCCGTGGAAGAGGACTACGATTTCATCCTGGACGCAGCCGACAACAACATCCTGTACGCCGATCCCGACCACGACCTCACCGAGCGTGTGCTCGACGAGCTGAACACGGAAGAGGGAACGGGATCGAATTGAGCGGGCGGGCTCGGCGAGGCGTCCGGAGGTTGAACCATGGAGATACGTTTAGCTGAGTTGGCTCAGCGGGTGGGGGGAGAACTGCACGGTGATCCCGATCTCCCGATCCGTGGCGTGGCCGGAATCAAGGAGGCCCGCGAAGGGGAGATCACCTTCTACGGGAATCCCCGCTACGAGGAGTGGCTGGGAAAGACCCAGGCCTCGGCGGTCATCATCCCGCCGACCTGCGAGTTCAACGGCCGGTCGTGCATTCGCGTGGAGAACCCCTACCAGGCCTTCCAGCAGGTGATGACCCTGTTTCACCAGAGCCAGCCGCTCATCCCGGCCGGAGTCCATCCTTCGGCGCTGCTCGGCGCCGATGTGCAGATCGGCGAGGGCGCCGCGATCGGTCCCAACGTGGTGATCGGTGATCGTACGCGGGTGGGGTCCCGGACGGTCATCCTGCCCGGCACGGTTGTTGGCCACGACGTCGTGATCGGCGCCGACGCGTTGATCTATCCCAACACCGTCATCCGGGAGGAGACCGAGATCGGCGAGCGCGTGCTTATCCATGCCGGGGCGGTCATCGGCGACGACGGCTTCGGCTTCGTCACCCGCGAGGGGCGGCACGAGAAGGTGCCCCAGCTCGGGCGCGTCATCATCGAGGACGACGTTGAGATCGGCGCCAACACGTGCATCGACCGCGCGACGGCCGGCAGCACGGTGATTCGCCAGGGCACCCGTATCGACAACCTGGTGCAGGTGGCCCACAACGTCGCGATCGGACGCAACTCGATCCTGTGCGCCCAGGTGGGCATCGCCGGCAGCACGACGGTGGGCGACGATGTCACCCTGGCCGGTCAGGTGGGTATCGTCGGTCACATCCAGATCGGGGACCGCTCGAAGGTGGGCGCCCAGGGCGGCGTGACCAAGTCGGTGCCGCCCGACACAGAGGTCTCGGGGTACCCGGCGGCCCCCCATCACCTCGCCAAGCGCATCTACGCTTCCATGCGCCAGTTGCCCGAGCTGCTCAAGACGGTGCGGCAGCTCGAGCGCAGAATCGCGGAGCTCGAAGCCCAGCGGGAGGAGAGATCGTGAAGCAGCGCACGATTTCGCGCGCCGTGTCCTTCACCGGGGTCGGTCTGCACACGGGAGGGGAGACCACCGTCACTTTCAAGCCGGCCTCCGCGGGCGACGGGCTCTGGTTCGTGCGCAGCGACCTGCCGGGGCAACCGCGCATCCGCGTCTGCCCCGAGAACTCGGTGGAGGATCGCGAAGGCCGGCGGCGCACGATTCTCAGGCAAGGCAACGCCGAGGTGCACACGGTCGAGCACGTGCTGGCCGCGGTGGCGGGCCTGGGTATCGACAACGTCATGCTGGAGGTCAACGGCCTGGAGATGCCCGAGCCGCCCGACGGCAGCGCGGCGCCGTTCGTTGCGTTGCTGGAGCAGGCCGGCATCCTCGAGCTGCCGGCTGACAGCGACCCCTTCGTCATCCGCAACCCGGTCAGCTATGACGCCGACGGCGTTCAGGTGGTGGGCACGCCCTACGAGGGGTTAAAGCTGAGCTTCACGATCCAGTTCGACAACCCGGTGCTGGGCACGCAGCACCTGAGCCTGGAGATCACGCCCGAGCGGTTTCGGGAGCTGGTCGCTCCGGCGCGCACGTTCGTGCTCTACCGGGACGTGGAAGCGCTGCGCGCCCAGGGCCTGATCAAGGGCGGCAGCCTGCGCAACGCGGTGGTCGTTCAAGACGACAAGATCATGAACGAGGAGCCGCTGCGCTTCCCCGACGAATTCGTCCGCCACAAGATCCTCGATCTGCTCGGCGACCTGACGCTCATCGGGCGTCCCCTGCGCGGCCACGTCTACGCGGTGCGCAGCGGGCACTCGCACAACGTGCGCTTCGTGCGCGAGCTGGTGCAGGGCCACAGCGGACCGGCCGAGTACGTGCAGCTCCTGGATGGCGTTCACTTCGACATCGGCCAGATCGAAGAGATCATGCCCCACCGCTACCCGTTCCTGCTGGTCGATCGCATCCTGCACCTGAAGGAGCGCGACCGGGTGGTGGGCATCAAGAACGTCACCATCAACGAGCCCTTCTTCGTCGGCCACTTCCCCGGGCATCCCATTATGCCGGCCGTGTTGATCATCGAGGCGATGGCCCAGGTGGGCGGCGTGCTGTTGCTCAACACGGTGGACGATCCCAGCTCGAAGCTGGTTTACTTCATGGGAATCGACAACGCGCGCTTTCGGCGGCCGGTGCTGCCGGGCGACCAGTTGGTGTTCGATCTGAAGTTGGTGCGGCTGAAGAGCCGCACCTGCAAGATGTCGGGCAAGGCCTTCGTACGCGGTAACCTGGTGGCCGAGGCCGATCTGCTCTCCAGTATCGTGGACAGGGAGGCACCGCGCTCATGACCCGCATTCACCCGACCGCCGTCGTGGAGCAGGGCGCCGAGCTGGGCGCCGATGTGGAGATCGGACCCTATTGCATTCTCGGACCCGAGGTGCGGCTGGGGGACCGGTGTCGTCTCGACTCCATGGTGCGCATCGACGGGTGCACCGAGATCGGGCCCGATTGCAGCTTCTTCCACGGGGCGGCGATCGGCGGGCGGCCGCAGGACCTGAAGTACAAGGGCGCCCGCAGCGCCACGCGCATCGGGGCGGGTGCGACCTTCCGCGAGTTCTGCACGGTGAACCGGGCCACCAACGAGGGCGAGGCCACGGTGATCGGGGACCAGTGCCTGATCATGGCCTACTCCCACCTCGCCCACAACTGCGTGGTGGGACGCAACGTCATCCTGGGCAACTGCGCCACGATCGCCGGTCATGTGGAGATCGGTGATTTCGCCATCATCAGCGGCGTCGTGCCGGTGCACCAGTTCGTGCACATCGGCACCCACGCGATCATCGGCGGTGGTTTGCGCGTGCCCAAGGATGTGCCGCCCTTCGTGCGGGCCGGGGGCATGCCGTTGCGCGTCAGCGGATTGAACACGGTGGGGCTGGAGCGCCGGGGGTTTTCGCAAGAGACGATGGCCGAGCTGCGCAAGCTGTACCGGATCTTCTTCCGCCTGAAGCTGGTCAAGGAAGAGGCGATCGCGCGCATCCGCGCCGAATGCAAGCCGCTGCCCGAGATCGAGACCTTCTGCGCGTTCGTCGAGCGCTCCGAGCGCGGCCTGACGCGCTGAGGCGCGCACGCCGGAGGAGACGAACGATGTCCGCATCGCTACGCATGGCCGTCGTGGGGGCCGGTCACCTGGGCACCTTCCACGCCCAGCGACTCCACGAGCTGGATCCCGAAGAGCCTTCCTGGGTCGTTGACATCGAGCGCCCGCGGGCCGAGCGGTTGGCCGCCGAGGTGGGGGGACAGGTGGCCACCGACCTGGCCGCGGTGCTGCCCGAGGTGCAGGCGCTCATCCTGGCCACGCCCACCGAGACCCACTTCGATCTGGCCGCCCGGGCGATCGCGGCGGGCTGTCACGTATTGATCGAGAAGCCGATGACCCGCACCGTCGAGGAGGGTGAGAAGCTGGTCGAGCTGGCGCGGGCCGCGGGCATCCGGCTGCAGGTGGGCCACGTGGAGCGGTTCAATCCGGCCTTCCTGGCGGTCCGCGACGCGATCGGAACGCCGGCCTTCGTGGAGGCCGAGCGGCTGGCGCCCTTCGTGCCCCGCAGCGTGGACGTCGACGTGATCCTGGACCTGATGATTCACGATCTGGACATCCTGCTCAGCCTGGTGCCCGACCGCGTGGCGGCGCTCGACGCGGTGGGCGTGTCCGTGCTGACGCCGCGCGAGGACATCGCCAACGCCCGACTGCGGTTCACGAACGGCACGGTGGCCAACCTGACCGCCAGCCGCGTCTCGGGTGACAAGGTGCGCAAGCTGAGGTTCTTCGGTCCGCGCGGCTACCTCTCGCTGGACATGCTGCGGCGCGAGGGCCGGCGGGTCGTCATCGCTCCCGCCGCGCAGGGCGAGATCGACGTGCCGGGTCTGGGCCGCTTCCACATCGGCGAGGAGGCCGTCGAGACGACTCCCTCGGACGCGCTCACCGAGCAGTTGCGGGCCTTTCTGATCGCGATCCAGGAGCGCACGCCCACCGCGGTCAGCGGCGAGGACGCGGTGCGCGTGCTGCGCATCGCCGCGCGCATCCAGCAGCAGGTGCGTGACAGCCTGCGCACGTTCCGGGAGCGCGGCGGGGCCGACGCGCTGCCGGGCGGGCTGCCGCGCATGGGACCCACGGCCGTTGAGCCCCAGGCATAGCGCCCCGCCATGCGTGTTCCCCAGGTCCTGATCGTCGCCGGCGAGGCCAGCAGCGACGCGCACGGCGCGGGGCTGGTGCGCGCCTTGCGCGAGCGGGGCCTGCGCCCCGAGGTGTGGGGTGTGGGCGGCGCGGCGCTCGAGGCCCAAGGGGCGCGACTGCTGGCGCGGTACGACGACCTGGCGGTGGTGGGACTGTTCGAGGCGCTCACCGTGGTCCCCCGGGCCCTGCGCCTGCTGCGGCGGCTGCGGGGCGAGATGCGGCGCAACCGTCCCGACCTGTTCATCGCCGTCGATTCCCCCGAGCTCAACCTGCGCCTGGCGCGCAGCGCCGCCGAGCTGGGCGTGCCGGTCGTCTACTTCATCGCGCCCCAGGTCTGGGCCTGGCGACCCCGGCGCGTCGAACAGCTCCGGCGATGGGTTACCGAGCTGCTCGTGCTCTTCCCCTTCGAGGAGGCGTGGTTTCGCGCGCGGGGGGTGCCGGTGACCTACGTGGGACACCCGCTGGTCGAGCAGGCGCAGGCCCGGCCGCGCCGGACGCGCGGCGCCGAGATGGGCGGGGGCCCGCGGACCACCATCCTGCTGCTGCCCGGTAGCCGCGCTGGAGAGGTGCGCCGCCATCTGCCGATCATGGCTGGGGCCGCGATCCAGACGGCCGCCCGGGGGGCACAGGAGGCCGCCCGGGGGGCACCGGGGGCCGGCCGGGCGTCAGGGTCCCCGGACGCGGGCATCCGTTGGCGCCTGCGCATGGCCGACGCGCTGCCCGAGACGCTGTACCGGCCCTGGTGCGATCCGGCGGGGATCGAGCTGTCGCGTGCGCCGCTCTTCGAGCTGGCCGAGGAGGCCGACCTGGCGGTCGCGGCCTCGGGCACCGCCTCGTTCGAGGCGGCGATCGTCGGCACGCCCACCTTGGTCGTCTACCGGGTCCACCCGCTGACCTGGCGCCTTGCGCGCCGTCTGGTGCGTGTGCCCTGGATCTCGATGATCAACCTGGCGGCCGGGCGCGAGATCCTGCCCGAGATGCTGCAGGAAGACGTGCGTCCCGAGACGCTGGCGCAGGCGATCACCGCGCTGCTGTCGGACGCGCCGCGGCGCGTCCGCATGGAGGCCGAGCTGCACGAACTGCGCGGCAGCTTCGGCCCGCCGGGCGCGTACGCGCGCGCGGCCGAGCGGGCGGCGACACACCTCCCGGGAGAGGAGCCCGAGGATGGCGTCTGAGACGCGTCAACTGCCGACCGCGGCGCGCACCGTCGGCGTGGCCGGAGCCCTGCTGCTGCGGGCTGTGGGTAGCACCTGGCGCGTGCGGGAAGTGGATCGCGAGCACGAGCGCCGGATCCTCGCCGGGGGCGGCTCGCCGCTCTACGCCTTCTGGCACGGCCAGCTCCTGCCGCTGGCCTACGTGATGCGCGGGCGGGACATCGTCGTGCTGGTGAGCGAGCATCGCGACGGGGAGTACATCACGCAGGTGATCCACCGGCTGGGCTACGACACCGTGCGCGGCTCGACCACCCGCGGAGGGTTTCGATCGCTGGTCGAGCTGGCGCGTCTGGGCCTTAGCGGCCGCGCCATCGCCATCACCCCCGACGGCCCGCGTGGGCCGCGCCGCCAAGCGCAGATCGGCGTGCTGTTGGCGGCGCAGCGCGGCCGCACGCCGATCGTGCCGCTGGCCATGTCGGTGTCCCGCGCCAGACAGCTCGACTCCTGGGACCGCTTCGTGATTCCGAAACCCTTCGCCCGGGGGGTGGTGGCCTTCGGCGCGCCCATCGAGGTGCCCCCCGAGCTGAAGCCCGACGAGCTCAGCGCCCAGTGGTTGCCGAGGGTGGCGGCGGCGATCGACGCGACCACCGAGCGCACGGCGCGGTGCCTGCGCGAGTGGGTGGGGAAGAGCGAGGGCGATGCGTTCGAACCGATCAACTGACCCGCCGACCGGTCCCGGGCGCGAGCCGGGCGTGGGGCTCGGGCACGAGCCGGGCCCGGGGCCCGGATGCGGGTGGGGCCTGGGGCTCGGACTCGGCCTCGGTCTGTACGGGGCGGTCTGGGGCGCGGCCCTGGTCGCTACGGCGCCGTACCTGCTCTACCGGACCTGGCGGCGTCCCGAGGAGATGCGCCAGCGCTTTGGCGCGTGGGGTACCGGGGCGCCCGCCGGCGAAGGCGCGCTCTGGCTCCACGCGGCCAGTCTGGGCGAAACGCGCGGCGCGCTGTCCCTCTTGCGGGAGCTGGCCGCGCGCGATCAACGCGTGCTGTTCACGACGGTCACGCCCACGGCGTACGGTCAGCGCGACGAGGTGTGCGCCGCCGGCGCGTGCGCCGTGCGGTTCGCGCCGCTGGACTTCGGACCGCTGGTGAGCCGCGTCGTGGGCCGCGCGCGTCCGCGGGCGCTCTTGATTGCCGAGACGGAGGTGTGGCCCGCCCTGTTGCACGCGGCGCGCGCCTGCGGCGTGCCGGTGGCGTTCGTGAACGGACGGATGACCGCCGCGGGGGCGGCGCGACTGGCGTGGGCGCGCCCCTGGGTGCGGCGCGTGCTCGCCGACGCCCACGTCTGCGCGCAGACGCAAGCCGATGCGCAGCGCTGGATGGGGCTGGGAGTGCGACCCGAGCGGCTGCGGGTCACCGGCAACACCAAGTACGAGCGGCCCCACGGTCCGCTCGAGGCGGCCCAGCGCGCGGCCCTGCGCGGCGGCTGGCGCACGATCGTCGTCTTCGGCAGCGTGCGGTCGGGCGAGGCGGCGGCCGTGGCCGACGCGTTGCGGGTCTGCCGCGCGCTGCCCGGCCCGGCGCTCTTCGTGGTCGCGCCCCGCCACCGCGAACGGGCCGGCCGCATTCTGGCGCCCATGCGCGGCGTCTTCGCGGTGGAGCAGGTGCGCGCGCAACGCGAGGAGACTCTGGTGCCGCGCGCGGAGAGCATCGCCGGGGAGCCGGACTCGGTGCGGGCGCTGCTGCACCTCGATACGGTGGGGGAGCTGCGCCGCTACTACGCGATTGCCGACGCGGCCTTCATCGGCGCGACGCTCTGTCCCATCGGCGGTCACAATCCGTTCGAGGCCTGCGAGTGGGGGGTGCCGGTGCTCTACGGGCCCCACACGCAGAACGTGGCCGACGTGGTCGCGGCGCTGGATGAGCACGGCGGCGGCCGGCGGGTCGCCGGCGGCCGGGCCCTGGGCGATGCGATCGTCGCCTGGATGAAGTCGCCCAAGCACCATGCGCGAGCCCAGACCGGCGCGCTGCGCGCCGCCGAGGCGCTGGGCGGCGCGGCGGCACGGACGCTCTCAGCGCTCGCGGCGTGGGGCATCGTGACCGAGGACCGACGCCCGGCGAGCGGGCCGGCGGAGGATTGACGGCGTGGGATGGGTCGAGACGCACAGGCGCTTATCGCGCGGGGAACCGCGGGGCGGTGAGCGGTTGCTGAGCGCGCTCCTCGTGCCGCCCGCGGCGCTCTTTGGGGCCGGGGCGCGCCTGCGCAATCTGGCCTTCGACCTGCGCCTGGCGTCGGTGCACCGGCTGCCGCCCCCGTGGACGGTGGTCAGCGTCGGCGCCCTGGCGGCGGGCGGCACCGGCAAGACGCCTTTCGCGGCCCTCCTGGCGAGCCGGTTGCGCGCCGAGGGCACGCGGCCGCTGCTGGTCGCGCAGGGGTACGGTGCACCCCGCCGCGAGAAGCGCGCGCGATTGCTGTTCGCCGGAAGCGGGGGGCACGAGCCGGCCGAGACGTGGGAGACGGCGGGCGAGGAGGCGGTGTTGCTGACGCGCCTGGCGCCCGAGGTGCCCGTGGCCGTGGCGGCGCGCTTCGGGGATGCCGCGAAGGTGGCCGCCGCCGTCGAGGAGGCTCCCGACCTGCTGGTTCTGGACGGCGGTTTCCAGCACCGCAGTCTACACGCCGATCACCGCTTCGTGATGATCGACGCCTCCCGACCGCCGAGCCGCGCCCGGCTGCTGCCGCGCGGCGATCTACGCGAGCCGTGGAGCGCGCTGCGGCGCGCCGATCGCCTCGTCCTGCATCGGGCCGAGCTGTGTCCCGATCGCGGCGTGTGGGAAGCGTTCCTCGATCGCAAGGCGGTGGGGAAAGAACGCATCTGGTGTGAGAACCGCCTCCAAGCGCCGGTGGAGCGGACGGCGCGCGGCTCGGGCCGGGTCTGGACGTGGACGGATCTGCTCGGGAAGCGCTTGGGCCTCTGGACCGGCCTGGGGCACCCGGAGGCGTTCTTGCAGGGACTCGAGACAATGGGCGTGCGCCCGGTCTGGAGCCGCTTCGCGCGCGATCATGCCGTGCTCGATCCGCGCGGCGCGGAGGCGTTGGCGCGCATCGCGCGGGAGAGGCGACTGGACGCGATCCTGGTCACGCAGAAGGACGCGATCAAGATCGGACACCTGGTCGACCGGCTGCCGCCGATTCTGGTCGTGCCCGCGTCGATTGGGCCGGTGGAAGGCGATCGGGACCGATTGGAGCGTTGGGTGCGGGAGATCGCGGAGCGACACCGGGGACGCGGGGCAGCGCCCGCGCGGCAAGACGGCGCCCACGCCCAGAACGCCTCGCTGAGCTGAGTAGAAAGGAGGACGGCGGGATCTGCGTCTCCCGCCGCCCTTGGGCCCTATGGGCTCTTGTCCCCCCAGGATCGGGAATCTTGGGATCGGGAATCTTGGGATCAGGAATCCTCGTCGGTCCAGTTGGCGAAGTGGATCTGGATGTAGGCCTTCACCTCGATCTCGTCCTCGGAGGTCTCCTCGTAGCCCATGAAGGTGAGTGTGGTCTGTGACATGAGCTCATCGCTGTTGACGACCGCCGATGCCAGCGGCGGCTCGACTTTCGATTTGGCGGTTACGAGCACGACTTGGTGGTTGACCTCTTCGCCGCTCGGGACGACCACATGCATCTTGCCGAGGATGGGCGCGACGTACTCGCCCGGAATGCTGTAGTCCACCCGGAAATCGGTCAGCACGACCGAGCCGAACGGGCCCTCGGGCGTAATGCTGAGGCTGTTCGAGCGGGGCACGTTCTTGAACGAGATGTAGATCTCGTCTTCGAACACCGTACCCTCATCCGTGATCAGGTCCGATTGGTAGGCCTCGCCGAAGCTGTTCTGCTCGGTGGGGCTCTCGGCGATGCGGCTGACGTAGACCAACGACCGCGGCGCCTCTTGATCGTCACAACCCATACCGGCCAAGACCATCCCGAGGATCAGTGCTCCGAAGCCGATCCCAAACGCAGCCCGTCTCATCGTACGCACCCTCCTGCTGAGGTCACGACGGGGCACACGGCGCCCCGTGAATCATCCCTTTCCCGTACCTATCGGCGTTCCCTATACTCGCCTGAAGCTCAAAGCCGGTATTGCGGTTAGGTAAAGGGGACCGGGGGTGCTCCATGACGGCCCACCGATATGATTTCCTGGTGCTCGGATCCGGCATCGCCGGACTGCTGTTCGCGCTCGAGGCCTCGGCCCACGGACGGGTGGCGGTGCTGACCAAGCGCCTGCCCGAGGACACCAACACGCAGCTGGCGCAGGGCGGGATCGCCAGCGTGGCCGGTCCCGACGATTCCTTCGAGCAGCACGCGGCCGACACCATCGAAGCCGGGGCGGGCCTCTGCAGGCCCGACGTGGTGGGCGGCGTGGTCGCGGAAGGACCTCAGGCGATTGAACTACTTGAGAAGCATGGCGTTACGCTGTCCCCTGCCGCTGATGGCGAGGGGTACGACCTCGGGCGCGAGGGAGGCCACACCAGGCGGCGGATCCTGCACGCGAAGGACCGCACGGGGCGAGCCATCCAGGAGGCGCTCCTGGAGCGGGCCATGTCAAGCGACGCCATCGACTTCTATCCGCATCATTGTTGCATTGACATGCTGACGAACAGCAAGCTCGAGGGCCGCCGTCCGGCTCGCGACGAGACGCGCGTCCTGGGAGTCTACGTCCAGGACACCGAATCGGGGGAGATCCGGATCTTCCAGGCGCCGGTGCTACTGCTGGCGACCGGTGGGGCCGGCAAGATCTACCGCTACACGAGCAACCCCGACGTGGCCACCGGCGACGGTCTGGCGATGGCGTTCCGCGCCGGGGCGCGCCTGGCCAACCTGGAGTTCGTCCAGTTCCACCCGACCTGCCTCTACGAGCCGCGCGGCAGCCGCTTTCTGCTCTCCGAGGCGCTGCGGGGCGAGGGGGCGGTGATCCGCTCGATCTCGGGCGAGGCCTTCATGGAGGACTATCACCCGCAGGGCTCGCTGGCCCCGCGCGATATCGTCGCGCGCGCGATCGACCAGGAGATGAAGCGGCGCGGCGACCGGTACGTGACGCTCGATCTGACCGGCATCGGTCGCGATCGGGTGAAGACGCGCTTCCCGATGATCTACGCGACCTGTCTCGAGGTGGGCATCGACGTGGCTCACGAGCCGGTTCCGGTCGTCCCCGCCGCGCACTACATGTGCGGCGGTGTATGGACCGACGCGGTGGGGCGCACCGACCTGCACGGGCTCTTCGCGGCAGGCGAGGTGGCCTGCACGGGCCTGCACGGCGCCAATCGCCTGGCGAGCAACTCGCTGCTCGAAGCGGCCGTCTTCGCGCGCCGTGCCGCGCGGGCGGCCGCGGAGTCGCGTGAAGAGCTGGCGCAGCGCGCCGGGGCATGGGGCGATCTGCCGCCCTGGAACCCGGGCAAGGCGACGGTGCCGAAGGAGTCGGTGCTGGTCAACGCGCACTGGGAGATGGTGCGCGCGCTGATGTGGGACTTCGTCGGCATCGTGCGCAGCGATCACCGGCTGAGCACCGGATCCCGGTACTTGTCCTTGATGCGCGAGAGCGTGGAGCAGTACTACTGGGATTTCCTGGTGGACAGCGACATGATCGAGCTGCGCAACATCGCTTTGGTGGCGCAGCTCGTCATGCGGGCGGCCCATTCGCGGCGCGAATCGCGGGGGCTGCACTACAACGTGGACCATCCCGACACCAAGCGGGAGCAATGGCAGCGTGAGACGCTGGTCGACCCGATCCTGGGCGATGTGCACCTGGCCCGGGACGACGAGGTCCCGTTCGGCTAGCGGCGGTCCCGAGGAGGGCCGGGTCCCCGTTCGGCTAGCGGCGGTCCCGAGGAGGGAGGGGTCCCGTTCGGCTAGCGGCGGTTCCGAGGACGACGAGGTCCCGTTCGGCCGGCAGTGTCGGGGAAGAACGACCGAGCGACCATCACCGGAGGAATGGCGGTGCGAGACGAGCGCGAAGAGCGGATCTATCAGATCAGCGAGAAGCATCCCCGCTTCAAGCCGCAGGCCTTTTTCTTCATCTTCATGGCCATCGCCCGCAGTCGCCGCACCGAGGGGGTCGAGGGGCATGTCACCGGCAAGCAGCTCCTGAACGCCTTCGCCGACGAGGCGCGCGCGCAGTACGGACCGATGGCCCTGACCGTGCTCAACCACATGGGGTTCCACTCGGCCCGTGACGTGGGCGAGTGCGTCTTCCTGATGGTGCAGGAAGGGCTGCTGAGCAAGACCGACCAGGACAGCATGGAGGATTTCGCCGAAGGGTATGACTTCGAAGAGGAGTTCGTCACCCGCTACCGCTGGTAGCGCGGCGGGACCGAGGAAGGCTGCGTCGAGCCCGCCGGCGGGCGCCTGGCCGTGCGACCGGTGGCGGGGCCGGGTGCTGGCGGTGCGGTTGAGCAGCTTGGGTGACGTGGTCCTGGCCCTTTCGGCGGTCGAGCTGCTGCATCGCCGGCGGCCCGACGTGGAGATCGATTTCCTGACGCGCGAGGCCTATCGGCCGGTGGTGGACGGGCACCCGGCCGTCGCCCGGGTTCTCGGCGAGGACGGTGGATCGGGCGACCCGCGGCCCAGTGGGACCTACGGTCGCGTGCTGGATCTGCAGGGCGGCGCGAAGGGCCGCGCGGCCGCCCGGCGCCACGCTCCCGAGGCGCCCCGCACGTCCTACCCTCGGGCGGCGCTGCGGCGGCGCTTGCTGGTCGCGGCGGGGCGACGCGTGGGGGCCGCCGAGCCGCTGGTGGTGCGCTTCGGCCGTGCGATCGCGGGGCGCCGCGTGCCGCTCGACCGGCTGCAACCGCACCGCCCGGTGGGGGAGGATGCGCGCGTGCAGGCCGCCCGCGCGCTGTCGCGCGGAGGCCCCGAACGCTGGGCGCTCGTGGCGCCGGGCGCGTCGCGACGACTGAAGGCGATCCCCGACGCGCTCTGCGATCAGGTGGAGGAGGCGCTTCTCGGGCGGGGGTGGGGCATCGTCCGGCTGCTGGCCCCGGCGGCCGATCCGGCGCCCCGCGGCTGGGTGGCCGCCGACGGCGCGCGGCGCGCCTTCCGGGGCGACCTGCCGGCGGTGATGGCGCTGACCGCGGCCGTCGGCGTGGTCATCTCGAGCGATTCGGGCATCCTCCATCTGGCGACGGCGCTGGATGTGCCCGCCGTGGGCCTCTTCGGCCCGACTGTTCCGGAGCTGGGGTTCTCACCCCTGGGAAGAAGCCGGGTCGTTGGTGTAGATTTGGCGTGCCGACCCTGTCACGTCCACGGACCCAAGTTTTGCTGGCTGGGTCATCAGCGCTGCTGGCGGGATCAGCAGGTGACGGCGGTGCTGTCGGCGGTCGAGGAGGTGGTCGCGAATGCGTGCGGCGGCCCCGCCGTCGGCGGGGCCGACGTCGGTGCGGGCCGCCCGACGAACAAGAGCGCGCAAAGCGGGACGGACGAGGGCGCGCAGAGCGGGACGGACGACGACGCGCGGAGCGGGCCGGACGAGGGCGCGCAGAGCGGGACGGACCAGGGCGCGCAGAGCGGGACGAGCGGATGACGGAACAACAGCAGATCAGCATTCGGCGACTGAGACCGCAGGTGATCGCCCGGATCGCGGCCGGCGAGATGATCTCGCGTCCGGCGGCCATGGTGAAGGAGCTGATCGAGAACGCGTTGGACGCCGAGGCCACGCGGATCTCGATCGAGGTGGTCGAGGCGCTCGATCACTTCCTGCGCGTCGCCGACGATGGGCGCGGGATGACGCGCGACGAGCTACCGCTGGCTCTCGAGCGCTACGCCACGAGCAAGATCAAAGACGAGGAGGACCTGCTGCGCGTCGCGACGCTGGGTTTCCGCGGCGAGGCGCTGGCGTCGATTGCCGAGATCGCACGCGTCACGCTGATCAGCCGCAGCCGCGACGACGAGCACGCCTGGGAGCTGCAGGTCGAGGGCGGGCGCGCGGGAGACCTGCGCGCCGCCGCGCGCGCGCCGGGCACCACGGTGACCGTGGAGGACCTGTTCTTCAACACGCCGGTGCGCAAGCGCTTCCTCAAGAAGGGCGCCTCCGAGCTTCGCCAGGCGCGCGCCACGGTGACCGCCTACGCGTTGGCCACGCCGGGCGTGGGTTGGACCCTGGATGTCGACGGTAAGCGGGTGCTGGATCTGGCGCCCACGACAGGTCTGCGCCAGCGCGTGCTGCAGATCCACGGCCAGAGGCTCGACCAGGGGCTCATCGATCTGGATTGGCGGGAGGAGTCGATCACCCTGCGGGGGATCCTGGGCGTGCCCGAGCTCTCGCGCAGCGGCACGCAGCACCAGGTGCTGTTCGTGAACGGTCGCTGGGTGTCGGCGCCCTGGATCGGCCACGCGGTGCGCAACGGCTTCGGTGATCTGATTCCGGCGCAGCAGAACCCGTGGTTCGTGCTCTTCATGGTGGTGCCGCCCGATCAGGTCGACGTCAACCTGCATCCCACCAAGCGCGAGATCCGCTTCTTCGAAGAGCGGGCGGTCTTCGGGGCGGTGCAGCGGGCCGTGCATCAAGCCGTGGCGCATCTGGTGCCGCGCTTCTTCATGGGCCGTGAGCAGGCCGGAGGCGCGGCGGCCGGTGACCCGGGCCACGCGGAGGGAGGCGGGGGCGGTAGGCCGTCTGCAGGAGGCGGCGCCCCAGCGGCCGCATCGGGGAGCGTGCCGTCCGGCGGCGGTCAGCGGACACTGGGAGGCGATGCGCCGTGGGCCGAGGCCGGTCGCCCCTTTGACGGACTTGAGGAGGCTGCGCGTCTCTACGGCCGCGCCGAGGCGCCGGCCGGCGGGCGCGATGCGCGGGCCACGGGCGAAGAAGGAGGGCTGGGCGAGATCGGACCGGGTCAGCGGCAGGACCTGGTGTCGCTCTGGCAGCTCCACAATCGCTACGTGCTGGCCCAAACCCGCAAGGGGCTCCTGATCGTCGACCAGCATGCAGCCCACGAGCGCATCCTCTACGAGCAGATCTGCGAGCGCATGGCGCGCGGTGAGGCGGGCGCCCAGCAAAGTCTCTTCCCCGCGGTCGTGGAGCTGGACGATCAACAGATGGTGCTGTTCCAGGAGATCCGCGCCTCGCTGGCCCAGATGGGCTTCGACTTGGACGAGCTGGATGACCGGAGCATTCTGGTGCGCGGCGTGCCGCCGATGTGGAAGGCGCGGGGCGAGGCGAAGCTGCTGCGCGATCTGCTGGACGAGGCGGTCAGCATGGGGCTGCGCGAGGGGGAGACGCTGGAAGGTCTGGCGCGCTCCTACGCCTGCCGGGCCGCCGTCAAGGCGGGCGAGCCGCTCAGCAATGAGGAGATGAACCAGCTCATCGACGCGCTCTTCGCCACACAGCGGCCGCATGGCGACCCCCACGGCCGTCCCACGTTCGTCTTCATCTCCCTCGCCGACCTGGATCGCCGCTTCGGTCGCGGGGGGGGATTGTGACCTCGGCCGGCGGGTCCAGTATCGCGCCGGTGACCACGCCTGAATCCCTGCGCCGGGTCGTCTTCCTCGTGGGGGCCACGGCGGTCGGCAAGACCGCGGTTGGGATCGAGCTGGCCCGGACGCTGGGGGCCGAAATCCTCTCGGTCGATTCGCGGCAGATCTACCGTCGTCTCGAGATCGGCACGGCCAAGCCCACCCGTGAGGAGTGCGCGCGCGTCCGCCACCATCTGATCGATCTCTGCGAGCCGGAGGACCGGATGTCGGCCGCCCGGTTTGCCGCCCTCTTCCACGAGGCCCGCGCGCGACTGGAGCGCGCCGGGGTGCGGCCGCTGGCCGTGGGGGGCGCGGGCCTCTACGTGGATGCTTGCCTGGGACGTCTCGATCCGCTGCCGCCAGCCGATGAGGCGCTGCGGTCCCGGCATCGGGCCTGGGTGGCGGAGCAGGGCGAGGCGGCCTTGCACGCGCGCCTATCGCGGGTGGACCCGGCGTCGGCCGCGCGGCTCTCGCCGGCCGATGTCCAGCGGGTGAGCCGGGCGCTCGAGGTCTACGAGCTGACGGGCAAGCCGCTGAGCGAGCTGCATTCGCTGCCCGGCCGGCTGGATCTGACCGGCGGCCCGCTCATGGTGCACCTGAGCCGCGCGCGCGAAGGGCTCTACCGGCGTATCGAGCAGCGGGCGCGGGCGATGATGGCCGCCGGTCTCCTGGACGAGGTGGCGCGGTTGCTGGAGGCCGGCGCGACGGCCGATTGCCCCGCGTTCGAGTCGATCGGGTACAGCGAGTTCGCGCGCGTCCTGACGGGGGAGATCTCGGAGGCCGAGGCGCTCGAAGGGTTCATCCTTCGCACCCGCCGCTATGCCAAGCGCCAGCTCACCTGGTTCCGGAACCGGTACGCAGGCATCCACGAGCTGCGCGTGGAGGAAGGGGAGCCGCCACAGCAGACGGCGGAGCGCATCGTTGCGCTTGACACTCGCGGCCCGCAGGTCTAACGTCATGGGGCCGGGCGGGATAGAGCGCCCGGCGACGAGCGGGTGTAACTCAGTGGTAGAGTATCAGCTTCCCAAGCTGAGAGTCGCGGGTTCGACCCCCGTCACCCGCTCCACCTTTGCGAACGAAACCAGGGATCCGGCGGGCCGGGTCCCTTGCGCGTTTAGGGCGCCGATCCGGTGCGGTTCGGATGTCGTGCGCGCGTGGTGCGGGATCCGGTGCGGTTCGGATGTCGTGCGCGCGTGGTGCGGGATCCGGTGCGGTTCGGCTGCCGTGCGCGCGTGGTGCGGGATCGGATGATGATGAAGATCGAGCGTGTCGACAGAGGCTCTCCGGCGGAGGCGGCCGGCGTGCGCGCCGGCGACGAGCTGCTCGCGGTGGGCGGCGCGACGATCCGCGACGGGCTCGATTTCACCTACCACGGGGACGAGGAGGTGCTCGAGCTGACCCTTCGGCGTCCCGACGGCAGCGTCGCGCGCGTGACCGTGAGCCGCGACGAGCACGGACGTCTGGGGATCGAGCTGCCGCCCGACCCGGTGCGCTGTTGCGGCAACCAGTGCGTCTTCTGCTTCATCGATCAGAACCCGCGCGGCCTGCGGCGCAGTCTCTATGTCAAGGACGAGGACTACCGCCTGTCGCCCTTCCACGGCAACTACGTCACGCTGACCAACCTGGCCGAGTGGGAGATCGAGCGCATCATCGAGCAGCATCTGGACCCGCTCTATGTCTCGGTGCACGCGACCGATCCCGAGGTGCGCGCACGCATGCTGCGCCCGCGCGGGGACGCGGCGATCCTGCCCATCCTGCGGCGCCTGGCGCGCGGCGGGATCCGCATGCACACCCAGATCGTGCTGGTTCCCGGCTACAACGACGCAGCGGTGCTCGATCAAACGCTGGCCGACCTCGAACAACTGTACCCCGCGGTGGAAACGGTGGCGGTGGTGCCGGTGGGGCTGACGAGCCACCGGGATCGCCTGCCGGCGCTGGAACCGGTGACCGCGGCGGGCGCATCCGAGGCGCTCGACCTCATCGAAGCGCGGGCGCGTCGCTCGCTCGGGCGGCGGGGCACGCGCCTGCACTTCGCCGCCGACGAGCTCTACCTGCTGGCGGGCCGCGCGTTCCCGGAGCCTGAGGCCTACGAGGCGTTTCCCCAGATCGAGAACGGCGTCGGCATGGTGCGGGCCTTCGAGATCGACCTGGCTGACCGCGATCGGCTGTTGTCGGCGGCGGCCGTCCGCGCACTGGAGCGCGGCAACGCGCCAAGCCTCCCGTCCGACCGGCGCATCCGGCCCGACGGCGCGCGGACGTCGGCCCCGGGCCGCGCGCTGGGGGAGTCGCCGCGTGTCGCGTTGGTCTCCGGAGGGCTGTTCGCCCCGCTGCTCGAGCGAAGGGCGCCGGCCGCACTGGCCCGAACGGGAGAATCCGCACGCTTTGACGCGCGGGTGCTCGCGGTGCACAATCGACTCTTCGGTCCGGGGGTGACGGTGGCCGGTCTGCTGGCCGGCGCCGATGTGATCGCCGCGCTCGGGGAGCACGCGGATTGCGACCTGGCGGTGCTGCCGGCCGAGATGTTCAACGAAGACGGCTGGACGCTCGACCATCTGGACGCCGCGACCATGGCGGAGCAGACCGGTCGTCCGGTGCAGGTGGGCTGGGACGGGCCCGTGGTGGGGGGAATCTAGGCATGCGTGTGCCCGTGGTCGCGATCGTCGGACGGCCCAACGTCGGCAAGTCGACGCTCTTCAACCGCGTGCTCCACCGCCGCCAGGCCGTGGTCGACGACACGCCCGGGGTGACCCGCGATCGCAACGCCGGGCTGGCGGAGTGGGCCGGGCGCAGCTTCTACCTGATCGACACCGGCGGCTGGTCGCCCGGCGCCACCCAGGGCATGGAGGCGCGCATCGCCGAGCAGGTGCTGCACGCGCTCGACGAGTGCGACGCGGTGCTCTTCGTCACCGACGGCCGCGAGGGGCTCCGGCCGCAGGATGAGGAGATCTCGCGCGCGCTGCACCAGATTTCGAGTCGCGTCACCGTCCTTCTACTGGCCAACAAGATCGACGGGCCGCGCTGGGACGCCCACGCCCACGAGTTCGCGACCCTGGGCTGGGAGCGCGTTCTGCCCGTCTCGGCGGCGGAAGGGCGCCTGGTGGCCGAAGCGCTCGATCTGCTGGTCGAACACCTGCCGCCCTCGGGCGGTCAGGAGGAGCCCGCCGAGGGCATTCGCATCGCCATCCTCGGGCGTCCGAACGTCGGGAAGTCGAGCTTGACCAACCGGCTGCTGGGACAGGAGCGGGTCATCGTCGATGAGGCCCCGGGAACGACCCGCGATGCGATCGACGTGCCCTGGCGCTGGCACAAGCGCACCTTCTGGCTCATCGATACGGCCGGGATCCGCCACCGATGGGATCATCTGCCCGGGTTCGAGTTCTACTCGTCGCTGCGCAGCATCCGCGCCCTGGACCGCGCCGACGTGGCCCTGCTCGTCCTGGATGCGACCGCCAAGATCTCGCGGCAGGATCAGCGCATCGCTTCGGTGATCGAGGACAGCGGCAAGCCGGTGCTGATCGTGATGAACAAGTGGGATGTGGTGGCAAAGGAAACCGACACCATGAGGCAGACCGAGCGCGACGTGCGCGAGGCGCTCACGTTCCTCGACTACGCGCCGACGGTTTTCATCTCCGCCCTGACCGGTCAGCGCACCGGACAGATCGGCGAGCGCGTGGTCGAGATTCACGAACAGGCGACGCGCAAGATCGCGACCGCCGAGGTCAACCGGGTGTTGCGCGAGGCGGTCGACCGGATGCCCCCGCGCGGCAAGCGAGGCAAGCACGCCCCCAAGCTGCTCTATTCCACCCAGATCCGCCACACGCCGCCGACCTTCGCCCTCTTCACGCGCCATCCCGAGGCCCTGGCGCCCGAATACGCGCGCTACCTGGGCCGGCAGTTCCGCGAGGCGTTCGGCTTCATCGGATCGCCGATCCGCTTCAAGATTCGGGCGAGCACCGGCGCGACGCCCGCGCGCGGAAAGAAGCGCTCGCGATGATCGGCCTCGCGACGATCGCGTCGGCGCCGACCGGCTTGGCCGTGATCGGCCTCGCGCTGATCGCGTCGGCGACGACCGGCTTGGCGATGATCGGCCTCGCGCTGATCGCCTTTGGCCTGGGCTCGCTGCCGTTCGCCCTCTGGGTGGGACGGCTGGCCGCGGGTGTCGACGTGCGTCGCCACGGCAGCGGGAACCTGGGGGCGACCAACGTGCTGCGCGTGCTGGGACCGGTGTGGGGCGTCACGACGCTCGTGCTCGACATGGCCAAGGGCTGGGCGGCGGTGGCCCTGGTTCCTCCGCTGGTGGGGCTTCCCGGCGTGGGGGAGGGCGCCCTGTGGCCCATCCTGGGCTGTGTGGCCGCGGTGTTGGGTCACATGTTCACGCCGCTGGCCGGATTCCGGGGCGGGAAGGGCGTGGCGACCTCGCTGGGCGGATTCCTGGGCTTGGCTCCCGTAGCCGCCCTCGCGGGCGTGGCGGTGTTCGTGATCACGGTAGCCGCGACCCGGTACGTGTCGCTCGGGTCGCTGTTGATGGCGGTCGCGTTTCCGCTGGCCGCCCTGTGGGTGGGGCCCGCGGCGCCGCTGCGAACGGGCGTCGTCGGGCTGGGCGCCGTGCTGGTGGTGCTGGTCGCCTGGAGACATCGTGAGAATTGGGCTAGGATCAGGGCCGGAACCGAGTCGCGGTTCCGGTGGAGAGGATCTTCGGATGAGCGGCAAGACCGATCCTAGTTCCAATCGCGAGGGGCCGGTGGCGATGCTGGGCGCCGGGAGCTGGGGCACGGCGCTGGCCCTGCACCTGGCGCGCCTGGGCAGTCCGGTTGCGCTCTGGGAGTTCGACCCCGCGCGCGCGGCCGAGGTGGACCGCTCGCGTCTGAGCCTGCCGTTCCTGCCCGATCATCCGCTGCCCGAGAGCATCCACGTCACCTCCGACCTGTCGGCCGCCCTGCGCGGGGCCCGGACGGCGGTGATCGCCGTGCCATCGCACACGCTGCGCTCGGTGGGGGCGCGGATCACCGCCCTTGGCAGAGGGGCGCGAGGCGGACCCGACACCTGGGTCTCGGCTACCAAGGGCATCGAGGAAGGCACCGGCATGACGCCGCGACAGGTGTTGGCCGACAGCACCGCGATCCCGCTGGGCGAGATGGTGGTCCTGGCGGGGCCCAGTCTGGCCGCCGAGGTCACCCGTGGCCTGCCGGCGGCGATTCTGGCGGCGGGCGATGACGCGCACCGGACCGAGCGTGTGCAGGGGCTGTTCGCGAGCCCCAGGCTGCGGGTCTACACCAGTCGTGACCCGTTGGGTGTGGAGCTGGGCGTCTCGCTCAAGAACGTCATCGCCATCGCGGCCGGCATCGTCGAGGGACTGCACCTGGGCAGCAATGCCATGGGGGCGCTGCTGACCCGCGGGCTGGCCGAGATCGCCCGGCTGGGCGAGGCGCTGGGGGCCGATCGGGAGACGTTCCTGGGCCTGGCGGGCATCGGCGACCTGGTCACCACCTGCACAAGTGGCTTGAGCCGAAACCACCAAGTGGGATTGAGGCTTGCAGAAGGACAGGCCTTGGCGCAGATTCTGGATGAGATGGTGATGGTCGCCGAAGGGGTCCGCACGACGCGCTCGGCGTTGGAGCTGGCGCAACGACTGCAGGTGCCGATGCCCATCACCGAGCAGGTGCACGCCGTGCTGTTCGAGGGCAAGAGCCCGCGCGCGGGGCTGGATGATCTGATGGAGCGCCCGCCGCGCCCTGAGTTTCAGGGAGAGACGCGATGAACGACACTCCCGAAAAGACCTACTTCTCCATCAGCGAGGTCAGTGAGGTCACCGGAGTCAAGGCGCACGTGCTGCGCTACTGGGAGTCGCAGTTCTCGATGCTCCGGCCGCGCAAGAGCCGGGGCGGGATGCGCATGTACCGCGCCAAGGACGTGGCGCTGGTGCGGCGGATCAAGTATCTGCTCTACGATCGCGGCTTCACGATCGCGGGCGCGCGCAAGCAGCTCCGGGAAGACCGTCGGGCCGGGAAGGTTTTGGATGAACCCGGCGGCGGGGGTCCTGGCGCTGGCGCGGCGGTCCGGGAGAATGGCCGCGGTGACGGTGGGAGAGACGCTGGCGCAGCCGGGCTCGAAGAAGATCGTCTCCAAGACGGCGGCGACGGCCGGGGCGATGCAAAGACGGCGACCACCGGCTCCCCGGGGGGCGCGCCGCATCTGCCGTTCTCCGAGCCGGGGGCTGCCTCGGCAGCCACCGGCGGCTCGCGGACGAGCGCGGGCGGATCGCGGACGGGCGCGGGCGGATCGCGGACGGGCGCGGGCGGATCTTCCGGAGGTGCGGGGCTGACCGTGCACGCATCGGCTGGGGCGGGGAGCGCGTCCCAGCTCTTGGAGGAGATTCGGACCGAGATCGAGTCCCTGCGGGCAAAGCTGGCGCGTCCCCCGGCGTCCCCGGAGGACGATCGCTCCACGCCGGGCTCGAGGTTCTAGCTGTAACTCCTTGACTGCGGTAACGATCGAGGCCTCGAGATCCGACGCGCAAGATTCGAACTTGAAGGGCAGATAGGGGTATCGGTAGAATAGCCGCGTCCGATGTAGAGAAGACAGAGAAGACAAAGAAGGCAAAGAAGACGAGGTCGGGGCGTAGCGCAGTCCGGTAGCGCACTTGCATGGGGGGCAAGGGGTCGCTGGTTCAAATCCAGTCGCCCCGACCATTTTCACCTTGTTTCGCCTTTTCCGCATCGAGCTGCTTTTCCGGATACCCGCCCGGGTGTCCGGATTTTGTATGCCTCTGAGAGCGGCGTGTGATGAGAATACTGGTCACCAACGATGACGGCGTGGGCGCGCGGGGGATCGAGCACCTCGCGGCGGCGCTGAGGGATCTGGGCGAGGTTTGGACCGTTGCGCCCGATCGCGAGCAGAGCGCGGCCAGCCACGCCCTCACGCTGCGCGACCCGTTGCGCATCACCCAGCACGGTGAGCGCGAATACTCCGTATCGGGCACGCCCACCGATTGCGTGCTCGTCTCGGTGCGGGGCATCCGCGGCGTGCTGCAACCCCAGCCCGACCTGGTCGTCTCCGGGATCAACCACGGTCCCAACATGGGAGACGACGTGACCTACAGCGGCACGGTCGCCGCCGCCTTCGAGGCCCGGCTGCTCGGGCTGCCGGCGATCGCCTTCTCCAACGTCCAGTGGAAGCCCAAGCACATGGAGGATTCCGCCCGCGTGGCGCGCCAGATCGTCGCCGCGCTGATTGAGCGGGGGCTGCCCAGCGAGACGCTGCTCAATGTCAACCTGCCCGACCTTCCGCTGGACCGCCTGCAGGGCATCCGGGTGACCAAGCTGGGACTGCGCGTCTACCGCGACGAGATCGTGGCCAAGGTGGATCCGCGCGGTCGGCCCTACTACTGGATCGGTGGCGATCCCCCCATCTGGGAATCCCATCATACCAGCGACTTCCAGGCCGTCTCCGATGGCTACGTCTCGGTCACCCCGCTGCGCACCGACTGGACCGACGATCAGGGCTACGAGCTGCTGAGGACGTGGGACGTAACACTGCCGCGGCGGCGACGGGCCGAGAGCGAGGCGCACGGTGGCGATTGACTACAGCCAGGCGAGACGCCGGATGGTCGAGCAGCAGCTTCAATCGCGGGGCATCACCGACGATCGCGTGCTGCGGGCCTTCTTGGAGGTGCCCCGTCACCGGTTCGTTGAATCGGCCCTCGAAGCGCAAGCCTACTCGGATCGGGCGCTGCCGATCGGCCACGGACAGACGATCTCCCAGCCCTACATGGTCGCCGTCATGACGCAGGAGCTCGAGCTCGAGCCCGAGGACCGGGTGCTGGAGATCGGCACCGGCTCGGGCTACCAGGCCGCCGTCCTGAGCCGTCTGGCGCGATCGGTCTTCACCGTCGAGCGTCACGGCGAGCTGGCCGAGAAGGCCAAGCGCGTCTTTGCCGACCTGGGCTACACGAACATCCTGCAGCGCGTCGGCGACGGGACCCTGGGATGGAAGCAGTATGCGCCGTACGACGCGATCGTCGTGACCGCCGGCGCGCCGCGCGTGCCGGAGGCGTTGCGGAGACAGGTGTCCGAGGGTGGGCGCCTGGTCGTGCCGACCGGTTCGCGGGGCAGCCAGATGCTGCGCGTGTTGAGGCGCGAGGGAGAGACGTTCCAGGAGCACTCCTGCGTCCCCTGCATCTTTGTGCCGTTGGTGGGGCAGGAGGGTTGGGAGCGCGAATAGAACGGTCGCGCGGGGACGGCGGGTGGCTTTCCGCGCCGGGGCACGGCTCCAGGCGTCGCGCGGGGGTGCGGGCCGAGACGTCGCGCCGGGGCACGGCTCCAGGCGTCGCGCGGGGGGCGGCTTCGGACATCACCCGGCGAGCCAGGGGGGAAGACGTTGACCGAGGATGTGGCGCTCTGGTTCGGTGGCTTGCCCAAAGAGTGGGTGGTCTTCTGCATCTCGATGCTCCCGATCGTCGAGCTGCGCGGTGCAATCCCCTGGGCGCTCAGCCCCGCCATGGGCCCGCCGTTGTCATGGCAGATGGCCTATCTGATTGCCTGTGTGGGCAATCTGGTTCCCCTGGTACCCATTCTGCTGGCCCTGGGGCCGGTCTCCGAGTGGCTGCGGCGGCGCAGCCGGCTGATGGATCGCTTCTTCACCTGGCTTTTCGCCCGTACGCGTCGTCGCGGGAAGGTCGTTGAGCGCTACGGCGCGATCGGATTGATCCTCTTCGTGGCCATCCCGCTGCCCGTGACCGGCGGGTGGACGGGCAGCGCCGCGGCCTTTGTTTTCGGCATCCCTTTCGCCAAGGCTTTGCCTTGCATTGTGTTAGGGGTTTTGATGGCTGGAGTGGTGGTCACGCTGGCTTCGATGGGGACGTTTCACGTTCTCGGTCTGTAATCCCCTGGGCCCGGGGCGAAGATTCTTGGGAATTGACAACCGTACATCCGTCCAATTCCAAACGGGACCTCGGGCTGGCGCATTCCCCCAAGAATCGCCCTTGACCGGCCGACCCATGGGTTGCAAACTTGTCATAGGTTTGAGGTCGGGGCGTAGCGCAGTCCGGTAGCGCACCTGCTTCGGGAGTAGGGGGTCGTTGGTTCAAATCCAATCGCCCCGACCAGGTCCCCCAGGATCTCCTAGGATGGTCCCCCCCTTTGAAAGGGGGGTACCATGGCAACCACAACACGCACGACGCGACGTGCGCACTCGCTGACAGACCTGCTCTCTCGCGGGCAGAAGAGGGGGGTGCTGCACGCCAAGCAGATCGAAGCATCCATCTTCCACAAGGTGCCGGATGCTTCCGAGTTCTCGCTGTTCCTCGATCTGACCAAGACCCTCAAGATCTCCATCCGCGAACAGCCCGACGTACGCAAGGCGATGCAGCCGGCGACGCTGACGGCCCTGAACATCTACTTTCGGGACGTCGGTCGGCATCGGCTGTTGACGGCCAAGGAGGAGCGCAAGGTTGCGCGCATGGCTCGCGACGGCGACGAGCGCGCCCGCGAGCTGATGGTGCTCAGCAACCTGCGATTGGTCGTCAGCCTCGCCCGCCGGTTCTCGGGACGGGGATTGGATCTCGAGGATTTGATCGAGGAAGGCAACCTCGGGCTGCTGACCGCGGTCCAGCGCTTCGACCCGGAGAAGGGATTCCGCTTCTCGACCTACGCGGCCTGGTGGATCCGGCTGGGCATCGCCAAGGGTCTGGCGGAGCACTCGCGCACGCTGAAGATCCCGCTGCACGTCATGCGATCGCTGCACAAGTACATCGAGGCCGAGCGGCGCCTGACGATGGAGCTGGGACGCTTCCCCAACCCCGATGAGATCGCCAAAGCGGCGGGCTTCGGCCCCCGGCGGGCCAAGACCGTCTCGACTCTGGTGCAGGGCATCAAATCGCTCGACGAAACGGCCGTGGGGGAGGCGGGACGCGGATTGACGCTCTTGGAGCGCATCCCCGACACGCCCTCGCTGTCGGATGTGCTGCATCGGCAGATGGAGTGCTCGCACCTGGAGGACCTGATGCACCGGCTTTCGGAGAGAGAGAACTTGGTGCTGCGGATCCGTTATGGTTTGATGGATGGGACGCCGCGCAGCCTCACGCGGACGGGGTTGTTCCTGGGAGTGAGCCGGGAACGTGTGCGCCAGATCGAGCGGCGGGCGCTGATGCGCCTGCGCGAGTGGATCGAGGAGGAGGAACGTCGCGGCGTCGAGACGCTCAAGAGCGTCGGCGCCGGGGCATGGACCTAGGCGCACCGGCGCGTCCGTGAGCGGTGCGCGCCGCGTCGGCGGCGCCGCGCGAACGGATGGTGGCGCGAGTGCGAGACGCCTGGAGGTTCTTTGCCCGGCAGTGTGGCCGTGGTCACTGTGGATGGGGCGCGCGACATTCGGGTCCCCCCCCGAGATCGCCCCGGGAGAACGAGGCATGGAGCTCCAGGAGTCGCTGCGGGCGCGCATTCGGACGGTCCGTGATTACCCGAAGCCCGGGATCCTGTTCAAGGACATCACCCCCCTCCTGCAGGATCCCCCCCTCCTGACCCGCTGCGTCGGGGAGATCACGGGCGCCTTTGCATCCAGCGGATTCGATGTCATCGGCGGCATCGAGGCGCGGGGCTTCATCTTCGGCTCGCTCGTGGCCCACACCACGGGCAAGCCGTTCTTTCCTTTTCGCAAAGCCGGCAAGCTACCCTCCGAGACCCTGCGCGCGCGCTATCTGCTGGAATACGGCGAAGCGGAGATCGAGATGCACCGCGATGCATTCGTGGCCGGCCAGCGCGTGCTGATCGTCGACGACCTGCTGGCCACCGGCGGCACCGCCGCAGCAGCAGCCCAGCTCGTCCAGCAGGCCGGCGGGCTGCTCTCCGGGGTGGCCTTCCTGATCGAGCTGACATTTCTCGACGGACGAGGGAAGCTGCGCGACGTCGGTCTCAGGGACGAGCAGATCGTCTCGCTGCTCGGCTACGGTGCGGGGGAATAGGCCATTCTGGGGGTCTCGGGCGCGGGCGCCGGGAGAGAGAAGCCTCTTCGGAGAGGGTTCGCCCCCCCCTGACTCGGAGCGGGGTCTATCGCCTGACTCGGGGTTCTTGCCTCCTGATTCGGAGCGGGGTCTATCGCCTGACTCGGGGCTCTTGCCCCCTGATTCGGGGCTTGTACGTATCCCCTCGTTGTTGCCGTCACGGTAGGAGCACCGGTTACCCGGCCCCCCCGCACAGATCCCGG
>CAZPGB010000011.1:0-112437 GCA_964585945.1 uncultured bacterium | reverse complement strand
ACCCCAAACACCCGACGAGATTCAAACAGGGCTTCGGGCAACAGAAACTATCTAGGAGCAGACGGATCAATACTCGGCAAGCACCGCAAGCTCATGCCGACGGGGGGAGAGCGGTTGATATGGGGGCTCGGTGACGGAAGCGATCTGGAAGTCTATGACACTCCGTTTGGGCGTCTTGGAGGCCTGCTCTGCTGGGAGAACTACATGCCGCTAGCCAGATATGCCATGTGGGCGTGGGGAGCGCAGATACATGTAGCTCCGACGTGGGACCGGGGGGAACCATGGCTTTCAACCATGAGACATGTGGCCAAAGAAGGACGCTGCTTTGTCATCGGCTGCTGCTCGGCGATGCGGAAGGATGACCTACCGGATCGACTCTCCTTCAAAGCAGAGTACCTTCAGGGTGTGGAGGGGTGGCTGAACCCCGGCGATAGTGTCATCGTGGATCCTGACGGAAAACTTGTTGCTGGACCGGCAAGTGAACAGGAGGCAATCCTGTATGCCGATGTATGCGGCGAGCAGCTGACCGGGCCGAAGTGGCAATTGGACGTGGCAGGGCACTATGCACGGCCCGATGTGTTCCGAATTCGGATCAATCGACAGCCGAGGCCTTTCCTTGAAACAACCGACGACTCGCGCATGGACGAAAGCTGGGACGAACCGGGGAAAGCGGCTGACAGTTGATCGCAACCGGTCCTGCTATGATTCGCTGATCGAAGGACTCCCTCATCTGTCCGCGGGGAGGCAATGGAAAGCCCCCCAATCGCGCGATCGGAGGGCTTCTCTGCGCCTGCGGGGCCGACGAGACTCGAACTCGCGACCTCTGGCTTGACAGGCCAGCGTT
Organism: uncultured bacterium; assembly: GCA_964585945.1. Lineage (GTDB taxonomy): Bacteria > Eisenbacteria > RBG-16-71-46 > CAIMUX01 > WJJG01 > CAZDKK01. The sequence continues at coordinate 111,593 of CAZPGB010000011.1, read as the reverse complement.
CTGACCAAACTGAACTACGACCCCGTTTTGGCTGCGAACCAAAAGATACTACGGCAGTCCCGAAACCCATGTCAATCCGATTTCACCCGCCCCCAAGGCGCCCCACTGCCGATCCGCGCCCCCCTAGGACCTCGGCTACCACCAGCGCACCAGCCCGATGTCCCGGTAGTAGTGGCGCAGGATCTGCGCCGGAGCGGCCCCCCGCCGGGCCAACTCCCGCGCCCCGTATTGGCACATGCCGGCCCCGTGGCCGTAGCCGGCCCCTTCCAGGACCAGCTCGGCGCCGACCCCGTCTCCGCGCTTCTGGAGCTTGCCGATCAGCGTGCTGCGCAGGGGCCGGCCGTTGGGCTGGCGCAGGACCCAGCGGATCCGGTCGCCGCAGACCCGGAAGCGCCCCCGGTCGGTGCGCACCTCCAGCACCTCGGCCCGGCCCGAGGGGGTCCGCTTGCTGATCTTGAGGCCTTCGATCTGCGTCGGGCCGGCGGCGGCCGCTGCGGACAGCTCCTGCTTCAGGTGGTAGAGCAGCGTCTTCTCGAACGATCGGGCCGGCCACACCTCCTCCCAGCGATAGTGCGGGCTGGCCGCGCACAGGTCGCCCCCGCCCCCGCTGCGGTCGCGCCGGGCCACGAGGTAGGAGAAGTCCTCCCCGGGCCAGACGCGGCCCGAGGTCGCGGTGCGCCCCCCACACGTGGAGCAGTAGTTGGCCCGGATGGGGAGGCCGTCGTGGACGGCCAGAACGCCCCGGGTCGAGGCCAGCGCCTCGTCGGCGTCGGGCGTCTCGGCCGCGATGCCCAGGTAGACCTGGTCCTCGGGCCCCGCCATCAAATCGAACCCCTTCTCCTTGTGGCGGCCCAGGTAGAAGAGTGCGTAGCTGCGGGCGGCAACCGCCTGGGCCTGCAGGGCGGCGCGGGGCACCTCGGGGCCGGTGCCGATCTCGGCCGGCACGACCCCGCGCAGATAGTCCTCGATGTGGACCGCGTTGATGACGGCCAACGTGCCCGGGCCGGTCAAGTGGACGATCAGCTCCCCCCGGTAGGGGCGGCCATCGACGTACAGGGGCTTTCCCGGAGTGATCGGCTCCAGGATCAGGTCCTCGGTGAAGACCCCGATGCGGCCCCGCCGAACCTCGGAGAGCACGATGCCCCACCCGGGCAAGGGGCCCCGGCCCTCCGAAGCCTCCCAGAAGGCGTCGGACACGGCCCCCGGCAGGACGCGAAGCTGCTTGCCCGCCTCCAGAACGCTCGGGCGCAGCCCGCTTCCGCGTCGCCAGAGTCGGACGCGCCCGTCACAGGAGAGGATCGCCTGGGCCACGTCCACGCGGATCCCGATCCGCAGCACCGGCTCCGGACCCCGGGCCTCGGTCTGCGCGGCCGGCGGGACCTGACCCCAGGCCGGCGCCGGCCCACCCAGTCCGGCGGCCAACAGCAGCAACAGAAGGCCACAGGCCCGCCGGCGGGTCCGATCCGGCCGAGTCGTCGTACGGGTTGCGCGAATGGGTCGCGAATGGGGCGGATACATGCGTCGGATGTCTCGCTTCGGGGCCTCACGAAGGATCGGTGCCGAACAGCCGAGGGATGGGCCGATCCCACCTCCCCGACCGTCTTGCATTCCTACCCCAGGCCGCCCGTCCCCGCAACCATCAGATACAACGAGGGGGAGCCGAGCTCCCCCTCCGGGTTTCCGTCTATCTGGGCGCCGCCCGTCAGCGGCCACGCGTGCGGGCCGGGCACGCCGCTAGGATGCCCTGCGCAGGCCCGGATCGCCCTCCTCGGGGCTCAGGGTCACCGGACGCCGTTTGGCCGACCGCCGCCGCTTGGGTTCAACGAGGCCGTACTTCTCGAGCCGATACCGCAGGCTGCCCCGTCCCAGCTTGAGCAGACGGGCCGCACGGACCACGTTGTTGCCCGCCATGCTCAGCGCGGTGCACAAGACAGCCCTCTCGATGGTCTCGAAGGCGATTCCCTCTTCAGGCAGCTCCACGATCACGTCACCGTGGTTCTGGGCGATCCGCACCTTGGGCTTCTGCGTGGACGGGGTCACGGCACCCGGCGCGCCCTGGACGGAGGCAGCCGTGGGTTGCTTCTCCTGCTCTTGCTCGAGGATCCAGTCGGGTAGGTGGTCCATCTTGATCTCCATCGCGTCTTGCGCTTCATCGAGGGCGGCTTCGAGCACGCCGAACAACTCTCGCACGTTTCCGGGCCAGTGGTTGGACAACAGTTGTCTCTGCACGTCGGATGACAACCGGGGCGGCGGGCCGCCCGAGGCTTGACGCCTGAAGCTCATGAATCGCTCGGCCAACAACAGGATGTCGCTGGGTCGCTCTCGCAGGGGCGGAAGGTCGATCCGATAGGGACTGAACTTGGCCAACAGATCGGGATGGATCGTCTGACCGGGACGCGCCTGGTCCGGGTTCGTCGCCGTGGCGGCGATGATCTTGAGCGCGGGGCGCTCCGGCTTCTGGCGCAGCGCGCGGGTGCGCGCGGCCGCATCGAGAAACGTCAGCACCCCCTTCTGGCGCGTCACGTCCAGGGCGCTGATCTCCTCCAGGAAGAGCGTCGCCCACGTCTGCTTCGCCTGCACGCCGCCGCGATTGCCGCCGGCCCGGCGCAGCGGGCCCTCGTCGCTGAGCAACGCGTCCAGCTCGCGCCCGTTCATGGCGCGACAGTCGAAGCGGATGAAGGGCCCGTCGGCCCCGATGCACTCGGTGTGGATGGCCCGCGCGAAGAGCCGCTTGCCGGTACCCACTTCTCCGGTGAGCAACACCGGGGAAGCCGGATCGGTCGCCGCCTTCATCGCCATCTCGAGCGCTTCTTGAAAACGAATCGAGCGGCCCACCAGATCATCCAGCCGCGCAACCCCCATGGTCTCGAGCTCGGCGCCCTCACCGCGCGCGGCATGCGCACCGCCGGTCAGGCGATGGAGCACCTGCTGCATCCCCGCGCGATCGCGCTCCACGAAGAGCTCGATCTCGCCCCCGGAGGACGCCGGGGTGCGCTGCGCCGCCGAGTAGGCGGAGGTGAACCGGCTCTCGTCCTGGTGAGGATTGAGGAGGACCACCCGAGAGGAGGGAAAGGCCCCGTGCGCCCAACGGACAGCCGTCTCCCGATCGCCGTCGTGGAGATCGATCAGCACGGCGTGGGGCGGTTCTTGCGGCGTGGGCGCGTAGAGGCTCTCGGCGAACTGCGCCGAAGGGGCCGCCTCCAGCTCGACCTGGAACGCCTGGGCCTCCAGTCTGGCCGCCTCTCGGAAGAGATCGTCCGTGCTCAAGAGCAGTAGTCGCAAGCGCATTGCGGGCCGCTGCCTCCTTGCTTGGAGCGCGGTACGCGGCCCTTGGACCGATTGCCGACGTCGCGGGGGCGACCGACCCCCGCGGGCGACCTCGTACGGCTAGGTCTCGGACGCTCGCGCCACGGCGACCTTCGCCGGTCGAAGCAGCCGATCCGCCACGCGGTATCCCTTTTCCAGCACCTGCGCGATGCTGCCCTCGGGAACCTCGGCCGAAGGGACCATCAGAACCGCTTCATGCATTTCGGGATCGAACACATCACCGGGAGACGCCGGAACCTCTTCCAGGCCCTCCCTCTTCAACAATTCGGCAAAGCGGTCCATGATGATGAGGATCCCCTCCTTATCAAATGCCTTTTCCGCATCCGACACGGAGGTCCGCGCCCGGTCCATGTCATCCAGGATCACAAGGAGATTCCCCAGGAGCTCGGCCCGCGTCCACTGGGCCGAGCGCTCGCGCTCACGCTCCACGCGCTTGCGGTAGTTGTCGAATTCAGCCAACAGCCGCTGATACTGCTCGATGGGCACAACGTCGCGCCCGGCAAGGGGTTGGACATCAACCTCGGCGCCCTCTTCCGCACCGGTCTGTGGGCGTTCCTCCCGGCCGGTCTCCGAGACGGCGTCCGGATCGGCTCCGGATTCCCGCTCGTCGGCCGCCCTGTCCTGGGCCGCATCGCTCTTCGGTCCTCGCCCGGGGTTGCCGGCCGACGAAACCTCGCGCGCGTCTTCCGCATCGGCCCGGCCGATCTCCTCAGGCGCGGCAGCGCGTCCGCTGTCCCCACGTTTGACCACCGTTATGCCTCCTTGTCCTTGGACCCATCCTCAGGGGCGTCCGCCTGGGCCGCACCCCCATCCCCGGCACCCTCCGGCTGGCCGGGGCGGGTGGCCTCGACGAAGTTGAGCCTCAGGGCGGTCAGCACGCGCCGCAGGTTCTGCTCTTCCACCTGGTGGAGATTCCCCGCCGTCTTCTCTTCGAGCATCTCGAGCACACCGATGGCGTAGCGGGTCTTGTCGAGATCCACCTGGGCCTCGCCCGATGTGGGGTCAGCCAGCTTGCCCAGCCCCATCATGCCCAGAAACTCCTGCTGCTGGATGACGGCCAAAAGGTAGGCGTTGGCATTCTGATTCGACATCCCTCTCCCACTCCGTAGATTGGGTACCGCGCCGCGGCGCCGTCCCCACCGTAAAGGCCTCAAACAGGACTCGGAGGCCGGGCTGCCGTGCGGGCCTCCGAGCTCGAGAGAGGGCCGGGGCGCACCGCCCCGGCCCCGGCGAACTTCGGGCTACTTGTTGTCGTCCACGACCTCGAAATCGGCGTCGACGACGTCCTCTTTGCCGCCGCCTTGCTGCGGACCGCCCTCGGCGCCCGGTCCCGGACCGGCGCCCGCGGCGCCGGCTCCGGCCGCGCCGCCCTGGGCCTGCTGGTACAGCTTGGCCGAGGCCTCGTGCCAGACCTTCTGGACCGACTCCATCGCGGACTTCATCCGAGAGACGTCGTTGCTGTTCACCGCCTCGCGCAACGTCCCCACCTCGGTCTCCAGGCGCCCCTTGGTCTCGGCGTCGAGCTTGTCACCCATGTCGCGGATGTTCTTCTCGGTCTCGTAGACGAGCGCATCAGCCTGGTTGCGGGTTTCGATCTCCTCCTTGCGCTTGGTGTCCTCGGCCGCGTGGCTCTTGGCCTCGCCCACCATCCGCTCGACCTCCTGCTCGGAGAGACCCGAGGAGGCCTCGATGCGGATCGATTGCTCGCGGCCGGTGCCCTTGTCCTTGGCCGAGACCTTGAGGATCCCGTTGGCGTCGATATCGAAGGAGACCTCGATCTGCGGCACGCCGCGCGGCGCCGGCGGGATGCCGGTGAGCTGGAAGCGGCCGATCGTCTTGTTGTCGGCCGCCATCGGGCGCTCACCCTGCAGCACGTGGATCTCGACCATCGTCTGACTGTCGGCCGCCGTCGAGAAGACCTGCGTCCGGCGCGTGGGAATGGTCGTGTTGCGCTCGATGATCTTGGTGCAGACGCCGCCCAGCGTCTCGATGCCGAGCGAGAGCGGGATCACGTCGAGCAGCAGCACGTCCTTGACCTCGCCGCCCAGGACACCGCCCTGAATGGCCGCGCCCACCGCGACCACCTCGTCGGGGTTGACGCCCTTGTGCGGCTCGCGCTTGAAGAGTCCCTTGACCAGCTCCTGCACCTTCGGGATGCGGGTCGAGCCGCCCACCAGGATGACCTCGTCGACCTCGCCCAGGCCGGCGTCCTTCAGCGCCAGCTTGCACGGCTCGACGGTGCGCTGGATCAAATCGTCCACCATCTGCTCGAACTTCGACCGCGAGAGCTTGCGCGTCAGGTGCTTCGGCCCCGAGGCGTCGGCCGTGATGTAGGGCAGGTTGATCTCCGTCTCCATCGTGCCCGACAGCTCGACCTTGGCCTTCTCGGCCGCCTCCTTCAGACGCTGCACCGCCATCGGGTCCTTGCGCAGATCGATGCCCTGCTCCTTCTGGAACTCGTCGGCCAGCCAGTCGATCAGCCGTTGATCGAAGTCGTCGCCACCCAGGTGGGTGTCGCCGTTGGTGGCCTTGACCTCGTAGGTGCCCAGCTCGGGATCGATCTCCAGGATCGAGATGTCGAACGTGCCGCCGCCCAGGTCGTAGACGGCCACGCGCTGGGCCTTCTTCTTGTCCATGCCGTAGGCGAGCGCCGCCGCCGTCGGCTCGTTGATGATCCGCTTGACATCCAGGCCCGCGATCTTGCCCGCATCCTTGGTTGCCTGACGCTGGCTGTCGTTGAAGTAGGCGGGCACGGTGATGACCGCCTCCGTGACCGGCTCGCCCAGATGCGCCTCGGCGGTCTCCTTCATCTTGCGCAGCACCATGGCGGAGATCTCCGGCGGCGTGTAGGTCTTGTCGTTGATCTGGACCGCCGCCAGATCGTTCTGCCCGGCGATGACCTTGAACGGCACCTCGGTGATCTCGTTGCCCACTTCCCCGTACTTGCGCCCCATGAAGCGCTTGATGGAGAAGACGGTGCGCTGGGGGTTGGTGACCGCCTGACGCTTGGCCGCCTGTCCCACCAGCCGCTCGCCGTCGTCCTTGAATGCCACAACCGAGGGGGTGGTGCGGCCACCCTCCGCGTTCTGGATCACGACCGGCTTGCCGCCTTCCATGACGGCCACGCACGAATACGTGGTACCCAGATCGATTCCGATAATCTTGCCCATGTCGGCCCCCTTCCTCCCCCGAGCCGCCGCGCGGATCTCATCGCTCGAGGCCATCGGCGCGGCCCCCCGGGGTATGCACTACGAGCCGAGGGGCGTCTTTTCGTCTCCCTCGGTTCTCTCACGAATCTGTGTTCGACGATGAGGGTTGCAAGCATCGTTCCAGCAGGAAGTCGAGGGTGTCCGCTGGGGATTGATGTTCCAACTCGCATTCCAAAAATAAGTTAGGTGCGGTCTTCGGCAGTGGAAACAGGGGAGGACCCTGTAGGTCCAGGACGTGTGTATCATTCTGGAACGATTGAGCCCGATCCATTATGAAACATCCTGGATGTCGTAGCGCTTCATCTTCCGCCAGAGGGTGGAGCGCGAGATGCCCAGACTGCGGGCCGCACGGGAGTGGTTGCCCTCGAAGCGCCTCAGGACGCGCTGGATGTGGCGGGCCTCCACCTCGGCCAGGCTCATCTCGGGTGGATAGGCGGGCTCACTCTCCCCGGACGACAGGCGCAGGAACCCGCGCTCGGAGATCTCGGGGGGCAGGTCCCGGGCGTGGATCACCTCGTCGTCGCAGAGGATCACCGCGCGCTCCATGGCGTTCTCCAGCTCGCGCACGTTGCCCGGATAGTCGTAGTTGAGCAGCAGACCCCACGCCCGTCGCGACAAGCCGGTGATCTTCTTCTCCGAACGCCGGGCCAATCGGGCCAGGAAGAAGTTGGTCAGGTAGGGGATGTCCTCCTTGCGGTCGCGCAGAGGCGGCACGTGCAGGAGGAACGTGTTGAGCCGGTAGAAGAGGTCTTCGCGAAGGATGCCCTCGGCCATGGCCTTGCGCAGATCGCGGTTCGTGGCGGCGATCACGCGCACGTCCACCTTGACCGAGCTCTCCGATCCGACGGGACGGACCTCGCGGTCCTGCAGCGCCCGCAGCAGCCGCACCTGCATGGCGGGCGGCATCTCGGCGATCTCGTCGAGGAAGAGCGTGCCGCGGTCGGCGGTCTCGAAGAAGCCGCGCTTGGCCTCCTTCGCATCGGTGAAGGCGCCCCGCGCGTGCCCGAACAACTCGCTCTCGATCAGCGTCTCGGGGATGGCGCCGGCATTGACGGCGACGAAGGGCCCCCGACTGCGGTTGCTCTGAAAATGGACCAGCCGGGCGATCTTCTCCTTGCCCGTTCCGCTCTCCCCCGTGATCAGAATGCTGCTCTCAGTGGGGGCGATGCGATCCACGAGCCGCAGGATGCGCTTCATGGCGGGTGAAGCCGCCACGATCTCCTCGGATCGCATCCCCGCGGTCTCGGCCGTGATCACGGCATCGTCATCTCGTTCCCGCACGACTCTCCTCCCGGCGTCACCCCGGCGGGCGCATCCGGCTAGACATCCTCCCTGCGTTGACGCCCCTCTTCCTGAGCGTCCGTCTCCAGACTGCGCATGTGCGGGAAGAGGAGCACGTCCCGGATGGCCGGCGAATCGGTCAGCAGCATGACGAAGCGATCGACGCCGATGCCCACCCCGGCCGTCGGCGGCATGCCCTGCTCCAGGGCGGAAAGGAACTCCTCGTCGAGCGGATGCGCTTCCTCGTCCCCGGCGTCGCGCTGGAGGGCCTGGTCGTCGAACCGGCGGCGCTGCTCCAGCGGATCGTTCAGTTCGGTGAAGGCGTTGGCGAACTCCATGCCGGCGATGAACAGCTCGAATCGTTCCACCAGATCGTCGGGGTGCCGCCGGTGGTTCTTGGCCAGCGGCGAGACCTCCTTCGGGTGGTCGATGACAAAGGTGGGCTGCACGAGCGTCGGCGCCACCGCCAGGTCGAAGACCTTCTCGATCAGCTTCCCGCGCGCCGTGCCGGGATCCATCTCCTTGCCCAGGGAGGAGCAGAGCGCGATCAGCGCCGCCTTGTCCAGCGCGGTCACGTCGCGGCCGGTGGCCTCCTGAATCAACTCGAGCATCGGCCGGCGCGGGATCGGCGTCTCCAGGTCGATGACCGCGTCGCCGTAGCGGACCTGCAGACTTCCGGCCACCTCGCGCGCGATCGTGCGCAGCAGGTCCTCCACCAGGTCCATCGCGTCGCTGTAGTCGGCGTAGGCCCAGTAGAACTCGAGCAGCGTGAACTCGGGGTTGTGCTCCCGGTCGAGTCCCTCGTTGCGGAATACGCGTCCGATCTCGTAGACCCGCTCCAGGCCGCCGACGATCAGCTTCTTCAGCGGCAGCTCCTCGGCGATGCGCAGGTAGAGGTCGGCGTCGAGCGCGCGGTGATGGGTTTTGAACGGCACGGCCGAGCCGCCGCCGTAGATGTGCTGCAGGATGGGGGTCTCGACCTCCAGGAAGCCGCGCTCGTCGAGATAGCGGCGCAGAGCCGTGATCGTCGCGGCGCGGCGGCGGAAGATCTCCCGCGTCTCGGGATTGACCATCAGATCCAGGTGCCGGTTGCGATAGCGCGCCTCCCGATCGCTGAAGGCGTCGTAGACGGCGCCGTCCTTCTCCTTGACGACCGGCATCGGCCGCAGCGCCTTGGCCAGCACCGACACCGACGCGGCCCGCACCGAGATCTCCCCGGTCTGGGTGCGGAAGACCTTTCCGGTGGCGCCCAGGATGTCGCCGAGATCGAGCTGCTTGATCACCGCGAAGGCCTCGGGGCCCAGGACGTCTTTGCGCAGGTAGAGCTGGATCCTGCCCGTCGCGTCCTCGACGTGGCCGAAGACCGTCTTACCCATCGGCCGCAGCGAGCGCAGCCGGCCGGCCACCGACACGTCCTCGGCCTCTTCCAGCTCGTCGAAGCGGTCGAGAACCTCCCCGCATCCGTGCGTCCGGCGGTACTGGTGTGGATAGACCTGGATCCCCGCGTCGGTGAGGCGCTGGAGCTTCTCGCGGCGCACGATCTGCTGCTCGTGCAACGCCTGCTGCTCGGATGTCTCCTGCCGCTCGTACATCGTCCCACGCTCCGCGCTTGCCTGACGTTCGCCCGAATCCTCGGTCAAGACGCTCCTCCTCCCGCGCTGGTCCCGAAAGGCATGATTCTAACCTCGCCCGCTCCCGATCATCAACGCCGCCTTGGCGCAACCGCCGGATGCGCCAAGGCGGCCGGCGGTGGTACCCTGGGCACGGAGGTCACGCATGCCGACCATCGCCGAGCGCTATCGGGATCTGCTGGAGCGCATCGATCGGGCCGCCCGCGGCGCCGGCCGTCGCGGCGACGAGATCGAGTTGGTGGCGGTTTCCAAGACGGTCCCCCCGGCCCTGGTGCGCGAGGCGTGGCGCGCCGGCGTGCGGACGTTCGGCGAGAACCGCGCCCAGGAGCTGCGGCGCAAGGCCGAGGACCTGACGGATCTGGCCGTCACGTGGCATTTCATCGGTCACCTGCAGACCAACAAGGTCAAGATGGTGGTCCCCCGCGCCGCGGTCATCCAGTCGGTCGATCGCCTGGGCCTGGCGCAGAAGATCGCCGATCGGATGCCCGCGGCCCAGCAGCAATCGATTCTCGTGCAGGTCAACACGTCGGCGGAAGAGACCAAATCGGGTGTGGCCCCCGAGGGGCTGTCGGAGCTGCTCGACGCGATCAGCCATCTGCCCGCCCTGCGTGTCGACGGGCTGATGACGATCGGTCCCCTGACCGGCGATCGCGCCGCCATCGGACGGGCCTTCGCGCGGTTGCGCCGGGCGATCGAGCAGGAGCGCCGGGCCGGCCGGCCGCATGCGCCCTTGCGCCATCTCTCGATGGGCATGACGGCGGATTTCGAGCTGGCGATCGCCGAGGGGGCCACGATGATCCGGGTGGGCACCGCGCTCTTCGGGCAGCGTCCTACGCCTCCCTGAGCGCCGCCTGCACGTAGGCCTCCATCTCGTGCCCCGTCGGCAGTCCCCGGAACCGCTTCAGGATGCGCCCCTGCTTGTCCAGGACGAACGTGGTCGGGATGTGGGAGATGCCCCGAAAGGCCTGCGCGGCGCGGATGCCGTTGGGAATGATGGTGTAGTTGATCTCGGGACGGCCCCGCACGAAGGGGCGCACGGCGGCGATCCCCTTCTGGTCCACGGACACGCCCAGGATGGTCAGGCCCAGGTCGCCATACGTCTCCTGGAGTCGCACGAGATGAGGGATCTCGTGCTTGCAGGGCGGGCACCACGTGGCCCAGAAGTTGATCAGCACCACGCGTCCGCGCAGGTCGGCCAAGGAGACCTCGCGGCCCGAGAGATCGGTCAGCGTGAGGTCAGGCGCCGCCGGGCGCGATGCGGCCGGGGCCAGTGACGGCGGGGGCAGCTCCGGTATGGTCCGGACCTCCTCTTCATCGTGGTTCTCCTCCGGCGACTGCTCGATCTCCTCCGGCGCGTCCGCGCGATCAGCGGACGTCGGTCCGCCGGGCAGGACGGCGGGCGCTGAGGTCCCTTCGGCCCCTTCGCTCGTCACAGCCACCGAGCTCACGTCCGCGGCACGCTCCGCGTCACCCGGGACCTCATCGCTCGCGAGGTCGACGAACTCCCCCCGGACCTCGTCCCCACGATCCGTGCCCGACTCCCCCGAGCAGCCCGTGACCAGAGCCAAGGCCAGGCCCAGTGCGGCCCATTCCAGCGGCCATCGTGACACACCGTTCATCCTCATGCGGCTGTGACCTCCCCACGGGTTCCGGAACAGGCGCGGCGGCCCGCCGCCGGCGAGCGTCGGGGCGCTCAGGCGAGGCCCTTGCGCCGCCGGCGTGCATCGGGGCGCTCAGGCGAGGCCCTTGCGCCGCCGGACGATCCACTCCGCGCACAGCATCATCGTGAGCGCCAAGTACAGGCCCCAATGGTTCCACACTTCGGCCTGGCGCACAATGCGGACCGGCTTGTAGTCCCGGGCCGCGGCGTCCGTCAATGCGGACAGGTCGGTCGCATCGGAGACGGCGCCGCCCGAGGCGGCCGCCAAAAGATCGGGCAAGCGGCGCGAGGCGCCCAGATCGAAGAACTCCGCGCCCATCGGCTCGACCCAGAAGGTGCCCTCGGCCTCGGCGTCCAGATCCGGACGCGAGGGCAGCCGGGCCTCGGCTCGATAGTGGTACCTGCCCGGGGCCAGCGCCGAGAGCGTGGCGGCATAGCGCCCCACCGAACCATCCGGGTAGAGCTCGGCCCGCCTCAGCTCGCCCGTGAAGGGCGCCGCGGCCGGCAACCCTCCCTGCCGCTCTGTGGCGGCCGACGGCGCCGACAGCGGGGCCACGGCCTCGAGCGACACCCGCACGCGCGCCCCCCCCACCGGCTTGAACGCCTCGTCCGCCAACCGCGCCGTGAAGCCGATGGGCTCGCTGTCCTGGAACACGGTGCGCGTGGGCCGGACCACGAAACGCTCGGTCTCGGAGGGCTCGGAGAGCCAACGCATCATGCGCCGCCAGAACTCACGGGCGGGAGAGGGCGCGTTGCTGAGGGCCTCCATGGTGAAATCCCAGCGCCAGAACCCGCGGGCCGTCACCACGGCCACGCGTCCGGCTCCCGTCTGGGCGATGGCCAGCAGGGGCACGTCGCGCGCCGGATGCGCCGTGCGCCCGCTCAGGAGCGTGACCGCGCCGGCGGTCGTCGTGTAGGCCCCCTCGGGCAGCAGGACCGGCGGCAGGTCGCGCCACGCCTCTTCGCTCGCCACCGGGGTCTCGTCGATGACCGTGACTTCATGCGCCAGACCCGCCACGGTGACCTGCGCGGCCGTGCGGGTGAATCCCCAGCGCGGTTCCGCCCGCAGGGAGACCGGAAGCACATCGCCCCACGCCCGGCGCCACGCCTCCAGATCGCCGCTCCCGGCGCCGCCCAGCAGCAGCAGCCCGCCCCCCTGTTCGGCGAAGCGGCTCAAGAGCTGGGGCGCCTGCGGCGGGAGGAGCCCGGGGGCGCAGTGGCCGAGAATGACGGCCGCGTAGGGCGCGAATTCCTCGCTGCTCAGCGGGAAGCGGAGCAGGTCCCCCGTGCCCTCTGGAGCACCCTGGCCGTAGGGCAGGAAGGAGCCGTCGGCCTGACGCACCAGATAGCTGTAGGCCAGGCTGGTGTCGGCGTCGAAAGTCCTCTTCAGGAAGGTGAAGTCCCAATCGGGCTCGCACTCCACGTAGAGGACGCGGGTCTTCTTCTCGCGCACGTCGACCGCCACGAAGCGGGTGTTGTTTCGCACCACCGTCTCTTCGCCCGCGAGCTGTGCGCGGACCTCGAACAACGTCAGACCCACGCGCGGCGGCGTCACCTCGATCGAGACCTCGATCTCGCGGCCCGCCTCGGCCGGCAGCGTCACCTCGCGGCGGGCCAGCTCGGGTCCCGCTGGCCGCAGGGCGGACCCTTCCTGCGCCCGCTCGCGCACTGTGAGCACCACCGGCTGATCCTCCAGGCCGTGGCTCTCCAGCACGACCCGCAGCGCGACGGGCTCCCCCGCGTACCCGACCGGCTGTGCGCGCACCTGGCGCACCAGCACGTCGGGCGGCGGCGTGGTGTCGCCCACCAGCACGGTGAACACCGGTACCGAGAGATTGCGGGCCACCTGCTCGGGGTCCTTGCCCTGCGTGTGCACGCCGTCGGTCACCATGACGATTCCGCCCACCGGCCGGTCGCCGTGACGCACCTGGACCTCTTCCAAGGCGTCCCCCATGGCGGTCACACCGAGAGGAGGCCAGGTCAACGCCCCCTCCCCGGCCGGCGGCTCGAGGTCGCCCGCGAATCCGAGCCACTCCAGGTCGAACCGCGGGCTCAAGGCCGCGCCGATCTCGCCCGCCAGCCGGGCCGCCTCTTCGGAGCGGGGCTCGCCCGCCGCGGTGGGCAGCGCCATGCTCGAGGAGCGGTCGACGAGCACCGACAGTCGCGGGCGACCCGCGTTCTCACTGTGACGGGTCCAGATCGGCTCGAGCAGCGCCAGCAGGATCAGCACCAGCGCCAGACCGCGCAGGATCCTCAGGAGCAGCCGCTGGCCACGGCCCAGCGGGGCGCCCAAGCGGAAGTAGGCGTAGCCGGCCACGCCCACGGCAATCAGGAGGGCCAGCCACCAGAGGGCGTCCGGGTGTGCAAGGAAGCTCAGATCCACCTGTCTCATCGACTCCCCTTTGCGGCCCCTCAGTGCGGGAGCCGTGCGCTGGTGTCACGGGGCCCCTGCCTACGCAGACCGCGGCAGGAGGTTCATCGAAAGATACACGATTCGGGCCCGCCGGTTGCGAGGGATCGGGGAACCGCCGGATGCGCCCGCGCGCAGCGCTCACACGGCCGGCGGCGCGCCGCAGCCGTCGAGCCGGTGAGCCACACGTAGCAGCAGGGGCTCGAGTCGTTCGTCGATGGGCAGCACGGGCGGATCGAGCTCTCCTGCATAGACGACGAAGCCGCCCCGCCGATAGGTCAACAGCGCGGTGAGACCGTCGAGCGCCTGCTCGCGGAGCACCGCCGCCAGGCGCTCGGGCGCCAGCAAATCGAGTCCGGTCAGGACGCGCCCCAGCGGCCGGCCGTCGTTCTTGCGCCGCTCCCAGCGCTGGAGCTCCAACCCCAAGCGGAGCTCGCCCGGCGACAACCACGCCCGGTCCACGAGACGCCCGCCCAGGGCGCCGGGCCGAGGCAGGCAGTCCCGGGCCGGCACCGGAGCCCGCCCCCGCGGATGGGCCTCCTCGGAGGCGCGGTCGACGCCGGGTGCGTCCGGGGGCTGGGGCCGATCTTCATCGCGCCGCAGACCGCGCGCGATGCCGTCGACTACGTGCAGCGCGATCGGAGGTCGCCCGGGCTGTGGTGGGTCCGGGCGGAAGCGCACCACCCGACTCCCGGCGCGGTGGGCCAGCCACTGCAGCACCTCGGCGGGCTGGAAGGCCTCCAGGCGGCCGGAGAGAAGACGCGCGGGCGCGCTCATGGCGCGCGGTCCTCGTCCGGAGGAGGGGCGTCGGGCCAACTCGACCCGCGGGGCAGGCGCCGCCCCGGCCAGCGGGCGTCGACCGCCGGTGGAAAGCGCAGGTTCACGAGGCCGATCGCGACCACGTGGACCACCGCCAGGGTGAGCAGCGCGACCAAGCTGACCTGCAGGATCGACACCCATCGGGCCGCCAGGGGCACGCCCTGGGCCGCGGCCTCGGCCAGCGCCAGCAGCGCGAACGTGCCCACCGACATGAGCAGGCCGGTGCCCTTGCCCAGCGGGGTCGGCTGGATGCGAACCTGGCCCTTCCACAGGTAGAGCAGTCCCGTGCCGAAGACCAGGAGGCCGCTGCGCAGCAGCACCAGGACGAGCGCAATTTCATCCAGCAGACCGACCAGTGAGATCGTGACGAAGACCCCCAGGTGGAAGCTCAGGTCGACGACCGGATCCAGCACGATGCCCAGCTTCGACTGCCCGCCGCCGTGGCGCGCCCACCAGCCGTCGGCCACATCGGTGAGCGCGGTGACCCCGTAGAAGAAGGCCGCCCAGAAGTAGTCGCCTTGAGCGATCACATAGAGCAGCGGGGGCAGCAGGAACGACCGCGAGAGCGTCAGGACATTGGGTCCGCCGAGGCGCGTCAGGCGAACGCCCTCCGGGGTCTCGAGGAAGCCGACGTTGAGCACGCAGACCAGTACGAAGGAGAACACCCAGCCGGTGTGCAGGAAGGCGAAGACCGCCCATCCGGACCAGTCATGGCGCTCCAGCAGCCAGAGATCGAGCAGGGCGCACCCCGCCGTGAGCGCCAGCCCGGCGTGGATCAGGGAGCGCATGCCGTCGGGGTTCTCGCGCGAGCCGACGCGGCCGCGGATCCAGTCGAAGGCCACGACCGGACGGGCGGTCCGCCCGGTCGCGAACCAGACGATGCGCTGAACCAATGCTCTCACGCGCCCTCCCCGGCAAGACGGGGCGCACACCTGAGCTAGAGCTGTCCTCGGTGTCCGGCGCCTGTGGAATCGCCTTCGGCCTGGATCGCGGCCTGCGCGGCGGCCAGACGGGCGATCGGCACGCGGAACGGCGAGCAGCTCACGTAATCCAGCCCGACCTCGTGGCAGAACTCGACGCTGTACGGGTCGCCGCCGTGCTCGCCGCAGATCCCGGTCTTCAGGTGCGGCCGGGTCTTGCGCCCGCCCGCGACCGCCGACCGCACGAGCTGGCCCACGCCGTCGCGATCGATCGACACGAACGGATCGTGCGGGAGGATCTTGTCGTCCACGTAGGACGGCAGGAACTTGCCCGCGTCGTCGCGCGAGAAGCCGAAGGTCATCTGCGTCAGGTCGTTCGTCCCGAAGGAGAAGAAGTCGGCCCGGGTCGCGATTTCGCCGGCCGTCAACGCCGCCCGCGGCACCTCGATCATCGTTCCCACCAGATACGGGACCTCGACCCCCGCCTCGTCGATCAGCTTGCCCGCGACCCGATCGACCACGTTGCGCTGGTGGTCCAGCTCGCGGACCGACCCCACCAACGGAATCATGATCTCCGGGTAGCACTGGATGCCTTCCTTGGCAAGCTCTATGGCGGCCGAGATGATGGCCCGGGCCTGCATCGCGGTGATCTCCGGATAGGCGATCCCCAGGCGGCAGCCCCGGTGGCCCAGCATGGGGTTCATTTCGCTCAGCTCTTCCACCCGCGCCAGCAGGCGCTCCTTGGCCGCGATCTGCCGATCCTCGGCCCCGCGCTCCTTGAGCAGCGCCAGCTCGACCATCAGTTCCTCCCGCTTCGGGAGGAACTCGTGCAGGGGCGGATCGAGGGTGCGGATGGTCACCGGAAGATCCTGCATCGCCTTCAGGATGCCGTAGAAGTCGTCGCGCTGGAACGGGAGGATCTTGTCGAGCGCCTCCTGGTACTTGCTCTTCGGCTCGGCGAGCTTCTGCTCCAGGCTGCGCAGCTCCGACTCGAGCTCACCCCGCAGCTCGCCCGAGGCATTCTCGATCTCCATCCGCTTGCGCCCCACCTCCGCCTCGAGGCGCTTCACCTCGGGGGCGTACATGATCATCTGCTGCACGAAGGGGAGACGCTCCTCGGCGAAGAACATGTGCTCGGTGCGGCAGAGGCCGATCCCCTCGGCCCCGAAACGGCGGGCCAGCTCGGCCTGATCAGGCGTGTCCGCATTCGTGCGCACGCCCAGCGTCCGCCGCTGGTCGGCCCACTCCATGAAGTGCTTGAACTCATCGGCCACCTCGGGCTCGATGGTCGCGACCTTGCCGGCGATCACCTCTCCGGTGGACCCGTTCAGACTGATGTAGTCGCCCTGGTGGATCTGCCGGTCGCCGATCCGCATCACGCCCTGCTCTTCGTGCACCTCCACCGCGGAGCAGCCGGCCACGCAGCACTTCCCCATGCCGCGCGCGACGACCGCCGCGTGCGATGTCATCCCGCCGGTGGCGGTGAGGATGCCGGCCGAAACGTCCATGCCGTGGATGTCATCCGGAGACGTCTCGCGGCGCACGAGGATGACGCGCGTGGGCTGACCGTCCTCGTCCAACTCGCGCGCCATCGCCACGGCGTCGTCCGGGTCGAAGACCACCTTGCCGACCGCGGCGCCGGGCGAGGCGGCCAAGCCGCGGGCCAGAACCGTGTAGGATGCCGACGGATCGATGCGCGGGTGGAGAAGCTGATTGAGGGAGTTGGGGTCGACACGCAAGAGGGCCTCGTCCCGGCTGATCAGCTCTTCGGCCGTCATGTCGGCGGCGATCTTCACCGCCGCCTGGGCCGTGCGCTTGCCGGTGCGCGTCTGCAACATGTAGAGCGTGCCCTCCTGCACCGTGAACTCGAAGTCCTGCACGTCGCGGTAGTGCCGCTCGAGCCGCTCGGTGATCGCCCGCAGCTCGCGGTACACCTCGGGCATGTCCCGCTCGAGCTCCTTGATCGGCCGCGGCGTGCGGATCCCGGCCACCACATCCTCGCCCTGCGCGTTGCGCAGGTACTCACCGTAGAACTCCTTCGCGCCCGTCGCCGGGTTGCGGGTGAAGCCCACGCCGGTGGCCGAGCGCTCGCCCATGTTGCCGAACACCATCGCCTGGATGTTCACCGCCGTGCCCAGGTCGTCGGGAATCCGGTTCTGCTTGCGGTAGAAGACCGCGCGGTCGTTGTACCAGGACTTGAAGACCGCATTGCGCGCCAGGTCGAGCTGCTCGAGCGGATCCTGGGGAAACGGCTTGCCGGTGTAGTCCTGGATGATCTGTTTGAACTCGTCCGCCAGGTGCTCGAGATCCTGTTCGTTCAGGTCGAGATCGACCCGCGCGCCCCGCTCCGCCTTGAGCGCATCCATGCGCTTGTCGAAGGTCTCCTTGGCGATGCCGAGCACCACCGAGCCGAACATCTGCAGAAAACGGCGATAGCTGTCAAACGCGAACCGGCGGTTGCCGGTCTTGTGGGCCAAGCCCTCCACCGACCGATCGTTGAGACCCAGGTTGAGAATGGTGTCCATCATGCCCGGCATGGAGAACTTGGCGCCCGACCGCACCGAGACCAGCAGCGGGTCGCCTTCGTCGCCCAGACGCCGGTCCTGGGAGGCCTCCAGTTTACGCAGGGCCTCGAGCTGCTGCTTCTGAACCTCCTGCGGCAGCCGCCCCCCCTGGGCGTAGAAAAGATTGCAGGCGTCGGTCGTGACCGTGAATCCGGGAGGCACCGGGATGCCGGCCCGCGCCATCTCCGCCAGTCCGGCGCCCTTGCCGCCGAGGGTATCGCGCATGTCGCCGCGTCCCTCGGTGGCATCGCCCCCGAAGTAGTAGACCATCTTGTCGGACGGGTCCCAGTCGCTCTGTCCCGTGGCACTGCCCGTCGTGCTGACCTGTGAATGGTTGCCCATGTTCGTCCCCCCCGAACGTCGCCGCGGGCGCCCGCCGGCGCTCGCCGCGCTCAGATGCCGCGCGGATCGTGCGCGCGGCCGGCTGTCACACCTCGTACTCCTCGTAGTTCGTCGGCTCTCCGGCAGGGGCTTCTTGAGCCCGCGGAGAGAAGGCCGCCCGACCTGCGGATCGGGCGGCCGAAACCCTGTCTGCGCGGAGGCCTCGTCCGATGTCGGCCTCCTGCGGTCGACGCATCTAGCGCACGACGGTGAAGAAGCCCGTAGCCGTTTCGCCGCCGGGCGTCTCCACGGCGTACAGGTACACCCCGGAAATGACGTCTCTCCCGTATTCGTTCTTCAAATCCCAGGGCACCGAGCCGCCGCTGAAGTTGCCCGCCGTGCGGACGTGGTGCACCACATCCACCAGGTCGCCGCTGGACGTGAAGATGCGGATGGTCGCCTCCGCCGGGAGGTTGAAGAACCGGACCATCGGCTCGCTGAGCGGCCCGAACTGGGAGGCGTCCTCGCCCTCCACGTAGGGATTGGGCACGACGTAGACGTCACCCAGCAGCGGCAGGCTGGTCACCGCGTCGGGTCGCGGGATGAGCGGCGTCGGCTCGGACTCGCCTTCAGCGCGAAAGAAGCCCTCATAAGGGGAGTTGCGCGGTTCGATGAACCGCCCCCCGTCCAGGAACGTCCAGTAGAACTTCTGCAGGCTGTAGTAGTAGGGCGTCCCGTTGTGCGGGCCGGCCACGATCCGCGACGAGTCTCCTCCGGCGGCGATGATCGAATCGGGGTCCACGAAGACCCTCAAGGTGTCGTTGGGCATCCAGCCCCAGGTGCTGTCGCTGAAGTCGTAGACCCGCAGCAGCACCAGCTCCTCGGGCGCCCCGATGTCCTCCGGGTAGAGCCCCCGCAAGAGGCGATACCCGCCGAAGCAGTTCGGCCGCTCCTGCGTCGGGACGCAGCGGCCCAGGTTCCACCATTCCAGATTGCCCTCACGGTCGGTGAAGTAGACGCTGCCTCCGGTCGGGATGATCGCCATGTGCCGCACGGAGTCGGCTTCCAGATGGGTACGCACCACGTACTCGCGCCCATTGAATCCGTCCAGCACGCCGTAGTCGCCCCCCGGCGTGACGTAGGCCAGGAATGGGCTTTCGCGGCGGCTGAAGCGGATGGCGAGGGGCCCGGTCGTCTCGACCACGTCTCCTCCCAGCGGCGCGCCGTTCGATGAGCCCCAGATGCCCACCTGGCCCGAGGCGTCCGCGGTGGCGATGCGCCCCCCATTCTCCGAGTAGACGATCGAGGTGACCCGCTCGCCCTCGTGGGCCCGGATGACCGCCCGGGGAATCTGGGCCGCGCCCACGAGGTTGTAGAGAAACACCGTGCCGCTCTCGTCGGCCACCGTGATCTGGTTTCCGCTGCGCGAGAGCCCCAGCGCGACGAGGGCCAGGGTGTCGGGGGGGGTGACCTGCGGATCGAGCACGACGGCCTGCTTGTCGATCACACCGGGCTGGGTCCAGGACTTCCAGCGCCCGTCATCCCCGACCGAGATGAAGGGGAAGACCTGGGCCGAGGCCAGCGGCTTGAAGGCCACGCTGGCGCACGCGGCCTCGTGCTTGTCCTGGTCGTGAATCACCGGATCGTCCGATTCCGCCGGCGTCCAGGCGGCGAAGCTGCCATCGGCCAGCCCCGCCAACAGCATGCTGCCCAGCGGGTGCACCGCGAAGCAGGTGGGCGTGTGCTCCGCGGGTAGGGGGCCGGTGGTGTCGACCGGAGCCCAGAGCGAATCCTCGAAGACGAGATGGACAAACCTGCGCTGGGCGTCTTCCCAGAACCAGATGTCCGGTCCTTCGGTGGTGAAGGCGAAGAAGGGGGCCTCCCCGCCGGCGATCGCCTGCTTATCGATGAAGTAGAGGTCCAGGTTGCCCGTGAAGACCGGATCGTCCTCGTCGGGCATCCAGGACAGCTCGACCCGCCGATCTCCGACCACGGGGTCCGTGTCGAAGGTCACGCCCTGCGCGGTTCCCCAAGGCACCGTCATCCCCACCCAGGCGGCCGCTGTCAGGACCGCAACTACCCATCTTCTCATCACCCGCACCTCATTTGGGAGCGCCCCGGCCCGCTCGACCGGTCAATCCCGGATCATCTGGACTCATCCGCCAACCACATCAGAGAGAGCGACACCGCGGTCTCGGTTGCGGTCACGTCGAAGAAGTAGGGATGGAACGCGAAACAGACGATCTTCCCACGATCGAGCCCTACCTGCAGGTCCTCGTCGGTGGCGAAGGTGCGCCACGCGATGGGCCGGTCGTTCAGGTCGTGGTTGATGTCCGTGTAGCAACGGGCCGAGTAGATCGGCTCCAGACCCTCTTCACGCGTGTACCAGGGCTCGACGCCCTCATCGCTATCGGAGGGATAGAGACACTCGTAGTAGTGTGAGCCGCGCCTGTTGCTGGGATCCTGCCAGTTGCCGCCCCAGCGGCTGTAGTCGAGCGGGATGTCGGGATAGGCCGGATCGACGGCCACCGCCCGCACGAGGGAGCGGCGGTCGCGCGTGAGGTCCTCACCCCGCGGCTTGTCGACGGCGCCCCGCAGGTGCAGGTGCTGCCAGAGGAATCCAAACTGGTTCCAGGCCTGTCCGTCGCTCAGATCCTCCGGCGAAGGCTCCATCGGCTCGGTGGCGCGCTCGGAGAACTCCTTGGTGATCTTCGAAACGGGCCCCACCCAGGTGAACAGGAGCATGTTTCCGCCCGCGCCGATGTAGCGGGAGAGCAGCATGTTGACGGCGGCCAGCTCCAGCCCCACATCCGAGCCGCCGGCGCAGTCCCAGATGATCGTCTCGTACTCGCCCATGGTGTCGAGGAAGTTGTCCGGGATATCGATCGAGGGCGAGGTCCCCTCGTCGGGGAACATCGCGTGCATCCCGGGCTCCTCGCCCGTGGGGAGGAAATCCTGCATGCTGAGCAAGACCTCGTCGCGCCAGGCGTCCTCGAACGCGTCGTCGTTGGGCACCGGCGGCGGGTTGGTATTGAGCGGCGGGGCCGCCGGACGGCGGCGCTGGTCGTCGACCACCAGGAACTTCTTGGTGAACCCGAACTGCGCGACGGTGATCTCGACGATGCACTTGGTCTCGGTCTCGCGCTTGTTCGAGATGTCCCGCATCTTCAGGTAGAAGTAGCGGGTCTTGGGTCCGTCGGCCGGGAACGAGACCGGCTCCTGCATCTGCTCGCGCGGCGCCCAGCCGATCCAGCCGCCCTGGCCGTCGGTCGCCCGGAAGGGCTCGCTTGGGTCGTCCGGATCCGGGATGTCGAAGCCGTAGTTGCAGGGCCCCGGCTCGGTGCCGCTGGCCGACGCGTCGGCCACCCAGCGGAAGCGGAAGCGCTGGCCGGGCGCCACCGTCACCTCCCAGGGCTCCCCGAACTCGGAGGAGTCGAAGCGGTGGTTGCCCATCGAGGGCTCGAAGATCACCACCGTGATCAGGGCGTCGCGGACCTGGAAGAGCACCCAGTTCTGGTTACGCTGGAACTTCTGCTCCATCGCCCCGGCCTCGTCGATGGCGCGCACCGCGAAGCCGTAGCGCGAGCCGACCGACATGCCCTCGAGCCACTGCTCGGTGACCGATCCCGGCACACGCTTCCAGGCGCGGCTGGCCTGCTCGAAGTAGAGCTTGAGACTGTCGCTGGGGTATTCGGATTCCTGGGGGGCCAGCAACAGGTTGCGGCCCTCCTCGAACAGCCGGCGCACCTCCTCCTCGCGCGTCACGTCGACGCCCGGGTCCTGCACGTGCTTGACCTCGAAGTAGGCCGGCACCTTGTCGGCCGCTTCCGCGTCGAGGTCTTCGCCGAACCAGGTGAAGCGCAGCGTGGCGGCCCAGCGCGCGCCGTCGACCGGCGGAGGCGTGTCGATCTGGCTGGTCGGCGCGATGGTGTTGGCGTTGAAGAAGCGCTGGTCGGGCGTGGAGCGGGAGAACTGGTCGTCGACCGACCGAATGTAGAACGTGTGCCACTCGGCGTACTCGTCCCCTGTGGTCAGCGTCGCGGCCTGCGTGAAGATGATCTCGTCGAAACTGGTGGTTCGACGCCAGGCGTTCTCGGAGATCGTATCGTCGACCGCCCACTCGAACCATCGAATGACCCCGTCGTCGTCCGCGCCGTACCAGTAGAAGTGGACACGGTTCTCCACATCCAGCGAGTCTTCGAGCACCCCGCCGGTGATGCGGACGATCGGCCGCTCGTTGCGGACCTCTTCACCCGAGAATCCGTCCTCGGGCAGCAGGATGCACTGGGGAGCCAGGAGACCGACGGCGAGAACGCCCATCAACAACGGCAGCAAGTGCAATGTGCCCTTGTAGCGCGAGGATTTCATCGGACACGTCCTCTCTGATGGAGCCTGAATGCGTATCCCTAATGGAGCACCATCTCACATCCCGCGCCGCCGGCGTCCCCAGTGGCCGGCGCGTCGGGGGCTTGGATCATTCGTCCACGATGTAGAACGGGATCGAGCGCTCGATGAGGTGTTGATCCGAGACGCCCCGAGCTTGCTCGATGATCCGTACAATGAGCGCAACCTCTCTCGGCGTGCTGCCGAGCCCCTCGGCCAGGCGCGTAGGGAACGGGACCAAGAAACGGCAGGGCACATCTTCGAGGTTCTCACACTCCGGTCCCGAGGAGAGCAGGAACTCCGACGACATCTTGAACCGGTAGCTGAACGTGTCGGTTGTGCTGTCGGGATCGGTCGCCTTGACCACGGCCCTGAGCCGCCACCCGGCGTTGCGGATGGTCGCGATGGGAATGATCTGTCCGGGCTGAGGATACTGAAGCGTGGGCTCGCCCTGCTCGTCGGCAAACTCGCGCAAGAGCTGGGGCGATTGGTTGATCGCGATGCGCAGGGTCGGCGGCGAACCGTCGGGCCGTCCGTGCGAGTCGGCGCACCGCACCTGCAGGTCGGCGTTCAGGTTCCGTTGGTTGCCCAGCTCGATCCTCCGCGGCTGGAGCAGCGGCTTCCAGCGCTGGCTGCTCAGCCTGCGCTGGAAGCGGTTGACCCCCGCCCCCTCCTGGTCGTCGGGATCGCGTCCCCACACATCGACCCGGATCGTGACCGGTTGGACGCTCCCGGTAGCGCCGCGCATCAAGGGTACCGTATCCCCCACGAAGAACTCCCGCTCGCCTTCCCAGGCGGCCGAAGAGGCGAAGTAGCTGAGCAGTGAATCTCCGGTGGCCGGATCAAGCGTGTCCTTGGCGGCCACGAAGTAGGTCTGGGGGTCCCGGTTCCAGACGAAGGTGCGCTCCTCGGCGTCCAAGCCCCGGAAACCCGCGTCGTCGATGGCCCGCAGGCTGAACCGATAGGTCTGACTCTTCAGCCCAGAATAAGAGACGGCGGTGACGGTGGTGTCTACGATGTTGGGCGCGACCTCGTGGGGAATCAGCCAGTACTCGTACTCCCTGATCTCCCCCACGGTTACGGTGTCGCCAAACTCGTTGATCATCCGGTCGGCATCCTCGCCGCGCCACCGGAAGCGCACGTTCCAGCCGTCGGGCACGGTGTCGGTCGGCACGGTGGGATGCGTCGAGGTGAGCGCGAGCACCTCAGCCGGGTCCTCGGGATCGAAGGCCTCGGCCAGCGTGAAGATCGGCTGCGGTGGATTCAGGTCGATGGCCCCGAAAAAGCGCCAGGCGGGCGTTTCGTCGACGGCCCCCTCGTTGTCGATGGCGCGGATGTAGAAGCGATGGCCCAGCACCTGTTGGCCGGCCCCCACCCGGAACGTGAAGACCGAGTCGGTGCGCGTCGTGGGGTGGAACGTGATCGTATCCTCATCCGCGGGAAAGGAATCCGTGATGGCGTACTCGAACCGGACCACGCGGCCGTCGGCGTCGTTGCCGTACCAGTGGAAGTGGACCTGGTAGAAGTTGGTCGTGCTCTCCGCGGGCGCGCCGGTCAGGTAGGTGTCGGGCGGGAGGTTGGTGTCCAACTCCGTGCCCAGCTCGTCGCGGCAGCCGTGCAGCAACACCCCGGCGAGCCCTAACAACAGGAAAAGGCCGGATATGGCCCGGCGGCCCCGCAGCGCAGCGGGGTGGCCACGGATCGGATCACGCATGGCAGAGTCCTCCCATAGAGCACGCAGGCTACCAAAGCCCCCCGAGGGTGTCAATCCGAAATAGACCCCCCAACCCCCTGCCCCATAAGCAGAAGCGGGGCCCGGGGGGTTCCCCGGGCCCCGCCCTCGGCACGACTTCGTGCGAAGAGGGTCGCTAACGCAGCACGACCATCTTCTTGCCCGAAGTATAGCCATCATGCGTGGACATCTGCATCCAGAAGATGCCGCCGCCCACACGGTTGCCGTTGTTGTCGGTGCCGTCCCAGACGATGGAGTTCTCACCGGCCTGAGCCTCACCGTCCCACAACGTCCTCACCAGACGACCCGAGACGTCGTAGACCGACAGGGACACATCGCCCTGGCTGGCCATCGCGAAGCGGATCGTGGCGCGCGTGTTGAACGGGTTCGGGCGGCTCTGGTAGAGGCGGTTGACGCCCATCGGCACAACCGGGTCCTCACCCACACTCGTGCTGAAGCACGGATAGAGCCACTTGCTGAACGGCGTGGCGCCCTCGGCGAACCACTCGAGCATCGGGCCGTAGAGGTTCGACGTGCCGGCCACAATGCAGGTCGAGTCGTTGCTGCACGGCTCGCCCTGGCACTGAGGCTCGGCCAGGTGGTGGAAGCTGAAGCCGTTGACCGCCGAACGCCAGTTGGCGACACCGGTCTGCTCCACCGTCTTGACCACCTGCGCATAGTTGACGTACTCGTCGTTGCCCGTCAGCTCGAAGCTCCAGAAGCGCAGGTTGCCCACACCGCCGGCGCCGGCCTGCAGACCGAGCACGTTGAAGTTGTACTCCTGCGGGCAGCCGTTGCCGTAGAGGCTGAGGCCGTCGCCCACGGGAGCAAACTCGGCCACCGGGTCCATCGGCTCGACGTAGACGCAGTAGGCCGGGTCCTCGTTGTGGTCACGATAGTTCTGGGCCACGAACGTCGTTCCGAGCGTATTGTGGCAGAACTCGATCGCCTTGCCCTGCACGGGGTCGGCCATCGTCTCGGCGATCGCATCGCCGTCGAAGATGATGCCCCGGCGGATGTCGGCCAGACCGCAGTCGGTCGTCTCGAGCCAGGCCTGGAACATGCCGAAGTCCTCTTCCTCGCAACTTCCGATGCCGAAGTTGCCGTTGCTCCAGAGGATCAATCGATAGGCCAGGAGCTGCTCGGTCGTCAGACCGTTGTTGCCGTAGCCGCCCGGGTTGTAGGTCGTGCCACCCAGGTCGCGCTTGAACGAGGCATTGTAGTTCGACGAGTTGTCCAGGAAGTCGAACTTGTCGAAGTCGATGCCCAACTGCTCGAGCGTCGGCAGCATGTAGTACTCCGAACCGCGGTTGTAGGCGTCGACATAGAGCATCGACGGCCACTGCACCAGGTACTCCTCACCCGGCTGCAGCTCCATGGTCGGAAGCAGCTCGACCTCCAACGGACCGGTGGCCGACTGGAGCACATAGTACTCATCCGGCGGCGCGCCGCCGTTGTACCAGTAGGACCGGTAGTAGTACTCGATCCGGGTGCCGGGCGTGAAGACGCCGTCGGGCAGGATCTCGTTGGCCTCGTTATAGTCCCCGGGGCCCTGGTACCCGACCGCGTCGTCGTGGAAGTAGGTTCCGAACTTGTGCTTCCAGATCTGGGTCCCGTTGTTGGTCTCGAGCGAGTCCATCAGGACGCAAACGAAACCATCCTCGGGATCATCCGCGAGACGGCCCTTCCAGGTGTGGTACTCGGGGATCATCGACTGGCGCGCGCCCAGACGCGGAATCTGGAAGCAGAGCTCGCACAGCCAGCGACCGGCCTCGGAGGTGACCAACGGACCGGTCACCACAGAGCTGTCGCCGTGCCAGTCGTTCTCCTCGGTGCTGGTCATCGACAGATCGCGGGAGATGTTGATGTTGCAGCGGTCGCTGGGCTCGACGTAGGTCGGGTAGTTCTGACCATAACCGTCGATGAAGAGCCCGCCGTCGATCAGGCCGACCGGCGGCGCGTCGGCGGCGTTGGTCAGACCGATCTTGAAGTTGTCAATGACGGGAGCGCCGCCCGTGCAGCCCTCGTCCACGCAGACGGTGGGCGGGGTCGTGAAGGCGTCGCAGCTCACATAGACCTCGTAGGTGTACTTGACCGAGTCCCACTCGACCGGCAGCGGACCATCGTCCATGGTCGACAGGTTCACGCGGTTGAGCGCGCAGTAGGGCGAGCTGGTGTAGTACCAGACCGCCTGGCCGTTACGATTCGACCAGTGCTCGACCGGGTTGACCTCGGTCGTGTAGGGGTACATCCGCCAGCCCGGACGATAGTGCGCGCCGGTGCTCTGCGGGAAGTTCACGAACGCGTCCCACTCGACCACGACCGCGTTCCAGAAGGGAGCCGGGTAGCCCTCGCGGGGGACCGGACCGGTCTCGAACTGCTCCTTCAGACCCGGCACGAGGCCCGGACCGTTGGCGCAGGTCGTGCTGACGAAGCCGACCGCGTCACCGACCAGCGTGCAACCGCAGGTCAGGCCGAGGTCGTCCAGCCACTCCTGGTACTCGAAGTCGTGCACGATGTGCATCCAGGCGCCGGCACCCTCGCACTTGTCGAAGGTCCAGCCCTGTGCGCCGTCGTCGAAGTCGTAGGCGCCGAAGCCGGTGCCCACGGTCAGCTCGAGATTGTCGGCCGCGAACGGACCGCAGGGATCGTCCCACAGGCCGTCCTCATCCGACCAGCCGCCGTCCGCGTTCATGCGGAACTCGAGCTGGACGGACTCGACCGCCGGATCGAGCGAGCCGGCGATCACGGTGTTCTCGTAGAAGCCGGGCGTGATGTCGTCGCCGATCACGCCGTCGAGCCGCTCGACCAGGTACTCATCCACGACCTCACCGGTGCCGTCGTAGCCCAGAATGTAGATGTCGGTGTAGTCGAAGCCGGGCTCGGTGTGGTTGAAGTAGTCGAAGGTAAACTCGATGGCGTCGGTCCCCGGATTGATCGCGAACTCGGGCGAGAACGCACGCTGGCACATCTGGTTCTGGTAGCCCATCCCGGCGATGAAGTCGCGCAGGTCGGCCTCATCCTGGTGGATGCCGCACCAGATCATGCCCGTCGTGCCGCCGATCATCGGCGTGCACGGATCCCCGTGGCTCGTGAAGTCGATCGCGGTCACCCGGCCGAAATAAACGCCGGGGTTGGACGTCTCATCGATCGATATGCAGCCTTGGAATCCGTTGCTGCCGGGCGTCTCGAAGTCCCAAATGCCGCCCTGGAAAGCAACGCCAGTGCCGTCGTCGCCGCCGAACCAGACCGTCTCATCCCGAGCAAACGTGAACTCGGGCGCGGCGATATCGTCGATCATTTCACCAAGCCGCGGCGCCTGCTTGTGCAGGGACGGGCTTGGCGACGCGGCTAGCGCGCTGCCTGCCGCGAACAGCAGGATGGTCAACAACGCAAAGCCTTTTCTCATCGTAAGCCTCCATGGTTGCTGAGGTCCCGGAGCTTACCCGGCCCGCGGCCGGTGAACCCACTCCAAGGACCACCTGGGCATCACCTCATCACACAAACCACAGACCGCTTCACGCTGCAATCCAGGAGTCCGGCACCGCGCGGCCGCGGCGAGGGTAGTCCGGTACCCGGAACCGAAACGGTCTTTCAACCTCGGACGGGCATCACCTCCTCCCCTTGCAGCGCTCAGCTAGTCCTCTCTGTTGAGTCGGTGTGGGGGTACAGTGACAGCATCGAACAGACACGACGGATTCCGCCCGGAGCGCTCAGAGCGCACCATCGTGTCAGGTGTTGCCTGAGATTCCAGAGAGCGCCGGTGTTCTGATCGTCTCTTCTCAAAGCCGTCACGCCAAGCTGCCCTACCAGAACCGGGGGGATTCCAGGAGAGTCCAGTCTGCCCTTTGCTGCCCTTCTGCAAGTCCGTGCGGAGTATAGCAACGTGCTTTATAGGTGTCAAGAAGTTGTATAGGTAGGATTTCCGCCGCGTGAGGCTATCGATTCGTCGCCGCGCGGCGCTCCCTCCCCGCCGCGCTCGGGGAGCGGCCCGAAGGGGCTGGGGCCCACGAGCCGGGGGCCAGCTCGCGACGGCCGCCGGTCAGGCGCCTCCGCTAGCCGTCTTCAACCGGCTCGCGACCCTGGGCGGCGGCCCGGGCGGCCCGTTGCACCTCATCCAGGGGCACGCCCACGCGCTGGGCGATCGCCCGGCAGGCCTCGAACTCGGGCTTGGCCTCCCAGCCGCGTCCTCTGCGGGCCCACTTGACCGGCACCGGGCCGAAGCGCGTATCTACGGTGTGGTCAACACGCTCCAGCTCGCGCCGCAGCTCGGTGCGGCGCCGCACCCCAAGGGTGCTGGTCCGGTCGAGCAGCCAGGCCATCAGGCGCATCTCCGCTTCCGGGTCGGCAACCACCGTGAGCATCGTGCCCGGCCGCCCCTTCTTCATCATCACGCTGGTCAAGAGGACGTCCCGCGCGCCGGCCGCCAGGAGCTGCTCCGCCCAGTAGGCGATCTGCTCGGCCGACGCGTCGTCCACCTGCGTCTCCATGCAAACCACGCGTCGCCACCGGCCGGATGGCTCGTCGGCCGCGGGCTCCCCCCAGCCCCAATGAGGGGAATCCCCCACCCCTTGGCTTTCGCCGATGCCGGGGTCACCCACGAAGAGGCGCGCCAGGTTGGGGACCTCGGACAGCTCGCGCGAGCCGGCGCCGGTGCCCACCGCGACGAGCGTCATCGGCGGGGGCGGCTCCCAGACACCCAGCGTGGTCACCAGCGCCGCCCCGGTCGGGGTGGTGCGCTCTCCCTCGCCGGTCGACCAGCGGACGGGAGCGCCCCGCAGCAGGTGCGCGGTGGCCGGGGCCGGCAGCGGAATCCGGCCGTGCGCCGCACCGATCACGCCCCGACCCACCGGGAGAGGCGAGACGTGGAGTCGCTCGACGCCCAGGTCGGCCAGCCCCTGACAGGTGGCCACGATGTCGACCATCGCGTCCACCGCGCCGACCTCGTGGAAGTGGACCGTGTCAATGGATGCGCCGTGCGCCTGGGCCTCGGCGCGGGCGAGAGCCTCGAAGACCGCCAGACAGCGCCGGCGCACCTCGGGCGCCAAGGGCGCCGCCTCGAGGCATGCGGTGACCTCGCGCAGGCCGCGGTGGGGAACGCGGGCATGACCGTGCGCGCCGCGCGGATCGTGGGGCCCGTGAGGTTCGCGGTGCTCGTGATGCTCGTGCGGCTCACGCGGCTCGACCACGATGCCCAGGCCGGCGAGGGCGTGATGCATGCGCCGTTCGACGCGAAGGACGGCAATCTCGGGCTCCAGCCAGGCCACCGACTCCCGCAGGCGATGCTCGGACCAGCCGGCGTCCAGCAACGCTCCGACGAACATGTCGCCGCTGATGCCGCCGACACAATCGAGATAGGCCACCCGCACGCCCGCGCCCTCCCGGTTCATCGCGCCCCGGCCCGCACCACCGCGCGGTTGATCAGCGCGGCCGCGTAGCCTCCCCCGAAACCGTTGTCGATGTTCGTCACGGTGACGCCCGCGGCGCAGCTCGTGAGCATCCCGAGCAGCGCGGAGATCCCGCCGAAGCTGGCGCCGTACCCTACGCTGGTAGGCACCGCGATCACCGGCGCCGACACCAGGCCGGCCACCACGCTGGGCAGCGCGCCTTCCATGCCGGCCACGGTCACGATCGCGTTCGCCGCGTGCAGGGCATCGAGGTGCGGCAGAAGCCGATGCAGCCCGGCGACACCCACGTCGGTGATCGCGTCGACCCGCGCGCCCAGCGCGCGCGCCGTCTCCACCGCCTCGAGGGCCACGTGCAGGTCGCTGGTGCCGGCGGCCACCACCACCACCGCTCCGGACTCCGGCTCGGTGGGGGCCCCGTGCACGAAGGTGCGCGCGCGCGAATCGGCACGCCCGTCGGGAAACCGCGTCTGCAGTCGCGCCAACGTGGCCTCGTCGGCGCGCGTCACCAGCAGCGGCGCGCCCTTCGACACCAGCGCCGCCGCGATGCCCTCGGTCTGGGCGGGCTGCTTACCGGCCGCGTAGATGACTTCCGGAAACCCCTGGCGCAGGTGCCGGTGATGGTCGACCTGCGCAAACCCCAGGTCTTCGACCGGCCAGCGCGTCAGATCCCGCAGCGCTTCGGAGACCGTGCGCCGGCCGGCGGCCACCTCGTTCAAGATGCGCTCGAGCGATTCGGGGTTCACGAAACCTCCTTGAGGACCGCCGATGATGCGCGGGTTGCGCGGCGAGCGCCCCGCTCGCGCGGACCGCGACCCGCGAGTATAACGCGGGCCCGAGCTTGGGCGAAAGGCCGGGATCCGCGCGGCGGCGCGGCAAGGAGGGACCTGGGGCGGACTGGGCGCGCGTCTCTCAGCGGTCGGGCACGATCTCCGCGGTCACGGCGGACGGGTCGGACCCTTCGCGCGGACCCCGGGCGTGGATCTCCTGCGCCGCGGCCCGGACCCAGGGATCGAGCTCCAACTGCGCGCGTCGTCCGGCCTCTTCGCCCCAGCACTCCTGCACCCAATCGGCGAACCAGATCGCGCGCAGGCGCGCGCTTACCGGGGGCGCCGCGGCCCCGCCCCACTGCCGCAGCCGGTCGCCCAGCAACGCGCACCAGCGATCGAAGCCCGGCGCGCGGGTTTCGGACCGGTCGCCGTGGGGGCGCGCGTCGCACCGGGCGTCCGGCGCCTGCGACCGCCGCCAGAAGGCGAGCCCGGGCGAGGCGGGGGTGCACGTCTCTTCCTGGACGAATCGCTGCAGAAGGCCGCTGCGCTGAAGCTCAACCAGAGGGTCCTCCTCCGGGGGACGCTCCATGATCCGATCCGGTTGCAGGCGCCGGCCGCGCGCACCCACCCGCTCGGGCAAGCTCTCCGAGGCGGAGATCTCCGCTGGCGCCACCGGCGGCGCCGCGACTCCCAGCGGGCTCGCGGTCGTCACCGCGTCGCCTGCGTCGGCGGGCGTTTGATAGAACGAGGCGGTGACCTTCAGGGCGCCCCCGCCCGACAGCGGCCGCAGCCGCTGCACCGTCCGCTTTCCGTAGCTGCGCTCGCCCACCAGGACCACGCGCGAGCGACCCTTCAACGCGCCGGCGAACACCTCCGCCGAGCTGGCGGTGAGCGAGTCGACCAGGATCGCAAGGGTGTGATCGCTGAGCGGCAGACGGCGTGAGACCATCACGCCGTTCTCTTCCGGCAGGCGCCCCACGGTGCGAACGATCTCTGCGCCCAGCGGCAGGAACAGATCGGCGCTGCGCGCGGCCTCATCCAGAAAGCCGCCCGGATTGTCGCGCAGGTCGATGACCAGGCCCTGAAGGTCCTCGGCGGACCACTCTGCCAGCACCTGCTCGATCCGCTCGGAGACGCCCCGCGCGAAGCGGCGGATCTCCAGGTAGCCGAGCCGTCCGTCCGCCAGGCGCCGATGGCTGAGCGCGTCGCGGGTGACCAGGCGGCGGCGAATCTCGAGCGTGCGCACCGAGCGTCCTGGGGGCGCCGTCTCCAGCCGCACCAGGGTCCCCACGGGACCTCGCAGGTGGTCCACGACCTGGGCCCCCTGTAAGCCGTTCAACGGAACGCCGCCGATCGACACCAACCGGTCGCCGGGACGCAGGCCGGCTTCGTGGGCGGGGGAGTCGGGGCGCACCTGCACGACGCGGGGCTCGTCCGCGGAGAAATCCAACGTCACCCCGATGCCGACCGAAGCCCCGTCGCGCGAGCGCAACGCGGTGAATTCCGCCGGGGTCAACACCTTGGTGTGGGGGTCGAGCTGCTCATGCAGGCCCTCCAGCGCGGCGTCCAGAAGGAAGCGCACGGAGACCGGCTCCACGTAGACCTCCTGGATGCCTGCGAAGACCTCCCGCAGAAGGTCGAGGGCCGCCTC
This sequence comes from uncultured bacterium, assembly GCA_964585945.1. GTDB lineage: Bacteria > Eisenbacteria > RBG-16-71-46 > CAIMUX01 > WJJG01 > CAZDKK01. The sequence goes on along the minus strand of CAZPGB010000011.1, from coordinate 79,510 downwards.
GATCGAGTCGGCTTCGGCCGCCCCGGGACCCGACGGCGCGGCGTCCGCGCCGAAGCCGCCCGCCGGAATCGGCGGTGGGGGGTCCGCGCCCGGGACGGTGGACGTAAGCCCTACAAATAGAAGGGATAAGACCACGACACGCCATCCGCATGCGGGACGGGGGACCTGGGCTGTGGGCTCTGCGTTGCTCACGGTCCCATTATACCACAGACGCTTGTGGGCCCGAACGATAACGACCGTAAACTCAAGGACCTTCTGAAGGGGGAATCCAGGGCAGCAGAGGCCGCAACGCCTCGAGGATTTCGGAGAACACCCGATCCGGGGCAGCTTCGCCGTCGATCACCCGGTAGCGCTCGCCGCCGCGCCGGGCCACCTCCAGATAGGCCTCCCGCACGCGCCGGTGGAACGCGAGCGCCTCGCGCTCCATCCGATCCTGTGCGCCCGGCCGGCGGCCGATGCGCTCCAGACCTACCTCGGGTCGCACGTCGAGCAGAAGGGTGATGTCGGGCTGCAGGTCGTCGGTCGCCTGCCGGTTGAGGGTCTCCACCAGATCAATCCCCAAGCGTCGCCCGCCGCCCTGGTAGGCGACCGACGAATCCCCGTAGCGATCGCAGATCACGATGCGGCCCTGCGCCATGGCGGGGAGGATGACCTGGCGCACGTGCGTGCGTCGCGACGCCTCCAGCAGGTACAGCTCGGTCAGGCCGTCGATCCCGCTGCTGGCCGGGCTGAGGAGCAGCGCGCGCAGTGCGTCGCCCAGCGGTGTCCCGCCCGGCTCGCGCGTCACGAGGTGGGGCCGTCGCAGGCGGGTGAGGAGGTCGGCCAGGCGGCCGATCTGGCTGGACTTCCCGCTGCCTTCGACACCCTCGAAGACGAGAAACGTCCCGCGCACGTCGTCGTCGCTCACGAACTCTTGTCCTCGGGCTCGGGCGGGGGGCTTTCCTCGGACGCGGGCGGTGGAGAATGGGCGGCATCCGCTTGCTCGTCCTGGCTCTCCGGATGCGGCATGCGCACCGCGACGGGCGCCGTCGGGTGCGGCGGCCGGACCGCGCGAACCACGTGGACCGTGCGCTGATAGACGGTGATCCAACTGATCACGGCAAGCGCCAGGAGGAACCAGCCCGACGCGCGGAAACCGAAGATCAGCAGCAGCAACAGCAGCACCATCCGCTCGGGTCGCTCAGCGAAACCCACCGTGCACGGAATCTTCAGACCCTCGGCGCGCGCGCGCGCATAACTCACCATGAAACTACCGGTCACGGCCAGGACCCATGCAACGAGCCAGGCCCAACCCACCCCGCCGCCGTGGTACTCCATGCCGATCAGCACACCGCCGAAGACGACCGCCTCGGAGACCCGGTCGGTGCAGGAATCGAGGAACGCGCCCAGGCGGCTCGTGCCCGCGGGCATCAGGCGCGCCAGATCCCCGTCGAGCATGTCGCAGAGGAGCCCGATCAAGAGCCAGATGATCGCCAGGGTGAGGTTCCCGGCGGCCACCGAGATTCCCGCCAGGAGCGACGCGACCAGACCGGCCAGCGTGAGATGGTTGGGTTTCGCACCAAAGGCGTGCAGCCAGCGAGCCACCGGCTGCAGGGGTTGGCGAAGCTTGGCCTTAAACGAGCTCTGCATGGACTCCCCGCTCGCGCGTCCCCGTGGTCCCAGGACTCGGACGCGAAGCCAATGAGGTCTCGGGGACACCGCACGCGCGGGCCCCGAGGCCACATCCCTGTGTCACCGAGTCGTCCCGTCCCTGGGCGCTCTGTACGGGCAAGCCCACACGTCGCTAAGCGTTGGCCACTTTGTCCTTGAGCTGACGGGAGACCTTGAAGACCGGCACCCGGCGCTCGGGGACGTGAACGGGCTGGTCCGGGTTCTTGGGGTTCCGGGCCATGCGGGCTTTGCGAACGCGCACCTTGAACGTGCCGAAACCACGGATTTCGATGTGCTTTCCGGCAACCAGAGCGCGGCCGACCGCGTTCAGGAACTCATCGACTGTCTCGGCCACATCCTTCTTGGTGAGACCTGTGCGATCCGCGATTTCGTCGACCAGATCCGCCTTCGTCATCCCACCCTCCTTCGAAGACAATAGCGATTGCTATACAGTATCCGGCAACCCGATCGACCCCGGGTGCCTCGGACAAACCGGGCCAGCGCTGCAACCCAATTTGCCGCAAGCAATTGCTAGATAGCATCGGCCCAAGAACGAGTCAACACCAAAAGCCACATTCTTCTACGGCTTTTCTGGAGCGTTTTCCCGGTCCCCGGCCCCCGCCGCGCCCACCGCCCCCCTGCCCCAGCGGGTCCCCTACCGATTGCGCAACTCGTCCAGCGCGCGCGCAACATTGAACAGATCGAACTCGACCATGCGGAAAACGCACCGCAGCTCCTTCTGGTGCCAGAAGGCACAATATGTTTCCTTTTCTTGAGTTACGGGATCCACCCAGACCTTGCCGGCCCGACAGAGCTGACGGCTGATGGGGCAGTAGGGGTATTCGACCCCGGGAACCATGCTGGCATCGTCCTGTTTGGCTGCCACTTCGGGACTCCTCCCCCGCGCCTCCCGGGAGGCGCTAACGTAACTCGACCTCGAACTTCTCGGGCTCGACCGGCTCCACCGTAACCGCGCCGGCCTCGAGCGAGCGATTCAGCTCGACGCTGGCCATCAGGGTGTAGGTGCCGGGCGGCAATCCCAGCGCGTCGATCGACAGCCGCAGATCCTGGGCGCTCAGCGAGTCGACCAGCGTCGCCGGACCCGACACGACGACCGAACCATTCCGGGGATCGAGCCTTTCCAGCGACACGTCCCCCGACCGATGCACCTTCACCGGCAGGTCCGAGAACCGGCGCGACATGACCTTGTCGATCGCGACGCGCAGCGTGACCGCCGGCGGGGTGGCCGTGCAGCGCGCCGGCACGCGCAGTGCGACGCGCTCCATCGCCTCGCGCTCCAAACCGTTGATGTCGATCGGCTCGGTTCTCACGAACTCGAACGACTGCAAACGTTGCTGCGGCCCGCGCACGTTGACCGATTCGGGCTGGGCCGCCACACGCCCCACGGTGACGAATCCGGGCGCGGGACGACCCGTCACGCTGGGGACAACCGGCAGGCGCCGGTCGATGAGGCGATCGAAATGGATGTCCAACTCGCGCGGCTCGACCACCTCGATCACCTGCACATCGATTTCGCTCGGCAGCAACACGTCGCCGGAAAAGAGCGGCCGCTGCAGCATCCCCTCATGCACCTCGCCCACCTCGATCAACACGCGCGCGCCCTGCGGGTGGGTGCGCAGCTTGGCCAAGGCCAGACCCAGGCCGCGAACCCGGACACTGGCCTCGTCGGGAATCTCCCCCGAGGCGATGAGGGAATCGGGAATGCCGTGCAGGGTCAGGGGCACGTCGAGGGTGATCTCACGGGCCTGGCTGAAAAAGACGTGCAGATAGAGCGTGATCGCCAACGTCAACGAGATCAGCTTGATCCCGATGTTGTGCAAGAAGAGTCGGCGCACCCAGTGCCACATGTCGGCGCGGTTCCCCGGGCTTCCCTGCCCTACGCCGCGGGCAAGCGTCCCCCGGCGAAGTGAGGCTAAACGGCTATGTGGGGGCAGTATATGGATGCATTGTGGGACGTGTCAACGCGCACCGCCAATCGGAGGCCTTTCCCCCAGCAACGCCCACAGCCGCTTGACCGCCAGGCTGAAGGAAACCAGGCGCGCGTCGTCCTCGGCCACCGTGTGCCATTCCTGATCCAGCGATACGTAGGTTTCCCACTGCAGCGACCACGGCAAGTCGCCGCCGCCGATCAGCGAGAGCTGCCCGTAGGTGTAGTCGGTCTGGGAGAGCGACAGACTGAAGCCCTCGAAGCTCAAGCGATCCGCATCTCCTGCGTCATGGTAGCTGCGGCGCCCGACTTCCAGATTCAGCTCCAGCCAGTTGCTGCTCCGTGGCTTCCAACGCCGGATCTCCGCCTCGATGCGCACCCCGTAGGCATCCGCGTCGCCGACACCCCCCCGCATGCGGATCAGCTCGCCGGTGGGTCCGATGCCCGCCAGCAGGCGCCATGCGGGCGATCCCCGGGCGCCGTCCGGGGTCCGCCAGAGCCGGCGGTGAAACACCACCGACCCCTCGGCGAGAAGCTGATCATCCGCGAGCCAGGTGAGGCTCTCGTCCTCCTCTTGTATCTCGGCATCGTAATCGGTAGCCGTCAGGGTGAGGTCGGCGTCGAGCCGTTGGCGCTCGCCTTGGCCCAGCCAGCGGGCGCGCAGCTCGGCTTCCCAGAACGATCCCAGGGCCGAGCCCTCCTCGTCGTAGCGCCGGCGCGTCAGGTCCACATCGAGGTCGAGCAATCCCGCCGGGAGGAACCAACCCTGATCGGCCGATAGCTTCAGCCCGCGGTACGAACCGCTGGCGAGCCCCTCCACGCGCTTGCGCGTCACCTCCGCGGCCAGAGACGTGTGGTTCAAGGCCAGGCGGGTCAGCTCGGCGCGCAGGCCGATGCGGTCGTAGTTGAGGAATGAAAGCCAGCCGTCAGCACCGGTCGCCGCGCTGTCCAGCGAGCTGAAGCTGACCTCGATGTCCGCCTCGTCGCTGCGCGAGACGTCCAGCGCCGTGCGCAGGTTCAGACGCCAGCCGCTGTCGCCCAGGCGGGGCCTCCAGTAGAGATAGAGCAGGTTCTGCCGGCTGTGGGTGCCGTCGTCCTCGCGATCCCAGAAGAAGAGGTCGCGCACCGAGAAGCTGCGGTAGCGACCGGTGCGCGGCGTGGCCGCTCCTTCGACGGCGAAGCTGGCCCGGCGCTCGCCGACCTTCAAATCCGCTTCCACCCAGCCGTCGAGACGCGCCGCATCGCCGGTATTCGCGCGCAGACCGACGAGCGCCAGCGGCGTGGTTTCGCGATCCACGAAGCGCAGGTCGACGGCGGTCGAGTCGGCCGCGACGTTGCCGGAGACCGATCCGGCCGTGGAGACCGGCGCCAGCGATGCCGACCCGAACGACTCGTCCAGGCCCTCGACTTCGCACCCGGCGTAGAGATCGACGCGTCCGCGCTCGGCGCCCGCCTCCAGAAGGGGCAGGTCGATGCCGCCGGTGTCCGGCCGGGCGCGCGCCGCCGAGTCGGCGGTCGCCGCGACGGCCGCCGAGTCACAGGCCTCGAGGAGACTGTCCACCCAGGCATCCATCAGCGAATCGGACCAGGACGTCCCCAGGGAATCGGCCCACGGGCTCAGGTAGAGGTCGGACCAGGCGGAGAGCAGTCGCTCGACGCGGTTGCCGGCGGACGAGTCGGCGGGCGCGGCGTTCGCATCGCCCGTCGGTTGCGGATCGGAGACCCCGGGCGGGTTCGGATCCGCCGGCGCCGGTGTTGAGCTGGCCCGTGCGATGGGGACCACCAGCGCCGGGGGATCCTGGGACGTCATCGCGCCCGCCCCGCCGACGATCGCGAGCACGAAGAGAACGAGCCCCAGCCTCAAGCGGCCTGCCCTCACGGCGCCCCCGGCATTGTGCTGCGTTGTTCGTGTGCGATCCGTTGCCGCCCGCCTCCGGTGCGGGGTGTGAGCCGCGCGGCGCGGCCCATCTTCTCTATAGGCCGGCCGCCTTGGCGGCCCGCTTCAGCAGCCGCTCGGCCGCCAGCAGGTGTTGCAGCGCCTGCCGCGGCTTCTCGTCGCGCAACAGCGCCCGCGCGCGCCGCAAGAGCCGGCGGCCTTCGTCCAGCATGCGCTGCTCGGCCTCGCCGCCCGCGGCCTCGATCTCGGGGCCCAGCTCACCGTAGAGCGCCTGCAGCTCCTCGATGGCCTCGATCAGGCTTTGCTTCTGCGGATCTTGCCGCAGGTCGGCCAGAACCTGGAGCGCTTTCTGGCGCGCGGTGAGGCTGAGCTGCAGCGCCTGCCGGAGCTGTCCGCCCCGGAAGAGCTCGATCGCCTGATCGAGCAGTCGGCGCGCCTCGCGGTACGGGGGCCAGTCGCCGGGCCGCTTGCCCTGCTCGATCAGCGTCCCCTCCACCTGCGCCAGCAGCGCCGCGGTGCGATCGATCGACACCTGCGCGCCGGCCGCCGCGCCCACGTCGGCCTGCGCGAGCTGCAGCGCCCGGTCGAGGAGGCTCGTCGCCAGCGTGGCCAAGCGCGAGGCCTGCGCATACTGGCGATCACGCTCGGCCCGGCGGGCCCGCTGCAGGTGATCGATCGCCTGGCCCAGAACCTGCCCGGCCTGCTCGTTGCCCGATTCGCGCACCACCGGCGCCACCTCGTGCGCACGGCTCTCGGCCTGGTCGATCAGACGGCGCACGCTCTCCTGCGTCTTCTTTTCCACGCGGGCCAGGTCCATCGCCTGCAGCGCCTCGTGACGCGCCTTGAGCGTGTACTCCAGCGCGCGCTTGAATCGCGCGGCGCGGGTGCCGGGACTGCCCGCATCGAGGCCCTGGCGGTATTCCGAGCGCGCACGTCCCTGCAGCTCGTTGGCCTGCTTCAAGTGGTCGATGGCAGCCACCGCCGACGCCTCCCGGGCCAGCTCGACCGCCCGCTGAAGGATCTGGTCGGTGTTCTCGATCTCCCGCTGGAGCGCTTCGACCTCGCCGGCCGGTTGGGCCTGGGCGAGCGACCCGCCGGCCAGAACGAGCCCCACGATCAGCGCGCCGCCCAGTGCCCACCGGCGCCCCGTCCGGCCACAGGCCGGACCGGCAGAGCTGCTTCTCTGTGCGTAGATGTGAACCATGGCGGACACCTCGTGGCCCAGGCGGGACACTCACGACTCGATGCCGTAGCGCTCCATGCGAGAATAGAGCGTCCGGCGCGTGAGTCCCAGCAGGGCGGCGGCCTTGCTCTTGTTGCCTTGGGCCTTGACCAACGCCTTGCGGATGAGGTCCTTCTCGACCTCCTCCAGCACCAGCCCCTCATCCGGTATCTCCAACCCCTCAGAGGGCTTGGAGTCGGGATCCACCAGCGGGGCCTGGATCATCTCGGGCGTGATGGGCTCGGATCCGGCCAGAATCAACGCCCGTTCGAGGATGTTCTCCAGCTCCCTCACGTTGCCCGGCAGCGGGTGCTCCGCCAGCGCCTTCAGGGCGGCCGGGGTGATCGCCTGCGGATCCACCCCCTTGCGCTTCAAGAAGCGTTCCATCAGGGGCCCGATGTCCTCGCGCCGCTCGCGCAACGGGGGGATCTCGATGGGAAAGACGTTGAGCCGGTAGAACAGGTCGCCGCGGAATCCGCCCTCGCGGATTGCCTCCTCCAGGACGCGATTGGTGGCGGCGATCAGCCGCACGTCGACCTGGATCGGCTTGGTGCCGCCCACGGTCAGGAAGGTCTTCTCCTCCAGCACCTGCAGGAGCTTGAGCTGGATGGGCGGCGACACGTCGCCGATTTCATCGAGGAACAACGTGCCGCCGTCGGCGACGGCGAAGAGCCCCTCCTTGCGCCGCACAGCCCCGGTGAAGGCGCCCTTCTCGTGTCCGAACAGCTCGCTCTCGAGCAACGACTCGGGCAGGGCCCCGCAGTTGACCTTCAGGAACGGCTGCCCCCGCCGGGCGCTGGCCAGATGGATGGCGCGCGCCAGCACCGACTTGCCCGTGCCGCTCTCGCCGCGTATCAGGACGGTCGCCTCCGTGGCCGCGACGCGGCGGGCCAGGTAGAAGACCTCGCGCATCGGCTCCGAGCGCGCAACGAGGTTCTCGAAAGAGGCTTCCCCGGTCGCGGCCGTCTCGAGCGACTCGATTCTCCGGTTCAGCAAGTCGCGCTCGCCCACCAGGGTGGCGCGATCCTCTTCCAGCCGCCGGCTGCGCTCGGTGAGCCGGAACCGCTCGCTCACCCGCCCCACGCGCAGCAACATCTCGAATTCCTTGTATGGCTTCTCGACGTACTCGAGGGCGCCCTCCTTGAGCGCCTCGCGCGCCGTGTCGCGCGTCGCGAACGCGGTCAGCAGGATGACCTCGGTGGCGGGCCACTGCGCCTTGATGCGCTTGAGCAGCTCGAGACCATCGGGCGGGGGCATGCGCAGGTCGGTGATCACGAGCTCGAACATCTGGCGCTCGAGCGCCTCCAGCGCCTCGGTCCCCGATCCCGCGGTCGTGACCTCAAAGCCCTCTTCGGTGAGCAGGTCCTCCAGGCTCAGCAGGATCTCGGGCTCGTCGTCGACCACCAGGATGCGCATCGCGCGCCTTGTGGCCCCATCGCCGGCCGCGGGCGTCTCTGGGCTCGTCGGCCCCGGATCGGCGGGATCCCGGTCGTCCGGTCCGCCCGGTCGGGCCTGCAACGGGTGATCGCTGTCCATGCGTGCGTTCCTTCCTCACTCGGTCGCCTCGCGCGCATCGCCGAGGCCGCGTCATCTGACGTTGCGGCTCTTGGGCAGCCGCAGGGTGAAGGTGGTGCCCCGGCCCTGCTCGCTTTCGAAGGAGACGCGGGCGTCGTAGAGCGCGAGCATCGACCGGACCACCGCCAGCCCGAGCCCCGAGCCGCGCTCCTTCGTGGTGTAGAAGCTGTCGAACGCGCGTCGCTTCTGCTCCGGCGTCATGCCCGTTCCCGTGTCGGCGATCGTCACGCGCACATGGGCGGGCTCGTCCGCCACGCCGATGCGCACGCGCCCCCCCGTGGGCATCGCGTCCCGGGCGTTGAGCATCAGGTTGAGCAGCACCTGATGCAACGCCGCCGGCGCCATCGCCACCGTGCCCGGGCTCTCGTCGGGCAGCTCGCGCTCGACCTCGATGCCCTTGCGCGCGAAATCACCCTGCAGCAGCGAGAGAGCGGCGTCGATCGTGGGAGCCAGCTCGGCCGCCTCGCCCTCCAGATCGTTGGGGCGCGCGAACGAAAGGTACTGCGTGAGCACCCGGTTCAATCGCTCCACCTCGTTGGGAATCGCGTCGAACCAGCGCAGGATCTCTTGGGGATCCCGCCCGCGCTCGATCTTGGCCCGCACCCGCTCGGCCCGTGCCGAGATGATCGCCAGCGGATTGCGGATCTCGTGCGCCAGGATGGCGGCCAGCTCGCCCGCGGCCGCGAGGGCCGAGGTCTCCCTCAGCGTGCGCTCGGCCGCCGCCTGCGCGCGCAGCAGACGGGTGAAGGAGAGCGCCACCGCCAGGATGGCGGCCATGCCGATGACGCCGCTCACGAGCAGCTGCCGGCGCAGCTCCCAGAAGCCGCGGAAGAACTCGCTGCCGCCTTCCACGCCCACGGCGCCCAGCACCTCGCCATCGGGCGTCATGATCGGCGCGAAGGCCGTCTTCAGATACACCCGGCCCACGCGATAGAGTTCGCTTGCGGCCGGGACCCCGGCCAGCGCGGCGGTGGCGGCGCCGAAGTGCAGCTCGATGGCCGGGTTGTCATAGCCCACGGGAAACCGGCGGTCGACATCGAGCAGATGACGGTGGTCCTGGTCGTAGATGAAGAGATCCCCCGCCCCGGTGTCGTCGCGGACGCGACGCAGCAGCCGCGCCAGCCGATCGGCCGCCGGTCCCTCGGGATCGGAGACCAGGGCGCGCATCGCATCGGCCGGCACGCCCGCGGCCGTGGCGCTGGCCAGCGACGTCAGCCGCGCGCCCAGCTCCACCTCGATCGTGCCGCGCACCTGCCGGTAGATCATGAAGAGGCTGGCGTTGAGCACGAAGAGCAGCAGGATCAAGAAGCCGCCCAGAAGCAGCCAGGTGGGCGACGGCCGCCAGCGACGCCGGCCGGTCGACGATCTGGATGGACGCGGACTCACCCGTCCTCCCTGCTCACGTGGACGATACGCCCCCGCGGGTGCTACAGTGCGCCCGGGAACCAGAGGGGCAGCATAGGACCCCTCACGGCTGGAGGCAACGCGTGAGCCATCCCCCCATCGCGGCGCTGCGCCACCTGGACGCGCAGTCGGTTCGGCACGAGGGCCGGGACTGGCTGCTGTTGCGCGATCCGCTCGGCATCGCGCCCGCGCCGTTGTTGGTGCGGGTGGAGGCGGCTCCGTTCCTGCGCTTTCTCGACGGCCGCCACACGCTCCGCGACATCCAGCTCGCGGTGACCCGCGCCACCGGCGAGATCGTCTCCTCCGAAGAGCTGGAATCCTTCGTCGAGACCCTCGACCGTCACTGCATGCTGGACAGCCCTTCGTTCCGCCGCCGGCGCGCGCAGATGCTGACCGAGTACCGGCGGATGCCGGCCCGACCGGCGCGCTTCGCCGGGGAAGCCTACAGCGCCGACCCGGAGCTGCTGATCGCCCAGCTCGACGCGTTCTACGGATCCGGCGGGGCGCCGGAGCTCTCGGCGCCGGCCGGCCCGCGGCCCGTGGCTCTGGTGGCGCCGCACATCGATCCCCAGCGAGGCGCCGCCTGCTACGCGCACGCCTACCACGCGGTCCGCGGCCCTCGGCCCCGGCGGGTCGTGATTCTGGGCGTGAACCACGCCGGCGCGGCCACGTCCTTCATCCTTACGACTCGCGACTACGCGACGCCCTTGGGGACCTTGCCCACCGATGCCGCGTTGGTGCGCCGGCTGGACGCCGCGGCCCCGTTCGATACCCTCGACCAGGAGGACCTTCACCGCTGGGAGCACTCGATCGAGTTCCAGGCGCTCTTCCTGCTGCACGCCTGGGGCGCGCAGGGCGGCAGCTCCGAGCCGCTGCCGCAGTGCGTGCCGATCCTGTGCAGCTTTCCCTGGCAGGTCTTCGCCGCCGAAGAAGAGCTCGACGAGGTGCGCGCACAGATCGATGCGTTTCTGCGCCTCTTACGTGAGGCGCTGGCCGAAGATCGGGCCGAGACGCTCATCGTCGCAGGGGTCGACCTGGCCCACGTCGGCCGCCGCTTCGGCGATGCGCAGGCACCCTCGGCCGCCGACCGCCAGAGATTGCGCGGCCGCGACCTGGCATCCCTGGACCTGCTGCTGCGCGGCGATCGCGAGGGGTTCATCGCCGAGACGGTGCGCGAGGGTGACGCGCGCCGCCTGTGCGGCTTTGCCGCGTTGAGCTGTCTGATGGAGCTGGTGGGCGACGCGCGCGGCACGCTGCTCGACTACGGGCAGAGCGTGGAAACCGAGAGCGGCAGCGTCGTCTCCTTCGCTGCCGCTCGATTCGATCCCGTCCCGGGCGCCTGAGGCCCCGTTCCGGGACAGGGCCTGAACCCGGGTGCTATTTCTTCCGGTCGAACCGGAAGCCAACCTCCTCCAGATGCTCGATCGACGGCATCAGGTCCTCCTCCGAGACATCCAGGGTGATGTGCACCGGCTCGGTGAGCTCGTGGTAGACGGTCTCGCCGACGATGTCGAATCCCACCACACCCTCGCCGCAGGCCTGGTGCAGGTCGGCGATGCCGTCGTTGTCGTGGAAGCGCATGTGGGCGATCCGCTCGCGGAACTGCACCACCCAATCCTCGGGCGCGAACTGCGAGAAGCAGGCCGCGTTGCCCAGATCGGCGCAGAACCGGAACCAGGGCGAATCCACCGCCTCGAACATGTGCACGATCACCTGCTCGTCCGACTCCCAGGTGTTGCGCAGGGCGACGATGACCTCTTCCTCATGGGCCCGGGCGACGAGGTCCTCCAGGCCTTCGATGCACTTCTCGACCCACCAGTTGACGTCTTCGGGCCGGACGTGGTTGCTGAATCCGCTCTGGAAGATGGCGATGCGCGCGCCCAGGATCTTGCCGATCTCGAGCCCCTCCTGGAGCGCGTCCATGCTGTGCTGCAGGATCATCTTGTCGCGACTGGCCAGCTTCAGATCGTGATGGGGCAGGTGGGCAATGACCCGAATCTTGCTGCGCCGCAGCTCGATCGCCAGGCGCTCGAGCTCGCGGATCGACACCTCGCCGTTGTAGCTGGTGTCGGCCAGATCCACCTCGACGTTCAGCCCGTGATCGAGCAGAAACGGGATGCGCTCGCGCAGCTCGGCCAGCGGCACGGGGTAGCAGAGCGGGAAGACCAGCTCGCGCCTGGGCTCCTCCGGGGCCTCCTCGGCCTCTTCCGCTTCCTCTTGCGCTTCCGCGCCCTCGTCCTCGTCGTCGCCGCCGGTCACCGCGGCCACGTGAGGATCCTGCTGTTCGTCGCCAGCCTCGGCCTCCTCGTCGGCGGACGACTGGCTTTCGGGTTCGATTTCCTTGGAGGCCGCCGCCCCCTCCTGGGGCAGCATCGGCTCGAATGCCTGATCCCTATCCAAGGCTCCCTCTCCTTTCTTCAACGCGCAGCCGCCCATGCCGGGCGGCTGTCGCCCCGAGGTTCGCACGGTCGCGCCTACGCCTCTTTCGCCTTCTTGATCTCCTCCGTGAGCAACGGCACTACCTTGAACAGGTCCCCAACGATCCCATAGTCGGCAAGGTTGAAGATCGGAGCTTCGGGATCCTTGTTGATCGCCAGAATGCACTTGGCCGTGCGCATGCCGGCCAGGTGCTGGATCGCGCCGGAGATGCCGACGGCCACATACAGCTTCGGCGAGACGGCCTTGCCGGTCTGGCCGACCTGGTGCGCGTGGTCGATCCAACCGGCGTCGACCGCGGCGCGCGAAGCGCCGACCGCGCCGCCGAGCGCCTGGGCGAGCGCCTCGATCAGATCGAAGTTCTTTGGGTCCTTCAAGCCGCGGCCGCCCGAGGCGATGATCTCGGCCTCCTGCACATCGACCACGCCCGCCTCGGCCTTCTGCACCTGTACCACGCGCGCGCGGCTGTCGTCCGGCATCTCGACCGCCAGGGGTTGCACCTGGGCCTCGTGCTCGGCCACCGCCGGCACCGGATAGGCACTGGGACGCAACGTGGCCATGACCGGCTTGCGCGTGGAGCGCACCTTCGCGAACACCTTGCCGCCGTACATCGACTTGGTGGCGACGAAGGCGCCGTCCTCTTCGTCGAGCGTGATGCAATCGGTGAGCATCGCCATCCGCTTGCGGGCGGCGACGCGCGGGGCCAGGTCCTTGCCCATGGCGGTTGCGATCATCAACACCAGCTCGGGGTCGACGGCATCGATCGCGGCGGTGAGCGCGGCGCCGTAGCCGTCGCTCCAATAGAGCTCGCAGGCCGCGTCCTCGACCGTGTGCACCACGTCGGCCCCATAGCCGCCCAGCGTGGGGGCGATCCCGCTCACCGCCGATCCGACCACCAGCGCGTGGACTTCGCCGCCCAGCTCCTTGGCCCGGCCGATCGCCTCGAAGGTGCTCTTGCGGAAGCTGCCTTCCCTCTGCTCTGCAAAGACGAGAATCCGATTCGCCATCCTCTTGCCCCTCCCTTACAGCACCTTGGCTTCCGACTTGAGCAGCGCCACCACCTTCGGCACGGTTTCCTCGGGCTCCCCATCGAACACCTGCCCGCCGCTGCGCTCGGGCGGCGGCGCCATCGAGACGATCTCGGTGCCGGCGGCCTGCGGGCCGACCTCGGCCGCCGCGATGGAGGGGGTCACCTCGTCGATCGGCTTGCGCTTGGCCTGCATGATGCCCTTGAGCGAGGCGTAGCGCGGTTCGTTCAGTCCCTTCTCGGCCGTGACCACGGCAGGCAGCTCCACCGCGAGGGTCTCCTTGCCGCCCTCGATCGACCGGTGGACCTTCAGCTTACGGTCGTCCACCCACTCGATCGCATCGACGAGCGAGGCGTGCGGCCAGCCGAGCATCTCGGCCACGCCGACAGCGACGCTGTTGTGCTCGACGTCGATGCTCAGCTTCCCGCACAGCACCAGGTCGGCATCCAGGCCCTTGATCACATCGGCCAGGATCCGCGCCACACCGATGCCGTCCCCGCCCAGGTAGGCCTCGTCCTTGACGATGATGCCCTTGTCGGCGCCCATCGCCAGGCAGGATCGAATCGCCTCCTTGGCCTTCTCGGGCCCTACGGTCAGGACGATCACCTCGCCCTCGCCCTTGGTCTCCTTGATCTTGAGCGCCTCTTCAACCGCGTACTCGTCATAGGGGTTGACGACCATCTCGAGATCGGTGGGGTCGATCGACTTGCCATCGGCCGCCACGACGACGCGCGCCTCCGAGCTGGGAACCTGCTTCATGCAGACCACGATCTTCACGGCATCTCGCTCCTTCCCGATCCGCCCCGTGGCAGCGCGCACGCGGCCGGCGGTTGCGCCCCCCGATGGACGCATGCCTAAGCGCGTCGCCGCCTGGAACCGTCTAAAACACAAAACAAAACGAGCTCACGCGGGGCCCACGAAAAGCCTCGAGCGATGCTCGTCGACGCTCTAGATTGCCCGCAACCGGCCCCTTCCACGCCCAGACACGGGGTCGCGCGCGGCTCGCCCGGGTAAGGCTGCGGTTGCAGACAGCTCAAGGCGGGAGGGTAGCAAGGCCGTGGCGCAAGGTCAAACCCTATGTGCCGATCGGAGTGCGGAGGCCGGGCTCCGGAACGCTCTGGGGGGTCAGTCACAGAGCCCGTCGCGCAGCCGACCCAGCGCCGCGGGCAGCTCCGCGCCCGCGTAGCGGATCCAGTGGTCGGGCACGGTGGGCCGCCGCAGCGGGTCGGGGACGTCCGCGCGCAGGTAGTTAAATGTTGCGGTTCCAGTGACTTCGATGGATCCGATCTCGAAGTGGATCCGCTGACCCTGCCGGCCCAGCGATCCGCCCGCCCGCGCGGGGCTGTAGGCGACGCGGACCCACGCCGGCTCCTCGGCCGAACCCGCCCCCAGGCTCCAGCGCTGGACGGCCAGATCGTCCCGCGCGAGCCAGACTTCGGCCCAGAGGTCGGCCACGCCCAGGCCCGGCAACGTGCCGCGGAGCTCCCAGTGCCCCTCCCCGGCGGCGACCTCGGGGTCGCGCAATCGGCCCAGGAGCGACTGCGGCTCCAGGACCCAGGCCGCGAGCCGGCTGAGGGCCGGGCCGCTGAGCGCGCCAAGCGCCTCATCCGCTGCTTCGCCGGCGCCGCGCGCCGATGAGTTATCCGCGCCCAGGCGCAGCGTCCCGGGGGCGTGCACCACCTCGAAGGCGGCCCGCTCCCGGGGCAGGCGCAGGAGCCATCCGTCTTCACCGGCCCAGAGGCTGAGCACGGGCGCCAACACCCCGGGGCGCATCACGGCGGCTAGCTGCCCGCCATCGCGCAGGCCGAGGCTCAGGCTGAGCGCGGGCAGCTCGCGCTCGCCCACCTGCATGCGCACCGAGGCGCGCCCCTTGGCCGAGAGGCGCGTGTCTTGGGCTCGGGCCGACGCCCCGGCCAGAATCTGCTCTGCCGCCGGGGCGCCCGCGATCTCCCCCGGACGCGGGCCGCGGCTGCAACCGCCGGCGACGATGAGCGCCAGCGCCAGGGCGGCGCCCATCCAGGTCCCGGTCCGGCGGTCTGTGAGCAGCGCGATCATTCGGACATCCGGCTCGGGTCCTCACCCAGATCCACGATCGAGCAGGCCTGGATGGGCTCGAGCCCCAGCTCCTCGGCCCGGCGGACCAGCTCGGGACTCTCTGAGCCGGGATTGAGGAAGAACTCCTTCGGAGACAATTGGGCCACCTGGTCGAGCATCTTCAGCCCGACGTCGGGCGGCACGTACATCGACACCCGGTCCACCGGGCCGGGCAGGGAGGCGAGGTCCGGGTAGACCTTCAGACCCTCGATCTCCTGCGCGGAGGGATGGACCGGATAGACGGTGTAGCCTTGCTTCCGGTGGGCGCGCACCGACTTGTTTCCGTACTTCGAGCGGTTCGCGCTGGCCCCGACGATCGCAACCGTGGGCGGCATGATCGGCCTCCTGTCTTTCCATCGCAGCGACGAAGGACGGGGAACGAGGCGCGCGGCCGCCGTTCCCGCGCGGGGCAGCCTACCAGCTTCCCGAGACGACGACCAGATGCAGAGGTCTGGACCACGGGCGGTTCCAAAGGATCGATTGCCTGCATCCCCCGCGAGCCGATACCCTGGGAACCCCGCACGGTTCTCCCGCGTGGGGCGCACGTGGAAAGGACGGCCGTCGTGCCTGAACCGAATCTCCCCCTCGACGCGGTGACCTTCGCGGTCGTGGATGTCGAAACGACCGGCCTCGGCCCGGCGGACCGGGTGATCGAGATCGCCGCCCTGCGCCTGCGCGGCTTCGAAGAGATCGCCCGCTTCCAGAGCCTGATCAACCCCGGCATCCCGATCGGATCGGGCGCGATGCAGATCAGCGGCATCACCGACGCCATGGTCTCCTCGGCGCCGATCTTCCCCGAGGTCCACGAGGCGCTAGGCGCGCTGTTGGCCGACAGCGTGTTCGTGGCCCACAACGCGCCGTTCGACCTCCAGTTCCTGAGCCGGGAGCGCAAGCGCTGGCGCCTGGCGTCCTGGCAGGGTCCGGTCCTGGACACCCTGCGGCTGGCCCGCAACGCGATCGCTCTGCCCGGCTACTCACTGGCGGAGCTGACCGGAGTGCTGGAGCTGCCCCACGCGCCGGCGCATCGCGCCATGGCCGACGTGCTGGCCACGGCGGCGCTGCTGCAGAAGCTGGTGGCCCTGCTGCAACCGGCCCCTCAGACGCTGGCCGACCTGCTCCTGGCGCAGGAACCGATCCCCGCGGCGTGGGAGGAGTGCAAGGGGCGCGAGGTCCCGGACGAGGTGATCGACCTGCTGGCCCGAGCCTCCCGGGGAGAGGAGATCGTCGAGATCGAGTATCAGGGGCGGGCCGGCACGCGCAGCTACTGGGTGCGTCCGCAGGGCGCCGAGCGCAACGGACCGCTCTTCTACGTTCGCGCGCGTGTCGTGGAGACCGAGGACGAGCGCTCCTTCCGGCTCGACCGTCTCCAGAGCGCCCGCATCGCGGGCACCCCGCCGTCGGCGCGGGTCGACCGGGACCCGGACGAAGGAGACACGCCTTGACGCCGAAGGGCTCCGGACAGCATCGGCAGCATGAGGACGCGCCCCGACCGCTCCCCGCGAGCTGGCTGGCGATCGACGGGCGCGCCTACCAGGAGAACCTGCGCACCTTCCGGCGCATCGCCGGCCCCGAGGTGCTCCTGATGGCCGTCTGCAAGGCCAACGCGTACGGCCACGGTGCGCGCGTGCTCGTGCCGCTGGCGGTGGAGGCCGGCGTCGACTACATCGGCGTGCATGCGCTCGAAGAAGCCTCCGAGGTGAGCGACCTGACCGGCCGCACACCGGTCTGCATCCTGGGTCCCACCCTGCCCGACCAGGCCGAGCACGTGGTGGCGGCCGGGGTCGAGCCGACCGTCTCGAGCCTGGAGACGGCCGGCGCGCTGGCCGCGGCCGCCGACGCGGCCGGCCGCGAGGTCCGCATCCACATCAAGGTCGAGACGGGGACCCACCGCCAGGGCATCGACGCCGAGGAGATCCCCGACTGGTGCACCTTCCTGGAGCGCAACCCGCGCGTTCGCCTGCGTGGCCTGCACACCCACTTCGCCAACATCGAAGACACCACCGACCACAGCTACGCCCGGCGCCAGATCGATCGGCTGCGGGAGGCGCGGGCCGCCTTCGCCGCCCGCGGTCACGTTCCGGAGCTGACCCACAGCGCGTGCTCGGCCGCCGCGATCGTGATGCCCGAGACCCATCGCGACATGGTGCGTCTGGGCATCGCCAGCTACGGTCTGTGGCCGTCGCGCGAGACCCTTCTCTCGACGCTGCTCGCGCGGGTGACCGATCCAGAACTGCTGCCGGTGCTCTCCTGGCACGCGCGCATCGCGCAGATCAAGACCGTCGCGGCCGGCGAGCACGTCGGCTACGGGTGCACGTTCCGCGCGACCCACGCGATGCGGCTGGCAGTGCTCTCGGTGGGCTACTACGACGGCTACGACCGGCGCTTGTCGGCCCAGGGCTACGTCCTGGTGCGCGGGCGGCGCGCGCCGATCGTGGGACGCATCTGCATGAACATGACGATGGTCGACATCACCGACATGCCCGACGTGAGGCTGGGCGAGGTGGCCACGTTGATCGGCCACAGCGACGGCGAGGTTGTGTCGGTCGACAAGCTCGCCGCACTGTGCGGCACGATCCACTACGAGTTCGTCGCCCGTCTGGGACGCCACCTGCCGCGCGTGTTGCGCTCCGACGAGGCGCCCGACCAGGCGGTGCGATGAAGCGGAGGGCACCGAGCGCAAAGCCGCCGCGGGCGGCGCCGTCCCCTCCGGCGGGGATCGCGGCCGACCGCCGGAGCCCGTATCTCATTCTCGGCGCCGTCGCGCTCCTTGTGCGGGGCCTCTACCTGCTGGAGATCGTGGGCCTGGATGCGTTCGATCTCTACCTGGGCGACGCACTGAGCTACCACACCTGGGCCAGCGCCATCGCCGCCGGCGATTGGATCGGGGACCGCATCTTCTACCAGGCGCCCCTCTACCCGTACGTCCTGGCGCTGGTCTATGCCACGCTGGGCAGCGACCCGCTGGTGATCAAGCTCCTGCAGCTCGCGCTGGGCGCCGTGGCCTGCGTCCTGCTCGCCCTGGGCGTGCGCGAATTCCTCGGCCGCCGTGTGGGTCTGCTCTCGGGCTGGCTCCTGGCGGTCTACCCCCCGGCGCTCTTCTTCGAGGGCATCATCCAGAAGGCGGCCCCCACGGGCTTCCTGCTGTGTGCGCTCCTGTTCCTGGCAGGGCGGTATTACCGCACCCGCGCGGGCGGGTGGGCGGTGGCCGCCGGGGCGGTGCTGGGGTTGCTGGCGCTGATGCGCGAGAACGCGCTGGCGCTGGCGCCCATCGTGGTCATCTGGGCCGCGTGGGCGCCGCGCGAGCTGTCCCGGGGCAGGCGGATCGCGCGCGGGGCGCTGGTTGTCGCGGGGCTGGCGGCGGTGCTGTTGCCGGTGGCGGCTCGCAATCAGGCGGTGGGGGGCGAGTTTCATCTGACCACCTCGCAACTGGGCAGCAACCTCTACCTGGGCAACAACCCGAGCTGCGACGGCACCTACCAACCCCTCGTGCCGGGGCGCGGCGACGCCCGCTACGAGCGGATCGACGCCACGCGCCTGGCCGAGGAGGCGGTGGGCCGCCCGCTGAGCCCCGGCGAGGTCAGCCGCTACTGGACCGGCCGCGTGCTCGCTTACGTGCGCGCGCAGCCCGGGGATTGGCTGGCGTTGCAGCTCCGCAAGCTGGCGCTGGCCTACAACGCCGTCGAGATCGGGGACACCGAAGACCTCTACACCTATGCCGAGGATGCCCTGCTGCTGCGCCTGACGCGCCGCGTCCTGCACATGGGCGTGCTCGCCCCGTTGGCCGCGGTCGGGCTGGTGATCTGCTGGCGGCGGCGGCGTGAAGTGGCGCTCTTCTACGGGCTGCTGGCCGCCTACACCGCGGCGGTGGCCGCCTTCTTCATCTTCGCCCGGTACCGGTATCCGCTCGCCTTGTTGCTGATGCCGTTCGCCGCGGCCGCGCTGCTCGCGCTCCCCGAGCTCTGGCGCCGGCGGACCGAGCGACGCGGGTGGCTGCGGCTGGCGCTGCTGGCGGCGCTGGCGGCCGCGGTCGCGGTGGGGGCCAACTGGCGCTTCCATCGGCCTCAAGGGTTTCGGGTGAGCACCCATGCCAACATCGCCAACGAGCTGATCACGGCGCGGCAGTACGAGCGCGCCTTCCACCACCTGGAAGCGTCGCTGGACCTGGCGCCCGACTACCCCAACGCCCACCACCTGATGGGGGTCGCGCTCAGCGAGCTGGGCCGTCTCGAGGAGGCCGAGCGGCACTTCCGCACCGCGATCGCCGTCGATCCCGAGACCGCCCTGCCCTACTACAGCCTGGGCGTGCTGCTGTCGCGCGCGCAGCGCTTGGACGAGGCGATCGAGGTGCTGCGCGCGGCGCTGCGCAAGGACCCCACGCATGCCAACACCTACGGCGCGCTCGGCGTGGCGTTGGCGCAGCAGGGCGAGGTGGACGAAGCGCTGCGGCTCCTCGAGCAGGGCGTCGCGCTCGACCCCGAGTCGATCGAGCTCGCATTCAACTACGGTCTCCTGTTCCAGCGCGCCGGCCGCGTCGAAGCCGCGCGGGGCGTCTATGGGCGGATCCTCGCGTCCCGGCCCGGCCACTTGCCCTCGCTGCACAACCTGGTGACGCTCGATCTGGAAGCGGGGCGACCCGGGTCAGCGGTGGCGCGGTTGGAGGCGATCGCGCGCAGCCACCCCGACGACATCACTGCCGCGGTGCGCTTGGCGTGGATTCTGGCCAGCCACCCCGACGGGGCGATCCGCGACGGCGCGCGGGCCTTGAGAATCGCGCGCGATCTGTCGGGTGACGGACGGCGCGCCGATCCCCGTCTGCTCGACCTGCTGGCCGGCGCCACCGCCGAGACGGGAGACGCGGCCCGCGCGGCGCAGATCGCCGAGCGGGCGGCGCGGATCGCCGCCGAGAGCGGCGCGCGGGAGCTGGCCGAGCAGATCCGGGCGCGGGCCCGGAGCTACGTGCAGGGTCGGCCGTGGCGTCAGGCGGTGTGGTAGGAGGCGCGCCGCGCAGGCGTCAGCGATCACGATCGGCCCGCGGGTCGACGCGCGCATCCGCGCGCCGCTCGCGGAGCAACTGGTACTTGAGCCAAACCGAGTAGCTGGCGATGCCGGCCAGGACCAAGCCCCGCCACCCTTCCAGGAACCCCGCGCGCAGGTAGTAGCTCTTGAGCGCCTTGGCGGCCGGGTGGATCACCGGCTCCCACGCGGCGGTCCTGCGGTGCGGTTGCTGCTGCGCCCACAGGCGGGCCATCTCCTGCGTCTTGCGCAGATGGTGGCCCAGATCGCGGTAGGAGTAGTGCAGCAGATCGCCGCGCAGGCGGCCGACGGGCCCGTCCACGATCAGTTCCTCGTGGACCAGCGCGTCGCTGAAGCGCGCGCGCGCGCGGTCGAAGAGCCGCACCTTCCGATCCGGGTACCAACCGCCGAAGCGGATGAAGCGGCCCAGATAGCAGGTGCGGCGGTTCATCGCATAGGCCGCGTGGGCGTCGGCGCGCGGGGTGCCGGCCTCGAAGAGCGTCCGCAGCGATCGCGCCAGATCGGGCGAGACCGCCTCGTCGGCATCCAACCAGAAGACCCAGCGGTTGCGGGCCAGGCCCACGCCGAAGGCCTTCTGCGGTCCGTAGCCTTCCCACGCGTGCTGCACGACCTGCGCGCCGCCGCGCGCCGCCACCGCGCGGGTCTCGTCGGTGCTGCCCGAGTCGATCACCAGGACCTGATCGGCCCAGTCGGCGCTGGCCACTGCCCGGCCGATCCGGTCGGCCTCGTTGAAGGCGATGATCAGGACCGATACCGGCAACCGCTGCCCCATGCCCACTCCCATCGCGCCGCACTGCTGGGGCGCGCCCATGCACCGCGATCAAAGGCGACGCGCCGCCCGGGCTTCACGCGCCAGATCCTCGGCATTGGCCCCCAGCACTTCAAGCGAGTATCGCGCGCGCACCCGCTCGCGACCGGCCTCGCCGCAGGCCCGCGCGCGGGCGGAATCGACCAGCAACCGCGCCAGGGCCGCGGCGAGCGCGCCATCGTCGCCCTGCTCGACGATCCGATCCGGGTCGCCTACGACCTCGGGGAGGATGCCCACGCGGCTGGCCACCACGGGCACGGCCAGCGCCATGAACTCCAGGGCGCTGCGCGAGACCGCCTCCGATCCCAGGCTGCTGATCACGCCCACGTCCAGCGCGGCCGCGTAGGTGAGCGGATCGGCCACCCACCCGGTCAGGAGAACCCGCTCACCGATGCCCAGGCCCTCGGCCCGCGCGCGAAGCTGCGCGGCGTCCACCTCCTTCTCCTCGCCCACGACGAGCAGCCGCGGCCGCAGCCCTTCGGTCGCCAGGCGGGCGGTCGCGCGCAGGAGAACCTCGTGGCCCTTGACCGGGGACAATCGGCCCACGATGCCGATCCACGGGTCGGATGGATCCAGCCCGTGACGCTGCCCGATCCGCACGCGCGCCGCCGCGCGGTGCAGGTCATCGTCGCGCTCGATCGACGTCAGATCGATGCCCGGCGGAAGGTGCACCGCGCGCTCGGGGGCCATCCCGAGGGCGCCGAGCTGATCGGTCAACATGTGCGTTCCGGTCACCGCCACGCGCTCCACCTGCCGGCCGTAGGACCAGCGGTGCAGCAGGTCCGCCCGCGGCCGGCGGGCGTCGGCGCGCACGCGCACCAGGGCGACCGGCAGCCCGGTGCGGGCCAGGTGCAGCTCGAGCTGGCCCGACCCGGTGTGCACGAAGGCGGCATCGACCCGCTCCGAGCGCAGGAATCGGCGCAGTCGCCCGATGGCCGGCGCCCACGTTCCCCAGTGCAGGGGCGCGAGGCGCAGCGCATCCGGAACCGCGAGGCCTTCGCGCTGGGCCTCGCGCAGAACGGGCGTGTCGCGTTGACCCGCGACCCAGACCCGGTGTCCACGCTGCGCCAGCGCCCGGCTCATCATGACCGCGTGCCAGGCGATCGCGCTCCAGAAGCGGAGCATCACGAGGTGAACCAGGCGCAGCGGCCGGTCCGACGTCTCGCCCGAGGAAACGCTCATGGCGCCGGTCCCCGGTCGGCGGCGCGACGCTGCTCCCAGTCGTAGAGCAGCGCGAGCAGCCTGTTCAGGTTGCGCTCCATGGCCTTTTCCCCGGCGCGGATGAGGCCGGCGGCGTTCTCCAGGTCGAAGAACGGGAAGCCGCCGACGTCGGGCTCGACCAAGAGGTCCACGTGGCGGGCCGCCTGCCAGACGAGATGGTACTGCACGAGCTGGGAGATCTGGCCGACGAGTTGCCAGACGTGCTTCACCTGCGCCACGCCCGGATTGCGGCGCAGCACGTTGACCCCCACCATCAGCGCTGGGTGGTCGACCAGCAGGTCGCGCAGGGTTTCGACGGGGAGCGGCTCGATCACCCCGCCGTCGGTGTAGGTGTGCCCCCCGATCTCCACCGGCCGGAAGAACTCGGGAATGGCGCAGCTCGCCTCGACGGCCGCCGCGATCGGCCCGCTGCGGAAGACCCGCCGGTTCTGGGCCGTCAGATCGGCGGCGACGACCGCGCAGGGCAGGCGGAGCTGCTCGAAGTGCAGATCTCCGATCGTGCGGCGCAGGAAGTCGCCCAGGCGCCGCGTGCTCATGATGCCCAAGGACGTGGGCTTGAATTCCACGATTCGGCGCCACCCGATCGATCGAGCCTGCCGCTCGATGTCGACCAAGGGGTAGCCGGCGGCCACCAGCACGCCGATCAGCGCCCCGCCGCTGGTGCCCGCGATGGCGACGACGGGAATCCCCTCGCGCTGGAGCACCTTCAGCACGCCCACGTGCGCCAGCGTGCGCGCCGCTCCCCCGCTCAGGGCCAGACCGATCCCACCCGCTCCCGCCTCAGTGGTCACCTTCCGTGATCTCCTCGCGCCCCGCGCCCCGCCACGGAGCCGCTCCCGGAGCGGCTCCGCGGCGCGAGAACTACCATGGGCGGCG
Source organism: uncultured bacterium (assembly GCA_964585945.1). Lineage (GTDB taxonomy): Bacteria > Eisenbacteria > RBG-16-71-46 > CAIMUX01 > WJJG01 > CAZDKK01. Next base: position 56,317 of record CAZPGB010000011.1, on the reverse strand, counting down.
CCGGCTCACAAGCACGCCGGGCGAGGAACCGGCCTCGCCGGTGAGGTGTGAAAGGCGGTGGATCAGGGCAAACGTCTTGCTGCGGTTGCTCATCGGTGGTCCGCGTCAGCGGGTCAATTTCCTTTTGACAGCCTCTGGCGGGCCACCCAAGATCACGGCGCCTTGGGTCGCAAAGGGACGGAATCCACGATTCCCCCGCAGCCAGCCGTGCGCCGTGCGCCGATGGTGGGGACTCCAGATCGAGGAAGCCAGTATGAGGACTGCCCCAGGCAGGCGATCGCGCCTGACCGCCCCCTGGCCCGGACCGGTCCGCATCGGCGCGCGCGGCGCGCTGCTGCTCGGTCTGGGGATCCTGATCACGCAGCAGCTTCTCGCGCCGGTGGGCGCACAGGTCGGGGCGGCGGCCAGCAACGCCCCCGTCGCCAAGGGCTACAAGATTCTCCGCCCCCAGGGCAGCGTGGCCAACGGCGACCTGATCGAGTTCTACACCTACTGGGACAGCGCCCACTACCAGGTGGAAGCCGACCTCTCGGACCTGGACGACACCCTCACCGAGCCGATCCCGGCGGTCTACGTGGGCGACTCGGTCACCGTATCGGGCCCGGACACCACCCGTCTCTACTCCCGATACTGGCTGCAGGTCAGTCTGAGCGAGGCCAACGGGCGGGACGACGCGGCCGAGATCACCGTGCCGGTGACGGCGACCCACACCGAGCTGGGCACCCAGACCACGCTGCAGACCGTCCGCTTCTGCCTGCTCAACCATCCGCCCCGGCATGTCGAGAGCCGCTTCGTGGGCGCCGAGGAGCGCTTCACCACCTTCGAGGGCCGCACCGTCTTCACCGCCCGCAACGGCGATTCCCTGCGCATCGAAACCGAGTGGGCCTTCGCGACGCGGCCCTTCGAAGTGACCGCCGACTTCTCCGCCGCCGACGATGCGTTCGACGCCGAGGACGTCTTCTACTGGCTGGTGGGACAAGCGGACTCGACCGAGACCTACTCGATCTTCTACGAGCTCAGCGACGACGCCTATACCGGCACCAGCGAGGTCTTCCCCATTCGCGTCCAGGGCGCCGACGGGGCCTGCGGCCGCGACTCGGTCGTCTTGGAGCTGCTCTTCGACAACGAGGGCCCCTCCGGCGCGCCGGTGCTCCACGCGCTGCCCGACACGGTGACGACGGCCGCGCTGGATGTCTCAGGCCGGGCGCCCGACGGCTCCCACGACGTGCTGGTGGTGCTCAACGGCAACGCCCGCTACGTCTTCGACGCCCACCCGCTGGGCGACAGCTTGATCTTCGAGGGCACGGTCACCCTCTCGGCCGGACTCAACACGCTGGTGGCCTACGGTCGCGACGTGGTGGGCAACCGCTCGGAGCCCTCCGACGAGCTCGAGCTGCTCCTGGAGAATGCGCCGCTCTTCAAGGGGTACAAGGTCGCGCGGCCCGAGTCGGTGGCCCTGGGCGTGCGCAGCCTCGCGGTCGCCAACGGCGATCCGGTGGAGATCCAAACCTACTGGGACAGCCGGGATGTCTACGAGGTCACGGGCGATTTCAGCCGCATCGACGCCTACGGGGACCCGGCCCTGCGCGCGACGCGTCGCGCGGACATCGACACCGTCGTCACCTCGGGCGGACAGCCGGAGACATGGTTCTGCTATGTGCTGGAGACGACCATTTCGGAAGACAACACGTACGACGACGAGGGCAACGTGGTGATCCCGATTTGGGCGCGCGACACGTCCACCGGGATCGAGACCCGCACCGAAACGGTGCGCCTCTGCCTGTACAACAGCACGCTGGAGCATCGCGGCTCGGAGGTGATCGGAGACTCGGCCCGCTTTGTCGACCGCGGAGGCCAACGCTGCTACGTCACCACCAACGGCGATGTCATCACGATCCAGACGACCTGGGCGACGCCCAACCGGCCGATGTCCATCCTGCCCGACTTCATCCGCATCGACCGGCTCTTCCAGATCGAGGACGCCGATCTGCGGTTGCTGGAGGAGGTCAGCTCCGACACGGTCGCGACCTACGAGATCGTCTACAACCTGTGGGACACGGCACGTCTGGAGGACGATCCCGGCCCCGCCTACCCGCTGCCGGTCCTCATCGAGGGGCGGGACTCCGGGTGCGCTTCGAAGTTCGTGGCGCTTTACTTCGAGATGGACATCGAGCCGCCCGAAGGCGCGCCCGCCTTCGATCCCGCGCCGCCCTCGTTCGCCGTGAGCCGGCAGCTCAGCGTTTCGGGTGCCGCACAGGACGACGCCCACTCGGTGGTGATCGAGGTGGAGCATCTCGATGCCGATCCGCCCGACTCGACCTCGCACACCGAGCTGGACATCGACGAGCAGAGCCGCTTCGCCGGCGACGTGGCGCTGCACGCGGGCCGCAATCGGATCACGGCCTATGGGCGCGATCTGGTGGGCAACTGGTCCCGGGGCAGCGACAGCCACGAGGTCAGCTACGTCACGCAGTCGCAGGTGGTCATTCCCCAGCCCTTCGAGCCGGGGCTCGCGTTCACGTTCGACAGCCTGACCGGCTGGTCCAGCGCCGAGGTCGAGATCTACAACCTCGAAGGCGACCGGGTGCGTTCCTGGCGCGAATCGAGCGGCGGCGGATTGCTGAACCACGTCACGATCGAATGGGACGGGCGCAATGCCACCGGCGAGTTCGTGCGCCAGGGGCCCTACCTGCTGCGCTATCGCATGACCGGCAGCGACGGGCGCACTGCCGTGGAGGAGGTCAAGGCCTTTGTGTTCAAGAAGTAGCCGCTACGATGCGCCCAAGCGCTGGAGACGGGCCGCGCCCGTGATCGTGGGCCTGGCGATGGTCGTATGGGCCGGGCCGGCGGCCGGCCCCGCCGCCGCCGACGGCGGACATGCCGTCACCGGCGCCTTCGCCGCGGCCGAGCCCGGCGGGCGCGCCACCGCGCTGGGAGGCGCGCTAGGGCCGCTGGTCACCGACGCCTCGGCCGTCTACTGGAGTCCCGCGCGCCTCCTGAACGTGGAGGCCCCGGGGGCAACGATCGCCTACGCCGACTTATACGGCCTGGGGCTGGTGCATCAGACCGCCCTCTACCTGGCCTGGCCCGTGCGCGCGCGCGCGCTCGACTGGGCCGGTGGAGAAGTTCGTTCCGAGCTGGGTGAGCCCCACCATGGCTGGGGACTGGGGGTGCAGTCGACGCGGGTGGATCTGGAGCCGCAGTCCTACGGCGAGTACGACGTGAGCCTGGCCTACGCGCGTCGCGGCGCGCTGGGTCTCTCCTGGGCCTTCGCGGCTCACGTGCTGGTGATCGACTCCGACCTGATCGACGTGGGCGGCAACGGCTACGCGCTGGACTTCGCGCTGGCCCGACCGTTGGGCTCCGCGCTCGACGCGTCGCTGGTGGTGCGCTCGCTGCTCTCCTCGGTCAACTGGGACGCCTCCGACTCCGAGACCCTGACCCCGCGCGCGCACCTGGGGCTCTGCTGGGCCCCCACGGCGGGCCTGGCCGTGCCGGTGGAGGCGGTGTGGGACCTGGAACTCGACAGCGTGGTGCAAATCGCCGGCGGCGCGGAGTGGTGGCCGTTGGGCGAAGCGCTCGCCCTGCGGGCCGGACTTCGCTGGCGCGACGACGGCCAGGAGACGGAGGTCTTTCCCGCCGGCGGCGTGGGCTTGCAGTGGATGCGCATCGCCTTCGACTACGGTCTGGCCATCGGTCGCGAAGAGTTGGGCGACACCCACCGCCTGGGGTTGGGCGTACAGTTCTAGCCCGCGGGCGCACCGTCCCGTTTCCGATTGCCTCCCGCCGGGCGCTTGAGGCATCCTGGCTGAATGACTCGCAAGGGCAAGACTCAGAGCCCCTACTGCGTCGACGAATGGGGCGCCGGCTACTTCCAGATCGGCCCGGACGGTCATCTGCGGGTCAGGCCCTTCCTGGACGACCGCGCGGTGGATCTGGCCCAGGTGGTGGAGCGCTGCGCCGAGATGGGTCTGGTGCCGCCCCTGCTCGTCCGCTTCCCGCAGCTCCTGCAGACCCAGCTCGGACGTCTCTACGATTGCTTCGACAGCGCCATGAAGGAGTTCGACTACCGGGGACACTACCGGGCCGTCTATCCGCTCAAGGTCAACCCGAAGCGGTCGGTGGTCGAGAGCCTGCTCAAGGCCGGCCGGCCCGGCGCCTTCGGGCTGGAGGTGGGGAGCAAGGCCGAGCTGGCCATCGCCCTCTCGCAGCAGCTACCGCTGGGGAGCTGGATCTGCATCAACGGCTTCAAGGATGCGCAGGTGGTCGAGCTGGCCACCGTGGCGGCGGGCGAGGACCCCAGCATCGTGCTCGTGGTCGAGCGACTGCAGGAAATCCCGCTGCTCATCCAGGCGGCGCGCAAGTTCCGGCGCGCGCCGCTGCTGGGCCTGCGCTGCCGCTTGAACAACCGGGGCAGCGGCCGCTGGGAAGCCTCCGGCGGCGAGACCTCGAAGTTCGGGCTCACCTCCTCGGGTCTCCTGTGCGCCATCGAGATGCTGCGCGAAGAGGGCCTCTTGCCGCAGCTGTGCGTGCTGCACTACCACATCGGCTCGCAGATCACGAGCGTCCGGCGCATCAAGGACGCGGTCAAGGAGTCGGCCCGCATCTACGCCAAGCTGCGCTCGGGCGGCGTGCCGCTACGGTTTCTCAATGTGGGCGGCGGCCTGGGCATCGACTACGACGGCAGCAACACCCCCTCGGACAGCAGCGTCAACTACTCGATCCAGGAGTTCGCCAACAACGTCGTCTACACCATCCAGGACGTCTGTAACGAGGAAGAGGTCCCGCTGCCCGACCTGGTCTCCGAAAGCGGCCGGGCGCTGGCGGCGCACCACGCGCTGTTGATCACCAACTGTGAGAGCCGCGAGAGCGACGTGCCCGCCTCATTCGTGCCGCGGGATCTGAACGGCGGCAAGGGACAGCCGGCGCGCGGCCGGGCCACGCCCGAGCTGGACGAGGACGAAGACGAGCCGCCGCCCCAGATCGCCGAGATCGAGGCGATCGCCCGCGAGATCTCGATCAAGAACTTCCGCGAGTACTATCACGACGCCCTGATGACGCGCACCGAAGTGCTGACGCTGTTCGATCTGGGCTACCTGTCGCTGGAACAGAAAGCGCTCGCCGAGCAGCACTTCTACACGATTTGCCGCCGGGCCCTCGACTTCGCCCGCCGAACCCACTTCGTCTCCGACGAGTTCAAAGCCCTCGAGAAGACCTTCCGGCAGAAATACGTCACCAACTTCAGCGTCTTCCGCTCCGTGCCCGACGCGTGGGCGATCGAACAGCTCTTCCCCGTCGTGCCCATCCATCGCCTCAACGAAACGCCCACGGAGAAGGGGATCCTGGTCGATCTGACGTGCGACTCCGACGGCGTGATCGACTCGTTCGTCGACGTGCGCGACGTCAAGGAGGTGCTGGAGCTGCACGGCGACGGCGGCGGTCGCCCCTACCTGCTGGCCATCTGCCTCCTGGGGGCCTATCAGGAGATCATGGGCGCCAACCACAACCTATTCGGCAGCCCGCCGGAGGTCTCGGCCGCCCTGCGCGGCGAGCAGCTCCGCGTCGAGAAGCTCACTCCCGGCGACACGGTCGCCGACATGGTGGCCCTGGCCGGCTACGATCCCGCCAAGGCGAAGAAGGCCTTCGCCGAGCTGCTCCGCTCGCGGGGGTCTTCGCGCGGGCGGGCCGGCTGCCGCCGCATCTGGAAGCAGGACGGCTACCTCGAAAGCTCGCCCGACGCCTACCGCAAGATCGACTAGCTCCCCCGTCCTTGACCCACAGGAGAACCCGTGGGAGTTTTGCGCCCCGAAGGCGACCGTCGGCGCGCGATCAGGGAGGGAGCTTCTCCATGGCACTACGGATCACCGAGGAGTGCATCGCCTGCGGGGCATGCGAACCGGAATGTCCCAACGCCGCGATCAGCCAGGGGGAAACGATCTTCGTGATCAACCCCGAGTTGTGCAGCGAGTGCGTCGGGTTCTTTCACGAGGAACAGTGCGTCGCGGTCTGTCCCGCCGCCGCCGTGCACCCCGACCCCGACCACGTGGAGAGCGAGCCGGAGCTGTTGCACAAGGTGCGCACCCTGCATCCGGACAAGACCTTCACCGACCCGGTTCCTTCGAAGTATCGCGACTAGGGAAGCGGTACGCCGTCTTCAGAAAGAACTGCCACGTGTCGAGCCGATAGGGCCCTGCGCAACCCTCCTTCCACGTCCGATCCTCGTCGGCGACCGGTGAGACGTCGCCGCAGCGTCGGTGCAGCGTGCCCAGCCCCAGGTGCACCATCGGACCGCGCCGCGGCTCCCAGGAGAGCACGAGATCGCCCAGGATCCGGTCCTGGTCGCCGTCGATCTCCAGGACCACGCGGCCGTGGAAACGGCGGGCGAGGCGAACGTCGATGCGACCGTCGAGAAGGCGGGCCCGGTAGGAGCTCTCCGCATGGTCGGTCCGCAGACTCTCGCCGGCGAAGCGCAGGCCGGCGCGCAGCGCATGGCAGGGCCGCCACGAGCCGAGGAGTTGCCACGCCTGCAGGCGGCCCGCGTGAGGGCACGAGGCGTCGTAGTAAACCCCGCCCCGGCGCAAGAGCGAGCCCTGTAGCGTCCAGTCCGCTTGGAGCCCCAGGGCGCCGGCCACGCGCCAACCGTTCTGTGCGAAGCGCCGCCGCGCGAAGCGCTCGGACCGCTGGATCCGCTCCACGCGCCAGCTCGAGCGACCCGGAGGGTGACCGGCGAGTGCGAGCCGCCACTGGCGTTCCCATTCATCGGCCCCGGGCCGCACCTCGTCCTCCCGCACGACCGACGGGCTCAGACGCGCCAGCCAAGGTCGGTGAGGATAGACGGTCCCGGCCACGCTCAGTTGGATGGCGCGCACCCCGGTGCGCGGCACGTATCCCAAGGGCAGATCGAACCCCTGCCCGAGGGCGGTCCACCCGGTCTCGATCTGCACGTGCCGGCCGCCTGTGGAAACCGCCACCGCGGCGGCCGATCCGCGCCTCGTGGTGGGGCCGGTCGGGTCGGAGGAGACGGCCTCGCGCGTCCGGCTGAAGAGCCAGTGCGACTGCAGGCGCACCCGGCCCGCGGCCAGCAGATCCGCGTCCAGACCGGCGAAGACGTGTGACGATGCTCCGCAGCGGCGCGTCCCGGCCATCCCGCCCACGGCCGCCGCCGGGCCGACCTGCCTCGTGCAGCGCACCAGCCCGATCCGCGCTGGGCCCCGCCCGGAGGAAGGAGCGCCCTCGTCGAGCGCCCAGAGGCCCGCCACGCGGTGGCCGCTCGGACTGCGCCCGCGCAGTTGCAGCCCCACGCGGGGCTGCTCGATGGTGCGGCTGTGGAAGGCCCGGCCGACGCCCCAGCCTTCCGCGGCCAGCGCGAATGCCCCGCGCCCCAGCAGGAAGAAGGGTCGCTTCTCCGGATAGCTCACGGGAAAGCGGCGGTTGACCTCCACCTGCCGCACGTCGGCCTCCACCTGGCTGAAGTCGGGCCGCCAGGTCGCATCCAGCTCGACGCCCGGGGCCAGACGACAGGTGGCGTTCGCGCCCCACTGGGCACCGACATCGCGCACCGCCACCCCCCGCTGCCGGCGTGAGGCGCGGACGGACGAGACGACCGCGAGCACCGCGTTCAGCTTCGGCGGCGACGCGCGGCTCGCCAGCACGACCGGGAATCCCTGAGCCTGCCAGCCTGGGCGCAGCGGATCGAGGGCGGGCAGCATGATCTGCTCTCCGGTACGGGCCAGATTGCGAATCGCGATGACGCGCAGGGTGAGGCGACGGCCGCGGGCGGGCGCGATGCTGGCGAAGGGGATCGCCAGCTCGGCCGACCAGCCGGCGCTGTCGATCGTGGCCGCGGCGTCGAAGCGGTAGTCCACGCTGACCTCGTCGCCCTGGGCGGTCAGGAGCGCGTCCATCTGGGATCCGTGCGGGTTGACGTAGAGCTCGGCGGCCCCCCAGAGACCTGCGTCGGCGTCGATCCAGAGCGCGACCCAGTCGTCGTCGAACGCCTCGTCGCGTCTGGCCGCCCGGCTGCGGATGCGATCCGCGCGGCGGTCGAAGCAGCGGAACGCGGCGTAGAGGTGGCTCTCGTCGCGCACCAGGCGCAGCTCGGTCCGCTCTCCGGCCCGATGCCCCGGCACCGGCAACGCCGTGCACGTCAGGATCAGCGGTGCGGCCCATCCCCAGGCGGGCTCGTCGAGGCGCCCGTCGATCCGCGGCGGCTCGGCGTGCGGAGGCACGAGGGCTCGCGTGTCCCACCGCGGCGCGGTCGCGGCCTCCGGCGGCCGCAGCGTATCTCCAGCCGGACCGGCCCCATCCGCCGGATCCGCCATCGCCGCCGACACGATCCCCAGGCCGACCCAGCCCAACAGCACGATTGCCCAAGCGCGCATGCGACCCTCCTGGCAGCAGCTCACCCGGAGCGGGCGGCGCCCGGGTCGATTCACCTACCACTCCGGTCCTAGCCAATCGGGGACCGACGCGCGGGGGATCAGGGATCAGACATGGGGAACGACGGATGAGCGCCGAGAGGTGGCCGGGCCCGTGCCGGCGGCCGGTGGGCGGCGACGGGATGCGGGCCGGGCCCGTGCTGGCGGCCGGTGGGCGGCGAAGGGATGCCGCGAGCGCCGATCAGCGCGCGCCGACGAACAGCTTGTGGATCTGGCTGCGGCCCCCGACCTCCACCTTCACGAAGTAGAGACCGGGCGCGACCGGGCGGCCCCGCTCGTTGCGGCCGTCCCACGGGACGCGTCGGCGCGTCCCACCGGCGAGGCTCTCGTGCAGCAGCAGGCGCACGCGCTCTCCGGTGACGGCGTGGACCTGCGCGCGTACCTCGACGGGACCGGGCGGATCGGGCGACAGGACGAGCTCGAACTCGCCAGCATCGATCAGCGGGTGGGGAAAGGGACCGCGCCACTCGAAGAGCGATGAGCCGTCCGGGTCCTGGCCCGGACCCGGCCCCCCGGGCGGCAGCGTGCGCGCCAGCAGAGCGGGGCCGATAGCACCGAGGTTGCCCGCCTCGTCGGCCGCGCGCAGGCAGAGTCCGTAGAGCGTCTCGGCCTCGAGGCCGCCCACCGTCCAGCTCTGGACGGTGCCGGCCGGCTCAGGGGGCGGCAGGTCGACGGTGATCTTCGGGGCCTCCTGCCAGTCGCCCTCGGTGACGATCTCGCGGCCGGGCAGGCAACCCAGGGTGTAGACGGCGGCCGTGCCGGCATGGCCGTCGTCGCCCGGCGCGGTCCACTCCAGGTCGAAGCCGTCGGCGTGGTCGGCGACCGCCAGGAGGTCCGCCACCGCGGCCGGAGGCATCGTATCGGGCGGTGCCGCCGCCGTCTGGATCTGGGCGGCGGCGGCGAGCACCGGCGCCCAGCGGCCGAAGACCCGGTTGCGCGCCGCCACGTGGTAGAGCGTCCCCGGGGCCAGGTCTTCGATCGTCACCGACCACCCTCCCTGCCCGTCGGGCGCGGGCGGAGTTGTGACCGGCTGGGCCGTCTCCCACCCGGCCACGGAGATCGGAGCCGGGGAGAACCGCAGCGCGGTGGAATCGAGGCCGCCGGTCGGCGACGCGGGCGCCGTCCAGCGCACGGTCACGCGTCCGGGGCCGACCTCGAGCAGCTCCAGGAGGTCGATCGGCTGCCAGAAGCCGAAGCGTGCGTCCTGGGCGGGTACGCCCGCGACCGCCACGCTGCCCGGATTGACCTCCACGAAGCCCTGCTCGAAACGGCGCACGTAGAGCGTGTCGACCGCCGGCGAGTCCCCCCCCGCCGGGCGCTCGTGCAGCTCGCGGCCGAAGGGCTCCAGGGCCGCGCCGAACTCCCAGGCGTACTCGGGGAACCACCAGACGCTGCGCTGGTCGTGGGTCATCGCGAAGCAGCCGTCGCCCAGCATGCTGGTGCCCAGACCCCAGCGCAGCAGGCGCCGGCGATGGGACGGATCGAGCTGCCGCCCGAGGTCGCGGACCTCGATGTAGGTCGCGTCCCATCCCTCGCGCTCGTCGACCCCGAAGGGCTCCATGCGCTCCTCGGCGAACAGATACCCGGATCCGACCAAGACGCCCTGCGGGTCGCGCCGCCCGTAGAACCAGTCCCACCAGTCGGCGTGCGCCTGCCCCAGGTCGGGCCGCCAGTTCTCGAGCTTCAGCCCGTGCATGTCCCAGGCCCACGAGGGTCCGCTGCGCACGGTCGGCGTGTTGATGCGCAGCACCAGGTCCGGCTCCAGATGCTCGCGCAGCAGCGGAAAGAACGCCTCGTTGACCTCGCGGCGCAGGACGCTCAGCGAATCCATCCAGCCGTCCTCCCAGCAGAAGGAGGCGATGCCCTCGGCCTGGCCGTCGCGGTCCGGGTCGGCCAGCAGGTACTGGTCGGCGATGCAGCAGGCCGGGCAGTCGTTGAAGATCTCCCAGTCGAGCCCGTCGTAGGCCGAGGATCCCCATCCCCACCGCTCCCACGCGGGACTGTGGTAGGCGATCTGGGGAACGGCCACGCGCGCGTACCACTCGGCGTAGGTCATTCCCCTGGAGGTGCCGTAGACGCCGGGCGGGCAGTAGCGGGTCCAGTTGGCCGCCCAGCCGCTCCATTCGGGGATGCGCTCGCCGTGGATGTCGTAGAGGTACCAGTCGTTCTGCTGCGCGTAGAACTGGCAGAGCCGGATGAGCGAGAACAGCGTGTCGGCCACCCACCAGCTCTCCTCCTCCTGCCAGGAGACGATGTTCTGCGGCATCATCCGATAGAAGATCCGCTGGTGGGGGTTGCGCGCGCGCATCGCCGCGATCACCGCCGGCGACTCGTTGCAGCTCACCATGTCGAACAGGGCCAGGGTCTCCCGCTCGGCCTCGCTGTAGCGGCCGATCAGGTTGGCGTAGACCATCAGGCGCGGGTAGCTCTCGGCCGGCGCGGCGGCCGGCGCAGCCGACGGCCCGGCCCCGGCGGCCAGGGCCAGGCCCGCGATCAGCATCGCGACCAGGCCCGCGGCGCCGCGGGCCGGCACCTGCTCAGCGAAGGGCTCCATCGCGGTGCCGTGATGCAGAAGCCGTGCCAGCGATGGCATCGGCTCGGCGCGCTTGTTCTCTTGCATGGAGGAAGTTACGGTCTCCGCCCCGCGCGCCCCCAGGCTGGTCCGATCCAATTCTGATCGCCGAGCCCGCAGGCGGTCCGAAATCACCCAGGGGATCCTCCTGGTCCGAGGATGGGCGACCCGCCCCTGGTCGTCGCGCGGCGTCCGGAGTAGTCTGGGCGCCCGGGAACAGGAGCTCGACTGCGGGTGTTTTGCATCTGGAAGGCGGGATGGACGATTGGAGCGCCGAGGGCGCGGCGACATGGCTCGCACGATCGAGAAGGAGGAACCTGAAGATGCGTAGGATAGAGAACGTTGATCGCAGGGGTCGGGGCTGGCTCCTGCCGGGGGCCGCCGCCTTGGCGGTCGTCCTCACCCTGGGGTGGATGGCCTCATGGGATGGCGGCGAGATCCGGGGCGTGGGCCGCTGGTCCCTCGGATCCACGGCCCAGGCCCAGCCGCCCAGCGACCCGATCGAGGTGGCCACCGCGCTGAGCGACGCCTTCGGCCAGGTGGCCGACCAGGTGCTGCCGGCCGTCGTCAGCATTACGAGCGAAAGGATCATCCGCACGCGGGGCTTCCGCGGCCCCACGGGACTGCCCGATTTCTTCGAGCGCTTCATGAACCCCCGCGGCGGCGAGCCGCAGGAGTTCCGCCAGCAAGGCCTGGGCTCGGGCGTGATCGTGCGCGGCGATGGGATCATCTTGACCGCCAACCACGTGGTCGACGGCGCGGAGAACGTCACGATCCTCCTCGCCGACGATCGCGAGTTCGAAGCCGAGATCGTCGGCACCGACGCGGCCACCGACCTGGCCGTGCTGCGGGTGACGTCCGACGGCAACCTGCCGACCGCCCCCCTGTCGGATGAGCCCCTGCCCCGCGTGGGCGAGTGGGTGGTCGCCCTGGGCAACCCGTTCGGACGGGGCCTGCGCGGCACCGTGACCGCCGGCATCGTCAGCGCGCTGGGCCGCTCCAACATCGGCCTGACCAGCTACGAGGACTTCATCCAGACCGATGCGGCCATCAACCCCGGCAACAGCGGCGGCCCGCTGGTCAACCTCAAGGGTGAGGTGGTGGGCATCAACACCGCCATCGCCAGCCGGACCGGCGGCTACCAGGGCGTCGGCTTCGCGATTCCGATGGATCTGGTCAAGCCGATCATGGAGAGCCTGCTCGAGCACGGCCGGGTGGAGCGCGGATGGCTCGGCGTGCGCATCCGCGACCTGGACCAGTCGCTGCGCGAGGCGTTCGGCATGGATCCTGAAGGCCGCGGCGGCGTGCTGGTGCAGGAGGTCGAGGACGACAGCCCGGCCGACGAGGCCGGCATGGAGGACGGCGACGTCATCCTCACCATGAACGACCGGGAGGTGGAGGACGTCCAGGATCTGCGCTTCAAGGTCGCCTCGATCACTCCAGGCACGGAGGTCGACTTCCGCGTGCTGCGCGACGGCGACGAGAAGCGAATCGAAGTGGAGCTGGGCACGCTCGAGAGCGACGCGGGCATCGCCGGCATCACGCGCCAGGAGAGCGACGACGCCCTGGCGGCGCTCGGCTTCGACATCACCGGCCTCGACGCGGAGCTGCGGCGGGAGCTGGGACTCGACCGGGACATCAGCGGCGTGGTCGTCACCGAGGTGGAGCGCTTCTCGCCGGCCGAGGAGGCGGGCCTGCGCGTGGGCGACATCATCTTCCAGGCCTCGCGCCGCGACGTCGACAGCCCCAGCGACCTGCGGAGCATCGTGGCCGAGCTCGTGCCCGACGATGTTCTGCTCCTGCGCGTGCTGACCGAATCGACGCGCCGCTTCGTGGCGATCCGGATGCCGGAGGACTAGCGCAGCGCACCGACCCACACGACCGATCGGCGGGGGACGTTCCCAAGGACGTCCCCCGTTTCGTCTGCGCCCAGGCGCCCAGGTGCCCAGGCACCCAGGTGCCCAGGCGCCCACTCCGCGCCGGTCAGCCCCGCGGCTTCGCCCGGCCGCCACGGCGCAGCGCCTGCCCCGCGCCGCGGGCGATGATGCCCGCGTACTCCGCCAGGGCCCGACCGCGCAGGATGGCGCTCGCCTTCTCCCAGAGAAAGCGCGCCGAGGAACATCGCATGGCGATGAACCAGAGTCGCAGGCGGCGCAGCTCCCGCAGCGTGAGCTGCGGCTGCAGCAGGAGCGGCACGTTGTCGGGCTGCCGGAAGAGGGCGCGATTGTCCTCGTTGATGTAGGGGCGCGACCAGCGGAAGCCGGGCGGCATCAGCCCGTGTTGCTCCGCGTAGTCGGCCACGTAGGTGCCCGGGTAGATCTTGATGCCGGCCTGATAGGCCTGCAGCCGGATCGAGCTCCGATTGCGCCAGATGAAGTTGCGCGTCGCCAGGCCTTCGGCGTAGGTTTCGCCCGGATGGCCGCTGGTGAAGAAGACCTTGGTCAACAGCCCCAGCTCCCGCGTCCAGCGCAGCGTGTCCCGCGCCTGCTCCAGGCGGATGCCCTTGCGCACGCACTCGTCGAGCACCCGCTGCGAGCCCGATTCCACGCCGATGTCGACGTAGTAGCATCCGGCCGCTTGCATGGTCGCCAGCAAGGCCTTGTCGACCGAGCCCACCCGGATCTCGCACTCCCAAGGGAAGGAGAGTTCGCGCCGATGGATCTCGCTGCAGAACGCCTCGACGTGGGGCCGGCTCAAGGTGAACGTGCTGTCGAAGATCTTGATGCCCTCGGCGTCGGTGGTCGCGAGGAGCTGCTCGATCTCATCCAACACCAGCGCGGGGCGGCGGGCGCGATAGGTGCGGCCGAACATCGCCGAGGCCGAGCAGAAGGAGCACATGATCGGACAGCCCCGGGCGGTCATGATCGAGGTTCCGCGCCGGTTCAGGTAGTCCATCTGCATCCGGTACCGGTCCATCGGAACCAGGTCGCGCGCGGGCGGACCCAACGCGTCCAGGTCTTCGATCGGCGGTCGCGCCGGCGTGCGCACGACGCGGTCCTCCTCCCGGTAGGAGATGCCGCGGACGCGCCTGAGGTCCGCCGAGCGCTTCTGACCGCGGAGCCACCACCCGGCCAGCTCCAGGGTGGTCTCCTCCCCTTCCCCGTGGACGATGATGTCGATCTCGGGCACGTGCGACAAGGTGTCCTGGGCGGTGAAGCTGGCGTGGGGACCGCCGTAGACGACGAGCGCCTCGGGCCGGACCGCTCTCGCCCGGCGCGCGGCTTCGAAGGAGGCGAAGCGGCTGTGCGTCGTGCCGCCGATCAGCACCATGTCGGGCGCGGCCGCGCGGATGACCTCGTCGGCCGGCGCCGGCTCGATCTGCTGATCGTAGAACGCGACCTGGTAGCCTTCCTTGCGAAGCTCGCCTGCGATCCAGAGCATGCCCAGCGGCGGCATCTTCTCGAAGACCGCCAGCTCGGGCTCCTGCGGGTAGACCGCCAGAACCTCCATCATGCGCCTCCTGGAGTACGGTTGCGATCACGTTCTGTGCGCAAAGGGCACGGTCAAGATCTCCCCGGGCGCGGACCGGTCGCGCATGAGGCGGTCCGCGCACCCACGTCTAGATCGGAAAGTCCGGGCAGTTGCCGAAATCGTATCGGTAGCCGCGCGGAAGGAACTCCCCCGTCATGATGTTCATCTCGTAGTCGCCCCGCCAACGCCGGGCCACGATCGCGCCCAGGGCGTGCAGGAAGCGGCTCACGTCCTCGGCGGTGTTGTGCAGGCCGATGCTGACGCGCACACCGCCCGGGACGAGGCTGCGATCGCCCTGGCGCGCTTGCTCCTCGAACGTGCGCTCCTGTTCGGGCGTCACCCCCAGGAAGCTCTTGATGAGCGGGTGGGCGCAGAAGCAGCCGGCCCGCACCGAGATGCCGTGCTCATAGGCCAGGATCGCCGCCACCTGGTTGTAGTGCAGCCCGTCGACCGAGAAGGTCACCACCCCGAGCCGGTGCTCCAGGTCCTGTGGGTCGGTCGGCCCCCACAGGGTCACCCCCTCGAGGTTCCGCATCCCCTCGAGCAACCGCCGCGTCAGCCGCCGCTCGTGCTCGGCCACGCGGTCCATGCCGATCCGCTCGTAGAGCCGAATGGCGGCCGCCAGCGCGTAGAGGCCCAGGATGTTCGGGGTCCCCGCCTCCTGCCGCTCGGGCGGATCGGCCCAGATCACGTGGTCGAGCCCCACCGAGTAGACCGTGCCGCCGCCCTGCAGGTAGGGCGAGGCATCGGCGAAGTGATCCTGCCGCCCCACGATGGCCCCCTCGCCGTAGGGGGAGTTCATCTTGTGGGCGCTGAAGACCACGAAGTCGAGATGGCCCGGATCCTCGTGCGGCCGCATCCGGATGGCCCGATGCGGCGCCAACTGGGCGGCGTCGACCACGGTCCAGGCGCCGTGCTCGTGGGCGCGCGCGGCGATATCGTGGATCGGCAGCACCTCGCCGGTCACGTTCGAGGCGCCGGTGACGGCCACGATCCGCACGCGGCCCGCGTGGGCGGCCAGCTTGCGGCTGAAGTCCTCCAGATCGAGGGTTCCGTTCGGCCGACGTCCCACGTACTCGACCTTGGCCTTGCCGCGCCAGGGCAAATCGTTGGAGTGATGCTCCAGGATCGTGGTCAGCACGATGTCGTCGGGCCGCCAGGTGAAGGTGGCCGCCAGCAGGTTCAAGCCTTCGGTGGTGTTGCGCACCGGGATGACGATGTCGCGCCGCTCGTCCCCGCCGACGAACCGGCGCACGATGGCCCGGGCCTCCTCGTACCGCTCGGTGCAGAACACCGCGTCGAAGCCCGTGCCGCGGTGGATATTCGAGTAGTAGCCCTCCATGTCGCGCAGAAACGTGCTGACCGCGCGAAAGGGCTTGGTGCTGGCCGCGTTGTCCATGAAGACCTGTCGCACCCACTCGCCCGACAGCAGCGGCACGCGGTGATCCGCGCCCAGCACCTCGGGCACGAAAAACTCCACCCCCGGCTCCCGCCCGCTGGCGCCCGCGCCGGGATGGGTCGGTCTCTCGCTCATGATTCCCTCCGGTTGGTCCTCCGCGCCCGCCACGCGACACCGCGCTCCGCCCGGCGGCGCCGCGGGGGCCGCTCACGGGGACGGGCCCGAATACCGCGGGGCCGCAGCCGATGGCGACCCCGCTTCCCATTGTGCCCTCCTCCGCAGGGTCCTGGCAAGGCCATGGGGACGGCGCGGGCCCGGTTGACTTGCCTCTGCCCAGGATTTAGTCTCAGCGGCGTGCGCATCCGGGCATCCCGTCTCCCCTCACGGGAGCCGGGCCGAGTCGCCTGCGCAGAAACAGGATCGATCCCACCATGCGGCGGCAACGTCCTGGCAAAACCACGTGCCGACCGAGGAGAAGGGAAGGGGGGGCCACGATGGGAAAGAACGGCAAGCATGTGCATGTGGTTGGCACGGGCACGATCGGCGAGCCGCTGATCGGGCTGCTGTGTGATTTTCGCGAGAGCTTCGGAATCACCACCGTGAGCTTCAACAAGAAGCAGGCGCTGACCTACGACCGACCCAAAGTGCGCAACCTGCTGAAGCGCGGCGCCCGTCTGGTGGCCGACGAGGAAATGATCCCCAAGTTCGAAGATCTGGGAATGAAGATCACCTACGAGTACGAGGAGGCCTGCGGGCTGGCCGACGTGATCATCGACTGCACCCCGGCCGGCAACACCAACAAAGAGAACTCCTATGTGAGGCACGAAGACGCCACAGCGGGGTTCGTCGCCCAGGGCAGCGAGTTCGGCTTCGGGAAGATGTATGCCCGCGGCATCAACGATGAGGCCCTCGAGCCGGGCAAGGACAAGTACATCCAGGTCGTCTCGTGCAATACGCACAACCTGGCGGTCGTGATCGACACGCTCGCGCTCCAGGAGAAGGACCCCGAAAACCTCGTCGAAGGTCGCTTCGTGCTGATTCGCCGGGCCAACGACATCAGCCAGGACAGCAAGTTCATTCCCGCTCCCCAGGCCGGCAAGCACGACGACACCGAGTTCGGCACGCACCACGCGCGCGACGCCTACCACCTGTTCAAGACCCTGGGATACGAGCTGCCGCTGTTCAGCTCGGCCATGAAGGTCAACACGCAGTACATGCACGCGATGTGGTTCAACATCCGGCTCAGGGAGAAGGTCACCCTGCCGTCGGTCGTCGCCCGGCTGCGGGAGAATCAGCGCGTGGCGCTCACCGAGAAGCGCTCGGCCAACACGGTCTTCTCCTTCGGCCGCGATCAGGGCCACTTCGGACGGCTGTTGAGCCAGACGGTGGTCTCGGTGCCCACCCTCCACGTGCGCGGCGAGCACGAGATCACGGGCTTCACGTTCACGCCCCAGGACGGCAACTCGTTGCTCTCCTCGGTGGCGATCGCCTGCTGGTTCCTCTATCCGGACGACTACGTCGAGCGGCTGCAGCCGCTGCGCGAGTACTTCTTCGAGGAGATTTAGCGCACCGACCGACACGCGGTCCGCCCCGCCGGCGCGGCGTGACCGCCCGCGCCCGGGCGCGGTCTAGAGAAGGCTCGGCGACCGGCCGCGCTTGCGCAGCAGGTCCAGGAACTCGCTGCGGGTCGCCCGATCGTGGCGGAAGTCGCCCAGAACGGCGCTGGTGGTCATGTAGGCGTTCTGCTTCTCCACGCCCCGCATCGCCATGCACAGGTGGAACGCTTCGATCACGACCCCTACCCCCCGGGGCGCAATGGCCGCTTGAATGCAGTCGGCGATCTCGTTGGTGAGGCGCTCCTGGAGCTGGAGTCGGCGGGCGAAGATGTCGACGATGCGCGGGATCTTGCTCAAACCCAGCAGCTTTCCATCCGGAATGTAGGCCACGTGCGCCTTGCCCACGAAGGGCAGCATGTGATGCTCGCACAGGCTGTACATGTCGATGTCCTTGACGATGACCATCTGGTCGTAGTCCTCTTCGAACACCGCCGAGCCAAGCAACGCCTGGATGTCCTGCTGATAGCCGCGCGTCAGGAACCGCAGGGTCTGGGCCACCCTCGCCGGCGTGCGCCGCAGGCCGGGCCGCCCCGGATCCTCCCCCAGTTCTCGCAGAATCGCCTCCACATGCTCGCCGATCCGATCTCTCGCCCGATCCATGGTCGTCTTCTCCATCTGCGCTTGCGCGCCCGCGTCGGCCGGCGTTCGGCCGATCGATTCGCCGCCGAACCCTAGTCTG
The DNA here is from genome assembly GCA_964585945.1 of uncultured bacterium. Lineage (GTDB taxonomy): Bacteria > Eisenbacteria > RBG-16-71-46 > CAIMUX01 > WJJG01 > CAZDKK01. Next base: position 38,142 of record CAZPGB010000011.1, on the reverse strand, counting down.
CGTCAGGGTCGTCCGCGCACTCATCGGCTCGGGTGCGGAGGTCGCCGTTGCGCTCCCGGCTGCGCCGCTCCCCATCCCACCCGAAGACGGCTTGCACTTGTTCGAGGACGGTGGTGATCGCCTCTTCCATCTCCACGTCGAGCCCGACCCCCGACGCGGTCGGACGCCCTCCGCCGCCGAGACGCTCGGCCAGCGCCCCCACGTCGTGCCTGCCCTTCGATCGAAAGGTGACCTTGACCCCTCCGGCGCTCAACTCGCGAAAGAGCACGCCCAGCTCGACGCCGCGGATGGTCATGAGCTGGTCGATCACGCCGTCGGCGTCGGCGGCGCTCGTGCCGGTCTGGGTGAACATGTCCTGGGTGACATAGGTCCAGACCAGGCGCCCGGTCGCATCGCTCACCACGCGGCTGAGCGCCGCGGTCAGCAGCTCGACGCGGGAGAACGACTCGTTCTCGAAAAGGCGCGCCGCGGTGCGCGTGTGGCTCGCCCCGCGTCGGATCAGCTCGGCCGCGATCAGCACCGTTTCATCGCGCGTGTTGCGGAAGCGGAAGCCGCCGGTATCGAAGAGGATCGAGGCGTAGAGCGCCGCCGCCATCTGTGTGTCGATCTCGGCGCCGGTGGCGAGGAAGTACCGGTACAAGACCTCACCGGTCGCGCTGGCCAAGGGATCGACCAGGGCCACATCGGTCGTGCGCGTGACGCCGTGATGGTGGTCGAACAGGAGCTTGGGGACCGGCGAGTCCCTCAGGATCTCGCCGAGCGGCCCCATGTAGTCCCAGTCGTTGACGTCGAGCACGATGATCAGGTCGTGTGGGGGCACGTCGCAGGGACCCTCGAACCAGGCTTCCCGCGGAAGGCCCGAGAGGTCCTTCAGAAATCCGTAGTACTCCTGCACCGGGGTGGGATTGCAGACGCAGACGCTCTTGCCCAGCCGATCGAGATGGCGGGCGAGCGCGGCCTGGGACCCGATCGAGTCGGCGTCGGGCAGCACGTGGGAGGCCAGCAACACCTTCTGGGCCGACGCGATGTGCGCCCGCGCCGTTTCGCAGAAATCGACCAGGCCTCTGGACATGACGGACCCTGCACCGGTGAAGGACCATGCATCGATGGGCGCCCGGAAGGATCGCGGGCCGTCTATCTCAAGACCGCCTGCATGCCCGCATCGATATCGCGTTGGATGAGGGCGCGACCGACCTCTTCGAGCTCCTGCGTGCAGGATCGCATCTCCAGCAAGTCGGCCCCCTCGAGCACTTCCTCCAGCTCGCGCGACTTCTTGGCGATGAGCTGCTTCTCGTCGCGCGTCATGCTGCCGGCCTGCTTCTTCGTCAAGTCGCGCAGACTGTCGAGCAGAAAGCGGCCCCGCTGGCGAAGCTCATCCCGGAGGCCGGCTTCGAAATCCTCCGGCGCCGGCGGCTCGGGAATGGCCTCCAGGGCCGCCTTGTGAACGGATGATGGGATGCCTCGCAACGGCCGCACTTCCAGGTTCAACGGCTTGGAGCGCTTGGTCTCCCGGGCCTCAACGCTGAGCTGACCGTCCTCGTCGACCACGAAGTGGACCTCGAGCGACGGCTCCCCGGCGTTCATGGGCGGGATACCGGAGATCTCCAGGCGCGCCAGCGGCGCCCAATCCCCGACTCCTTGCGCGTAGAGCTGGATCGCCACCTCGGTCTGCCGCTCCAGGTACGTCGTGAACAGCTCCCGATTGCTGGCGGGGAGCTGGACCCCGCGCTCCAGGATCGCGCTCTTGGCTTCGGCCTGCCCTTCGAGGCCCAGCGCGAGCGGATTGGCATCGAGGACGACCAGGTCGCTCTTCTCGTGATCGAGCATCCGGGCGCGCTCGTGGGCGCCCATCACGACGGACGCCTCCCGATCCATCTCCGTCATCGCGTCCCGGCCGAAGAGCTCGCACAGGTGGTCGGCCAGGGGCTGGACGTTCATCATCCCGCCCGCCAGAATGAGGGTATCGATCTCGCTGCGCTGCAGGCCGGCGTCGGTCAGCACCCGCCGGCAGACGCGCGAGGCCTCCTCTTTCAACGGCTCGATCAGCTCGTCCAGGTCCTTCGGGGTCAGACTGCGACGCAGCGACTCCCGCTCGGGGCCCAGCGAGAGGCTCACCTCCGCCTTGCCGCGCCCGGCCAGGTCGCGTTTCGCCGTCTCGGCACAGACCAGCAGGTGCCGGGCGACGTGCTCCGGGTTCTTGATCTCCCCCTCGGCCGCGGCGCGTTGCATGAGGTCCCGCGCCAGCGCCAGGTCGATCCGGTCACCCCCCACGGGCGCCCCGCCCGTGGCCAGCGTGCGCACCAGGCGGTCCCGGGCGTCCACGATGCCCATGCTCAGGTAGCCCGCCCCCCACGTGCATACGCCGATGCGTCCGCGGCCGCCGCGGGCAATCCAAGCCAGCGCCACGGCGGTCGGCTCGTCGATCAACCGCACCTGCCGGAAGCCGGCCAGTCGGCCGGCGAGGAGGAAGGCCTGCCGATCAAACGGGGTGAAGCAGCTCGGCACCGGGAAAACGCCGCTGTCGACGGCCCGCTCCAGGTGCACCTCGGCGTTGCGGCGCAGAAACGCCATGAAGTGGGCGTTGATCTCGACCGCCGAGCGCATGCGCCCGCCGATCTCGATCTCCGCCATCGACGTCTCCTTCTTCGCGAGCTTGTGCGGAAAGAGGGGTCCGCGCGCGGCCAGACCCTTGCGGTCGGCGGTCAGCAGGGCCTTGGGCGAGATCAGGGTGTGCTGGGGGAAGAGCGTCTGGCGATCGCGCGCCGGCAGCCCGGCCAGGATCCCGCCCTGGGGCGAGATGGCCAGCACCGAAGGGATGTGCTCATCGCCCGCCAGATCGGTCACCAGCGCCACGCTGTCGCCGCGCATGAAGGCGATGCGGCTGCCGCTGGTCCCGTAGTCGAACGCCAGGAACCCCTGCTCTGCGGGCTGTGCGGTCTTCTGCGTCACCAAGCCCTGTACCTCCTCGCTTCCCCGCTCTTCCGGGGCGTGCCGGTGGCCCGCCTACGCGCCGCCATCCTCCCCCGACTGCTGCACCCAGGTGCGCCCCGCGTCGATCCTCTCGGTCAGAGAGTCGAGGTATTCCTGTTCACCCAACCAGGCCTGCGCCTGCTCGAACCAGCCGGGCGACACCTCCGGCCACTCGTTGCCGGCCACCGAGACGGCATCGTCCCATTCGCGCTGCAGGATCTGTAAGCTCTCGGCCGACTTCTCGACCGCCGACTGGACCTGGACCTGCAGGGAGGCCAGGTGGTCCTGTTTGGCCTCCCAGGCCTCGCGGTCGCCTGCCTGCTGCGCCTCCTCCACCTCGGCCAGCACACGGCTGATGATCTGGGCCGACTGCTGGAGCCCTTCGGGCACGGTGCGCGTCGTCTCGGCGAGGTGTCCACTGGCGGCGAGCAGATAGCGCAGCCGGGCGGTGCGATCGCGCAACGTCCGGTAGGCGTCGTTGAGCGTGCGCATGGCCACGCGGGAGGCGTTCAGGACGCGCTCGTCGCCGTGGGCCCGAAACAGGTCGGGGTGACATTGCAGGGCCAGTCGGGTGTAGCTGCTTTCCAGTTCGTCTCCGGACAAGTGCAGCCGAGGCGGCAGCCCGAGAGCCTCGAAGGGCGCCAGCACATCCACCGGCTGCGGCATGCCGCACCGTCCGCACAACAGCACGTTTTCCAGACTGTTCTCGCAATTCCAGCACTTCATCGCGCGCGCATTCCCTCCTGAACCGGCCGCGGACCTCGAACCGGGGACGCCGATCCCCTCACGGGCGCGCCACCTGGACGATGGCCCCAGATCGGAATCTGACATGCTATGGGCCGAGAGAGGATGCTGTCAATGCCGGGTCACTCGGGGCCGAGGATGCCCACCGGCGGCGTCGATAGGTGAGAGGGGCGGCCTGTCAACCGCCGCCCCCTCTGGGGGCCGGGCCGCCGCGCGTGCGCTGCGGGCCGCTCGGCGAGACGGAAACCCCGAGGGGGGCAGGATGACGCAACACAGCAACCAGTTTCCTCAACAGGCGATGCTCTACTCGCTTCCCCGTCCCGTGCCCGACTGGGCCGGGCAGACGGTGGAGTTCGTCTACCTCCTGGGCAGCACGCTCTGGATGGGTGTGCATGCCTCGGCCACCCTTCTGACCATCCCCCTGATCTCACGCTCCGGAAGCGTCAGCCTCGAGACCGGGCGCCTCATGGTCTGGTTGCTCGAGTCCCTGGGGTTCGTGGCGGCGATCGCCGCCGGGCTCTTGCTGCTCACGATCCTGGGGATCCACCTCCTGCGCCTGCGCCGACCCGTCACGGTGTTGGTGATGCTGGTGCTGGTGCTGCTGATGACGGTACTGGCCGTGGGGCCGCAACTCTGGTTCATCCCCAAGATCGCCTCGCAACTGCGCATGGCCGGCCTGGAGGCCGACGCCGCGGGGCGGCAGATCCGTGAGGCCATGCTGCTCGCGACGCAGGGCATGGGTCTGATGGGGATGCTGCACCTGTTTTTCGGCGCCATTCTGGTGGGGCTGGGCGCCCGGCGCTGCTACCGCTACCCGCTCGAGGAGCTCCCGGTCATCCAGTCCGAATGCGACCCCTGAGCGTGTGGGACGTGGCCGCGGTGACCTCGACGTCGACGCGCTCACCCGGCGCCGGCGCGGGGTGAGCGTTGAGCTCGATGATGACCGGCTTGAAGTCGTCGCAGCGCCCGAAGCTGCATCCGTCCGAGGCCCGCGCCCGGCCTTCCACCAGCACGCTGCGCCGTTGCCCCACGTGGGCCGAGAAGCGCTCCAGCGCGTGGCGTTCCTGCACCTCGATCACCTCCGACAGGCGGCGCTGCTTTTCGGCCGGGGCCACGTCGTCCTCCAGGAACCGCGCGGCGTAGGTGTGCTTGCGCGGCGAATAGGCGAACATGAAGGCTCCGTCGAAACGGACCTCGTCCATCAACGCGAGGGTCTCGCGGAAGTCCGCCTCGCTCTCGCCCGGAAAGCCGACCAGCAAATCGGTGGTGATCCCCACCTCGGGCACCAGGCGCCGGGCCAGACGCACGATCTCGAGGTAGCGCTCGCGGGTGTATCCGCGCCGCATCGCCGCGAGCACGCGGTTCGAGCCCGACTGCAGCGGCAGGTGCAGGTGGCGGGCGATCACCGGCGACGAGGCCATCCGCTCCAGCAGCGGGGGGCCCACGTCGGTCGGATGGGGGGCCAGGAAGCGCAGGTGCCGCAGGCCGGCCAGACCACAGAGCCGTCCGAGGAGCCAGGCGAAGTCGTGATCGTGGTCGCGGTAGGAGGTCACCGCCTGACCGAGCAGGGTGACCGCCCGGTACCCCTCGGCCAGGACCCGGCCCACGGTCTCCTCGACAACGCCGGCGGGCAGGCTGCGCTCGCGTCCCCGGCCGAAGGGCACCGCGCAGTAGGTGCAGAACCGATCGCAGCCCCGCATGATGCTGACCCAGGCATGGACCCCCTTGCGCCGCACCGGCGCGAGATCGGCGTAGGTCTCGTCGCGGTCTCGGCGCAGTTCCATGCGCCGTCCGCCGGCCGGCGCCGGTCCCTCGCCCCCGACCGCGCGCGCGTCGTCCACGAGGCCGGGCAGCCGCCGGTAGGCGTCGGGCCCGATGAAGAGGTCCACGTCGGGCAGTGCGTCGGCCAGCTCGGCGCCCAGGTGCTGGGGCACGCATCCGGCCAGCACGATCCGCAGCCGCGGGTTGTGCGCCTTCAGCGAGGCCAGGCTGTTCACCCGGCCGGTGATCCGCTCCACGGCGCGCTCGCGCACCGAGCAGGTGTTGACGACGATCAGGTCCGCGTCGGTCGGTCCCGACGCCGGCCGCCAACCCGCCGCTTCGAGCAGCCCCGCGATCAGCTCCGAATCGGCCACGTTCATCTGGCAGCCGTAGGTTTCGATGCAGTAGCGCTTCATGGCTGATCCTTCAGCGCATCGCCCGCCGGGAACACCCGCCCGTCGAGTCGGCGACACGACATGAGGCCGGGCCCTACGGTGGCGCCGATCTCGACCGGCACCCAGTCGCCGACCCGCAGACCGGGCGCCTCTCCGGTCAGGCGCACGTAGGCTTCCCCCAACCCCGTGAAGGTGGCGTCGTCCACGCGCTCGACGATGACCCCCGTGCGGCGCCCTTCGAGCCGGCGCTGAAATCGGACCCTCAATCGCTGGTCCAGCTCCCGCAGGCGGCGCACGCGCGCCTTGCGAACAGGCACCGGCACCACCGGCGCGAACGCGGCGGCCGGTGTCCCGGGCCTCTCCGAGTAGGCAAAGGCGTGAAGATACGCGATCGGCAACCGCTCCAAAAGGGCAAGCGTGCGCTCGAAGGCCGCCTCGTCCTCCCCCGGAAAGCCGGCGATCACATCGGCCCCCAGGCCGAAGAACGGCAGACGCGCCTCCATGCGCCCGATGGTCTCCACGAGTGCGGCGACGTCATAGGGTCGGCTCATCCGCCGCAGCACGCCGTCGTCCCCGCTCTGGACGGCCAGGTGGAAGCTGCGGGCCACCTTCGGCTGCGCGGCTATCGATTCGAGCAGAGACGTGGTGATGGTCATCGGCTCGAGCGAGCTGAGGCGAATGCGCTGCAGCCCGTCGATCGCCGCCAGGGATGCCAGCAGCGTCCCCAGATCGCGCGCGCCGCCGGCCGGTGCCGACGCCCGGCATCGCGGCGCGGACGGGGCCGTGAAGGCCTGCTCGCGCCCATAGAGGCCGATGTTGATGCCGGTCAGGATCAGCTCGCGGTAGCCGGCGTCCACCAAGCGCCGCGCCTCGGCCAGCACATCCTCGGGGTCGCGGCTCGTGGGCCGGCCGCGCAGCCGGGAGACAATACAGAAAGTGCAACGGAACGGGCAACCGTCCTGGATCTTGATCGTCGCCCGCGTGCGGCTGTGGGGAATGGGGCCGGCGCGACCGGTCACCTGATGCGGCGTGGGATCGGCGTCCCACTGGATGAGCGCCGCACCGGAGCCGCGGGACGGGAGCTCGGCGCCGGAGGACCGCCGACGGCGGCCGGTCGGAGCGCCCGAGGGCGGCACCTGTGGATGCGGCGCGGCGGCGGCGGCCAGGCCGGCGGCGCGCAGCGCGTCGGCGAGCCTCTCGCGGCGCGCCGTGCTCCTCTGGGGGCCCATGGACGAAGCCGCCATGTAGGCCTGGAGGATCGCTCCCAGGCGGTCCTTGCCCCGATTGCCGACCACCAGGTCGACGCCCGGCAGGTGGGCCAGCCAACGCGGATCGAGCTGGGCGGCGCACCCGGTCGCGATCAGCAGGCCTCGGGGAGACCCCCGGTGGGCGCGGCGCAGGGCCTTGCGCGATTGGGCCTGGGCGTCACCGGTCACCGCGCACGTGTTGAGAACGGTCACGTCCGCCGGACGACCGACGGGAACTTCCCGTCCGCCCAGCTCGATCAACGCCGAGCGCAACGCGTCGGCCTCGACCTCGTTGGCCCGGCAGCCCAGAAAGCCCACCGCGAAGCGAAAAACGTGCATCGTTGCGTACCATCCCCGCGCCCGGCGAGGCTCGCGGCGCTCCAGGGTCCGTCGGCGCGTCGGCGACCCCGGCCCGCCGGGCCCATCCCGGTCTCCGCCGCGGGCCTCCCGCCCCGTTGCGGAAACAGCCTCGCGGAAACAGCCTAGGGAGGACGGACCTGACCTGTCAACGCAGGGCGCAACCTTCGGCGTGGACAGGCGCGGGCAATGCTGATAATTAGAAAGGATTGGACATTCGCCGCAGCTTGGGGGCAACTCGGGCCGTCCGCGCCGGGCCCGGGGGATGGGGCCCTACCGTCGGGGGGAGGAATCATGCAGTTGGAGACCCTCAAGGTCTTCTGCGACGTCGTGGAGACCAAGAGCTTCTCGAAGGCGGCCGTGCTCAACTTCATCTCCCAATCGGCCGTGAGCCAGCAGATGCGCGCCCTGGAGGAGAAGTACGACCACAGGCTGGTCGAGCGCGGCAAGCGCAACCTGGCCCCCACCCTGGCCGGCCAAGTGCTCTATGAGGTCGCCAAGGACGTGCTCACGCGGCTGGACAGCATGGAGCAACGCCTGCAGCGACTGTCGAAGAGCGTCACGGGCGAGGTGCACGTGGCGACGATCTACAGCGTGGGCATGCACGGGCTGCACAGCTACGTCACCGAATTCATGAAGCAGTATCCCAGCGCGCGCGTGCGCATGGAATACGCTCGGGCCAATCGCGTGTACGAGGCGGTGCTGGGCAACGTGGCGGACATCGGCATCGTCGCCTATCCCGCGCGTCGCTCGGGCATCGAGATCCTACCCTTCACGGAAGATGAGCTCGTGATCGTGTGTCACCCGAAGCATCCGTTCGCGAAGCAGGAATCGGTCCGGACGAAACAGATGGAAGGCCAGGACTTCGTGGGGTTCGAGCGCGACATCCCCACCCGACGGGCGATCGACCGAATTCTGCGCGAAGCGGACACGCGCGTGAACATGGTGATGGAATTCGACAACATCGACACCATCAAGCAGGCCGTGGAGATCGGTGGAGGCATCTCCATCCTGCCGCGAGTGAGCGTCGAGCAGGAGGCGGACCTGGGCACCCTGGCGGTGGCGGAATTCGCCGGCGTTCAGCACCGGCGCTCGCTGGGCCTGCTGATCAAGCGGGGACGCGACATTCCCACCGCCATGCAACGTCTTCTGGACGTCTTCACAAAGGCGTCGTAGCGGGGTGCGCGCCGGAAGCGATCCGGGACCTCAATCTGAATCATTGGCTTCAGTTACGGCACCGTGCACCACCGCTTCCTCGAACCACCCCTCGGACCCCGGAAGCGGCGAAACTCCAACGGCCTGGTTTGGAAGAGGTTAGGTTTGGAGCACGAATTTCGGTTTGACGATCCCAATCACTGGTACTAGCTTCCGGGTCCGGCCACAAGATGTTGGGGTCGTGGCTTCCCGAGCCAAACGAGTCAGACGATATCCCCGGTCGAGGGTACCCAGGTTGGTTGCACCCCAGGGATAGGTTTCGCCAGATTGCAGAGCAGGGATGGGGTTTCCTGAGGAGGGTATTCATGGAAGAACGCACGCAGCGAGCCACGGAGCGGGAAACCCAGGCGCAGGAATCCACCCCCGAGGTCAAGGTGCGGGACAAGGGCGCCCACGGCCTGACGGTTTCCCGCTACTTCACCACCCCCGGACGCCATCCGTTCGACGCCGTGGACTGGGAGCGTCGCAGCGCCAGCCTGACGAACGACAAGGGCGAGGTGCTCTTCGAGCAGAACGACATCGAGGTTCCGCGGGGTTGGTCGCAGATGGCGCTCAAGGTCGTGGCGTCGAAGTATTTCTACGGCCCCCCCGGCAGCCCGCAGCGCGAGACCTCCGTCAAGCAGCTCTTGGGTCGCGTCGCCACCACCATTGCGCGCTGGGGCACGGAGCTGGGGTATTTCGACAGCGCCGAGGACGCCACCAGCTTCGAGATGGAGTTGCTCCACCTGCTCGTCCACCAGAAGGTTTCGTTCAACAGCCCGGTCTGGTTCAACCTGGGCGTCGAGGAGAGGCCGCAGTGCTCGGCCTGCTTCATCAACTCCGTCCAGGACACCATGGACTCGATTCTGGAGCTGGCCAAGACCGAGGGCCGGCTCTTCAAGTACGGGTCGGGCACGGGAACCAACTTTTCCCCGCTGCGCTCTTCGAAGGAGATGCTGTCGACCGGAGGCACCGCCTCGGGTCCGGTCTCCTTCATGCGCGGCTACGACGCGTTCGCGGGCGTCATCAAGTCGGGCGGCAAGACGCGCCGGGCGGCCAAGATGGTGATCCTGAACGTCGATCATCCCGACATCGTCGAGTTCATCCGCGCCAAGCCGGACGAGGAGAAGAAGGCCTGGGCCTTGATCGAGGCGGGATACGATGGCGGGATCAACGGCGAAGCCTACTCGTCGGTCTTCTTCCAGAACTCGAACAACTCCGTGCGCGTGCCCGACGAGTTCATGAGGGCGGTACAGAGCGACGGCCTCTGGCAGACCCGGGCCGTGACCTCCGGTGAGCCGATCGACACCTACCGTGCGCGGGACCTGATGAAGCAGATCGGCGAGGCCGCCTGGCAGTGCGGCGATCCGGGATTGCAGTTCCACTCGACCATCAACGCCTGGCACACCTGCCCCAACACCGCGCCGATCCAGGCCAGCAATCCGTGCAGCGAGTTCATGTTCTTGGATGACACCGCCTGCAATCTGGCCTCGTTGAACCTGATGCGGTTCGTCGACGGGCAGGGCGAGTTCGACTTCGATGCGCTGCGCGCCGCCGTCGCCGTCGTCATCACGGCCCAGGAGATCATCGTCGACCAGGCCAGCTACCCCACCGAGAGGATCGCCCGCAACAGCTACGACTACCGCCCGCTGGGACTCGGCTATGCCAATCTCGGGTCGCTGCTGATGAGCCGCGGCCTGCCCTACGATTCCGATTCGGGACGCGCGCTGGCCGCGACGATCACGGCCATCATGACCGGTCAGGCCTACGCCACCTCGGCGGAGATCTCGCGCATCCTGGGCCCGTTCAAGGGCTTCGCCAAGAACCGCGAGCCGATGGGCAAGGTGATGCGCAAGCATCGCGCCGCGCTCAGCACGATCAACCCGGACCTGGTGTCGCAACAACTCCTCGAGGTGGCCCGCAAGGTCTGGGACGAAGCGGTCGAGAACGGGGACCGCTGGGGCTACCGCAACGCGCAGGCCACGGTGCTGGCACCCACCGGCACGATCGCGTTCATGATGGACTGCGACACCACCGGCATCGAGCCGGACCTGGCCCTGGTGAAGCACAAGGTCCTGGTGGGCGGCGGCACGTTGCAGATCGTCAACCAGACGGTGCCGATGGCGCTGCAGCGCCTGGGTTACTCGGCCGACCAGACCGGCGAGATCCTCGACTACATCTCGCAGCATGAGTCGATCGAAGGGGCGCCGCACTTGAAGGACGAGCACCTGGCGGTCTTCGACTGCGCGTTCCGCCCGGTCAACGGCAAGCGGTTCATCCACCACATGGGTCACGTGCGCATGATGGGCGCCGTCCAGCCCTTCATATCCGGGGCCATCTCCAAGACGGTCAACATGCCCCACGAGGCGACGCCCGAGGAGATCGGCGAGGTCTACCTGGAGGCTTGGCGCCACGGCCTGAAATCGATCGCGATCTATCGCGACGGCTCGAAGAAGGTCCAGCCGCTCTCCTCGGGTCGCGGGAAGAAGGTGGCCAAGCAGGCGCAGACCCGCCCCGTGCGCCGCCGCCTCCCGGAAGAGCGGCAGTCGATTACGCACAAGTTCGTGATCGGCGACCATGAGGGCTACGTCACCGTCGGTCTCTACCCCGACGGCAAGCCCGGTGAGATCTTCATCGTCATGGCCAAAGAGGGCACGGTGGTCTCCGGGCTGTGCGACTGCTTCGCCACCGCCATCTCGATGTCCCTCCAGTACGGCGTGCCGCTCAAGGTGCTGGTCAACAAGTTCGTGCACACGCGGTTCGAGCCCTCGGGGTTCACGCACCATCCCGAGATCCACTACGCCAAGAGCATCGCCGACTACATCTTCCGCTGGCTGGATCTGAAATTCGGCGCCGTCTCGGACGAGAACGGCGACGAGAACGGTGGGGAGAAGGCCGGCGACGCGGCCGCGGTCGTGGCCGCGCAGCAGGCCGGCGCGGGCGGCGCGCCCCTGGCCTTCGTGAACGACGTGGATGCGCCGATCTGCTCGGAATGCGGATCGTTCATGACCCGCAACGGGAGCTGCTACCGCTGCCAGAACTGCGGCAGCACGAGCGGGTGCTCGTAGGCGCGCGGGCGCGGCCCCCTAGAGCTTCATCTCGCTGCTGAAGCGGACCTACAACTTCATCTCGGTGCTGAAGCGGAACAGCGTGACCGAGCGGTCGAGCGTGGCCGCGCGAGAGTAGGGATCGCTGAAGGAGAGCTCACGCACGTCGTTCTCGCGTGAATCGTCCAGCACCCACTTCCGGTAGGAGTAGCTCTGGAACTCCATGCCCGTGTGGAACAGCACCCCGATGCCCGTGTCCAGCGAGAACCCCAGGCTCACCGCGCTGCCCTCGACCTGGTCGCCGAGGTAGTACGGGGCCTCGCCGTTCACCAGATCGACCTCCTGCATCGAGAGGGGCACGGTCCGGTAGCCGGCGTGCGTCAGGAGCTGCATCCCGCGACCGCGCAGCGCCTGGCGGAGGAGGGGAAACTCGAATTCCACGCCGGCGTGGACGCTGGTGACGTCCTCGGCGGGATAGGGCCCGTCGAAGATGCTGTAGGGCAGGTCGACCCCGCCGCCGATCGGGATGGTGAAGTCGGGGTTGTACTTGATCTCCAGCTCGGACCAGGGGCGGTAGTTCACGTCCGCCGACACGGTGATGCCCTTGATCGGCCCCACGGAGGCGCCGCCGCTGAAGAACATCGGGACCTCGAGACGATAATCGGCCAGGGTCCCGTGCAGGCGCAGGACTTCGGTCGCCTCGGGCGTCACCAGCGACAGGGTGGTGAAACGTCCGTCGCCGACCTTCAGGTCGTAGGGCAGGCCGATCCAGGCCCCGAGCTGCACGAGATCGGCCACGCGCAGCAGTCCGCCGGCCTCGAAGCTGGCGCCCGAGTAGTTGGCCTGATAGTCGATCTTGCCCTCGAGGTAGCCGCGCACGTTGACCCGGTCCACCTCATTGGAGCGCAGCCGTCCGTCGAGGACGTTGGCGGTGGCGCCCAGCGCCAGCTCCAGGTTCGAGGTGGCGATCGGCTGGTATCCCAGGCTGGCGGTGTAGCTGTAGATCGCCCCGCGCTCGCGGTTGTCGCTGCCCAGGATGAAGGGAAATCCGGTCCCCTCCACCAGCGTCATCTCGAAGATCGACTCGGTGCCGTAGGCGACGTTGATGTGCCGCCTGTAGGCCAGGCCGCCCACGATGGGCCGGCCCTGGACCTGCACCAGAGGCAGCGCGATGCCCGCGAAACCGAAGGCATTCATCGTGCCCAGACGGTCGGTGTACTCGGCGATGCGGAACTCGGGCTGGCCTTCCACGAAGATCGTGTCGGGCAGATCGTCCCTCTCCATCGTTCCCGAAGAGGTGCGCACGAAGCCGTCGAAGGCGATCGCGCGCTCCCGGAGCAAGCCCAGCCCGGCGGGGTTCCAGGCCATCGAGTAGGCCCCCGTGGGGCGGGAAACCATCGCGCCCCCCATGCCCATGGCGTGCGCCCCCGGACGCGGCGTCAGGTCGTCGAAAGGCCGCTGGAAATACTTCGGCATCATCATGGCGAAGTCCGCCGCATCGGGGCCGAAATCCTGCAGATCCTCGCCGCCGTAGAACGGCAACGGCACGGGATACTCGACGTCGATGATGCGCACCTGCCCGACGGCCGGCGTCGCCATCGCCAGCAGCGCCCATGCGGCCGCAGCCAGTATGATCCAGGATCCGCAACTCCTGAGCATCGATTCACCCCTCATGACACGACCGCCCGGTTGGTTCGTCTCGTCATCCATGGTATCTGCCCGCCCCGCTTCGGCGGCGCCCCGCACGGCGCACCCGCCCGCCCGGAGGCGAGCCTAGGATTTCTCCGACAGAAGGAAGGCCGTGGCCGCCCCCGACAGTAGCCAAAAGACGGATCTCGACGCGGTTTTCAGGGCATCAATCTGCACCCGATCCACGTTGACGATCTCCTCGCGAAGGAAAATGATGCTGTCGATGTTCTCCTGGCCGAGGTCCACCCGGGCGTGCTTCATCCGCTGGTGGGCCGCCTCGGTGCCGCCGCTGCGCCGCACGAAACGGCAGTAGCGAAGCTCGATCTCCTCGTCGTTGACTTCCTCGATCACGCCCTTGTAGATCGCGCCGTCCTTGGTGAGCTCGACCGTTTCGTCGAGGTTGATCTTGCCGCGGATCTCGGAGCCGTCCTCGAAGGTGAGCACCATGGTCTTGCGCGAATCGAGCGGCTCCTCCCAGGCTACGCGCTTGGTGCAACCCGACCCCGCGGCGAGCAGGACCAGGGCCGCGAGCGCCCATACGCCGGCATGCTTCATCGTCGCCTCATCTTCCTGTATCTGGTTCCAACCCCCCGAGAGCACCCACGCGGGGGCCCTCCACCCCACCCCGGCCGGGTGAGACCCCATGGAGCACGCGGACCATTAGGTTAGGAATATAGGTGGGTACCAGGAGGTGGTCAACACCATTCCCGGTCGTCCCCAGGGCGCGAGCAGAAGGCCAAGATGCGTTCGGACAAGCGACTGGCGGCCCGCTACATGAGATAGGTGGACAGGTCGATGCGCTCGTCTTCGGGGTCGAGCGCCCGCACGATCCGCCGCGGACCGGTCGTGCCGCCCCCCTCCTCCATCAGGTTGACCAGGCGCAGATCAGAGGGGTCGACCAGCCGACCCTCGGGCGAGCGGACAAGCCGAACCACGGGGCTGGTGGGGTCCTCGGGATCGGAGGCGACGACCGCGGCCAGCTCTCCCGTCGCCATCTCGACCAGACTCCCGACGGGATAGAGTCCCATCAAGCAGACGAAGAGCCGCATCAGAATCGGGTCGAAGTTCTTGCCGCTGCGCCCCAGCATGTGGAGCATGACCCGGTGGGGAATGAGCCGCTCCTCCTCGTAGGAGCGGCGGGTGGTCATGGCGTCGTAGCAGTCGGCGATGCTGACGATGCGGCTCAGGACTCCGATGTCCCACTGGTCGCCCAGGCGCGGATAGCCGGTCAGATCGAAGCGCATGTGGTGCTCGAGCCCGACCAGCATCACCTTGATGACCAGGTCCGAGAGCTTGCCGCCTCGCATCAGCGTGCGCACGCCTTCCAGCGGGTGCGTGCGCATGATCTCCCACTCGGCGGGGCTGAAGGTCCCGGGCTTGTGCAGCACGGGCTTGGGCACCGTCATCTTCCCCAGATCGTGGAACAGGGCCGCGACGCCCAGCTCCGAGAGCTCTCTCTTGTTAAGGCCCAGGCGCTGTCCCAGGGCGGTCGACAGGATGCAGACATTGACCGAGTGAAGAAAGGTCTGGACGTCGAAGGCTTTGAGGGCGGTGAGCGCCAGCAGGGAGAACTCCTCCTCGACCAGCGTCTCCACGATCTGGTGCACGACCTGGCGCGTGCGCCGGATCTCGGGCACCGATTCACCCGCGACCCAGCGGGCGTGCCACCGCGAGCACCGCAAGGCGTGGAAGAAGGTGCGGCGCGCCCGGCGCCGCAGCTCGCCGAGCTCAGTGACCGCGTCCCAGCCGCTGGCGGGCTCCTCCTCCCTCTCCTGCTCCTCCGCCTCGGGCTCCACCAAGGTGATGCCCTGGATGCCCATGGCCTCGAGCGCTTCCTGACGGTCGGTCGCAGGGGTCTGGACCCGGCGCCATTCCTCCAAGAGCTGGAGAAACCGGGCCGTCTCGGCATCGTCCCAGGGTCCCAGAAACGTCAGGCCGCCCAAATCCATGGCGGCCATCTCCTCGGCCACCAGGTGGGCCAGGAGATTGCCCGATCGGTAGGGCGAGTGCGCTTCGTCGCCGACCAGCAGACCGCTGCCGTGACGCACGAGACTGGCCGAGACGCCGGCCTCCCAGAGCGCCGCCACGGAGTCGCGCAGCCCATCGAGGGCGCGCAGGAAGGCCGGATCGGCCACGCCCCGCAGAACCAGAGCGCGCCAGCTACTGTGGAAGCTGCGCAGGAGCCGCGCGCCGGGCGTCTCGTGCGCGGCGTAGCCCGTGGGCTTGTGCAGGGTCTCGGGACCGTGACCCGGCTGCACCCCGGAGTCGGCGCGGACATCGGCGCTGGAGGCGGGCGGCGCGGCTTCCTCGGATCCGGGACCGGCGCTGAGCTCGTCCCAGCCGAAGTCCGGTTGTCGCATCGCCATCGGTGGTCCTCCGGACTAGGCCGCGCGCCGCGGGGCATCGACCCCGCCTTGCAGCCGCTGACGGTGATGGTCGAGCGCGAACCGGCTGGCCTCGGCCAACATCGGATCGCGGGCGTTGCGGTACCTCATGAGCAGGGCGCCCGACTTCTCGATCGGGATTCGGCCCAGGGCCCGCAGGGCGCACGCCTTCTGCACCCGCCAGTGCTTCGGGGCCAGCCAACTCCGCCGGCGCACGGTCTTCTCCAGAAGGGGAAAGACCTCGTCGGGCGAAGCCTTCGTGAGCGCCTCGTAGAAGGCGGCTTGTTCCTCAATGTCGCGCTGCTCGAAGCCGTGGCTGAGGAGAATCTGAAGCAGGGGCTGCAGCGCGCGGGAGCCGAAGACCTCGCTGTAGAGATGGGCCGCGGTTTGACGCACAAGGGCGTCCTCGTCGCCCAATCCGAGCTGTAACAGGCGCTCCAGATCCGAGGGACGGGCCACGGCCAGCAGACGCAGGGCGCCGGCCCGCACCCCGGCTTCCCCGCCCGCCCACAGCGGACTCAGGCTCTGACTCCAGAACCGCGCCCGCTCGGGCGTCTGGCCGGCGGGCAGGATGCGCGCCAGGACCATCAGGTGCGCCTCGCTCAGTCCCTCGGCCTGGACGATCAGGCGGTCCGGGGAGCGCTCGGCCACATGGCGCAGGGCGGTCGCGGCGATGCGCCACGGATCCCGCTCCAGCTCCCGCTCGGGGTCCTCCGCCACCAGATCGAGGATTGCCCGGAGTCCGGCCGGATCCATGCCGGTGAGGAAGCCGATCGCCGCCTGCGCGTTGTCGCAGCGCTGGGCTTCCACCGCCGCCAGGGCCCTTGCGGCCGCCTCCGGGCCGGAGAGCTCCCGCACCAGCGCTTCCACCGGCGCGGCCTGCGCGCCGTGCAACTCACCGATGCGCTCGCGCAGACGTTGGATCATGCGACCGAAGAAAACGAAGCGGCCCATCTGGAGCATGTCGAAGGCGTATCCGCGCAGGAGCCCCAGAACGCGCCCGAACTCATCGTCCGAGAGCCCGACCAGGAGCAGCTCGAGCAGCACCATCACCAGCTTGGGCCTGAGGCGGTGCCCCTCTTGCTTCGCCAGATTGCGCAGCCGCGACAGCTCGTCCTCCCCGACCCGCAGGGAGCGCGGATCCAGGTCGGTTTCCTCCAGCCCCCCCGCCGAGGCCAGGTAGCGCTCCAGGGGATGGATCCCCTCCCACGCGGCGGGATCGACGCTGCCGCCGGCCACGGCCGTCTCCGGCTCCATCAGGACGACCCGAGGATCCTCGCGCGCATCGATCACGCGGTAGGCGATCGACGGCAGGTCCATCTCCCACAACAGCACGGAGAGATCCTCGTCGGTCGGGTTGAGCTCGCCGCGCACGGTGCGCGCCAGCAGATCGAGCAGATTCTGGAGCTCCTCGGGCGTCGTCTGGGGAAAGAAGGTCAGGTCCCTGAGGCCCGCCTCGAAGAGCCGCACCATCAGATCCCAGCTCTCCTGACCTCTGCTCAACACCGTCTGGCCTGCGTAGCGGACCTCGTCCTGACGGAAGCCGATCGACACCTCCGCCCCCTGGTGGGCCAGATGCTCCAGGTAGCCTCCCACCAAGCGCTCGCGGACCGGATTGGCGGCCGGGTAGAAACCCACCGCCTTCAGCGCGCCCAGGAAGGCCGCGAAGGCCCGGTGCTCGGGCTCGTCGCCACCGCCGGTCGGCCCCGGGGACGAATCCGGACCGGCGTCGGCCGTCGAGGGTTCCTGTGCCGACGCCGACAGCGTGTCAGGCGATGCAGGGTCCTGTGCCGACAGCGTGTCAGGCGACGCAGGGTCCTGTGCCGACGCCCGTACGTCGTCGAGCGCGGGCTGGGGCTCTTGTTCGCCGCGGATCGTCATGCTCGGGGTTTCCCAGAGACCGGTGTATGGACTGATGGGGTATTCTGGTCCCCTGATTGAGGTTTCGGAAATCGGCCGGGGTCTCTGAACCTCAAAGGTCGGCCGCGGACGAAACCGCCCGGCCCGGTGGCGGAAAGGAGTGGGTCGGAGGCTGCGACAGCGCCGGCACGGACCCGGATCCGGCAGCTCGGACGGGCTAGGCGAACAAGGACTCCGGCGGCCCCAGCCCATCGTCTTGAAGCCGTCGCCAGGCCGCCGGCAGCGCGGCGATCACATCCGTGGGCAGCAGACCGGCCAGTCCGGTGCTCTGCGCTGCCAGGTCCCCCGCCAGGGCGTGGAGGTAGACCCCCGCGCGCGCCGCCTCCAGGGGCGCCAAACCCTGTCCCAGCAGGGCCGCGATGACGCCGGTCAGGACATCTCCCGTGCCCCCCGCGGCCATGCCGGCGTTCCCGGCGGGGTTGATCCAGACCCGGCCGTCGGTCGCCGCCACGTAGGTGGGCGCGCCCTTCAGCACGAGCACGCAGCCGTGCGAGCGTGCGTAGCGCGCGGCGGTCTCCCACGGCGACTCCCCGGCCACAGGCGATGCGTCCCCCAGGAGGCGCGCCATCTCCCCGGGATGCGGCGTGAGGACCGCCGGGGGACAGCCCTCCGGCCGCCACCACCGCCGGCTGCCCGCGAGGGCGAACAGGCCGTCGGCGTCGATCACCATGGGGCCCGGCAGGGACTTCACAAGCGATCGCGCCAACTCGAGCGCGGCCTCGCTGCGTCCCAGACCCGGCCCCAGCGCCCACACGTCGGTCGTCGGCTTGCGTTCGAGGATGGCCTCGCGGGCGGTGGTGTCGAGCCCTCCCTCGTCGCTCTGCGCCAGCGGGAGCGTCATCACCTCGGTGAGCTTGGCTTCCAGGGCGAGGTTGAGTCCGTCGGGCAGCGCCACGGTGACCAGGCCCGCGCCGGTGCGGGCGGCCGCCATGGACGCCAGGCTGGGTGCGCCGGTCAGGCCCGGCGAGCCGCCCACGACGAGCAGCCGGCCGACGCGCCCCTTGTGGACGTCCGGGGCGCGGTGCGGGAGCAGGTCCCCCGTCTCGCGGGCGGTCATCACCGAGAGCGGCAGCCCCACATCCTCCTCCACGGAGCGCGGGATGCCGATGTCGACGACCCGGATCCGGCCCACGTGGCTGCGGGCCGGGTAGAGGCAGAAGCCCACCTTGGCGAACGCCATCGTCACCGTCAGGTCGGCGCGCACCGCTTCGCCGGGCACCTCGCCGGTGTCGGCGTCGATGCCCGTGGGCTGGTCGATGGCGACCACCTCCGCCCCGCGGTTGGCGCGCAGATGGTCGATCGCGGCCACGCATGAGGCAATCAGACCCCGGGGGGCCCCACGGCTGCCCGTGCCGAGCAGCGCGTCGAGGACCAGGGGGCGGTGGCGGCTGGCCGTGCGCAGCTCGGCGGTCAGGCGCGCCTGGAGCAGCGCCTCTCCGTCGATACCCACCCACCGGCCGCCGGCGGCCTCCAGCCGCTCGAGCTGCACGCGGCCGTCCGGGGAGAGCTTCTCCGGCGGGGCGGTCAGCAAGGCCAGGGCGTCGATGCCCTGGCGGCGCAGCAGGCGAACCACCACCAGACCGTCGCCGCCGTTGTTGCCGGGCCCGCAGAAGGCCAGAATGGGACGGTGCGCCAGGTGCTCGCAGTGTTGCCGGACCGCCGCATGGATGCCCCACCCGGCCCGCTCCATCAGCACCAGACCGTCGGTGGGGGCCGGCAGGTTCTCGCCGGCAATGGTTCGCCGGTCGCATTCGCGCATCTGCAGAGAGGTCACCAGCTTCATGTCGCCTCCGCGCCTCCCGCGTTCAGCTCCTCGAGGATGTCGAGCAGCTCGACGACATCGTCGATCTCGTAGTCGGCCTCCGAGCGCTCGGTCGCGAAGGTGTCACCGTAGCGGGCGAACACGGTGCGGATGCCCAGGGCGCACGCCCCGCGCATGTCCCGCTCGGGCCAGTCGCCCACCATCAAGAGCTGCTCGGCCGGCAGATTCAGCAGCTCCATCGCCCGGCGGAAAGGTGCGGGCGAGGGCTTGCGCTGCCCGGTGTCGTCGAAGGTGATCACGTGGTCGAACGTGTGCTGCAGGGACAGGTGGTGGAGGCGCTGCCAGGCCTGCAGCGCCGGGGCATCGGAGAGGACCGCCAACTTGTAGCCGCGCCGCAGGATCTCGGTCAGGGTCAGCTTGACGTGGGGATAGAGCACGAGGATCGAGTCGCGCGCTCGGCGGTAGGCGATGATCCCGGCGGCCAGGATCTCGGGGGGGACGCGGCCGTAAACGTCCTGGAGCAGCCGGTCGAAGACGCGCTGGTCCTCGATGCCCTCCCGGTCGTAGATGTCGAAGATCCGGCGGCACGCCTCCTCGTGCGCCAGCGGCAAGCCCATGTCGATCATCGACAGCGCCGCCGCTTCGATGGCCATGTCCTTCATCTTGACGAAGTCGGTCAGCGTGTTGTCCAGGTCGAAGATGACTGCGCGGATCATGGGCTCCATCCCGCCAGGGTCTTCGCCGCGGCGCCGCCGGGCGCCGCCGAAGGTCCGCCGTCGCCGCCCCCCACCGGCTGCGGACGACCCGCCCGCCCCCAGGGGGGCCGAGGCCGGCGATGACAGGATCGCCGCGGGGTACGGAAGGCCGGGAATCGGGGGCCGGTCACGGAGACGGCGGCGCTACTTGCTGGAGTAGCTGATGGTGCGCCCGTAGCTGATCTCGCCGTTGTCGATGCGGATGTTGAACCCGCATTCGGGATTCGTGCAGACCCAGGCCTTGTACTTGATGGGAGCACCGTCACGGCCGTAATCGGACAGTGGGATCAAGACTCCTTGGTCGCACTTCTTGCACTGCGGCAGCGCCAGTTCCCGATCCATTCCTCCCCTCCCCGTCTGAGAAGAGCCTCAGATGCGCGTGCCTCGTATTCCGGAGGGCACCGCCCCCACCCCTTCACTTGCCCCGTGCGGCCATTCGTCTTGCAGACGGCCCTTCACGGCGGTCATTCTGGGCGCCCGAGAGGCGGGATGTCAAGCCCTGCCCCAGGCGGGGTTGGGCGTGGAACCCGGACGCCCCATTTGGTATCATCGGCGGCTCGCGAGAGAACAAAAGCGGAAATGATTAGGAGGAACCCCGATGTCCCAGATCCGACCCTTCCGGGCCTGGCGCCCGCGTCCCGATCTGGCGGCCCAGATCGCCTCGCCGCCCTACGACGTCTTGAGCAGCGCGGAAGCGCGCGAGATGGCCAAGGGCAACGAGCTGTCGTTTCTCCACGTGATCAAGCCGGAAATCGATCTCGATCCGCAAATCGACCCCTACGACGAGCGCGTCTACGCCAAGGGGGCCGCGAATCTACAGGCCCTGATCGAGCAAGGTGCGCTGGTGCGCGAGGACCAGCCCGCCCTCTACGTCTACCAGCAGAAGATGGGCGACCACGTCCAGACCGGCGTGGTGGCCGGCGCCAGCGTCGACGAGTACGAGTCGGGCTTGATCAAGAAGCACGAGCACACCCGCCGCGTGAAGGAGGACGATCGCACCCGCCACGTTAACGCGCTGAACGCCAACACCGGGCCTGTCTTTCTGACCTACGTGGCGCGCAGCCGGATCGACCGCATCGTCAACGAGATCCGTCAGCGCGATGCCGAGTACGACTTCGTCAGCCCCGACGGCATCGGTCACACGCTGTGGATCGTCTCGCAGCCCGAGGAGATCCAGGAACTGCTCGACGCCTTCAGCGAGATCCCGCACCTCTACGTGGCCGACGGACACCATCGCAGCGCGTCGGCCACGCGCGTGCGCGCCATGCGCCGGGACGCCAACACGACCCATCGTGGCGACGAGCCCTACAACTACTTCCTGAGCGTCATCTTTCCTCACAACCAGATGAAGATCATGGCCTACAACCGGGTGGTGAAGGACCTGGCGGGCATGTCGCCCGACGCGTTCCTGGCCCGGATCGAGGAACGGTTCGACGTCGAGCCGGCCGACCGACCCGAGCCCTCCAAGCCGCGCTCCTTCGGGATGTACTTCCGGGATCGTTGGCACCGGTTGACCGCCAAGCCGGGCTCGTATCCCGAGAAGGACCCGGTGCAGTCGCTGGACTGCGCCATCCTGCAGAACAACCTGCTGCAGCCGGTGCTGGGCATCGAGGACCCCCGCTCCGATGAGCGGATCGATTTCGTCGGCGGCATCCGCGGCGCCGCCGAGCTGGAGAAGCTGTGCCGCGAGGGGTGGGCCGTGGCCTTCGCGCTCTACCCCACCAGCATCCAGCAGCTCATGTCGGTGGCCGACGCCGGCGAGGTGATGCCGCCGAAGAGCACGTGGTTCGAGCCCAAACTCCGTTCGGGGTTGATTGTCAGACCGCTCACCGACTAGCGGCGATCGCGGACGTCTTGGTTTGGCCTTCCCGAGCCGATGCGCCGGAAGGCGAGGAGGTGTCATGAAGATCCTGGTTTCAGACGCATTCGATCCGTCCCTGCCCGGCCGGCTCAAGAAGTTCGGCGAGCCCACGGAGGACAAGAGTCAGCTCGCCGAGTGCGAGGTGGTGCTGGTTCGCAGCAAGACCAAGTGCACCAAGGAGTACATCGACTCGGCGCCGAAGCTGAAGATGATCATCCGGGGCGGTGTGGGCCTCGACAACATCGACCTGCCCTACGCGGAGCAGAAGGGCATCAAGGTGTTCAACACGGCCGCCGCGTCGAGCGTCGCGGTGGCCGAGCTGGCCATGGCCCACCTGGTGGCGATTCCCAACCGTCTGATCGAAGGCCACGTGACGATGAAGGCCGGCCAGTGGGCCAAGAAGGAGCTCAAGCGGACCGAGCTGTATCAGAAGACCCTGGGGCTGATCGGCGTGGGTCGCATCGGAACCGAGGTGGCCAAGCGGGCGCGCGCCTTCGAGATGGAGGTGATCGCCTATGACAAGTTCCTCAAGAGCCACGATATCGCGTCGCTGGTCACGCTCGACGAGCTGCTGCAGCGCTCCGACTTCATCTCACTGCACACGCCCCTCACCGAGGAGACCCAGGGCATGATCAACGCCGATCTGATCGGCAAGATGAAGGACGGTGTCATCATCGTCAACACGGGGCGCGGCAAGGTGGTCCACGAGGCCGACCTGGCCGCCGCCCTCGAGAGCGGCAAGGTGCGCGCCTACGGCACCGACGTCTGGGAAAGCGATCCGCCCCCGGAGACCTCGCCCCTGCTCAAGGCGCCCAACGTTTTCATGACGCCCCACCTGGGGGCCTCGTCGAAGGAGAACCTGTTGCGTATCGGCGACATCATCGTCGCGTTGCTCGAGGAGCATTACGGCAAGTAGGCGCCCGCGACGCCGATCGCGGGACAAGAAGGAGGAAGGACTCAGATGGCACGCGCATACAACTTCTACGCCGGCCCGGCCGTGCTTCCCGTTCCGGCGCTGGAACGGGCGCAGCAGGAGCTGCTCGACTTCGCGGGCAGCGGCACGTCGATCATGGAGACCAGTCACCGGTCGAAGGAATACGACGCCGTGCACAGCGAGGCGATCGCCCTGGTGAAGGAGTTCCTGGGCCTGGGCGACGACTACCACGTGCTCTTCCTGGGCGGGGGCGCCAGCACGCAGTTCGCCATGATCCCGATGAACTTCCTGTCATCCGGGGAAACGGCCGACTACATCCACACCGGGACCTGGTCGAAGAAGGCCATCGCCGAGGCGCATCTCTTCGGCGAGGTCAACCTGGCCTTCGACGGCGAGACGGTCGAGTTGAAGCGCATTCCGAAGCCGGAAGAGCTCAAGCTCACGCCCGGCGCCCGCTACGTACACTTCACCAGCAACAACACCATCAAGGGCACCCAGTGGCACTGGTTCCCCCAGACCGGCGGCGTGCCCCTGGTCTGTGACATGTCGTCGGACTTCCTCTGGCGGCGCTTCGATGCCTCGCCCTTCGGGCTGATCTACGCTGGAGCGCAGAAGAACATCGGTCCCGCCGGTGTGACGCTGGTGATCATCCGCGATGATTTCTTGGCCACGGCCAAGGAGAAGAACCCCACCATGTTCCAGTACAAGACCCATGTCGAGAAGAACTCGCTCTTCAACACGCCCCCCTGCTTCAACATCTACATGGTGCGCAATGTGCTCGCCTGGATGAAGGAGCTGGGCGGCCCCGACGCCATGGAGAAGATCAACCGCCAAAAGGCCGGCATGGTCTACGACACGATCGACGCCAACCCCGACTTCTTCCGCGCACCGGTCGCCAAGGACAGCCGGTCGATGATGAACATCGTCTTCCGGCTCCCCAACGAGGAGCTGGAAGGCAGGTTCGTGGCCGAGGGCAAGGAGCAGCAGATGCTGGGGCTCAAGGGCCACCGCTCGGTGGGGGGCATCCGCATCTCGACCTACAATTCCTGTCCCGTGGAAGCGATCGAGAAGGTCACCGACTTCATGAAGGCCTTCGCCAAGGCGCACGGCTAGTCGCCGAGCGCGCCGCCGGCGCGATCACGGCGCGAAACGCGCGCAGCGCAGCAGGTCCGCACGGCCTGCTGCGCTGCGCTTTCTGCGTGCCGCTATGCGTCCAGCTCGCGGTAGCGATCCACCTGCTCGGCGATCACCTGCAGGCTCTCGCTCCAGAAGTCCCGCGAGCGGATGTCGATGCCGAAGCGCATGGCCAGCTCCGCAGCGGGCCCCGCGCCCGTGCTGCGCAGCAGCTCCTTGTAGCGCGGGATGAACGCATCGCCCTCCTTCTGATAGCGCGCATAGACGCCCAGCCCGAAGAGCAGCCCGAAGGCGTAGGGATAGTTGTAGAAGTGGAGGTCGGCGTAGTAGTAGTGGGGCTTCCACAACCACATGTAGGGATGCAGGTGATCGTGATCGAGCGCCTCGCCGTAGGCCTCCTTCTGCGCGTCGGTGATGATCTCACAGAATTCTTCCGCGCTCAGCTCGGCCTTGCCGCGCCGGCGGAGCACCTCCGACTCGAACAAGAACCGCGAGGAGATGTCCACGGTGACCTGGGTGGCCCCCAGGAGCTGATTCTCCAGAATGGCGAGCTGCTCCTCGGGGGGACGCGTCTCGAGGGCCGCGTTGAAGACCAGAGTCTCGCAGAAGATCGAGGCGGTCTCGGCCAGCACCATGGGCGATCCCCGCCGCAGCATCGGCAGCCCCTTCTGGCAGAGGTTGTGGTACCCGTGACCCAGCTCGTGGGCCAGCGTGATCATGCCGTCGAAGGTGCCGTCGAAGTTGGCCAGGATCCGGCTCTCCTCCACGTGGGGTAGGCGCATGCAGAAGGCCCCCGCTCGCTTACCGTCCCGGGGCTCGGCGTCGATCCAGCGGTCGGCGAAGGCCCGCTCGGCATACGCGGCCAGCTCGTCGCTGAAGCGCCCGAACTGATCCACGATGAAGGCCGAGGCTTCGTCCCAGGTGTAGGTGGGATTGGCCTTGCCCACCGGCGCGAAGATGTCCCACCAGGCCAGCTTCTGCTTGCCCAGCTTCTCCGCCTTGCTGAGCAGGTAACGGCGCAGCATCGGGAACTGCTCCCGGATCGCACCCAGGAGCGCATCCAGCGTTTGGCGGTCGATGTGATTGGTGACCAACGACCCATGGAGCACGTCCTGTAGCCCCCGGCGCTTCGCCAGCGCGATGGCCGAGCCCTTGACCGAATTGAGCGCAAAGGCAACCGGCTCGCGCACTGAGGCCCAGGCCGCCAGCTCGGCCTCGTAGGCTCGGCGGCGCGTCTCCTCGTCGGGATCGGACGAGAGGTTGCGCACCACCGTGATGGGGAGCATCTCGGTGCGGCCGTCGCGCTCGATAGCCGCCTTGAGCTGACTGGTCACCGTGCCCTGCAGCTTCCAGACGGCCCCGCCGCCCGAGACCATCAGCTCGGCCGCCAGATCCTCCAGATCGGTGTCCATCAGGTAGCGGCTGCGCTCGACATAGTCCTCCAGCACGAGGCGATGATCGGCCGCGGCCGGTGAGCGCTCGCAGATGCTGTCCAGCATCGAGCCCAGGGAGCCGGCCCAGGCCTGGAAGCGGGTGATCTGCTTGTTGAACTGCACTTCGAGCTGCTCGAGCTCGCTGAGGATCCGCGCCGCCAGCTTGTTGTACGAGTCGGTCGCGATGAAGCTGTGCACGTAGGCGACCATCGTGGCCAGCAGCGGGGTCATCTCATTGAAGCGCCCCAGCACCTCCTCCATCACCCGGGCCACGCCCGCCGCGTCGTCGGGCACGCGGGTCACCCGGGCGACCCGCTCGCGCGCGAGGAGCTCGTCCAGCTCCGTGAGCTGGCGTCGCAGCAGGTCGGCATCCTTCTTGAAATCCTCGGACTCGAGGCCCGGATACACATTCGAGAGATCCCAGTGCGGCAATGAAGACCGATCCGCGGCCATACACGACCTCCTTCCCGGTGGTGCGGACACAGAGCAACCCCGCGATCATAGCATCCCGCCGCGCACGCCGAAAGGCGCGCGCCCAACGCGCCGGCGCGCCCCGGGCCGGCAGGCTCGCCCGCACGGCGGGGCGATGCGGAACGCCGGCGGGCGGCGCGTATCAGGTCTTGCGCTCTTTCTTCTGCGCCGCGGGAAAGAGGATGTTGTTGAGGATCAGACGATAGCCCGGAGAGCTCTTGTGCAGCTCGAGGCGGGTAGGCGGATCGCCGACGCGGTGCTGATAGTCCTCCGGATCGTGTCCGCCCAGAAATGTGAAGGTGCCCTTGCCGTAGTTGCCGTGAATGTACTTCACCTCTTGCGTATTGGGCACATCGCCCAGCACCAGTGTCGAGGGCTTGAGCGTGGTGCGCTTGAAGCTCGTCGTCTGGCCCAGGAAGCCGTTGAGCATGTTGACGTGGCACTGCGTCAGCATCGTCGGCACGGGGTCCTCCTTGGCCGAGAACTCGAAGAGCACGAAGAAGTCGGCCTCCGGTCCCCGCAAGCGCGAGTAGTCGCTCATGTCGATGTCGGAGAACTCATAGACGAACGGGTTCATCTCCAGGCGGAAGTTCTCGAAGGCCAAACAGCGGTCGAAGTCGAGCAGCCCCTGGGCGTTGGGGTTGGCGGGCGTCCCGTCGTAGACCGCATCCACGATATCCACGTCCCCGGCGGCCAGTGCGATGTCGAACGTGTCGCATCCAGAGCACATCGCGAAGAGGAATCCCCCTCGGGCGACGTACTCCTTCACCCGTGCCGCGGTGGCGTGCTTGTGGCGCCAAACGCTGGCGTAGCCGGCCTCGTGCGCGGCCGCCTCCAGGGCGGCCTGTCGCGCCTGATACCAGCGCGCGTTGCGAAAGGCGGCGTAGAACTTGCCGTACTGGCCGGTGAAGTCCTCATGGTGCAGGTGCAGCCAGTCGTACTCCATGAGGCGCCCGCTCAGCACGTCCTCGTCATAGATCTGCTCGAAGGGGATCTCCGCGTAGGTCAGCGCCAGAATCACGGCGTCGTCCCAGGGCTCGTCGTAGACGGGCGGGGGCACGTAGACCGCCACGCGGGGGGCCTTTTCGAGCAGCACGACCTCCATGTTGTTGTCTTCGATCTGAGCGTAGATCGCCGACTCATCCGTCGCGGTGGTCTGCTCCATGCGGATGCCCCACAGCAGCGCGGTGCGGCGGTTGCTCTCGGTGTCCTCCAGCAGGAACGAGCCGCCGCGGTAATTGAGCAGCCACTCCACGTTCTGCCCGTTCTCGAGCGCCTCGTAGGCCAGCCCGTAGGCCTTCAGGTGATCGGTCTGCTTCAAGTCCATCGGCACCAGCAACCGCGCCGAGGCGGGCGCGAGGGCCGCGGCGCAGGCCAGCACGAGAATCGTCAGCACGATGCCCGCCGATCTGCCAGGCCCTCCTCCGGCCCGGAAAGTGCGCGCCGCTGCTTCCGTGCTCTGTCCATCCATATCCTGCATCCTCATCGTGCGTCCATCCGGCTCTCGTCCGCGTTCTACGTTGTCCCCGTTCTACGTTGTCCGCGACCTCAGGATCCCGAAGGCGGTCGCCCTGCGCGGGGGCATCCTCAGGAGTGGTCTGCCTGCTCGCGAAGATCCGGCAACAGGGCGCGAGCCCGGCGGGCCTCCCGCGAGTCCGGGTAGCCCAGGATGAGCTGCTCCAGCAGCTCCAGCGCCCGCTGGCGGCGCCCATCGATGGCGGCCGAGGTGTCGGCCATCCAGAACAGCGCTGCGGGGGCCACCCGGCTGCGCGCATCCTGCTCGAGCAGCCGCGCCAGCGCGGAGTCGGCCTGGGCCCACTCCTGCATGCGCGCCGCGAGCACCATCTCCTCGTACCGCAGATGGGCGCGCATGTCGGTATTCACCGTGTCCTCGAGCGCTGTGCGACAGAGACGCAGCGCCTCGGGCAGCGCCCCGATCCGCTCCTGGTACTGGACCGCGGCGTAGGCTTCCAGGGCCAGACCGGCCGTCATGGCGAACTCGCCGATCAACAGCGCGCGCGCCAGCGCGTCGTTGACCCATTCGCCGGCCGGGTAGTGGTCGGTGAGCTGGTAGTAGGCCTCCTCGGCTTCGGCGAAGCGGCCGCTGTAGAAGAACAGCTCCGCCCGCTCGAACGCCGCCTGCTCTTGGATGCTGGTGCGCACCGCGTCGCGCTCGAGCAGGGCCAACGTGGATTCGGCCTCGGCGAAGTCTCCGCCCTGCAACGCGCACTCGCCCAGCGCCAGCAATGCCTCCTCGCGCACCGCGCGAAGCTGCTTGCTGCGGGACTGTGCCGGCGCCAGCGCCAGAATCTCCTCGTAGGCGCGCCGCGCCCCGGCGAGATCCTCGAGCGGCCCCCGGCGCAGCTCGGCCGCCCGCAGACGCGCCTGCAGCAGCAGGGAGCCCCGCGGGTGCTCGCGCACCAGCGTCTCATAGGCCTCCAGCGCCTCGGCCGGACGATCCAGCGTCTCGAGCAGGCCGGCCCGCTCGAACCAGACCTCCTCGGCGATGCCCGGATGCGGAGCGTGCGCCAGGACCGAGTCGAAGGCGGCCAGGGCCACCTCGGGGTCGCCCCGCCGGGCCACCGTGCGCGCCAGGTGGAACAGGCCGCGACCGCCCTGCTCCTTCTCCCGGTCGATGCGCGCCACCAGCTCGACCGCCTCGGGGAACTGCCCCGTCACCACCAGCACGTGCGCCAGCGCCTCGCGCCACGCTGTGGGCGCGTCGGGCTCCGCCGACCGCTGGCGCAGCCGCTCGAGGCCCGCAGGGCCCGCCAGGCTGTCGGTGACCACCAGCTCCATCTGATCCTGCAGCCGGGGCAGCCAGTCCGGCTTCAGCCGCAACGCCGCCAGCATCACCTCGACCGCGTCCCCGCCTTGCCCGGCCATCCGGTAGGCGGCGGCCAGGTGGATCCACAGCTCGGGGCTGCGCACACCGTAGCGCTCGATCTGCTGCTCCAACATGCCCACCGCTTTCAGCGGCTCCCCCCCGCGCGCGTAGGCGTTGGCCAGCGCGATCACGATGCGTGGCTCGCCGGGATTGCGGGCATGGAGCTGCTCCAGGACGGTGATCGCCTGCGTGACCCGGCCCTGCGCCACGAGCTGGTTGGCGATCATGATGGTGCGGTCGATCTCCACCCGCGCCCCGGTGGCCGGCCCGGTTCGCACCGGGCGGTCCGTGCGGGGCACGATGGGTTGCTGCGCGCCGGCGTGGTCCAACGCGCACATCGGGACTCCGAGTCCCAGCAGGGCCGACAGCAGCAGCACGGATACCCTCATGGCCGGGTCCTCAGCAGCAGCCGCATGTAGCGTTCGACCATTCCCCGATACTCCGACGGCACGGGATCCTGCGACCCGCGCAGCATCGAGCGCTGCAGCGTCTCGGCGCCCGGCCGCCCCATGTCGACCGGGCCCGGACCGACCCGCAGCTCCGGATCCTCGCCCGGGCGCGACGTGCGCTCCTCGGTCTCCTCGCGCTTGCGGATGCTGCGCTGAGCGCTGAGCAGCCGGCTCAGGATCTTCTCCTGCCGCTCGATGATTCGCGGATCGGCCTGGCGCGAGCGGAACTGCTCGACCAACTCCTCCATCTCTTCGATCGCCTCGTTGAGCTCGTTCATCGTCTTGCCGGAGGTCTGGATCTCGTCGCGCACGTCCGACATGCCCTTGCGGATCATTTCCTGGCGGGCGGCCATGCGCATCATCGCCTCGCTCTGACTCATCGTCGGACGCGGCGTGTTGCACTGACCCAGCATCTGCTGCGTCTGCTGATTGAGCTCCATCTGCTGGCCGGTCAGGCTCTGCATCTTGTTGAAGGGGCTGCTGCAGCTCGAGGCGCAGTTGGACTGGGCCTGGTTGGCCGCCTCGAGCAGCGACTTGACCGCCGTGTTGAGCGACCGCGACGACTCGCCCGCCAGAGAGACGGCCGAGTGCCGGCGACCGGTCTCCAGGTGGTCACGCGCCTGGCCGATCTCGCGCATCGCCTTGGCCACCGCCCGCATGTGCGAGCGGGTCACCACCGGCGTCTCCTTGGCCACCGCCTCCAGCGAGTCGCGCACCACACCCACCTCGTCGTACAGCTCCTGCTGCTGCACGGCCAGGTCCCGCGGCCCCATCCGGTCCGAGACGCCCACCAGGGCCTCCTGTTCGACCGACGCGTCGACCATCCGGTTGGCGATGTTGTAGAGGGAGCGGGCCAGCCGCATCTGCTTCTCGATGTCGATCTCCTGCTTGAGGCTGGACATCTTGGCCGACATCGCCTGCAAGCTCTGCTTCGCCTTGCGGCCGAACTTGAGCGAGGCGCTGCGGTTTTGCTGCTCCATCGCCTCCTGCGCGCTCTGCATCTCCTGCTGCGCCTGTTGGGCTTCGCCGCTCTTCATCTGCTCCTGGAGCGCCTCGGCAAACTCCTTGAGCTGCTCTTCGCTCTCCTTGCGCAACGCCTCGATCTGTTCGCGCAGCTCCTCGAGCTGCTTGCGCACGCTCTCCTGCTGCGCCGCCAGATCGGCCGCTTCCTCCTCGGACATCGGCCGCTCGGCGTCCGTTTGGCCCTGATCGCCCTCGCCGTCCTGCTGCGTCTCGGCCCGGGGCGGCTCCTCGTCACCGGGCGGGGTCTGTGTGTCGGCGTCCTGCGCCTGCTCGCCGGGACGGGGCTCCTGGTCCGCCGGCGGCGGCGTCTCGCCCTCGTCGGGGGGCGGGGCCTGCGCGGCCAATTGCTCGTTGATCATCTCCTGCCGGGTGACCAGCTCCTGCATCTTCTGGAGCATTCGGTCGAGCTTCTCCTCGGCCATGAGCTGGCGCAGCATGTTCAGCGTGCGATCGAGCGCCTGGGTGATCTCCTCCTGGGAGATCTTCATCTGCTCCATCGCCTTCTGCAGTTCGCTGCGGTCCATCGTCTCCAGCGCCTGGCGCATGCGCTTGAGCTGCTCGTGGAATTCCTGGCTGCTGATCTGGCTGACCAGCTCCTGGATCTGGCGCACCTTGTCGATCATCTCCATCGAGAAGAGGCTCTGCGTCTCCATGCGCTCGCGCGAGGCGTCGAGCGACTGCTGAATCTGCTCGACCCGGTCGGCCAGGGCCTCCTGGCGGTCCATCAGGTCCTCGATCTCCTGCTCACGCTCCCACGTGATCTGATCCTCGCGCAGCATCTCCTGGG
This sequence comes from uncultured bacterium, assembly GCA_964585945.1. GTDB lineage: Bacteria > Eisenbacteria > RBG-16-71-46 > CAIMUX01 > WJJG01 > CAZDKK01. Next base: position 6,938 of record CAZPGB010000011.1, on the reverse strand, counting down.
CGACCTGCCGCAACTCGTGGCTCAACTCCTCCTGCGTCTCCAGGGCCTCTTCCAGCGACACCGCCTCCTCCCGGCGCTGTTCCTGAGCGGACGCGTACATCTCGGCCATGGTGGGGAAGCGGATCGTGAAGAGCTCGGTCTCCCCCACCTTGGGGCCGTGGATTGGATCGTTGTCGAGCACCTGGACGTAGTAGTGCAGCTCCTGACCCGGCAGGACGGTCAACCGGGTCAGGTCCCAGTTGTAGGTGACGCGGGCTTCCTGCTGCGACTCCCAGGAAGCCAGCTCGAGACGGGTGGGGTCGTCCTCGGCCCGCCCGTAGACCAGCGCCAGCTCGGTCATCCCGAAGTCGTCGACGCAATCGATCGCCAGGGTGACGCGCATGTCGGCCGGCATCGTGATGTTCTCACCGGGGCTCAGCAACCGGACCGATGGGGCCAGGTCGGGCACCACCTCGACGTCGAACGTGTCCGAGACCCAGAGCTCGCCCTCCTCCTCGTCGCGCAGCTCCACGCGGAAGCGCTCGTCGCGATCGAGCAGCCACGAGGCGGCCAGCGCTTCGGGCCCGTCGGCGCGAAGCGGGTGCGCGCGGCGGCCCTCGAAGAGCAGCCGTCCCTGCACGCCCGGTCGCCGCGGCCGCACCTCGAGCGTCACGCGCGTCCCGGTCAGCGCCGCCACGTCGGCGTTGGACGAGACCTGGCGTTGGACGGGCATCCCCGTGTAGGCGGGCGGCTCGTACAGCTTGCGGTAGCCGAGTGCTTGCAGCGGTTCCAGGACCCGGATGCGGTAGATCGGACTGCTCGCCCAGCCGGAGCGAACGCGGTATTCCAGATCACCCTTCAGCGCCGCCGCGATGAACCGGTAGCTATCGCGCTGCAAGGCTTCGGACGCCCCCTCGACCTCGGCGCGGGTCATCGGGGCCTGCGACCAGCCCCCGCCGGGCACGCGCATGTCGATCTGCGCCTCGCCGGGGCGGCGGCGGCCCTCCACCTCGGCCGTGATCGTCACCGACCCGCCCCGCTCGATCTTCTCGTCGCCCGGCGAGACCGTCAGCGCCACCTGCGGTACGACCGCGGGGCTGCCGGCGCAGAGGAACAGGTGCGCCGCATCGGTCAGACGCACCGGCGCCAGCAACCAGAGCGCCACGAAAGGCAGCACCCCCAACAGGCCGCGCGCCAGCGGCGCGCGCAAGGCGTGCTCGGCGTGCAGGCGCCTCAGCGGCAAGGCCTCCAGCGTCCGGAGGCCCCGCTGGGTGGATCGCTCGACGAGCGCCCGGGAGACCGCATCGTCGCGCCAGAGGTTGCGGTCGCGCTCGAGCTGCAGGGCGTTGATCAGCTCGTTGCGCTCCAGGGATGCACGCTGCTCGAGCCACAGCGCGTAGGCCTGCGGGCCCTGGGGCCTGAGCCAGGGAAGCAGCACCAGGAGCGCGAAGGTGCCCAGGATCCAGGCCAGCGCGGCGGCGGCCATGACGGCCGAAGAGACCTGTGTGGGCGGCAGGATCAAGGCGACCAGCAGCAGTCCGCCCAGGCCCGGCAGCAGGGCGCCCACCCACCGGGTGAGCGTTTCGACCGCCAGGCGCCGCCGACGCGCCCCAGCCGCGCGGCGCAGGGCCTGCGCAAAGGATCTATCCGGTTGCGTCATCGATCCCTCCCTTCGGGGGGTGTCTTTCATGTGCGTGCGCGCGCCGCTCGGGTTGCGCGGAGGCGTTGCGGCCGCCATCGGGCGTCAGGCCGCTGGACCCCTGCCGGGCGCCGCCGGTGCGGCCGACGGGTCGGCTCGACTCCTCGCCGAGCACGGCGTAGGCCACGATGTTGATCGCCATCCGCAGGGCGGCCTCCCGCTTCTCGGGCGGGTCGTCGTGCACGTCGGGGTCTTCCAGCCCGTCGCCGATGTCCGCCTCGTAGGTGTAGAAGCAGACCAGCCGGCCGCGGTCGAAGATCCCGAAGCCCTGCGGCGGCTTGCCGTCGTGCTCGTGGATCTTGGGGGGACCGTTGTCGAACGCGTAGAACGCATGGTAGATCGCGTGGTCGAAGGGCACCTCCACCAGCTCCCGATCCGGGAACACCTGCCGGATCGCCTGGCGGAAGCTCTCGTCCATCCCGTAGTTGTCGTCGGCCCACAGGAAGCCGCCCTGCAGCAGATACTGCCGCAGGCGCGCAGCCTCGGCCTCGGTCAGCTTGATCTGGCCGTGTCCGTTGAGATAGACGAGCGGATGATCGAAGAGCTCCTCCTCCAGCGGGGCCACGCGCGCCTCGCTGGTGGCGGCGATCCGGATGCTGGTTCGCTCTTCGAGCGCGCGCGATAAGTTGGGCAGGGACGTGGGGTTGCTATACCAATCGCCGCCGCCGCCATACTTCAGCCGGGCCAGCGTGATTCCCGGCCGACTGGCGTCTTCCTGCGCCCCAGGGTCCGGCCCGAACGCGGCCGAGACCATGCAGGTCGCCAGCAGTCCGGTCCGGATCAGTCCGGAAGCCCGACGGCGTCGGGCGTGATGCACCATGATTGAGGATCCTCCCGCTTGCGCGCGCCAACATCCTTGGCTCTGCCTCCGGGCCGCCGGCGGGGGACCGGCGAGCACACGGGGCCGATCCGACCGGTCCCGCGCACCCTCAAACACAAGCGCCGAAAGGCAGTTCCGGCCGAAGAGGGAGGTTCCGAAACAGCGGGTCGCCGACCCCGCTAGGCTTTGCCGCGCTTCTCGGCCGACCGGCGCAGCTCCAGCACCAGCGCGCTGGCCACGAAGATCGACGAGTAGGTTCCCACCACGACGCCCACCGACATGGCGAAGGCGAAGTCGTTGATCACCTCACCGCCGAAGATCATGAGCGCCAAAGCGGTGAAGAGCGTCGTCAGCGCGGTGATCACCGTGCGCGACAGGGTCTGGTTGATGCTGATGTTGAGCACGTTCTGGAACGGCTCCCGGCGCAGCCGCACGAGCTGCTCGCGGATGCGGTCGAAGACCACGATCGTGTCGTTGATCGAGTAGCCGGCGATCGTCAGCAGCGCCGCCACCACCGGCATGGTGACCTCCTTGCCCAGCAGAGAGAACAGCGTGAGCGTCACCAGCACGTCGTGCGCCAGCGCGGCCACCGCGCCCAGGCCGAAGCGGAATTCGAACCGGAAGCCGATGTAGATCAGGATCAGACCCAGCGAGATCAGGATCGCCCAGAAGGCCTGCTGGCGGATCTCGCCGCCGATCTTGGCGCCGACGCTCTCCTCGCGCAGCAGCTCCACCCCCAGATCGGGCCGCTCCCGGGCGATCGCGTCGCGGATCTCCTCCGAGGGCGAAGCGCCTTCGACATCCAGGTCCGGATCGAGGGGAATGCGGATCAACATGTCGTTGGTGCCGCGGATACCCTGGATCTCGGCGGTCTCGTATCCGGCCGCGGTCACGATCGTCCGCAGCTCGTCGACCGCAACCGGCTCGCTCATGCGCAGCTCGATCAGCCGGCCGCCCGCGAAGTCGATCCCCATGCGCAGGCCGCCCTGCACGATCATGGAGACCACGCCGACCAGGATGACCACGGCGGACACGACGAAAAACATGCGCCGCTTGATCATGAAGTCAATGTGGGTGTCGGTGAAGATCGTCAACATCGCCTTGAGACTCCCTTGGGCAGGCGCCGCGCCCGCTGCCTTAGATCGAGAGCTTCTCGACCGCCCGGCTCGAGGTGAATAGGTCGAACAGCATTCTCGAGATCAGCACCGCGGTGTAAAGGTTCGCCAGGATGCCGATGAAGAGCGTCGTGGCGAAACCCTGGACGGGACCGGTGGCGATCCACCAGAGCACCCCGGAACTGATCAGCGTCGTCACGTTGGCGTCCAGAATCGTGCGGAAGGCGCGCGCGTAGCCGGCCTCGATCGAGCTGGCCACCTTCTTGCCCGTGCGCAACTCCTCGCGGATGCGCTCGAAGACAAGCACGTTGGCGTCCACCGCCATCCCGATGGTCAGGACCATGCCGGCGATGCCCGGCAGCGTGAGCGTGCCGCGCATCCCCGCCAGCGCCGCGACCAGAAAGATCATGTTGAGCACCAGCGCCACCAGCGCGATCAAACCGCTGGCCCGGTACCAGATCAGCATGAAGATCGCCACCAGGACCACGCCCACCAATCCCGCGCGCGTGCCCTGGCGGATCGAGTCGGCGCCGAGCGACGGCCCGACGGTCATCTCCTGGATGATGTTGATGGGCGCGGGCAGCGCACCGGCCTGCAGCACGATGGCCAGGTCGCGGGCTTCCTCGTCGGTGAAGGAGCCGGTGATCTGGGCGCGGCCCGAGGGAATGCGTTCCTTGATGCGCGGCGCCGAGGCCACGCGGTCGTCCAGCACGATGGCCAGGTAGCGGCCGACGTTCTGGGCGGTGACGCGGCGGAATTTCCGCGCCCCGGAGGCGTTGAGCGTCAGGCTGACGCCTGCGGCGTTGGGCCGCGTCGGATCCAGGCCGATGCGGCGCACCGCGTTGGCGATCCCCGAGCCGTCCATCTGGGCCCGCTGGTCGCAGATGTAGAGCACCCGACCGACGTAGCCCTGGTAGGATTCGGTCGTCTTGCCCCAACAGAGCTGGGCGTCCACCGGCAGAATCGAGTCGACCTCGACCTTGGCCAGCAGGTCTTCCACTTCGGGGACGTCCGACTCGAGGAAGAAGGCGCCGCCGCCGAACGGCATCTCGGGCCAGAAGGGCAGCAGCGTCAGGAGGGGCTTGGTGAACTCGTAGTCCTCGGAGTCGGCGTCGGCCGCGATCGTGGCGCGGGCGATGGCCCGATCGAGTCGCTCCAGAATGCGCTGGGCCTCCGATTCGGGCTTGAGCAGCTTGAATTCGAGCAGCGCGGTCTGGCCGATCAGGTTGATCGCCCGGTCCTTGTCGAGCAGCCCCGGCAGCTCGACCACGATCCGATCATCGCCCTGGGGCTGGATGGTCGGCTCGGCCACGCCGAATCGGTCGACCCGGTTGCGCAGGATCTGCATGGCGCGATCCATCGCATCGGGCACTTCCGCTTCGGTGAGACCGGTGCGGTCCAACTCGAGCACCAGGTGCATCCCGCCCTGCAGGTCGAGACCCAGATTGAGGGCGTTGTCGCGAAGCGCATCCAGCTCTTCCTCGGGAAGCGCCTCGCGCTCGGCCGGCCCCATCGAGTAGTACCGCACGGTCGGGTAGAGTGCGTAGGCGGAAGCCGCCAGCAGCACGATCAGGCTGACGATCTTCCACCGGAAATTGCCACCCATTGCGAATTCCCTCCGCCCCACATAACGTCCAGCTAGAACACAGACTACGGATGATACGCGAGCCCCGACCGGCAGGTCAACCGCATTCTGGGGGCTCAGGGGGCGGCCGCTAGAAGGGCGCCGGCAGGCTGGGCGAGCGGGTGGTCTCGACCATCAGGGTGGCGACGACGCGCCCGGCGTGGCCGATAACGAGCGTCAACCTCTGGAGCGGCCATTTCCCGGCGTTGTGGATGATCTCCTCGCGCCCCTCGAGGACTTCGAGTCCCAGGGCTTGCACCCCGGCCGAGACACGGGCGTTCCACTGGATCAGGCTCTCCTCGGCGGGCAGGCGGCCGTCCCAGACCATCGGCACCCCGCCGTCGCGACGGCGCCATTCGGCCTGGGGCAGGAGCATGGCGGACAGCGCCTCGGCGCGCTCGGCCAGGCTGGGCGGCGGGGCGGGCGGGGGGCCCGAGGGTGCGGCGGGCGAAAGCGCTCCCAGACGCCAGAGGATGAGGATCGCGGCCAGACAACCCGTGACGAAGGCAGCGAAAAGGGGCGTCAACCTGATCGGTAGGACGCCCCAGCGTGTGCGCTCTTTGCGGCTCGTGCCCATCGGCGGCCTCCCTTCCCGGCCGCCTCGCGGGCCGGAACGGGCCGCCACGGCTACGGGACTATTACTGCGAGAACTCCCGCCACTGGACGATCGTCCAGATGTTGTCGCCCGTGTCAGGATCGGTCCACGCCTCCTCGCGGAACCAGAACTGCTCCACGCCGTTGTCCAGGTGGTGCGTCACCAGAACGCCCTGGTCGTTGGTCGCGTGGAGTTTCAAATCTACATTGGTGAGCGTGATTGTCCAGAGGAACCGGTCCGGATACTTCGGATCGGGGGTGGTGTCGTCTTCGAAGATCTGACCTTCGGAGAAGCTCAGCTCGATGCCCTGAACCTCCGAGGCGCTGAACATCCGCTGGTGCACGCCGATCTCGTCGTCGCGGTTCAGCTTGACGGCGATGTGCTGATCCTCCTCGGAGAAGTAGAACTCGAAGTCTTCCGCCAGCAGGCTCTCGTACTCGGCCGCCTCGCGGTTGACGTAGGCCTGCTCCAGGTTGAGGAGCAGGTTCTCGATCGACGTGCGCGGCTTGTATTCGATGGGTGGAGGCGGATCGACCACCTTCTTGTTGCTGTTCGTCGAAAAGGGACAGCCGCTGAGCAGGAAAGCCGCCAGCGCCATCGCGGCCGGCGCGGCAATCCGGATTGGCCGAATCATGGGAGGTCTCCTTCAGTCATGGTCGCCCCAGGCGGGCGTAGCTCACACCACTCCAATACGTTCTATCGTCCCGGACAGCACCCGCCTCCATGCTAGTGTGCAATACACGGGGTCATCCTGGCAAGTTTCCGCCAAGGTGCGCTTCAGCAGCCCGGGGAGCCCGGGGCCGCGATCGTCACAATTCTCTCAAAGGCCTGTGATTACAGGTGATCGACGCCGCGGGCGGGACTGGGCGGCCGAGCCTAGTTCCCGTCTCAAAACCCCGAATTCGTACGCATAGTTGAAGTTGTCCAAGAGGAAAGGGGCGTGTTTTATCCTCATCTGTGTATAATGGAGTTGTGAAAGACTACAAGATACACGGAGGTAACGCCCCTATGCGAAGCAGGTTACACCAACAACAACCCCTTGTCCAACCCTATATGCTTCAACGCTAACCAGAACGGACCCGCCTCTGCTCTTGAGAACGAACCCA
>CAZPGB010000010.1:0-115192 GCA_964585945.1 uncultured bacterium | reverse complement strand
CGAACGGTATCTGTCCGCCGCATAAGGGGAGTCGCATTTATGCAACGCTGGGGTTCACCAACCTCGACATCCAGGTCGAACTCGTAGGCTCCGAATTCGGGCCAGTACGGGATATTGAGCGTTTCAACCCCGGTCACGAGAGCCAGCACCGCCCCCGGCGTTCCGACACCGCTGCCCCACACGAACAGATCGCTGTCGCCAGGATTGCAGCTGGTGGTGTAGGTCAAGTACAGGCGCATGCCCCGAAGGTGGGCGGGGCCGCCGTACGCTTCGGCGAAGGCGCCGTGGTAGGGATCGTTGATCGCACGTCCGTCCCAGCAGTACCCGTTTTCAAAGGAACCGTCGCAGTTCTCGACGTAGATCAGATCATCGCCCTGCAGTTGGGGCGATCGGTCCACGATCACACTGGTGGCCGAGGGGATGCTGGGAGCACGGTGGAACGGACCTGCAGAAACGGCCTCGTCCCGAGCGAATGCGGCAACGGAGAGCAGAACGACGCACGCCCACGCAACCACGGAAAGATGCCATCGTGACATGGAGCACCTCCCGGTAGAATAGTATCCCGGTCGCGAGATGGCCTACTGCGAGGATAGCGCTCGCCAATGGAGGTCCTCAAGCGTCTCTTTCTGCCTTCCCACGGCCGGCCTCCCTCCCGCGGTTGCGTTCGATCAGTACTTCTCCTAAGATCCACGCTTAGGGCGCTTTACGTACGGGGGGGCTTCAACCCCATTGGCTCCGGCCCATGCTGGGCGCACACCCATGCATTCACCAGACGGCTGCCCTGCCCGCGGTCTTGGCGCCGAACGCGGGTGGCCAGGGCCCAGCCCTGGCGAAGTCAGGCCGCGGCCGGACCACCCATCGGTGGTCCCTTCGCCATGTACGAGAAACGATCACCGCCGGAGGAGGACAACCATGAGTGCTCTGGTGGCGAAACTGCTCAGGGCACCGAGCGCGATTCGAAGAAGGCTCACCATTGCGTGCGCGAAACCCAGATATACAAGCAAGATCTTCTGCATCGGCTTCAACAAGACCGGTACCACGAGTTGCGGCAAGGCGCTGCAAATGCTCGGCTACAGGCATAGCTCATTCAACCCGAAGGTCTGGCGCCGATACTACAGGAACAGCGAGATCGTGAAGATCCTGCAATACACGGCGAAATTCGATTCCGTGGACGATCTTCCTTGGTTGAAAGAAGACATGATACCCGTGCTGGACAGGGTCTTTCCCAACAGCAAGTTCATCTATCTCACAAGAGATGAGGAATCGTGGAAGAGGTCAATCTACGACTGGACGTTCAAAGTGACAGGTGAGTATCCGGATCTGGACGAGAAGCTGGATCAGTACAGGAAACATAGAGAGTTTGTTATGAGCTACTTCCGGGACACGCCCAGAGAGCGGTTTCTGGTGTTGGACGTCACCGACGGGGACGCATTCGAGAAGCTGGCTGCCTTTCTAGGCAAGCCAGCCCCCCAAGAGAAGTTCCCTCACTGCAATGAGACCCATCCATCTTCCCACTAGACAGCACCCCCGCGATGCCCCATCCCACCCGCCGATGCCTGCCGCCCCACCATGCGGTAGATCGCCGGCAGGACGACGAGCGTGAGGATGTTGGCGGAGACGACCCCGCCGATCACCACGGTCGCGAGCGGTCGCTGCACCTCCGCACCCACGCCGGTGTTGAGCGCCATGGGCACGAAGCCCAGGGCCGCCACCCACGTGGTCATCAGGACGGGGCGCAGACGCACGAGCGCACTCTCTCGAATGGCATCTTCGAGTCCGTGACCGGCCCGGAGCTTGCGCCGCATCGTGGATACGAGCACCAGTCCATCCAGCATGGCGACACCGCACACCGCGACAAAGCCGATGCCGGCCGAGACCGTGTAGGGCATGTCCCGTAGCCAAAGGGCCAGAATGCCGCCCAGGGCTGCGAACGGCGCGCCGGTGAAGATGACCAGGGCATCGCGCACCGAATCCATGCTCAGGTAGAGCAGGAAGAGGATCAGCATCAGGGCCAAGGGAACCACGATCATCAAGCTCATCCGGGCCCGCTCCAGGTGCTCGAACTGCCCGGCGAAAGCGACGTAGTAGTCCTGGGGCAGTTCCACGTCCGCGGCGATCCGCCGGCGAGCCTCAGCGACGAAGCCGCCGACATCCCGTCCGCGCACGTTGCACTGCACGGCGATCCGGCGCTGCTGCCACTCGCGCGTGATCGTGGCGGGCCCCTCGATTTGCTCGATGTCGGCCAGCGCGCTCAACGCAATGCGCGCACCACCCGCCGTCGCGATCGGGATCCGGCCCACGAACTGGGGATCGGACCGGTAGTGCTCGGGCAGGCGCACAACCAGGTCGAATCGCCTCTGACCCTCGCGGATCTCACCGACCGTGATGCCACCGATCGCCTCCACCATCTCCAGCACATGCTTGGCGGGAACGCCATGTCGGGCAAGGGCCTCCTGATTCACCCGCACCTGCAGGACCGGGAGCCCCGTGATCTGCTCCTCGTAGACGTCCGCGCTGCCGGGTATCGTCGCCAGCACATCGCCGATCCGGCTGGCCAACTCGCGCAGCACCTCCAGGTCGTCGCCGAAGATCTTCACGCCCAGGTCGCCGCGCAGGCCGGCCATCATTTCGTTGGTGCGCATCTCGATCGGCTGGGTGTAGATCATGCGCATGCCGGGCAGGCCCCCGAGCTCTTTCGTCATGAGAGCCACCAGCTCATCCTGCGTCGCGGCGCGCGTCCACTGCTCCCTGGGGGTGAGCATGATGAACACGTCAGAGAGCTCGATGCCCATCGGATCGGTGGCCACTTCGGCCGTGCCGGTGCGCGTCCAGACATCGCGCACCTCGTCCGGGAACGCCTCCTGGATCACGCGCTCGATCTGTGTCCCGTAGCGGATGGACTCCTCCAGCGATGCCCCCGACAGGCGCACGGTGTTGATGACGATGCTGCCCTCGGACAGGCGTGGCAGGAACTCGGACCCGATCTGCGTCCCCAGGAGCGCCACGAGGATCAGAAGCAGAATTGTAACGGCCAGCACGCCGCGTCGGCGACGCAGTGCGAAGCCGATCACCGGGCGGTACAGGCCCTTGGTGAACCGGGTGAACCAGCTCTCGCGCTCCACGCGACCGGGCTTGAGCACCAGGCTGGCGAGCACCGGCATGAGGGTCAACGATAAGACGAGCGAGCCGGCCAGCGCGAACAACAGTGTCAGGGCCATCGGACGGAAGAGCTTGCCCTCGATGCCGGTCAGTGTGAGCACCGGCAAGAAGACGATCGCGATGATGAGCTCCCCGAACATCGTGGGCTTGCGCACCTCGATGGCCGCTTCGCGCACGGTGTCGACCACCGACGCCTTCGGATCCCCGTTCGCCAGCCGCCGGGCGCTGTTCTCGACCATGATGACCGAGCTGTCGACGATGAGCCCGAAGTCGATCGCCCCCAGACTGAGCAGGCTGCCGGCAATGCCGAAGCGCAGCATGCCCTGCGCCGCGAACAGCATGGACAGGGGAATAGCCAGGGCCACGATGAGCCCGGCCCGCAGATTGCCCAGGAAGGCAAAGAGCACGGCGATCACCAGCAGCGCGCCCTCGAGCAGATTCTCTTTCACCGTATCGAGCACTTGATCCACCAGCTCGGTGCGCTCGTAGACCGGGGTGACGGTGACGCCGGGAGGAAGAGAAGCCTGGATCTCCGCCATGCGCTCGCGCAGGCGGGAGGTGATCTCGTGGCTGTTCTCACCCATCAGCATGAACCCGAGGCCCAGGACCACCTCGCCCCCTCCGTGCGCGGTTGCGGCGCCGCGCCGAATCTCGTGACCTTCGCGCACCTCGCCGATATCCAGGATGCGCACGGGCACGCCTTCGCGCGCGGTGATCACCAGATTCCCGATCTCCTCCAGACTGGTGGTGAGACCAACGCCTTGAACCAGATGCAGCTCGCCGGCGCGCTCGATGTAGCCGCCGCCGACATTGAGATTGCTCTTCGCCAGCGTGGCCATGACATCGTCGAGGGTGAGTCCGTACTTGATCAACAAGTCGGGGTCCGTCAGGACATGGAACTGCTTCTTCTCCCCGCCCCAGGTGTTCACCTCGGCGATGCCCGGGACGGACATCAGGCGCGGCTTGATGACCCAGTCGTGCAGCGTGGTCAGCTCCCGCAGGCTGTGGGTCTCGCTGGTCAAGAGATAGTGATAGATCTCGCCCAGTCCCGTGGCCACTGGACCCATCTCGGGCGGGGAAATGCCCTCGGGCAGCTCCACCGTCTGGAGGCGTTCCATGATGAGCTGACGGGCGAAGTAGATGCCGGTGCCTTCCTCCATCGTGGCGGTCACCTGCGAGAGGCCGAACTTCGAGATCGAGCGCACGTCCTCCAGGCCGGGCAGCCCTGCAATCGCCTGCTCCACCGGGAGCGTGATCTGTTGCTCGATTTCCAGGGGCGACAGACCGGGCGCGGAAGTGTTGATCTGCACCATGACCGGGGTGGTATCCGGGAACGCATCCACGGGCAAGTGCACCAGCGCGTGGATGCCCCCACCCACGATCACGAGCGTGATGGCGATGACCAGCAGCCGGTGCCGGAGCGACCAGGTAATCAGGGCATTGAGCATCGTCGCACTCTCCTAGCTTTCCGGGTGGACCTCGCAACAGCCTGCACCAATGCTGCCCTTCAGGATTTCGGTCTTGAGCAGGAAGCTGCCTTCGGTGACCACCGTCTCCCCCGGCGCCAGACCGCTGAGCACCTCGTAGACGGTGCCGGTCGCGAGTCCGAGGTGGACCGCACGGGGCTCGAAGTCCGTCTCCGACTTCCTGACAAAGACCACGTTGCAGCAGCCTTCCCACTGCACGGCGTTCGCCGGCACCACGGGGGACGTCTGCTGATTGCGCACCTGGATCTCCGCCCGTGCGAACATGTTGGCGCGCAGATAGCCCATGGCGTTGTCCACCTCGGCGCGCGCCTGCAAGGTGCGCGTGGTGGGATCGAGCTCTGCGCTGATGGCCGAGATGTATCCCGCGAAACCGATTCCCGGCAGCCCCTCGACATGCAGCACCACCGGCTGCCAGCGCTTCACATGGCGCTGGTCCGACTCATACACATCCACCATGGCCCACATGAGCGACAGGTCGGCGACGGCCAGGAGCAGTGTGCCGGGCGCCACGATCTCTCCCAAGGTTGCGTCGCGCGCGACCACGACGCCGTCGAAGGTCGCGGCGATCTCGTAGCGGGCGTCCGTGTCGCTCGTGCGCCTGACGGCGGCGATTTGCTCGCTGCTGAGGCCATAGGCCAGAAGCGCCTGCTCGCCCTGGGCGAGGGCAATGCGGCTTTCGGCCAGGCGGGTCTCCGCCTCCAGGAGATCGCGCTCGGTGGCCACGCCCCGCTCGGCCAGTTCGGCCTCGCGCGCGTGATTGCGCTCCCACAACGCCACCGCGGCGGCCGCCTGCAGCAGCGCGCCCTTGGCGGCCGCCAGATGGCTGGACGAGATCGTGACCAGCGGGTCGCCGGCCCGCACGCTGTCACCGATGTCGGCATGGACCGCCGCGACGATCCCGGGCATCTGAGACGAGATCCGGGCGTGGCGGTTGCCGTCGTATTTCAGCACCGCGTTGCACTGCACCATCTGGGTGATGGGGCGCGCTTCGACCGTCGCGAACTCCAATCCGGCCTGTCCGGCGATGTCGGGGGATTCGAAACGAATCGGCGTGCTCGTCTTTGCACAGGACACCTGTGGCGGGCGCGCCGTTCGCGGCAGCTTCTGCACATCCTGGGACCCGCCGCCCAGGTTGGCGAACTCGCCCAGGGCCGAGGTCACCGGCGCCCCCGGCGCCGGGGCCTGCCGATTGGGATCCAACTGCGGATTGCAGATGTAGCACTGCGACTCGGGCCGCTCGTGTGGCGCACACCAGTCGCCGATGGCCTTGAACGCGGGAACGAGGGCCGGGTTGCACTGGTAGCAGATGGCCTCGGGCACACCGTGTCCGGCGCAGAAGCCCAGCGACTCCAGCAGGCTCGGGTCGCACCAGGGGCACTGGGCTTCTGCGATCTGATGCTCCTCGCAGAAGGCCTCGTTCTCGGCCACATCCCCGTCTCGATTGCAGCCAACGGCAAGGGCTAGAATCCCCAAGGTGAGCGTGGCTGCGAACCATGCATGCTTCTTCATGGCGTATCTCCTGTCTCGGCATAGGGTCCGGCGCCGGTGAGGCTCATGAGCTCGGCCTCGGTGATGATCAGGTCTCGTCGCAGTGCAAGGCCCTGCGTGCGCGCATCGGCCAGCACTCGTTGGGCGTCCACGAGCTCGAGGAAGGCGAGGCGCCCCGCCCGGTACGCTTCCTGGGCCTGGGTCAGGGAACGCTCCGCGGCCGGTACGATGCGCTCCTCGAGCGCGGTCAACTGCTCTTGCAGGGCAACCCGTGTCGCCAGCGCGCCGGCGTACTCGGCACGCACGCGGTTGGAGACCATCCGCGCTCGGGCTTCGGATTCGGTGATGCGGGCACGGGTGGACGCCACCTCGCCCTGATTGCGGTCGAACAACGGCAGCGGGATCGACACGCCCGCTTCGAGGAACTCCTCGTCGGTCGGCCGGGCTCGGCCGTAGGCCAGAAACAGTCCGATGTCCGGGATCCGCGCCGACTTGGCCGTCGCGTGCGCCGCGTGGGCTGCCAGGACGTCTTGGTTGGCCGATGCGATCGCCGGGTGATCGGCCACGACATCACTCGCGGAGACGAGAGGGTCCGTGCCCGCGTCCCGCCACGCACCCGCCACGCGGTCCAGGGGGACCTCCATCCCGTCCAGGATGGCCGAGAGCCGGGCCGAAGCCATCGCCTGGTCGCGCACGAGCGCCCGCTGCTCGGTTTCCAGCTCGAAGACTTCCAACCTCGCGCGCGTGACGTGCGACTCCGGGGCAGCGCGTGCATCGAACCGGGCCTCGGCGATCTCGAGCGTGCGACGCCCGGCCTGCAGCAGGCTCTCGAACGCAGCGTCGGCCTCGCGGAAGTACAGATGCTGTGCCCAGAGGCGGTGGATCTCGAGCAGCACGTCGCGACGCAACGAATCCCGTGTGCGAGCGATCGCCTCCACACGGGCGCGGGCCGCCTCCACGGCATTGCCCCGGCGACCGCTCAGGATCACCTCCTGCTCGAGCTTGATCTTCTCGATGTGGGACTCAGGGTCTATGGTCGAGAGATCCTCCACTTCGAGCTCCAGCCTCGGGTTGGGATACAGGCCGGCCTGTCGCGCCTGCCCATCCTGAGCGAGCAAGGCCTGTCGGGCGGCGATCAGGCTGGGGTTGACCAGTTCCGCCAGCCGAAAGAGGTCGTCCAAGCGAATCTCTTCTTGCGCCAGGATGGCTCGTGCGCGGTCCCTTGGATCCGTTTCCTCGGCCAGCGCCGGGAAGCAGCTCACGATGAGAGAGGCCACGAGCACGAGATGCTTCCGGTTCATGCGGAAACCCTCCGTGAACGAGTGTGTCACCAGGCCATCGCCCGGTGGGCGTATCGATGTGTGGCGGTATTGAGTGGGTGTGAATCAGCTACGCGGAGGGTGATCGATTGCAATCGGATCGGGCGGCAGCGCCGAGAGCTCCTTGGTGGGAGCGACGCCGAGAGGATGCACGGCAGGAGTTACGGACACCCTCGCGACCGGAACACAGACGGGTCCGCGACAGCAGATCAGCAAGCAGTCCTGACATCCAGAGGGACAGCAGGGGCCTTCCCCGGCGCTCAGGGCCTTGGCGGCGTCGGCGGCGGTGTCGGCCTGATCGCAGCCGTGGGCGCAGCACGCGGATGGGGCGGCCGAAGAAAACAGCGCTGCAATCGATGCGGGCGGCAACGCGGCCAACAGGAGAACAACGGCCAAGGGTATGGCGAGGATGTTGGGTCGCTTTGCCATCGAACTCCCGCGTGAGTCTATCCAACACAGTGAGCCGGGGACACTCGTCACACCAGGACCCGCAACTACTGTAGCGTTAACGCTGGACCATGGCCCTGGTTCCATCTCTGCAGGCACCATGTTGTCGCATGTGCAACCCCAGGGCGTTCATGGGACCCGGCTCGATGCTCCCCGAAGCTCCGGCCGTGCCGTAGCCGCGTCCCGCGCGGGCGCGGGAGCATCCGCCCGGCCTCACCCCGTCGTCGCCTCCGCGTTCTGCAGGGTCGCCTTCCCGCGCCGGCGCTCCAGCTCCGCCCGCACCTCGTTGGCCCGGGCCTCGGTGATCGGGTACGCGGCGACTGCCCAGATGGCGATGGCCGAGGTCAGAACGGGAATCGCGGCGTCGCAGAGCCGCATGAGCAGGATGGCGCGGTTCGTCTGCTCGCCGCCCAAGGCCACGTCGAAGCCCGTCGCATTGAGCAGATAGCCCCCACCCGCCAGGGCGGCGGCCATGCCGAGCTTGACCGTCCACCAGAAGACGGAGCCGAACATCCCCTCGCGCCGGTGGTACGTCCTCAGCTCGTCGGTATCGACGACGTCGGCGACCATCGACGGCATGAGGGTAAACAGGCCCCCGAGCCCGAAGGCCAACAGCGGTGCGGGCAGCACCACGAGCATCGGGTGCTCCGGGTTGTAGCAGACCCACTTCAGCGCGTAGCCGACCATCGAGAGACCGGTCGTGACGAAGAAGGCGCGGCGCTTGCCCAGCCGGGTGCCCAGCCAGGTCGCCGCAATGACCACGAGGAACGTGCAGACCGCGCTCACCGTGCCGGCGTACCCGGCGTACTTGGCGCCGAGAGCCTGGTCGCCGCCGCAGACGTAGTAGATGATCACGTAGTACTGGAAGGACGAGATCAGCATGAAGCCGTTGAACACCAGGAAGGTGGCGATGCACAGTTTGAGAAACGGCTTGGAGGACAGCGTGATGCCGAAGCCGCGGAAGAACCCACGAATGCCCCGCAGCTGGTCGCCTTCGCCTCCCGCACCTTTGGTGGCGTCCGTCTGCGCCTCCGACGCGGCAATGCCTCTCATCCGCTCCCGCAGCACGATCGCGGGCAGAATCCCCAGCCCGGCCGCCACCACGGCGACCAGGACGGCCAGCCATGCCGCGCCCGTCACCTGATCGGGAAACAAGGACTCGTTGGTCATGAACCAGAGGAACCAGGGCGAGGCGACATAGGCCAACTGACCGAGGAAATTCTGCGTGCCCATGAGGCGCGTGCGCTCGTTGTAGTCCGGGGTCAACTCGTACCCCAGCGCCACCCAGGGGGTGGCGAACACCGTGTAGGCCGCGTAGAAGAGGATCGAGCCCACGAGGAAGTAGACGAAGTAGAAGGTCTCGCTCTGGTCGCGCGGGAGCTGCCAGAGGAGCGCGAAGATCAGACCGGCTGCGATCGCGCCGGCGAAGATGTAGGGTCGTCTTCTCCCCCACCGGGACCGGGTGTTGTCGGAGATGAACCCCATCAGCGGGTCGGTGAACGCATCGGTGAGCCGCGGAAGGGCCCCCAGCAGCCCCACGAGCGCCGGGTTCATGCCCAGCCCCAGATTCAGGACGATCATCATCCCGCCGCTGGCGGCCGCCAGGATGTTGTTGACGAAAGCGCCGGCGCCGTAGACGACCCGGTGAGTCATTTTGACGCGATCTTCGGGGGCGGTTCGATGAGGCACGGCGGAGGCGTTCATGGGGTCCTCTGGATTGTTCGCCCGGCGCGCGCGTCCTGGCCGGCGGCGCATGCGTGCATCGTGGGCCAAGGCGCTCCTCGCGAGTGGCCCGAGTTCACTTTGTCCGATCTCCGAACAAAGTAACGCGGGGCCGGCGGGGAGTCAACAGGAATCGTCTCCAGGAAAGGACCTTAGCCCGGGAGGGGCGGGACATCGCCCAACGACCTCGGGCCGCCAAACCCCTTGACAGAACCGGCGACACCGTCGATACTTTGATCGGTTCCCGTACAAAGTAACCGGGAGGATGAACCTTGCGATCACTCAAACCGTCTCCGCAGTGGCTTGCCGCGAAGGGATGCCTGGCGGCCGCTGTAGCTCTCCTCGCGTTCGGCGGCTGCAGCGAGCGGGACCTGTCCACGCTATCCCCGGCCCCCGGCAGCACCGACCCCGTGGTCTTCGACGATGCGTTCGGCACGGGCGTCGACTACCAGGCATTCGCCGGATCGAAAACCGATGCCGTCACCATCGATCCCAGCGAAGCCAAGGTGGGTTCCGCCTCGCTCAGGGTCACGGTCCCGGGGCCGGGCGCCTCGGAGGGAACCTACGCGGGTGGCGCCTTCACCTGCGCCGACTACCGGGACCTCTCCGGGTATGACGCCCTCGTCTTCTACGCCAAGTCGAGCATGAATTCCACCCTCGATGTGGCCGGCCTGGGCAACGACAACACCGGCACGTCGCTCTACGAAGCTCTGCGCAGGAACATTGCGCTCACCACGGACTGGTCGTTGGTGGTGATCCCCATTCCCGACCCATCGCGGTTGCTCTTGGAGCGCGGTCTGTTCTTCTTCGCGGAAGGATACGAGAACAACCAGGGATTCTCGGTCTGGTTCGACGAGGTCCAGTTCGCCCAGGTGGGCACGATCACCAGTCCCCGGCCCGCGATGGACTCCCAGAACATCGAGTCCTTTCCGGGGGCCACGGTGACGCCCGAAGGCACGCACGTGACGTTTGCGGTCAATGGCGTCGATGTCGAGGTCGAGCATTCGCCGCACTACTTCGACTACTTCAGCTCGAACGACTCGGTCGCGACCACGCAAGGGAGCGTGATCACGGCGGTCGGAGGCGGTGTCGCCATCGTGACGGCCAAGCTCGACACCGTGGATGTCGCGGGAGAGATCACACTCGATGTGCTGACGCCGCCCGACGGGCCCGCGCCGACACCCACCTACCCGGCCGGGGACGTCATCGCTCTGTTCAGTGATGCCTACGGTGGTGTTCCCGTGGACACCTGGCGCGCCGAGTGGAGTCAAAGCGGGCCGGTCGAGGACTACGCCATCAACGGCGACAACACCAAGCTCTACACGGACCTCGTGTATGCCGGCATCGAGTTCACCACGTCCCTCATCGACGCCACCGACATGACCCACCTGCGCCTGGATGTGTGGGCCCCGGAGGGGACGATCTTCCGCGTCAAGCTGGTCGACTTCGGCGAGGACGGCATCTACAACCTGCCGATCGATGAATCGGAGCTCACCTTCCGCGCGACATCCACGCCGTCCTTCACCGCCGGCCAGTGGTGTGTGCTGGACATTCCGCTCTCCGACTTCACGCTCGACAGTCGCGCGCATCTGGCGCAGCTCATCATATCCTCGAGCGATGCCAGGATCGTGTTCTTGGACAACGTCCTCTTCCGCCGCTAGAATGCCCTCGTGTTGGGAGCATCGAGATGGGGAGAGGTGATTTGAAGAACAACCACGTGCAGTGGAAAGGGATCCGCCGGGAGAGTCCGGATCGTCCCCGTCCTCTGGCCGACGCCATCCTGCGTCTCATCTGGGAGCGCAAGCGCATCACGCGGGCCGAGATCGTCCGTAAGGAGGGCCTTTCGCGCTCGACCGTCTCCGAGGTCGTGGCCGAGCTGTTGCCCACCGGTCTCGTTGCGGAGGTGGGCATCGGCAAGTCGAGCGGGGGGCGCCGGCCGATCATCCTCGAGTTCCGCGACGATGCGGCCATGATTCTCGGCGTCGAGATGGGCGCCGCCCACGTGGGCGTTGCGCTCACCGATCTCCGGGGCCGCGTGCTGGCCTGGCACACGCGCCTGCATCCGGTGCGGACCGATCCGCTGGGCACGCGCGGCCTGGTGGGCGAGCTCTGTGATTTGTGCCTCGCGGAGGGCGCGGTCGGCCGGCCGCTGGTCGGCATCGGCATTGCGGTGCCCTCGCCGGTGGATCCTACGCGGCCCGACGGCGGGCTCTCCGAGGTGGTCCTGCCCGCGTGGGAGGGCCGGCTGGGGCTGGAGGATCTCAGCCGCCGGCTTGGCGCGCCCCTGATGGTCGACAACGACGCCAACCTGGGCGCGCTCGCAGAGCACTGGTGGGGCGCCGGCCGAAAAGTCGACAACCTCGCCTACATCAAGGTGGCCACCGGGATCGGCTGCGGCTTCGTGATCGGCGGCGATGTTTACCGAGGCTCCACCGGTGTGGCCGGTGAGATCGGTCACCTGGCGATCGCCCCGCAGGGGAAGCAGTGCATGTGCGGACTGCGCGGCTGTCTGGCGACCCTCGCCAGCAGTCGCGCGCTCGTCGAGCGCACCGCAGAGCTTCTCCCCGACCATCCCGACAGCGCTCTCGCAGGGCGCGTGCTGACCATCGGCGATATCGAGAAGGCCGCCCTCGACGGCGACGCGCTGGCGCGCCGGGTGGTCACCGAGGCCGCCGAGTATCTGGGCATCGCCGTGGCCGGCATGCTCAACCTGATCAACCCCGCCATGGTGATTCTGGGCGGCGACCTCGCCGGGCTCGGCGAGATGATGCTGGGACCGATTCGCGAAACGGTGCGCAGCCGAACGCTGGTCAGCCAGGTCACCGCGGCCGAGCTGGTCACCAGCTCCCTGGGAACCCAGTCGATCGCCGTGGGCGCGGCTACGATGGTGCTCAAGGAGGCGCTCAACGACGGCCGTCTGCTCGCTCCGGGCAAGACCTCCCCGGGCACGGAAGCGAAGGCGCCTTCCCTATGACCACCCTCCGGCGCCACGCAGCCGCTGAGCCCTCCCCCCGGTGGGACACGGGCTTCCGTCGCACGTGGTTGCGAATCCAGCCTACCGGCCTGCTGGCTCTTCCGCCGGTGCCTCTCCCAGCGGTTTTGCGGGCAGTGCCGCGGGCAGTCCTACTGGCGCTCATGCTGGCGGCCGCGAGTCTGACCGGCGGGTGCGGTTCGTCCAGCACCGGCCCTGAGGAGATCACCTTGATCTGGCAGGACGAGTTCGACGGACCAGCCGGCACGTCGCCTGATCCCACGCGCTGGCAGTTCGACGAGGGGACCGACTGGGGCAACGCGCAGCTCGAGTACGACACCGCCCGCACCGAGAACGTCTCACTTGACGGCGCCGGACACCTGGCCATCACCGCGCGGCGGGAGAACTACCAGGGCGCCGCTTACACCTCGGGCCGCATCAACACGGAGGGCCGCTTCGCGCATGCCCGGGGGCGGTTCGAGGCGCGCATCCGGCTGCCGGTCGGCCAGGGGATCTGGCCCGCCTTCTGGCTGCTCGGCAACAACTTCGATCGCGTCGGCTGGCCCGAATGCGGCGAGATCGACATCATGGAGTACCGCGGTCAGGAGCCCAACGTGGTCCACGGGAGCCTGCATGGTCCCGGCTATTCGGGCGCCGGCGCCGTCACGGGACGCTTCGTCCTGCCGGGCAACGGGTTCGATGCCGACTTCCACGTCTTCGCCATCGAGTGGGACGAGGGATCCATTTCCTGGTACGTCGACGGCCAGGTCTACCAGCGGCGCGGCCCCGGCGACCTGCCCTCGGGCGCGCGCTGGGTGTTCGATCACCCGTTCTTCATCCTCTTGAATGTCGCCGTGGGCGGAAACTTCGTGGGCGACCCCGATGCGAGCACGCAGTTCCCGCAGACGATGCTGGTGGACTACGTGCGGGTCTACGGGGTGGCGTCCTGACTTCTGCTCGCGATGGCCATGTTGCCTGCACGCATGTGCGTGTCTCCGAGGTGCCGGTGTAGGCGGCTGTCTTGAGTTTTTGGCATTCAGACCAGGGGATTCTTCCAAGAACCAGCTCACGGCAAGTTCGGCAGCCACCATGTGGCGGGGGCCACCAGCAGCTTTTGACCGCTGTTGTAGGCGGCAAAACGATTCCACGTAGCCTGGCGACGCTCCCGGTCGCCCTCCCACACGAGCAGGGGATCCTGTCTGAAACGATCGATCCTGTTTCCTTGGTGGCGGAGCTCCCCAAGTGCGAGCGGCCACAGGTGGAAGGAGTAGTAGCAACCCGCCAGAGAATCCCCGCCCTCTGATAGAGATCCAGTCGACCGCTTCCGACACGAGGAAGTTGTACCCAGCATGAAAACGGTCGTAGACGCCCTTGAGATCGTTCGTCCAGTCTTTGTACCTGTGGATCTCATCCAGGATGATCAAGGGTGTCGAGGTGTCTTTCCTTACGATGTTCTGGAAGAAATACGGATCCGCTATCAGCTTCTGCTTGTCGGTGATGACGTCCCAGTTGAAGTAGAGGCTGTTGGTAAAACGGCCGGCAATCATCTTCGCCAGCGTCGTCTTGCCGCACTGTCGGGGCCCGGCGAGAAGCACCAAGGGCTTCTCGCCTGCAAGTTCTTCCCAGATAGCAACATAGGGCTCCCGTCTCAACATGTGACCAGAATAATCCAAACTGCAAAACAGTTAAGACGATTTCTCAATGGTCCAAAATAAAGTCGCGTGTGCAAGGATGCGCGTATGTCGGCCGCATGCCTTCGGGGCCGCACGGACATGCAGAACGCCCACCTCTCTCCTACAACGACACGTGCACGTACGTCCTGATCTCCCACTCCTCCCCGTTCGGGTATCCCGGCAACGCATCGCCCCCGGTGGGGCTGTACCGCGGAGAGTGCACGTCCAGTGAGCGCCACTTGGCCTGCACCCCGATACGCGTCTGGGGCGTATCGAACCAGGCGGGGCTCCCCAGCGAGTACGAGAGGTCTCCCATGAGCTGCAGCGGGTAGGTCAGATTGAAGTCGCGGTGGTAATCGTAGGGCCCCCAATCATCCACCTTCACGAACCCGCCGAGTGCAAACGGCCCGTGCGTGAGCCGGCCGGTCAGACCATAGCGCTGGATGACCCGGTTGAGGCTCTCGTTCTCGCCCGAGGCGTCGTGGCCGCTCGGCTCCGCATCGCCGGCGTACAGATTGGCCGCCAACCGTGTGTTGGGCGCCAGACGCGACACGATGCGGGCATGCACTTCCCACAGCTCGTGCGCCGGAGGCGCGGCGCCGAAGGCGTAGATCGTCCGTCCGTCTTCGGCGATGAAGTTCGCGGCATCCCGCGTATCCCGGTAGTCTCGATACACGATCCCCAGACTGGCCGCGAAACGCGCGTCCTCTCGAATGTCGTTGTCCCAGGCCCACATCCAGGTTGCGGGCGTCGGATCGTAGGTGATCAAGAGCTCCGCCCCGAACATCTCGCGGTTGCCGAGCACAGCGAAGGGATCGTCGAGCACGTTGCGAGGGCGACCCGGCGGCGGGGCTTCGGCCGGGATGGGGCCCACGATCGGCACCTGCCAGAGCACATTGGGACCGAACTGGAAATCGCCGCGATTGAGCGTGAAGCCGGTCATCACATTGCGCTGGTTGCCCGATCCGGAATCCTTGAGGCGCCAATCGGTGAAGGTGATGACCTCGGTGGGACCGGCGTCGGCGACGAGGCCCATGTAGGCGCCCTGCGCATACCAGCGGAAGCGGCCGCGCTCGAGCGAGACCTTGCTCTTGAATCCCCAGGTGTCCCCATCCTTGATCCGGTCCTGGTAGACGATGTAGCGGCCGAATACCTTGTCGACGAGCTGGAACGTCTCGCCCACCTTGGGCTCGCCCGACCAGAGCGTGCCCCACTCGAATTGCCACGGCCCGCGGCGGGTGGTCGCCTGCAGCGAGACCTTGCGGGTCTCGGGCACCGGGATGGCGTTCGAGGTGGTCACGGCGGCCTGCGGTGCGATGTCCTCGTGGTAGATGACCGTCGCATCGAACGGACCCAGCAGCCGGCGGTACTTGAGCAGCAAGGCCGGATTGGCGCCCCACCAGAGTTGCGGGCCGAAGGCCAGCTTGAATCCATCCAGCCGACGCTTGCCGGCGACCTCCATACCTACCGGTGCCATGCCGTTGTAGATGTCGATGTTCTCGCCGTAGTAGGCATCGCGGTAGAGACCGAAGAAGTCACCCTCGAATCCCCAGTGCAGGTGGCCGGTGCGGTAGAAGCCATCGAGCATGAACCAGCGGTCGTCCCAGGATACCGACGCCTGATAGACCCTGACCCGTTCCAGCGCCCCCAAGTCGACTTCCTCGCCCTCGACATCCACCGTGCGCGACCGGCCGCGGTTCTCGTAGAAGATCTCATCGATCGGGTTGCGCGGCACGTGGCCCAGGACGTTGAACGACACGCGGCCGATCACGTTCTCCTTCGGCTGCGCCTCCACATCCAGATAGAACGACTGGAGATGGTCGAAGCCGCGAAAGGCCGGCGCCTCGGCGCCGCCCAGATCCCGCTCGGGTGTGGTCACGCGCTCGCCGCCGGTGGAGAAGGTCTCGAGCTCGAGACGCACGTTGGCAACCCGCGCGCGCCGGGCCGCCTTGGACAGAAGCGCGGCGCGGTTCCCCCGGGCAGCCACCTCGGCGGCCATCGGGCGGATGGCGGCGAAGTGGGCGCGGATGGCGCCCAGGTCCAGGTCCGGATCGTAGGGATCGAGGGTGAAGGCCTCGCGCAGCGCGAAGTAGGCCGCGCGGGGGTAGACGTCGTAGAGTCCGCGCTCGTCGGACGGCCCCTTGGCCGTGATGCCCCACCACTCCTCGTTCATGTTGTTCTGGCCCTCGACATAGTCCTCGACGTAGCCGGCGTTGGGCCACGAGGCGTGCGTGTCGTGGATGTCGAGGCGGCTCTCCTGGCCGAACTTCCACCAGCCGTCGCTCCACTGGAAGATGATTCCCCCGATGGCATTGCCCACGCGTCCCTTGCCCGCGGACTGTTCGTAGATCTCGCGCCACTGTCCGATCAGATAGCGGGCCTGCATGGCCTGGTCCTCGCGCATCTCGCGCGCGTTCCACGCGTCGGAGCCGAACTCCGTGAACATCACCGGGATTCCCAGTTTCTCGTCCACCACGTCGTAGAGATCGCGCACGGATATCCCGCGATAGACGTTCGTGCCGAGGATGTCGAGATGGGTGCATTCCTCGGCGATGAGGTCGATGTACTGGATGTCGCCGTTGGCGATGGCCACGGGATGATGCGGATCCCGGCTTTGGATCGCGACCGTGAGCTCATCGAAGAGCGAGTAGAGGTATCGAGCCCGCGCCGCTTGTCGTTCTCCCTCGGGCAACGCCTCGATCTCGAAGGACGACCAGCTCAGGCCATAGTTGTTCTCATTGCCGAGCAGCCATATCAGGAGGCCGGGCGTATCCTTGAACTCCTCGACCAGCGCTGTGACCTCGGTCTTCAGCGCCTCCCGCAGAGCGGGGTCGGAGTAGTCGACCGATGGAATCCACACGCCGTTCAGCGTATAGCCATATCGCGCCACCAGGGGGTTGAGCACCGTGTAGATGCCGTAGTGCTCGTAGATGTAGCGGATCCATCGCGCGGGAATGCCCACGTACTGGCGGATGCAGTTCACGCCCATGTCCTGCAGCAGCGGCATCTCGCGGGACAGCGCGTCGATGATCACATCATCCGGCTGATTCCATAGGCTGTAGTTGTAGTTCTGGCCGATCGGCATGTAGCCCCAGTTCATGCCGAAGGCCATGAAGTCGCGGCCGTCGACCTGCAGGCGCTGTCCGTCGCTGTCGGTGACAACGCGCACGCTTTGGATGTCACCTTGCAGGGCACCGCCCTCAGTGGCAGGCGACGCGGCCGCGGCTTGGATCGTGAGCGCCAGGGCGCCGAAGACCATCCCGAGCGCCATCCCCAAGCCGGCCCAGATCCCGAGGCCTGGAAAGGATGTCGACTGGATGAAGCTGCGCGATGTCAAGGTATCCTCCTCGCGTTTCAAGTCTCCGCACCGTCATCCACCGTGCCGGTCGTGACGGTCTGCCGATACCAGTGGGCGCTGTCCTTGGGTGTGCGCTCGCCCGTCGCGAAGTCGACACCCAGCAGGCCGAAGCGTTTGGTGAAACCGTTGTTCCACTCGAAATTGTCCATGAGCGTCCACGCGAAGTAGCCGCGCAGCGGGACCCCCGCGGCAAGCGCTGCGTGGGCCGTCGCCAGGTGATCCCGCACGTAGGCCACCCGCCGCGGATCGGCGATGCGTCCCCCATTCGGAGGGGGATCGTCGAAGGCAGCGCCGTTCTCGGTGATGTAGAGCGACGGCACGGGATAGTCCTGTACGAGACGCCGCAGGGCTTCGGCGAGACCTTGCGGGTAGGCCTCCCAGCCCATCTCCGTCAGGTCCTCGCGCGGAGCCTTGGGAACCGCCCGGGGCCGGCCGTCGGGTCCGGCCGCGATCACGGTCCGGCTGTAGTAATTCACGCCTAGACAGTCCAGCGGCGCGCGGATGCGATCGAGATCGCCGCGCTCCACAAAGGGCATGTCGCCATCCGCCAGGTGTCCCCAGCGCGTGCGGTCGGCGATGGCGTCGGCGGGATAGCGGCCGTGAAGCAGCGGGTCCAGGTACCAGCGGTGGAAGAAGCCGTCGAACTGGCGCACCGCATCGAGGTCCGCATCCGATGTCGAGGCCGGGTGCCCGGGCGAGACATTCAGCACGATGCCCACCTCGGGGTTCGGCGCCAGCTCACGGATGATCTCGGTCGCCCGACCGTGCGACAGAAGCAGGTGGTGGGCCGCCCGCAGCGCTTCCTGCGGATCCCGATGACCCGGAGCGTGCGAGCCCTGCTCGTAGCCCAGCGTGGCCACGCACCACGGCTCGTTGTGGGTCGTCCAGGATCGGACCCGGTCGCCGAGCCTGCGGGCCACGGCCGAGGCGTACTCGTCGAAGGCTCCGCAGGTATCGCGGGCGGGCCAGCCGCCGCGGTCCTGGAGCGCCTGGGGCATGTCCCAGTGATTGAGGGTCAGGAAAGGCTCGATCCGCGCGGCCAGCAGCCCGTCCACCAGGCGATCGTAGAAGTCGAGCCCGGCCGGATTGGGCGCCCCGCGGCCCGTGGGCATGACCCGGGACCAGCTCGTGGAGAATCGATAGGCCCCGACCCCCAACCACCGCATCCACTCGAGGTCCTCGCGCCAGAGGTCGTAGTGGCGACAGGTCGTGACCGGCCGCGCGCCATCCTCGATGGCGCCGCTCTCGGAGGCGAACCGGTCCCAGATCGACTCTCCGCGCCCATCCCGATCCCAGGCCCCCTCGATCTGCTGGGCCGAGGTGGCGACTCCCCAGGCAAACTCCTTTGGAAAGTTGAGGATAGACATGCTGAACCCGCCTATGGACCTGGACGCGCCTCCCGGAACCGCCGCGCATGCCCAGGGGTCTCTACAACCCGACAAAGGCCCCAAAAGCCTTTGTTCGGACACCGAACATAGTGTATCATAGGGCCGTTGATGTAAAGCACTCTCTTCGGAGCCAGGATGGATCCTTCAACTGGAGGCCGAGACATGCGAAACCGTGTATTCCACTCTCTGGTGGCGGCTGCCTTGCTGGGCCTGCTCCCCGCGGCGAGTTTCGCGCTGGAGCCCTATGAACAGAACTTCGAGGAGCTGATCCAGTCAAGCTCGACCGCGCTGGCGGAGGACGGGTGGCTGGTGTACGGCAACGTCTTCACGCCGGATACGACCTTCATCTACGGCTACGGGCCGTT
Organism: uncultured bacterium; assembly: GCA_964585945.1. GTDB lineage: Bacteria > Eisenbacteria > RBG-16-71-46 > CAIMUX01 > WJJG01 > CAZDKK01. The sequence goes on along the minus strand of CAZPGB010000010.1, from coordinate 95,815 downwards.
TCCGGCCCCCAATCACGACCTCGCCTTCTGCCAGATCGTCCTCGGAGAGGGCGGCCCGGAGCAAGGCGAGCAGCAGCTCTCCGTGTTCAGCGACTACGAGAACGGCGATCATGCCGTCGGCAACCTGATCGAATCGAACGTCTATCAGGAGCAGACGATCACCTCCGCGGACATCGGCTCGATCTGGCGCTTCTCGTTCCAGCACAAGCGCGGCAACATCGAGGGCGCTTCCACGGCGCAGGCGTTCATCAAGACCCTGGATCCGGGCGCGGGATACCAACTGACGAACCTCATCACCGCCGACATGACCTCGGTGCCCGATACGTGGGACGGCAGCTCGCTCGTGATCGTCATCGACGAGACGCTGGAGAACCAGTTGCTGCAGATCGGCTTCTTGAACATGGCGACAAACTACGAGGGCTCGGGGATCTTCTACGACAATCTGATCTTCGAGTGGGTCGGAGACGTCGGCGTCGCTGAGGACCCGGTAGTTCAGATCGCCTCTCTGCGCCAGAACGCCCCCAACCCCTTCGAGCGCGCCACGCGGATCGAGTTCTCACTGGAGAAGCCCAAGCACGTCGAGCTCTCGGTGCTCGACATCACCGGCCGCCGGGTCGCGGTGCTGTCCAGCGGCGAACGCGCCGCCGGCGACCATCACGTGCTCTGGAACGGGCTGACCTCCGACGGCCGCCGGGCGCCCGGAGGCATGTACTGGTACGTGCTCCGGACGGATGCGGGCACGATGTCGGGCCGCATGATCCTGGCGCAGTAGGCATTTCGCACCGGGGATACTCCGAGCCCGCACCGCGCCGCTCGGAGCACGCACGGGGCAACCGAGCCCGACGTCGGGCCCGGAGCACGCACGGGGCAACCGAGCCCGACGACGGGCCCGGAGCACGCACGGGGTAACTGAGCACGACGTCGGGCTCGGCCCCACATCACAGCATTGGAGCCAGTCCTGTTGGAGAAGCGCACCGAACACGTCCGCCGTCTCACCCTGGATGCCGACACGACCGCAACGCTGTCGGGCGCGTTCACGGTGCTCGATGGTGAGCCGGTCTATCGGATTGCGGCCCACGATCGGCTGGATCCGTTCCTGATCAACCTCGCCAGCGATACCGACCTCTGGATGTTCATCGCCTCGAGCGGCGGGCTGACGGCCGGGCGGGTCGACGCCGACGGAAGCCTCTTCCCTTACCTGACGAGCGACCGGCTCTACGATGCCCATCGCCACACCGGACCCATCACCCTGATGCGCGTCGCGCCGGCATCGCGGTCGTCCAGGCTGTGGGCGCCGTTCGCGGATCGGGCGGCCGGCCGCCGCCGCATCCAGCGCAATCTCTACAAGAATTTCAGCGGCAACCGGATCGTCTTCGAAGAAGTCCATCACGCCCTCGGGCTGGCCTTTCGGTACCGCTGGGCCGGCTGCGACGAGTTCGGCTGGGTGCGCACCGCAACCCTGGAGAACCGGGGAAAGGAGCCGGTGCGCATCCGCCTCCTGGACGGGCTGAGAAACGTGCTGCCCTGGGGCGCCCCGCTGGGCCTGTACCAACAGGCAAGCAACCTCGTGAACGCCTACAAGAGGAGTGAGCTGGATCCCGCGACCGGCCTCGGCATCTACGCCCTCACCGCGGGCATCACCGACCGCCCCGAGGCGTTGGAAGTGCTGCGCGCGAACTGCGTCTGGTGCTGCGGCCTCAACGATGCTCGGATGCATGTGACGCTCGATGCGATCGAGGCGTTCCGGCGCGGACGTCCCTCTCCCGCCCGCAACGTGCTGCCCGGCAAGCCCGGCAACTATCTGGTGCGCGCCGGCCTCGAGCTCGAGCCCGGCGAGGCGGTGTCGTGGCATCTCGTGGCCGACGTCGGACGCGATCACATCCAACTCGAGGCGTTGCGCAGGAGCCTGCTCGCGAGGGAAGGGCTGTTCGAACAGGTGGAGGATCGGCTGCGCCGAGCGGATGAAAACCTGAGGCGCATCGTCGCCAGCGCCGACGGCCTGCAGCAGACCGGTGAGCCCGAATCGTACTGGCATCACTTCGCCAACGTGTTGTTCAACAACATGCGCGGCGGCGTCTTCCTGCACAACGACGACGTGCCGCTTTCCGACTTCGCTCGCATCCTGCGGGTGCGCAACCGCGCGGTCGCCGATCGTCACGAGCCCGAACTCGCGCAGCAGCCGCAGCACATCCCGGCCCGGCGCCTGCGCGCGCTCGCGCGGGAGTCGGGCGACGCCGACTTCGCGCGGCTGTCCCATGAGTACCTGCCCCTCTACTTCGGCCGGCGTCACGGAGATCCCAGCCGCCCCTGGAACCGATTCGAGATCCGCGTGCGGAATCGCAACGGTGAGCAGGTCCTGCACCACGAGGGCAACTGGCGCGACATCTTCCAGAACTGGGAAGCCCTGGGGATCTCGTTTCCAAGCTTCCTGCCCCCCATGGTCGCCCGCTTCGTCAACGCGTCGACCGTGGACGGATTCAATCCCTATCGCATCACCCAGGACGGTGTGGATTGGGAGGTCCCTTCGCCCAACGATCCGTGGAGCAACATCGGCTATTGGGGAGACCACCAGATCATCTACCTGCTCCGACTGCTGGAGACGATGGATCGCTACGATCCGGCGGCGCTTCCGGCGATGCTGGGCGAGGAGATCTTCAGCTACACCGATGTGCCCTACCGGATCAAGCCGTACGAGGAGATCCTCCGAAATCCCCGGGCCACGATCGACTTCGACACGGAGCGCGCGGCCCTCATCGAGGAACGCGTCGCGGAGGTAGGCACCGACGGGAGGCTGCTGACCGGTCCCGACGGCGCCGTCTACCACGCGAATCTTCTCGAGAAGCTGCTCGTCCCGGCGTTGTCGAAGCTGTCGAACCTGATCCCCGACGCCGGGATCTGGATGAACACGCAGCGGCCCGAGTGGAACGACGCCAACAATGCGCTGGGGGGCGGCAGCGTGTCGGTGGTCACGCTCTGCCACCTCCGGCGGTACCTGGCATTCCTCGCCGAACGGCTGGAAGCCGCGACCGCGCGCGAGCTGCCGGTGTCGGAGGAGGTGGTCGCATGGTTCACGCGGATCGCCGCCATCCTGCAGGAGAGCCCTGACGGGGCATCATCGGGAAAGACGGATTCGGCCCGCCGCAAGCAGACGATGGATGCGCTGGGCGGCGCGTTCTCTGCCTACCGGGCGGCGGTGTACGCGCGGGGGTTCTCCGGCCGCGCGCCGCTCGCGACGGACCGCGTCGTGGCGTTGTGCCGCGCGGCACTCGTGTGGATCGACCGCTCCATCGCGGCCAACCGGCGCGCCAACGGACTCTATCACACCTACAACCAGCTCGCGTTTGCAGCCGATTTCTCGCGCGTCGAGGTGGTCCATCTCCAGGAAATGCTGGAAGGCCAGGTCGCCGTGCTGAGCTCGGGCGCCGTCTCGGAGGCCGAAGCGCTGCAGATCCTCGAGCGGCTGTTTGCGAGCCCGCTCTACCGGCCCGACCAGCGCAGCTTCATGCTCTATCCCCGGCGCGAGCCGCCGGGATTCATGGCCCGCAACCGGATTCCGAACGCGGCCATCGACGCGATCCCCTTGCTGCGCAAGCTCGAATCGCGCGGAGACCGATCCCTCTGGGCCCGCGACGCATCCGGTGTGGGACGCTTCCACGGCGACATCCGCAGCGCCCGTGACGTGGCCGCCATCCTGGACGGCCTCGCCGAGCAGCCGGCGTGGTCGCAGGCCGTCGGCCGGGATCGCGAGGCCGTACTGGCGTTGTTCGAGGAGGTCTTCGGACACCGCTCCTACACGGGCCGGTCGGCGACCATGTACGGCTACGAGGGGATCGGGTGCATCTACTGGCACATGGTCGCCAAGCTGCTCCTGGCCGTCCAGGAGAACGTCGTTCGCGCAACGCGAAGCGGACGACCGGCGGCCGTTTGTCAGGGGCTGGCGCAGATGTATCATCGCGTCCAGTCGGGGCTCGGGTACCGGAAGTCGGTGTCCGAGTACGGCGCCTTTCCCACGGACCCCTACTCACACACGCCTTACTCAGGCGGCGCGAAGCAACCGGGCATGACCGGCCAGGTCAAGGAGGAGATCCTCACCCGGCTGGGCGAGCTCGGCGTTCACGTCGAGGGCGGAACGATTCGATTCAAGCCCCTGCTGGTCCGGCCCAGTGAGTTCGTGACGGAGCCCACCGAGTTCCGGTACGATGATCTCCAGGGTCGCGAGCGTGTCCTGCCGCTGCCCGCGGGCAGCCTGGCGTTCACCTTCTGTCAGGTGCCGATCGTCTACGAGAGGATCCAGGGCGGCCCCCGGGTCCGGATCACACTGGCAGACGGATCGACGCGCGAGCACGCCGGCGACACCCTCGACGCCGAGCTCGCGGAAACGCTCTTCACGCGCACGGGTCACATCGAGCGTATTCGCGTCGGCATTCCCGCCCACACCCTCTTTCGAGGCTGAGATCGGAGGCGCCCATGGAGCGCAGGAGTCACCCCATCCAACCACGATGGATCGCCGGGGGCGCGCTCGCCCTGGCCTGCATGCTGTGGACCGGGATCGCAGGTCACGCCGGCGGCCAGTGCATCCTCGCCAATCCGAGCTTCGAGATCGACGGCTCAGGCGGGGAAGTCTTTGGGGGCTGGGAACAGTTCGGGCAGGTCGGCTCGGTCACCGTCGCGAGCCATGGCGCCCAGGCGGCGCGCGTGAGCGGCCCCGGTGGCGCCGGCTGGGACGTTTCGGGCTACTGGCAGCGCCTCGACAGCGGGCCCGGGGAGCAGTGGGAAGCCACGGGGCATGTGCTGCACCCCGCGATGAACCCGCTCACGGGCGCGTGCGTCGCTCTGGTCAACATCGAGTGGCGCGATGGCGGCGGCCAGCTCATCGACTACGACTCCTTCACGGTGGCCGACCCCACCACGCCGACCGACGCGTACGTCGATTTCAGTGTGCTCAGCGATCCGGCTCCCCCGGGAACCGCCGCCATCCACTACTTGCTCGCAGTGCTCCAGGGCCCCGGCGATCCATCGCCGGATGTGATCTTCGATCAGGTGACGATCTTCAGCACCAGCGCCCCCACGATGGACGAGATGCAGTGGATTGACTTCCCGGGCGGCAGGACCCTCGACTTCGCCAACCGCACGTGGCGCGTGAAAGGGCCCGGGTACTATGGCCCCGGACCCAACACGTTTTGCGACGATCCCGAGTGCGTCTGGGTCGACGGGAGCGGACTGCTCCACCTGACCCTCGCGGAGCGGAGCGGGACCTGGGCCAGCACCGAGGTCGCGCTCGAGGAGGCTCTCGGCTACGGAGACTACATCCTCACCACGGTGGGGCGGTTGGACCTGCTCGACATCCACGCCGTGCTCGGCATCTTCCTCTGGCAATACGGTCCCTGCTGGGACCCGGCCTACTTCTGGTGGAATCCGTACAACGAGATCGACATCGAGTACAGCCGCTGGGGCGATCCCGCCAACGATCTCGCCCAATTCGTCGTCCAGCCCTACGACTGGCCGGGCAATCGCGAGCGTTTCGACGTGACGTTCGCGCCGGGGCAGGTCACCAGCCATGCCATGCGCTGGCTGTCCGACCGCATCGAGTACCGCGTGTGGCGCGGAGGGCCGTCCGATGAATCGCCCGAGACGATGATCCACGCGTGGACCTACTCGGGGCCTCACATCCCGCGGCCCGAGCAGCCGCGGCTGCATCTGAACCTGTGGAAGCTCGAGGGCACTCCCGCTCAGAACCAAGAAGTCGTGTTCCAGGACTTCGTCTTCGTTCCCGACGATCCGTTCGCCGGTGTCGAAGAGCACGAAACCTGGGATCGGGCAAGACCCGGCCCGCGGCTGACCCTTCTGGGGCCGAGCCCCTTTCGTTCGCAGACGGCGATAGGCTTCGAGATGTCGCGCGAAACCTTCGTCGAGCTCGGCGTCTTCTCGCCCGACGGCCGGCTTGTGCGCACGCTCGCGCGCGGGCGACTATCCGGCGGAATGCACACGGTTCAGTGGGATGGGCGCGACGAGATGGGCCGATCGGTCGGCTCGGGGGTGTACCTGGTGAGGCTGTGGGGAGCGGACTTCTTGGAGACGAGGCCCGCCGTGCTGCTCCGGTAGCGCGGGAGGCGTAGAGAGCTAGAACGAGCGCATACAGAAGGGGCGCCGGCTGCAAGGCCTGAGCGCCCCTTTCCGTATGCTCGTGCGAACCCTCCGATGCTTCGCGCGAGGCTCCAAGCACGGAAGCGTGGCCTCCGTGCTTTGCGGCACAACGGGAGTCGATCCTACCGGAACAGCGACTTCACTTCGCCCCAGGAGGCCGACTTCACCGGGGTCGGGCCGTCCATATCGAAGTCGATGTTGTCGTAGAACACGCCCGATCCCTCGTAGTTGGTGGCCGTGTTCGAGAAACCGATCTGCAGGATCTGGTCGACCAGCGTGTCATCGATCTCGAGCGAGAGCGAATAGCTCGTCCACGTGACCGGCGTCTGCGTCATATCCTCGGTGATGAAGTTCGTCGTCTGATAGCCCGCGCCGGGATCCAGGGTCTTGATGAACGCCAGGGCCGTGGTCTGCCCCGTCAGATTCCCGAGCTTGGCATCGAAGGCGAAGATCCAGGTCTGGCCGACGTCGTCTGCGGTGATGGTCTGCTCCTGGAAGACATTGGACTCGATCCAGTAGCCCAGACCGTGGTCGGTGTTGTTGTAGTCGCTGAGCACGGAAATCTGCTGCTGGCCCTGCTCCGGTCCGCCCTCGCCCACAACGATGGCGCAGAACGCGGAGCCCTCGTTGGGAGCGGGGAACGGCCCGTATCCGTACAGGTAGGTCCAACCCGGATCGAAGACATTTCCGAAGACCAGCCAACCATCATCGGCCAGCGCATTGGGGTCGGTTTGATCCAAGAGCTCGAAGTCCTGGCTGTAGGGCGTCAGCCCGTAGCTGGCCATCGGGGTCAGGCACGCCAAGCTCACGACCGCGAGGAAGACTCTCGACATGGTGGTCATTGTGGTTCCCCTCCCTCAGAGAAGTAGAATCCAAGGTTGCCAAGGCGAATCATCGAGGAAGACCTCGATGGCTGGATTCTAGACTAAGTTCGGTGTCCGAATCAAGTCCCAGATGGAGGCTTTTGGGCCGATCTGTGGTCGCCACGCCTCTCTCGGTCAGCGCCGGTGCGCGGCGCTCAGTCACTAATCCCCCTAACGTCTTGGCTTTAGCCAGGAAAGCCCTTGTCCCCAGCTTGACAGCACCGACCCTACCCCTTACTTTGTTCGGGAAGTGGTCAAAGTTTCTGCCGCGGAGGCCAACTTGGGGGCGGGTGAGAGTGCGAGGGCCGCGCGGAATCATCTTGGGGGCGGGTGAGAATGCGATGAGATCAAGAAGGCTAACTCTAACTCTGGCAAGCGTTTTTCTGGCGGCATCCGCGATTGTCGTTGGCTGCCACCGGCCCGGCGCCCGGAACAGGAGCCCTGCCTCCGACACGGTTCGGGAGCTCGCACTGGAGCGCCAAGATCCCTGGCCCGGACTCGCCGTCTGCTACGGCCCCCACCGTGACGGACAGTGGCCCGGGGGACCGACGCCCACGGCGGCCCAGATCCGCGAGGATCTGCTCCTCATGTCGCCGCACTGGAAACTGCTGCGACTGTATGGCTCCAGCGAGTTCGGCCGGCGGGTCCTCGAGGCGGTCGAGGCCACCGGCCTCGACATGAAGGTGATGCTCGGCGTTTGGATCGCGCCCGAGGCGGAGCGAGATGAAGAGGACGCCGACCTCAAGGAGCTTCCCGAGGCTGCGGCCGCCAATCGCCGCGAAGTCGACAGCGCCATCGCCCTGGCCGCCGCCTATCCCGACATCGTCGTGGCGGTTTGCGTCGGCAACGAGACGCAGGTCTCCTGGTCGGCCCACCGCGTGCCTCTCGACACCGTCGTCGGCCACCTGCGGCGCGTCCGCGCAGCGGTGAGGGTGCCGGTGACCACCGCCGACGACTACCAGTACTGGCGCGAGCCCGAAAGCCGCGCCCTGGCGGGCGAGGTGGATTTCCTCACGGTGCACGCCCACCCGCTCTGGAACGGCCGGCAACTGGACGAAGCGCTGCCCTGGCTGCGCGACCAGATCGCGGTCGTTCACTCCGTCCACCCGGATCGCCGCATCGTCATCGGCGAGACCGGTTGGGCCACCAGCAAGTCGGCCGCGGGTGAGCAGGCGCGTTTGATGAAGGGCGCCGCCGGTGAGGCTCAGCAGGCCGCCTTCTACGAGGCCGCGCGGGCGTGGGTCCTGGCCGAGCGAATCGTCACCTTCTTCTTCGAGGCTTTCGACGAGAACTGGAAGGGCGGGAGCGACCCGAACGATGCCGAGAAGCACTGGGGACTCTTTCGCGCCGACCGGACGCCCAAGGCGGCGGTTCGCTGATCGGGAAGTATACTCCTCTGAGGTGGCGGCTGGGGGCCATGCGACGCTGCCCAAGAGTGCGCCTTCTGACACGAGTGGAGTGGCAGGTGCCCCCCAGGGGGCGCCGGGCGCTTTTTGCGCGGGTACCAATGGGCACCCAGGCCGCGAGGGGTTTCTCTGATGAAACATGCCAGGATCATTGCGCAACTCGTCTCAGATGCGGAGGAAGACGCGAACGTCCTTGGCCTTCTCCTGTTCGGGTCCGTGGCCCAGGGAACGCATCGGGAGGATTCGGACGTCGACGTCATCTCGGTTCTGCAGGACTGCGAGCCTCGTTCGGGGATACGCAACTCGCATGTCGATGGAATCAAGGTGGGCAACGTCTTTTTCACGAGCGATGTCTTGATTCACGGCGTGAGGACCGTACCGTATCTGCTTCATCCCCTGACGGAAGCAAGGATCCTCTTTGATCGCGAAGGAGCGCTTCAGCCGTTTGTCGAGGCGCTCCGCAGGTATTTTGGCAATCATCCCGAGATCGTCGCGGAGTGGGAGGCGCACTACGCGCGATTCCGAGAGGAAAAGGCGCAGTTCGGGTACGAGAAGACGAACATCGTCGATGTCTGGAACGCGCTCGAGAAGCATCATTCCGGAGGCACCATGAAGCGCCGCTTCTTCAGGGTTTTTCCGAAGCCGTCATGAGCCGCGTCCCTCCGCAGCCATTGCGCAGGGCGTAGAAGCGCGATTCCCTCCCCAATCCTCTCAGCCTGGGCACCACGATCAGCTACCCTGCACCCCAAGACCCACCGGCCGGCATCGGGTGCCCCGTCAGGATGCCGGCCGCGTTGCCGGCGGACCGGCCGGCCTCCGCAGAGGCGGCAGCAGCGCTGCAACCGGCGCCGACGGATATCATGTATCATAGACCCATCGGGCCCGGTGAGAAGGTCGAGTCCGATCGCGGAGGGTGTCTTGTGTTTGCTGTTGCCTACCGAGGATGGCTGGCCATCCTCTTGTTGATCGTCGCCGTCGGCGTAGCGCCCGTAGCCGCTGAGCCCGGTTCCGTCCCCGAGGCCGCGGGCCGGGAGCTCATGTCTACCAAGGAGCGCACAGACCTTTTCGAGCAGATCGACCGCCTGCGGCTCTCGGCCCATCCCGATTCCGCACTGCCTTTGCTCGAGCGTTGGATCGAGACGGCCCGGGCTGCCGGCGACTCCATGCTGCTTCTGGACGCTATCCTGCGGTACGGGGCCACGCGTGTCGGCTGGGGAGAAGCCTCAGCGAGCGAGCCCAATTTGCGGGAGGCGGCCGGGATCAGCGAAGCGCTGCGGGACACCGTGTCCATGTGCGTCGCCCTGAGGTGGCTCAGCGTGGCGGTCAGTGTGCAGGGAAGGCACTCGGAGGCGCGGGAACTCTGCCGGCGACTGATGTCGCTGGCGCACTCGAGCGGCGACCGCCAGCACGAGGGCTGGGCGCTCGTCGGTCTGGGGTGGTTTGAGGAAATCCAGGGTGACAACGATGCGGCCGCCCAGCTCTATCGACAGGCGGTCGTGCCTTTCGAACAGGCCCGGCACCCTGAGGGGGTGGCCTGGGCCTATGACGCCTTGGGGCGCGCGCACTACCACCTGGGTGACTATGATCTCTCGGCGCATTTCCGCGAACAGGCCATCGCCGCCGCCGACAGCATCGGCTTCGTGCACCAACGTCATTACATGCTCAACAACCTCCTCAACAATCAGGGCGCCCTGGCGTATTCGATCGGCGATCCAGCGACGGCGGAACATCACTTCCGGCGCGCGTATGAGCTCCAGCGTGCGCGAGGCGACCTCCCGGGCGCCATCGTACCGGGGATGAACACAGCCATGTGTCAGATGCGCCTGGGTCGCCTCGACGATGCCGAGGCGCATCTGGACACTCTGGCCGCCACGTGCCGTGAGCACGGCCTCATGCCGCTGCTCGGAAGGGTGCAGACCAGGCGCGCCACACTGCGTCACCAACAGGGTCGCTGGCGTGAAGCGACAGCGTTGTTTCGCGAGGTGCTCGCGCTTGGGGACGCCTTGCCCCGGGCGGAACAGATCGGCGCACGCATTCTCCTTTCCCAATCGCTGGCCCAAATCGACAGCACTCGGGAAGCACTGGAGGTTCTGAAGGGTGCGCTCGATCTGGTGACCGGGTCGATCGGCGCCGACATCCTGCTGGACCTGTACGCGGCACTGGCGATGCGACTGCAGGAACAGGACCGTCCTCACGATGCGCTGGCTTATGCGCAGAGGGTCGCGCGCGAGGCCGCTCGTCTGGGTCTGCGCAAGCCGCTGTTGCCGGCGCTCTACACAGCCGCCCGCTGTCACGAGGCTTTGGGGGCCCCGGACAGCGCCGCTGTCTACTTCGATCGGGCGGTCGCAGCCTGGAAAGAAGATCGCGCCCTGCCGCTGGATCCCGAATGGCGCGAGGAGCGTGGAGCCCGCGGGCGAGCGCTCTACCAGGGCCTGGTCGCCTTCCATCTCAATCACCTGGTTGCTCTCCCGCCCGCCGAGCGGGCCGGGCGAGCCTATGACAGTGTGCGCATGTTCAAGGCGCGCACGCTGATGGAACGTGCCCTGGGACCCGGGCGCGTTTCCGCTGCGGCCGTGATCGATTCGCTTGCGCCTCCGCCGACACTGGAGACGTTGCAGCGTGAGGTCCTGCAGCCCCGCGAGCTGCTGTTGGACGCCTTCTGGGGCCCGAGCGCCCTCTACATCTTCGCGGTGACCCGCGACTCCTGCCGCGTCGTGCACCACAGCGCGGTCGACGATCTCGAGCGTCGGATCACCCTTGTGGCCCGTGCCCTTTCGGATCCATCGTGGCGCGAGGCGGCCATCGACGAGAACACCCTGCAGGAGATGACGGCAGCTCTGAGCCACCGGCTGTTGGGTGATCTCGCCGACCTGATCGACGCCCACGGCCGCATCATCCTCTCCCCGGACGGCGTCCTCAACCGACTGCCCCTTGAGGCTCTGCCATCGCCGCGTTCGGATGGGCGACGTCAGCCCTTTTCGCAGACGCATGAGATCGTGCGCGAGCCGTCGGCCGCTTTTCTTGCGTGGCAGCGGCGCGGATGCACGCAGACCGAGAGCCCGACCCCGGCCACGCTCCTGGGCGTGAGGGCCACCCGCGGCGCATGGGGCGCGGCACTGCCCGGCGCCGAGGAGGAAGTGCAGCGCCTCGAGCGCGGATACCGCGGCGTCGACATCTATCCCTCGGCAACCAACGGGCGATCGCTGCGTGGCCTGTTGCCCGGCTACCAGATCCTCCACTTCGCCGCCCACACCGAGGCCGACGACCAGTATCCCTGGCGGTCGGCGATCGTGTGCGACTCAGCGGGGACGACGCTCGACCTGCGGGCCGACCAGGTCTCACGCCTGCGCCTGGAGGCGCGACTGGCCATGCTCTCGAGCTGCCGGACGGCGGGTGGACGCGTTCTGTCGGGGGAAGGTGTGTTGGGCCTGTCGAGCGCCTTCCTGTGCGCCGGTGTGGAGGCCGTCGTTGCAAGCCTGTGGGACGTGCCCGACCGTCCGACGGCTCGCCTGGTAGAACGTTTCTATGCCGCTCTGGCCGATGGGCACGGCGCCGCCGCGGCCTTGGCCCGCGCGCGCGCGGTCATGCGGTCGGATCCTGCGACGCGGCACCCGTACTACTGGGCGGGCTTCGTGCTGGTCGGCGACGGGGACGTGCGGCTGGCGCTGGAACCGAGACCCCTGTGGGAGCGCCACCGCTGGCTCCTTCCGCTTCTACTGCTGCTCCTGCTTGCCGCTGTTGCAGCTCTGGTTCGTCGGCGGCGCAAGGCAGGTGCGACGATAGCACTGTGACAGGAAGCGTGGCTGGTGCGACAGCCTGGAGACTTCTGCGCCGCGGTCTGGCCCGGGAGAGCCATCCGTCGGCAACTCCTTGGATCGCAGAGCATTGAGCCGAACGGCCTTTCGGTAGCTTCCGCTGACCGGATCGCGTAGGTTCCCCGTGATTCCCCATGATGAGGCGTGTCCATCGAGGTGAGAGCGCAGGAAGAACAGAGCGATGAGGTGCTGGCGCGGATCGCGCTCGGCGACCCAAGCGACCCGGAAGCGCGCCGGGCGGCGGCGGTGTTGTTCGGCCGCTATCAGCGTCGGGTCTACCTGTGGTGCTTTCGCTACTGCCGGGAACACGAACGGGCGCTGGACCTGGCTCAGGACGTGATGCTGAACGCCTGTCGCAGCTTGCCGTCCTTCGGCGGTCAGGGCCGGTTCTTTTCCTGGCTCTTTGCGATCACGCGCAACCGTTGCCTGAACGCGCTGCGCAGGCCGCCGCTGCTGAGGGACGAGGACGTCGATCCGGAGACCCTGCGGGCACCACAGACGGCGCCCGACGACGAATTCGAGGAGAAGCTGGGCGAACAAGCCGTGTTGGATGCGATCCGCGATCATCTCGACGCGCGCGAGCAGGAGGCGATCTACCTGCGCTGCTTCGAGCGGCTGCCGGTGGATGAGATCACGAGCCTGCTTTCGATCACGGGCGCATCGGGAGCGCGGGGATTGCTGCAGAGCGCCCGGCGCAAGCTGCGCGCTGCGCTGGCGAAGCCGCCGGGGCGCAAGGGCAGCAACCGGTGGTGACAACTCGCCACGCACGCAGATCATGAAACCCGTGGCCGCGCGGGTGGGAGGGTGCACGATGGAGTCGCGCTGTTACCGCATGGAGGATCTGGGCGATCTGTGCCACCTCGATGCGTCCGATCCGCGCCTCGCGCACGCCCGCACCTGCCCTCGCTGTCGTTCGCTGCTCATCGCCGTGCGCGAATTCCACGACGCGCAGAACGTCCCATCCGGCGCACGTCCGGACGAGGCGGAGCGCACGCTGGCCGCTGTGATCGCGCAGGAGCTGGAGCGCTGGGAGCCCCATACGGCCTCCAGCGATGTGCCTGCCCAACGCGTTGCAGCGGGCGGTTCGTGGCGGCGGCTGGCGGGGGCGTTGTGGCGACCCGTACTGCGTCCGGTCTGGGGACTGGCCGCCGTGGCGTTGGTCGTTGTTCTGGGAGCGACCGTGCTTCAACCGGGCCCCAGCGACGGCGACGGCGAGCCGGCGGTCCGCGGCCCGGCCGAGAGAGCGGTGGCGACACCCGAGCTGCTCTCCGTCACGACATCAGACGCTGGATCGCTGCTCTTCCAGTGGCGCGCGGTCGCCGGTGCGGATGCCTACGAGGTCCACGTCTTCGACCCGAAGCTGAATCTGCTGCTCACCCTGCCGGCCGGGGCCGACACGTTGCTGCGCGTGCCGCAGTCACAGGTGTCGGGCGTCCTGCCCGCGGACGAGCGGCGACTGCTGTGGCAGGTTATCGCGGTTCGGCACGGCGATCGCATTGCAGCTTCATCTCCCGGCGGCTTCGAGCTTCCCTGAGTTCCCACCCGCTCTCGAAGCGGATCTGACCAGGTCGCTCCACAAGCTAACGGATCAGGACCAGGCGCCGCGTCATTCGCGCATCATCCACGCTGAGCCGGTAGAAGTAGATGCCTCCCGCCACGGGCCGTCCCCGGTCGTCTTCCCCGCGCCACCGGGCGCTGTGGTAGCCCTGCGGTCGCGGACCATCCACCAGCGTGCGGACACGGTGCCCGGCCGCATCGTAGATCTTGAGAGCGACCGTTCGCTGCGCCCGGCCGGCAGGAATCCCGTAGTCGATGCGCGTCCCGGCCGTCAGGGGATTGGGCCGGCAGGCGCCCAGGAAGATCTCCGCCGGGGCGGGCGTCGGCTCGGCAACCACCGACGTCCCGCTGCAACCCACCGGCCAGGCCCCGATCTGACCACAGGCCGGATTGGGCGGGCTGAAGGGTGCGCAGGGCGAGGTCTCCTCGAGCGTGAAGTCGCCCGCGGCGGCATCGCAATAGGCGGGATCCTCGGCGATGTTGCCCTCCACGCCGTATTGGCCGGCGATCGCACCCACCCAGTCGCCGCCCGCGTTGCCGAAGAGATCGCAGCAACTCAGGTGAGCGCTGCCGCCTGACTCCACGACCACCGCGCCGCCGCTGCCGCTGAAGCCGACGATGGTCTGCGTCAGCTCGGCGTGCGAGCCGTTGCCGTCCACATAGAGTCCCCCGCCCTGATCGGCGTTGCCCTCGTGCACCGTACACCGGTCGAGCGTCACGGTGCTGGTCCCGGACACCAGGATCGTGCCGCCCAGGTCACCCGCCTCGTGGAAGTCGAACGTCGTACGGGTCAGCGTGACACTGCTGCCGCTGCGTAGCTGGATTGCTCCGCCATGGTCCGCTGCCCAGTTGCTCTCGAACCAGCAGTCTTCGAAGGTCGGCGAAGCCCCTTCGCAATAGACGGCGCCGCCCCCGGCAGCGAGGTTGTTCTCGAAGCGGCAATTCAAGAGGAGCGGTCGCACATCGCCGAGGCACGCGATGGCTCCTCCGCCATCACTGTCCCGGTAGCCGTCGGCGATCGTCACCCCCTGCACAACGGTCTCGTCACCTTCCCCGGAATGGAACCGAAATCCCCGGTGGGGACTCGCCGCCGTGCCGTTGCAGAGGATCAGGCACGAGTCGGGATCATCCGCCAACGAGCGGATCCACAACGCCTTGCCCTGGCAATCGAGGTCGCGGTTGCCCGGGCCGGTGAACTGGCCGCTGGTCAGCACGATGATGCTGTTCTCCAGGGCCGCGTCGAGAGCCGCCTGGATGGTCGGATAGTCACCGGTGCCGTCGGGCTTCACCACGATCACCGCACCCACGGGCCGCCAGTCGATGCCGTCGCCCGGTCCCTCGATCTCGTAGTGGTAGGGAAAGCCCGGGTTGGCGGCGAAGTCGTCCCAGTAGTTGCCGATCGCCATGTTCCACGTATTGCCGGTGGATCCCTCGTTCTCGTAGGCATTCACGGTGTTGTCCAGGAATTGGTTGTCCCAGAAGACATTGCTTTGCGAGTTGTTCAGATAGGCTCCGTACTCGTTCCCGCTCGCCGGTGCGCCGCGCACGCTGTTGCCGGTCGCGCTGCTCAGGTAGTAGCCGCGGCTGTTGCCGGTGGCGCTGCAGCTCACGAGCTGGTTGCCGCTGGAGGAGGCCACGCTGTACCCGTAGCTGCTGTTCCCCTCGGATTCGCAATCGGTGAGCAGATTGTCGTCCGAGTTGGTCACGAAGACACCGTTCGCCGCGCATTGGGTCGCCGTACAGGACGTCAAACTGCAGCGGTCCGCTCCGCTCAGGCGGATGCCCATCTGGTAGTGCTCGACGTGCAGGTCGGTCACCACAACATCGTTGTGGTCGCAGCGCAGACCAATCCCGCTGCCGTCCCCCACGATCGTGGCCCCATTGCCATTGACCCGCAGACCTGAGGTCGAGGTGCGGATCACGCCGTTGTTCGCCTCGTCGGAGATGACATAGGTGCCGCTGCACAGCTCGAGGTCCTGCCCCACGTAGAGATCGTCCTCCGGATGGCGACAGCCGCTGCAGTGCCAGTCACATCCCTGGGCCTGTCCTTCGTCCGCCCAACCGATCACGCTCGCACAGCGGTTGTTATTGCCGCTGTTGGCGGCCTCGTCCTCGATATCGACGGCGTTGTCACAGATCACGTTGTTGTCCAGACGAATGTGCTCGGTCGTGGCACTCAAGAACACCCCGGCCGAGTTGCCCGTGATCTCGCAATCCGCGATATCCAAGTGTTCGGTGTCGTAGATGAAGATCGCATCGTCGTTGCCGTGGAATTCACAGCTCTGGATGGCGTTGTTCAGTCCGATCCCCCAGAAGCGCACGCCGTATTGGTTGTTCTCGATGATGCTCGCATTCACTTCGTTACCCGCCGTCTGTGCACCGCTGGCATAGACGCCATAGTAGGTATTGTCGTGAATGGAGGCCCAGAAGACCATATTGTCGAACGAGTCGCCGGTGAACATCACGGAGCGCTTGTTGTCGTAGATATCCCCCAGCCCTCCGATGATGTTGCCATAGCAGAAGTCGAGCTCGATGCCGCGTTCGTGGTTCCCGTGGATGTCGTTGCCGGCGATCACGTTCTCATCGGATCCCGGGCCCATGGCGATGCCGCACGTGTTGCTGACGATGGTGTTGCCGCCGCCGATCGTGCAGCTATCGGCGTTGTAGATGTAGATTCCGTCATCGAAGAGACGCACGAGGACGTTCTCCACGGTGACGCCGTTGGCGCTCATGATGCGTAGACCTTCGCTGCCCGACGCGTTGGGTCCGGTGATCGCGTGACCGGCGCCGTCCAGCGTGATGCCATCACGCGCCAGCGTCAGGCTGTCGCCCGGGCAGCCGAGATCATGACCCAGGGTGGTGTCGTGATAGAGGTTGTCACCGCACATGATGTGCTCATAAGGCAGCACCAGCGTGTAGGACTGGAGGCCGACCGGGACATTCCACCCGGTCACGTAGACCGTCCACAGACCGGGCTCGGGGTCGAAGACCTCGACCACTTCGACGTTGTCGCGCGTGTTGTTGCCGGTGGTGGCCAGTAGGCCGGGATAGTCGGGGTCGAGGACGTAGGGGTCGTAGAATGCGCCGGCGGGGCTTTCGAGGTAGACCCCGAGATCGTTGACGAGCTCGAGGGCTGCACCCGGGGTCCCCGCCTCGTCGTCCCAGGCCAGGGTGACCCTCAGGCGGTCGAGCCCGTCGGGCACCGACATGCTGTAGATGTCCGTGTCCATGTGGGTGGCGCTGGCCGTGCGGATCAGCTCGTGATTGGGATGGTCACGCTCGAGCAGCTTGACGGCGCCGAAGGCGTCCAGGAGGCCGTGACCGTAGGTATAGTCCGGCCCGTCGTTCCACAGGTCGCGGGCCGTTTGGATCAGCAGTGCCTTATAGGTTTGGGGGCGGAGGTCGCCGTAGCCGAGCTGGTCGGCCAGCTCCCGCAGGAGCGCGATCGTGCCCGAGACCATCGGCGCCGCCATGGACGTGCCGGCCTTCTCGTCGTACGCGTCGCCAGGAATGGTCGCCCGGATCATGTCCGCCGCGAGACACGGCTCGGGGTCGTCGTCGGCCTGATCGCCGGGGGCGACCAGATCCGGCTTCAGACGTCCATCGTCGGTGGGACCGCGGCTGGAGAAACAGGTATGATCGTAGGTGTCGGAGTAGACGGCTCCCACGCAAATGGAATTCTTGGCCGTTGCCATCGGCGGGGTGAGCTGGTTCCAGGGATACGGCGGACAGTCGCCGTCGTTCTCCTCGTTGCCGGCCGAGCACACCACAACGATGCGGTCACCCAGCGCACCGCAGACGATCTCATCGTAACGTTGGCTCCAGGCCGTGTAGTCTCCGTGCAGGTCGCAGTTCTCCCATGGGGGATCTGCATCCACGTTCAGACCCCAGGAGTTCTGCGAGACGAGAGCTCCGCGTGAGAGGGCGTCTGCGGTCTCGTCGTCCAGCTCGTCGGGGTCCTCCAGATCCGGCCATGTATAGGTGAGGATATCGGCCTCCGGCGCCAGTCCCCGGAGGTCGCCCCCGCTCAGCGTGCCGTCTCCGGCCATGATGCCGACCACGTGCGTCGAGTGACTGTGGACGGATCCCCCGGTGTCGCAGATCGTCACCCGGCCGAGCAGATCGTCGTGATCACCGTCCGCCCAGCCGCCGTCCCACTCGGCAAGGGTCACGTCCTGGCCACTGAGGTTGTAGGGCGCGGCCTGCACGTGATCCCCGCGTACGGCCGGCAGCGCTTGGTCGAGGTGCTCCTCGTTCGGGGGCGGCGCCTGTTGGAT
Source organism: uncultured bacterium (assembly GCA_964585945.1). GTDB lineage: Bacteria > Eisenbacteria > RBG-16-71-46 > CAIMUX01 > WJJG01 > CAZDKK01. The sequence goes on along the minus strand of CAZPGB010000010.1, from coordinate 77,753 downwards.
CCACGAGACCACATCTTCGGCGGCCAGATCGCCGAGCCCCGCTTCCGGGGCGTGCATGAGGAACATGTTCTTACGCCGTGAGGCACCGGTCAGCCTGCCGTGACGCGCGAGAGCTTCGGCGGCCTGTTCGCGGTCGACATCCGCGAAGGCCAGCACGATCAGGCGCACCGTACCGTCGGCGTTGCGGGCGTATGCGCTGGCCCCGGCGGTTCGCAAGCGCGCCTGGATCTTGTCGGCCGGCTCGATGGGCACGACGGCACGCACGTCGCCGTGCTCGTGGAGCTGATCCAACGCGCCGGCGGGGATCCATGCCTGGTAGGCCCGGTGAGGCAGATACCCCAACAACGTGACGCCGGCGACGCTCCAGTCCGCACCCCCGGCGGGGATGTCCCAGAACTGGATGATGGCGTGCCGGCCTCCGGGCGCGGCCTGCAGCGCGTCCGCCACGCCGGGTGCCGGTGTGAAGGTGCGGGATTGCAGCAGGATCTCATGGCTCACAGGGGGCTCGGCCGGAGCCGCAGAACCGAACGTAGACCGCACCGGACTCGCAAGAGAGGCCGCCCCCCGGGATGACCCGGCGCGATTTGCCGGCGGGGGCCCCAGGGACTCAGAGGCCAGATCGCCGTCCTCATCGTCCGTGAAGAAGCGCGCGAAGTGGTGCTCGAGCGCCGCCAGGGATGCGGGGTCCAATCGCTCGAGGGCGTCCTCGCCCCACAGAGACTTCAGCCGCGCCTCCATGCGGGGCGGCAGGTCGGCCTGAGCCGCCGCCGCGGCCAGGAATAGCGCTAGAGCCGGTAAGAGACGACCATGTCGCACGATGCACCTCCGGGAGTCCAGGCACGTGGCTTCTCGGTCTGTATTCCTAAAAACACACGTGGCCGGTGCGAATCACAGGAAGAAACCCAGGAGGAAGTCGCAGGGGAATGCATCGGGGGCGCGAGGGACGATGGGGTGCCCCACGCCGAGAGACCTGCAGATCCCCGGCGTGCCCGCGTCTCTATCTGTGGATCGAGAGCACCCTCACCGTCCGCGTCTCCGGTCCGGTCGTCAAGCGCAAGAAATAGACGCCCGGCGATGTGAGCCTGCGGCCGGCGATCGCCTCCCAGGAAACAGTCCTCGCACCTGCGCCTCCGGCCCCATCGACCAGCAACCCCAGCAACCTTCCTGAGCAATCGAACAACCCAAGCTCAGCCGCCAGACCGGGGACACCCCGGTAGCTGACGCTGGTCGTGACATCCACGGGATTGGGGTAGACCGATAGCGAAATCCTGCCCGAGGCGAATCGCCCGTCCACCGCGCTGGGGTTATCCGTCGCCAATCGGGTCAGGCGGATGCTCGAGCCTTCACTACTCGCGCAGAAGCCGGAGTAGGCATACCCGCCTTCCGGACAGTGCACAAGCGCGGTCGGGAAGGTGTTCGTGGATGCAACCATTCCCTCCCATAGCACGCCGCCGGTGTCGTCGACCTTGAGAAGGTACTGCTGGCTTCCGTACCCTACCCGAGCCAGAATCACGTAGGACATGCCCTGTTCACAGACCACGAGATCGGCAGCAGTGAGATGATCGTAGGACTCTTGGTACGTCCGGGTCCACGCCGTGTCCCCCTCTGCGGTGATCCGAAGCAGGTATAGTTCCTGGTGCCCCGACGAAGTGGACCACGTGTCTCCCAGGACGAGGCAACCACCGTCGCTCAAGGGCTCGATGGCGGCTGTCTGTTCATCTGCCCATCCTCCGTAGGTCTGGTGGCTGAGGAAGTCGCCATCCACCGTGGTATTGACGAGGTAGATGTCGCTGCCGCCCGCTCCATACGAGTTGGTTTGGCCGGCAATCATGCACGTTCCGTTCGCGAGGATCGCAAGCCTGCTGATGCGGTCATCTGCGGTCCCCCCGTAGGCTCGGGTCCAGAGCGTGTCGCCGTCGGCGTTGAGCTTCATCAACAGCAGATCGAGTCCGCCCGCACCGGTGGAAAGCGTGTGCCCGCCGACCAGGAATCCGCCCGGCACTTCCTCCACATCGAGCGCATGGTCCGTGAAGCCAAGATCGTACGTTTTCACCCAGCGCTCGGTACCGGTGTTGCTCACCTTGGAAGCATAGACGTTGAAGTTCATGTACGCCGTGCTTCCAACCAGGACGAAGTCGGTGTCGCTGGCCTCGATCACGGACCTGGCGGGCTCATTCCCCGCCCACGAGCGCGTCCAGAGGGTGTCGCCTTGGGCGTCGGCCCGAACGGCTGAAAAGAGGCGATTGTCCAGAGAACCTGCGAGAATGAATCCTCCGGTCGACGGCGTACAGATGTCGTAAGCAAGACCGTATGGAGGCCGCTCGTAGGTCCTTGTCCACAGCGTGTCCGGCGTGTCGGCCCAAGAGGCCCAGGACAGCATGGGAATGAGTCCGATCAGGATGAGAACCGGTCGCATCTGCTCACTCCTTTTGCGAGACAGGCCCGAGTGGTCCGGCGCTGTCGCCCGGTCGAACGACGGGCAAACAAGCCTGTAGCTGGTGCACGGCCACGTTCGCGCAGGTAGTATCAATTCTAAGGACTGCATGCCGTGCTGGCAAAACAAAACCAGCAACTAACCACCGGCCACGACTGTAGGGAGGACCAATGCCTCGGCTTGGCCACGTTGCTTCACGGGGCCGTGGGTCTGGCATTTATCCGCGTGATCCCAGCCATACCTATCCGGGGTGAGAGCTTGCGGCTGGCCTGCCTCAGCGGATGTAGCCCAGCGATTTGAGCTCCTGCACCCGCCGCGGGCTCAAATTGACCCGCTCGGGTCGGGGCATCTCGCTCGCCTGATCCTCGATCTCGCCCTGGCGCTCCAGAAGCCGACGTCGCATCTCTCGCGCCAGGTCCGGCCTGGCCGCAGATAGATTCTCCGTTTCCCCGGGATCCTTGCGCCAGTCGTAGAGCTCGCCCATGGCTTCGGCTTCCGCATTCAGCGTGTGGATGTACTTGTAGCGCTCGCCGCGCAAGGCGATCTGGTCGCGGCCGTACAGTGTGCCTTCGCTGAAGGCCGGGCGGCTCTCGTCAATCTCGCCCTCCACGAGCGAAGTCAACGACTCGCCGATGAAGGACTCCGGCTTGTCGATCTCGAGCCAATCGAACACGGTGGGCATGATATCGATGAGTCTTACTTGCGATGCGATGAGCTGCACCGGCGGCGTCATCGCCTCGGGATACTTGATGATCAGCGGCACGCGCAGGAGCTCATCGTAGAGCGTGTGACCGTGCTCGAACCCCTCGTGCTCCCAGAACTCCTCGCCGTGATCGGAGGTGACGATGAGCATCGCATCGTCGTACATGTCGCGCGACTTGAGCGCCTCCACCAGGCGGCCGATCTGCGCATCAACGAAGCTCACCTCGCCCGTATAGAGGCCCTGGAGGTAGCCGATAGTCTCATCGCCGGGCGGGTTGGCCGGGTCCAACTGGTCGAGCTTCCGGCACTGGCTCAGCGTGACCGGCGGCCTGGGCTCCCTTCGTTCGCCGGTGTACTCGAATCTGAAGGGGGGTGGAGCGCCGTAGCTCAGGTGTGGGTCAAAGAGGTGAATCATGAAGAAGTTCGCGTCCTTGGGCGTGTTCCCGAGCTCCGCCAGGACCGCGTCGATCGTCTCATCCGCCTTCCGGTAGTTGCGATTGTAGGTGTACCGGTGGTCAAAGAAGTCGAAGCCGCGATCCAGGTGCACCATGGGGCTGACGAACGCGGCGTTGGCGAATCCGATCGTGTTGTAGCCCTCCTCGTCGAGGACCTCGGCGGCGGTGGACAGCTCGTCGCGAATTGGCAGCATGATGGTGCGCTTCCCCGTGCCACCGTGGATGGTCGGCCACGTGCCGGTGAAGATCGATGCGACCGACGGCAACGTCCACCCGGATGTGGCGATGGCTTGATCGAATCGGACCCCATCGGCGGCGATGGCGTCGATGTTGGGCGTGGGCGCCAGGGGATTGCCGTAGCAACCAAAGGTGTCCCTGCGTGCCGTATCGATGATGATGAGAAAGACATCGCTCTGGGGTCCCGAGAACGCGCCGGCTCCAAGCCAGATGCCGGCGCCAACGACAACAAGGGCCAGGACGGCCAGCAACAGGACTGTGGCGCGGCCGGGCGAACCGGTCGTGTGGGAACGTGGATCTGGTGTCTCGCCGATGCTCTGCGATCTAAGCCTCACTCAGACTGCTCCTCTGCTGCTGATACGCAATAGACTAGGGTACATGCAGACAGGCTGTGAGGTCAAAGCGTGCCCGTCTCAATCACGCCAACCACTGCGCAGTCCCACAAACTCCAGCTTTGGGAGGCAGTTGGGAATGCCGCCGTGTTCCTGACCCCGCGCGCCTGCCATTGCGTGAAGCCCGCACCCCTCCTATATCTCGGGCCACCCCGGCGCCATCTTGCCCGTAAACGGAGGGCATCCGGCCGTCTCTCTCGATTAGCTATCGGCCACGATGCTCCACATGGGCTGGATTCGCACCGCGGTGGTGTTCATGTCAGTCAGCAAGCGTTATGCGGCACTTATTGCATTGGCGATGATCACGTCGCCGTGGATCGGTGGCTGCGAGCGGGAGAAGACCGCCGCTCCCGAGCGACCGACCAACTGGGAGGGGCTGCTCAGCGACGAGGAGCTGGCCTCGGATCCGGATCCGCACGCCCCGCTCGAGAATCCGGTCTGGAGCGCGTGGATCAAAGACCACCACATCCCGATTCGCTCGCTGGATGCGGGTAACTTCGCTGATCTCGAGCCGCTCCGATCCTTGCTCGCCGACCGGCGACTGGTGCAACTTGGAGAATCGAGCCACGGTGTGGCGGAGTTCAACCGCGTCAAGACACGCCTGATCAAGTTCCTGCACCAGGAGCTGGACTTCGATGTGATTGCCTTCGAGAGCTCCATCTTCGAGTGCTTCCAGACCGACCACGCGACCGACAGCCTCCTGGCGCTGGACATGATGCGCCACAGCATCTTCAGCGTCTGGCACACGACAGACGTCAAGGACCTCTTCGACTACATGCGGGATTGCCACTTCTCCGGGGCGCCACTGACCCTCGCGGGGTTCGATACCCAGATCAGTTCCCTGGTGGGATCGGCGGACCGTCCGGAGTTTCTTCATGCTCTGCTGGCCGCCCTCGCTCCGGCCTATGCCGACACGGTGGAGGCGTTCGATCGCGAGTTCCTCGATCACTACGAGAACCAACGCACACGAACCTACTTGCAAGAGCATGGCGCTCTCGTCGTCCACAGGTATGAGAATCTCAATACTTATCTAGAGGATCATCTTGCCGAACTGATGCTTGTCCTACCCGGCAAGCAGGAGTCGATTCTGATCGCACGGCAGGTGGCCCGCTCCATGCTCTGGTTCGTTGAGCAGCTCAGGCTGCAATACGAGGACGACATGGCTCGTGCCTCCTACGTTCGAGATCAGGGCATGGCGGAGAACCTGACGTTTCTCCTCGATGAGCTCTATCCAAACCGCAAAGTGCTCGTCTGGGCGCACAACACCCATATCCGACACAAGAACCAGGATGTTCAATGTCCCACCCAGATGTGCCTGCGCACCATGGGCCACTGGATCGTGCACCGGTTCCGGCCGGAAATGTACACGATCGGTTTGTACATGTACCGCGGTCAGGCAGCGACCAACGACCGGGACATTTATGACATCGCGCCGGCTGTCTCCGGCAGCCTGGAGTCGATCCTTTATCGTGCCGGGCGGAAGCACTGCATTGTCGACCTGCTCCACCGGACGCCGCTGGAGGGCAATCATTGGATGTTCAGGTCAATACTGGTCAAGACTTTCGGACTCCAGGAGTTGAAGATGGTCCCGCAGGATCAGTATGACGGCATTCTCTTCATCGACACGGCTTCGGCGCCCCATTACTATCCCCGGGCCAAATGAGACCCGTGGTTCCTCGTGTTGAGTGAGCGCAATTTCCGCAAGACCTCAAGCACCTGGAAGAGGATTGTGGACGGGTCTCCGGGGCATGTTGTCGGCGCAATGGTATGCTATACTTCCGAACATGGAGGATCAAAAGGACTGTTCGGGAAGACAGTAACGCAGGACCAAGGAGACCCTCATGCAAAGCCAAAGACGCGTTCTCGTGTCCGCGGTCTCTTGCTTCGCTCTTCTGGTGGCGGCCCTCGCGGATCGCACGGAGGAGGAGGACGTCACGATCGAGCTCTCACAACCGGTCTACTATTTCAGCGAGATGGTGGAATTCACGGTCACCAACCTGAGCGACAGCGTGCTGACGTTCACCAGCCATCCACCCTTCAACATCTACTCGGTTTCCACGGGGGAACAGGTCTACTACGGATACTACCTGCCCATGGAAACCTACCTCTACCCGCAGCAGTCCGAGACCTTCGAATGGGATCAGCACTACCACGAGTACGGGACCTCGGGCGACCAAGTCCCACCGGGGGACTACTGGGTCGAGGTTGGCTTCTGGTACGGGACCCATGCGACCGGCTGGTGGGGAACGGTGGCCGATACCTTCGAGATTCGCGATCCCTGCCCCGCGCAAAGGGACACGTGGGGACGCATTCGGGGGCTGTGGTTCTAGCGCTCCAGGCTCAATCCGCAATGTTCTAATCGGGCCGGCCCACCGCCTGGACGCCGGCGGACCCGCCACGCGCTTGCCTCCCCGCCACCAGGCCTGGTATCATCAACGGCTCCGCGAGTCGCTTCTGAGATCGGGTTTGTCGCGCAGGCGGAGGACAGCGTGGGTCTGGGGTTGCGGTCGATTCTCGTCTTCGTGGGGATCACTCTGCTCGCTTCATCCGAGCCGGCACAGGAGCCGGTCGCCGATTTGCCATATCGCCTCAAGATTTACATCCAATCCGGAAGGTCGCCCAGCTTGCCCTACAATGCGTGGTGGCCTATCGACTACGACGCGGACGGCCTTCAGGAGCTTCTGATCTTCCGGGACAACCGCACGCTGCAGGTCTGCTCGCCCGGCCAGAAGGTATGGACGACGGCCCACCAGTACAATCTTCGCGGCCCCGCAACTGTTCACACCTACTACCACGCTTGCACCTGCGGAGATCTGACCGGTGATGGACGGAATGAAATCGCGGTCCCCCGCGCGGAAGGGGATTCGCTGTGGGTGGACGTTTACGATGTCAACGGCGTCCTCCTTGAGCTGGGCCCTTGGCCCAACCCCGACAGTGACGACGAGGGCCTCGCCGGCGGGACGCGCGACAGCAAGGTTCAGCCCATCGGCACGCTGCGCGCGCCTGACGGTGAGCCCCTGCTGATCGTTCTGGCAAACGCCGGCAAGGACATGGGTATGCGGGCGGTGCAGGCCTATTCCCTGCAATCCGGCGAAGAGCGGTGGCGCTTCCCCACGGGATCGAACCCCATCGCCGTGGCGACGCGGTTCGCCGATCTGGACGACGACGGGCTGAAGGAGATCGTCTTCACCATGCCCTCGCCCAGCAACGGCCGCGCCACGGAGCTGACCGACGATGCCCACGCCTGGCTCGTGGTCTTGGGTGTGGAGGGGCAGCTCCGATGGCTGCGGAAGTTGGGACCACACTTCCATCATCCCACGTGGTGCGATGTCTTCTGGCCGGAAGCAGACCGGCCCCTGATCGTCACGTGCATCTCCAATCGGCAGAGTTCCGCACCCGATAGCAGTGCTGCGGCCGACGGCTTGCCCATTGCCGGCCTCGACTCAGCTCAGCAGGCGCAACCGGTCGCCACGGCGCCCGATACCTTGTGCGTATGGGATGCGCGCACAGGACAACGTCTCCATGCCCAGGGCTGGGAATTCGCCTTTCAGGACATGGTCAAGCTCGACGAGCGCCGGTTCGTCGTGACCGCCGCCGGGGGGTTGATCAGCCTGCACGAGCTATCGTCCTCTGGCAAGGTGCGAGAGCTCGCCCAGCGTCAAACCGATCCTCCCGTGCGCGTCCGTGCCGTGGCCGACCTGAACGAGGACGGTCATCGGGATCTGCTCGGTAGCTCCTTCGGCTTCACGCCGCATCTGGTCGTCCTGGACGAGAACCTGGCCGCGACCGCCGACCTGGAGCTCTATCGCGGCGCTGGGCAACCGGAGTTCGGGGTCGTGCACGGGGTAGGCGGACGGCCTCTGTTGCTCGCCGGCATCGAGGAACACCTACTGACGCTGGAGATGCTGCCCAATCCCGCCTTCGCCGCGGGCGCCGGGCCCGCGGCCGCCGAGGCCCAGAATGGTCGTCCCGGCACGACGCCCGACGAGTCCGGCGTTGAGTGGAAGCTGGTGGTCCTGATGCTGGGGTTGGCGGCCGCCACGGTCACGTTGTTCGTCTTCATTCGTCGCCGGCACAGCCGCGCGGATTCGGCGGCTGCAGTTCCCTCCCCCGCCGGATCGATCGCCGCGCCACATTCGCCGGACCGTCCGACGCCAACCCTGATCGGCAACCGGCGCCAGATGCGCAAGGATCTGCTCCTGGCGACCGAAGTCGGCTCACACGGCGGGTTGTCGACCACGCGCGTGATCCGCCGCGTGCTGTGGCTGATGGAGTGGGTCTCTGACCAGTCCGCTCCGTCGCAGGAGTCTGTGGGTCGGCTGCGGGCCGCGGTACGCGATTACCACGAGATCACCCTCCCGCAGATCGAGGACATTCTGGCACTCGGTGCGGCCTTGCAGATCGACGCGGAAGTAACCCGACAGGTGCAGGTCCATTGTGAAGAGTTCCGTCAATCGTTGACCGACCTGGCGGATGCGGAATGGCCGGCGGCGGCGATCCGCGAGGCCCTTCCCGCTGGACGGGCCGCAGCCGATCGAATCGAGCAGGGCCTGCAGGCCATTCGTCGCGTGGCGCGCAAGTTCGTCGCTCAGAGGCTGCTCCCCGAAGTCGAGAGCGCTGTCGCCGCTGTGGCGGAGGGAGCCGAGCGCTTGGGAGCCGATATCCGGGTGGATCTCGACGCCGAGACCCGTGCCTGCATCGTGCGTGCCGGTCGCGGAGATCTGGCCGTGATTCTCGAGAACCTCCTGGCCAACGCACTGCGCGCCATGCATGACAGCCGCGAGCGGTCGATCCGTATCGTCGGGCGCACGCAGGGTCGATTCGCCCTGGTCGAAGTGCAGGACACCGGGCGCGGAATCCCCCGTGACCAGTGGGAGCGGGTTTTCGAAGCAGGGGTATCTTCGCGTCCTGGCGGCGGCACCGGCCTCTATGCGTCGCGCAGGCTGCTGGAGGGCCTCGGCGGGGCACTGCGCGTGAAGGCAAGCGAGGTCGATGTCGGCACCACCATGGAACTGCGCTTGCTGCTCGATCCCGCGCCGGCAGACGACGCGCGGGAGGCATCGACGCCCGAGTCGGACCTCGAGCGCTCGCACCATGGGCTCTAGGCTGCCGGATCGCGCGGCGGTCCGTCGGTTGACTCACCAGGGGAGACTCGCATGAGCGCTGCCAACAAGAAGAGCGGGCAGAAGCCGCAGGTGTTGCTCATCGACGACGACGAGGAGTTCTGCTGTGACCTGGCCGGCTTGCTGGGCGACCGCCTTGCCATCACCAGCCTGCACAACGGCGCGGACGCGGTGGCGCACCTTTGCCGGACCTCGTATGATGTCATCCTGCTCGATATCGATCTTGGCGGTGCGCAGAGCGGACTGGATGTCCTGCTGGAGATCCGCAAGGACGCTGCCCCACCCCCCGTGCTGATGCTCACCGGGGACACGCGCATCCGCACCGCGGTGGAGGCCATGCGGCGCGGCGCGTACCACTACATCACCAAGCCGCCCAATATCGAGGAACTGACGCACGGCGTGGAGCGGGCCCTGGCCGATCAGGCCCTGCGCCGCCGGCTGGCCTCGCTGGAGCGTGACCTCGATGCGCTGAAGGGCGAGATCATCGCCGAGGATTCGATCAGCCTGCAGCTCCTCAAGCAGGTCGCGAAGGTTGCGCCCACCGAGGCCAGTGTGTTCATCACCGGCGAGTCGGGCACCGGCAAGGAGCTCGTGGCGCGACGTCTACACCAGTTGAGCCTCCGCCGTGAAGGGCCCTTCGAGGCGCTGGCCTGTCCGGCCGTGCCGGAGAACCTGATCGAAAGCGAGCTCTTCGGGCATGAGCAGGGCGCTTTCACCGGCGCCTGCAAGCGCAAGTCCGGGCGCTTTGAGCTGGCCGCTGGCGGAACGCTGTTCCTGGACGAATTGGGCGAGAGCCCTCCGTCGTTGCAGGTCAAGCTTCTGCGCGCTCTCGAAACACGCACCTTCACGCGTGTCGGCGGCGAAGCCCTTTTGCATGCGGATGTGCGCGTGGTGGCGGCAACCAACCGCGATGTACAACAACAGGTTGCCGCCGGACACCTTCGCGAGGATCTCTACTATCGCCTCAACGTCTATCCCATCCACCTCCCGCCACTGCGGGATCGTCCGGGCGACATCCTGCCCATCGCGCTGCACTACACGCGCTACTATGCACAGCGCATGGGCAGGCCGATCGACGACATCTCACCGGCCGCCCGGCGCGTGCTGCGCGAACATGCGTGGCCCGGCAATGTTCGCCAGCTACGCAACGCCATCGAACGGGCGGTGATCGAATGCGAGGGGGCCGTGCTGGATCTGCCCGATTTCGCTTTCGGCCAAGGTCCCGCGCCCCCGCCTACGCTACCCTACGATGCGGCCAAAGACCGCGTGATGCGCGCCTTCAAGCGCGACTACGTGATCGCGCGCCTGCGCGAGGCCGGCGGCAACGTCACGCGCGCGGCCGAGGCCAGCGGACTGCCGCGCAGCAGCTTCCAGCGGATGATGCAGGAGTGCGGGGCCGATCCACAGGCCTTCCGCGCCTCATCGCCATAGGTGCAACCTAGTGCGCACGTTCGCTTCAACCGTGGATCTCCCGGGTGAAGCGTCCTCACGCGGCACATCCCTTGCCTGGCATCCGCTGCGGAGGGCTGCAGCAGTATGTCCAACGAGTCCTACCCGCGAATGCCGACTTCCTCGACCGATCGATCGACGAGGCGATTGCCGACATCCAGAAACTGGACGTTCCGCCCGGCAGCCGCATGGCAGTGGCCGAAATCACGACCCACGATCGGAAGGATCAGGTGCCCAGCCACTTGCTACGCGACGCGTTGGTCTGCGCACTGGAGACGCGCGGCTATCGAGTCGTGGAAGGTTGGCCGGACACCACCGTCGCTCATCTACCCATGGAAGTGATGATCGGCGACAGGCGATTAGGCGCCGAAGCGGCCGCGGACTTCGCTCTGCTCTACCGCGTGCTGGAGGTGGGTGTGCGCTACGGCAAGCGCGACTCCGACAGCCGCTCAACGATCACCCGGAGGGGTCGCACCGCGTTCAACTACCGCGTGGTGGATTGCCGGACGGCGACGGTCGTTCACGCCGGGCGGGCCGATGCCTTCGTCGATGAGAGCATTCCCAAGAAGATGAAGGATACCCTGGCGAAGACCCTCTATGCCTATCACCCGCACGGCCACCCCGGATTCACGCTGCAGACCAGGCCTCTGGAGCCACCCGCCGAGTTCACCCTAGAATCGACGCTGGCCACATCGCGGCGTGATGCGGGCTTCACCCTCAGGATGCACCGATTCAGCGAAGACAACACCCGGCGCCTCTTCGAGGAGGCCTTCGCCCTGGGATACGAGAAGCAGTTCCGCGTCCGCGATCGCATCGACATCGTGGGCCAGGTCGGCCTGGGCGCAAGCGAGGAACGATGCGACCGGCAGATGTTCCACGTCCCCTTGCACCTTGCTGCGCTGTACAACCAGCAGTACCGTAGCGTGCGATTCTTCGCCGGCGGCGGCCTCTTCTGCGACTACAGCCACTGGGTCTTCTCGGGGAACTACCGTAGCGCGGAGACCCAGAAGATCATCGAAGACCCCGATGGTGGCGCATGGGTCTACGGACTGCATCTGCAGGCCGGGCTTCAGATCGGTCACTGGCGGCTCACCTGGCGCGTGCAGCGTGGAGGTGACGAGCGGCTCGGAGGCGAGTTCGAGTCCTTCGCTCACCGGCCGAAAATAAGCTGGGACGGCCACAGCGTGAGTCTGGGATTCCTGCCCTGAGGAATTCCTCGTGATTGCCCTGGGGGGGCGCCTGCCACCTGCGGGTGGCAGGCCAAGCACCCAGTGGGCGAGTGGATTCCACCGTCCGGCCGCTCGCAGGTGCCGCTTCGATGCGGCACCTGCGCTCACGTCCCCGAGGGCATCGTCGCCAGGAGGAACGCTGCAACGACCATCCCCTGTGAGTTTTGCAGGCGCATCACTCACCTCGAAACCATCCGGCCCTGCGCGGCACGCCCCCTGCATGTACGCCCGCTGGCAGAGGGTGCCGCTCCGGTGTCATCCAACAACAGCATCACAGGAAGAAGGGGCTATGCGAAGGATCTTGTTTGCACTGGGGCTGATCGGCTCCATCGTTGCGACCGCTTCGGCCGCCACGATCACTGTCTGCCCGGACGGCTCGGGCGACTACCTCACGATTCAGGAGGCACTCAATGTCGTGGCCGGCGGGGACAGCATCATGCTGTGCAACGCTGTCTTCACCGGACCCGGAAACGTGGACCTGCTCGTCGACGTCGACGGGATCACCATCATCTCTGAGAGCGAGGACCCCGATTCGTGCATCATCGACTGCGCCGCCAGTCCCACCGAGCCGCATCGGGCCATGCAGATCGACAGCGTGGATTCGTCCTTCCTACTGAAGGGCATCACGATCCGCAATGCATGGGTCAACGACCACGCGGGGGCCGGCGTTTATTTCCGCAACGCATCCCCGGTCGTGGAGAACTGCGTGTTCGAAAACTGCGCCGGACAACATCCGGATGGGGGCGGCGGCTGCTACATCCAGATCGACAGCCCAACATTCATCGGCTGCGTGTGGCGTGAGAACACCGCGCCGTTCGGCGCCGGCGTCAGAACCTACACCGACAACTCATCGCAGCCTACCGACCCGGTGTTCATCGACTGCTTGTTCGAGAGCAACCAGGCCAGTGACGAAGGCGGCGCCGTCTACTGCGGTAGCGCCGGCGGGGGAGGCAATCTCTCCTCTCCGACCCTCTCGGGTTGCACCTTCATGAACAACTCGGCGACCGAGAGCGGCGGCGCCATCTTCCACGACAACCCCGGCGGCGGCTCGATCACCATCGAGCAGTGCACGTTCACCGGCAACAGCACGGCGAACCATCACGGCGGTGGGGTCTACGTCACAGATCACGCCACCGTCACAGAGTGCCTCTTCTGCGCCAATAGCGCGGAAGCCGGAGGTGGCGGGCTCGTGATTCAGGGCGACAACTGCCAGGTCACCGAATCGGTCTTCTACGGCAACGTCGCCGCGACCGGCGGTGCTGTCTTCGTCACCGAGCACAGCACCAATGCGCAGATCGACCTGTGCACGCTCAGCGATAATGACGCCCCCGCGGCTGCAGGCATCCGTATTCTTCAGCCGACGGTGGTCAGCAACACGATCATCGCCTTCGGGGTTCAGGGCGCAGCGGCGGTCTGCGAGGGCTCGGGCAGTTTGACCCTGTCCTGCTCCGACATCTACGGCAACGCCGGAGGCCCAGGGGCCGCCGAGGGTCAAATCGGGTCCGACAACAACATCGCCCTGGATCCCCGCTTCTGCGCCCGGGGCTGCGACGAACTCTACCTGTGCAACAGCTCACCGTGCGCCGAGGCCAACAATCCCGCCTGCGGACAGATCGGCGCGCGACCGGTAGACTGCATGGCCGGGGTGATCACGGTCGTGAGCCCCAACGGCGGCGAGGATCTAGGCGTGGGCGAATCCACCCAGATCATCTGGGACGTCGAGACATCCCCCTGCAACGGCGAGTTCGTGGTCATCGAGCTTGTGCGCGAGGGCGAGGTTTGCCTCGAGATTGCGGCCGACGTGCCGCTCAATCAGGGAAGCTACGAATGGGTGGCCGAGCAGTGCGGCGAGGAACCGGAAGGCTACACCGTCGGCATCACCGACCTGGAGACGGGCGCGACGGACGAGAGCGACGCCGACTTCCGCATCCTGCCGCACTACCGCATCACACAGTGCACGGACATCCCCAACGACCAGGGCCGTTGGGTGCGTCTGTGCTGGAACCGCGCCCACGACGACCAGGGCGGCACGAGCTACACCATCACACGCTACACCGTCTGGCGGCGGATCGATCTGCGTGGCGACGGTCACACGACGACACCCCACGCGCAGGTTGCGCCGGGAGGCCTGATCTATCCCCCCGGCGAGTGGGAATTCGTCGACGAGCTGCCGGCCTGCGGCGAGGAGTACTACTGCAAGCCTTGTCCCACCCTCTGCGATTCCACAATCACCGGCGGCATGTGCTGGTCGGTCTTCTTCGTGCGGGCCCACACCGAGGACCCGCTCACCTTCTTCGATACCGCTCCGGACAGCGGGTACTCGGTCGACAACCTCGTCCCGGTTGCGCCGCAGGATCTCCATTGGGAGGTGACCAACGAGATCCTCGCCTGGGAGGAGTCGCAGGAGGAGGACTTCGATCACTTCGCCGTCTACGCCTCGGACGCCTACTTATTCGATCCAGCCAACCCGTCGCTGGTTGAGCTCGCGAACCCGTGCATTGGAACCTCCTTCGATGTCAGCGGCTGCACGCTCGACTACTTCCACGTGTTGGCCTTCGACCACTCCGGAAACATGGGCGTGCCCGCGACCCTGGGACGTGAGCCGGGGGCGGTCGGACAGGGTTCGGACAAGAGGCCCACAGAGACATTGCTCTACCAGAACCACCCCAACCCGTTGACGGGGCGCACGCGCATCCGCTTCGACCTCGCGACGGAGGCGGATGTGCGCCTGGTCGTCTTCGATGCCGGCGGACGCGCGGTTGCCACGCTCCTGGACCGTCGCCTGGCGGCAGGCAGCTACAACGTGCCCTGGACTCCACGCGACGCGAGCGGGGTTTCCCTGGCCTCCGGCTTGTACTTCTACCGGCTCACGGCGGGCGAGGATGCCCAGACCCGCCGCATGCTGCTGACACGCTAGGCAGGCCCGGCGGCTTAGTCGTCTGACAAAGGTGAGAGGCCGTCCGCGGGCGGCTTCCCACGGTCTGCGGCCACCGACCAAATGTGGAAAGGAGTGCGGCTGTGACCTTGGCGTCCACTTACATCCATGACCGTGGATCCGTCGAGTGTCGAACCTTCAACGCGCCCATGACCGTGACGCCGCACGTCCTCTCCCTGCCCCCCCCACGACCTCGCCGTGCCCAGGGCCTGGATGCGTCCTGTCGACGGGAGCAGACTCGATGACCATCAACTCGCACGAGAGCATCCTGATCCTGGAGACGGATGCGGAGTTTGCCGCGGACGTGGCCGCCTTGCTAGAGGTCGACTATCGGGTGGTCCTGCTGACAGAGCCACGTCGACGTCCCCGAGGTCGGGCGTGCCCCTACGACCTGGTGATCGCGGCCGAGGATGCGCTGACCAAGCACCCTGAGCTAGCGGCGTGGTTGTTCGATCAGAGCAGGGCAGAGGATACTCAGGCAGTGCGGCCCCAGCCTGGACCACCTGCAATCCTGCTCTTGAGAAGCTCGCCGCCGGCACTCGACATCCCGCACGGCACCTTCGTGCATCCCACGGTTCGCTATCCCGGCCCTGCGGAGCTTGTCACGCAGGTGCGTGCGGTACTCGATCGGGCCGCGCGCAGGCGACACGCTATGGATGGCACGGGACACAGCGTACTGGATGGCTATGATGACCGGTCATGAGCGTCTTCAGCTCGTTCACCGACCGCAGCGAGGACGCCGTTCAAGTGGCTCTTCGGTCTGCGCATCGTGCGGCTCGACGGCCGGCGGGTGGGGTTTTCACCGTCTTCGAGCGCTACGCGGGCTTGGCAGTCTCGGCCCTCACGCTCGGCTTGGGCGCACTGCAGATTCTCTGGGATCCCAATCGTCAGGCTTCGCACGACAAGCTGGCCCACACCGTGGTTGTGCGAGCACCGCGACGGGGCCTGCGCAAGTGAAGGCCGGATCGTCTACCTTGCATGCTGCCACCCGCAGTGCAAGACTGGATCGAGAGTACTCATGACGCTGCGGCCACATGAGCCCCAAGTGACAACCACCGACGTGATCCGCCGACGGGTGTCGCCGGATGCGAGAACTGTCTGATCCCGGCCGAGCGATTACACGTCGGCCAGGAACAGCGTGGTGCATCGGGAATCGGCGCCGACAGGATCGTCCAGGGGTGCTGCATCCTTCCCTTCACCTGCATGCTTCTGCTGGAAGAGGAGTGCCAGCCCTTGGCGCCCACCGTCGCACTGAACACAACGGCTCTCGGAACCGTCCTTGACATGGGACTCGTGGCACCACTCGGACCGGTGGAACGGGCAATCTCGCTGGAAAGGGAACACCTTCGCATGAAGACTCCAGGACCGAAGCCGCTCCTGTGGAGCCTGATCTGTATGATGACGCTGTCGCCCGCGCTTGCCGGCGAAGCCTCCATGGCAGACGGCCGCTCCACGCGGAACGGCACGGTGTTCGTCGAAAACCCTGCCGAACCGGCGGAGCCGATGCGGAAGATCCCCTGCCGAGAGCTGTGGCGCGTGGGCGGCGATCGGGATGTCGCCGGCGCCCCGCTCGGATTCGTCACCGATGTCGCCGTCGACGAGGATGGCAATGCCTACCTCCTGGACAACTCCCTCAGCCGCGTACATGTCTTCGATTCTGCAGGAAGATGGCTGCGCAGCATCGGGCGCGAGGGTGAGGGCCCGGGCGAGTTCAGGAGAGCCGAGACGTTCTTGATTCTCCCGCAAGGTGATCTCGGGGTTCTGCAGCCCATGTCCGCCCAGGTCGTCGGATTGACGCGCGACGGCCTCCCCGCCCCCACCGTCACTTTCCGCGGAAACGAAGGCCTCAAGTTCATCGGCCTCATCGACGCGGTGAGCAACCGCGTGGTCGTGTCCCTCACCGAGAGAGTTCGCCGAAACGGTGATCCGTTCATTGTCGAGACCTTGGCCACGTACGATCGCCGGGGCAACCACGTGAGCACCATCCTCGAGAGAACCATCCGTCAAGCCGATCAGGGTGCATCCGCGGATGAAGATGGCAATGCCAGCTTCGCGGACAACTGGACGGTGAGTGACGACGGGAGGATCTTCGTGAGTCGCCGGCCGCACGAATACCGGATCGAGGTATTCGACCTGGAGGGCACGCTCCAGCAGATCATCCGACGCCAGTACACCCCGGTGCGATTGTCGGAGGAGGAGCTGTCCGAGGAAACCGCGCGTATCGAGCGTCTCCGGAGGATGATTCGGGGAAGTGGCGTGACTCTGGAAGTGGACCCCTACAAACGAGACATCTCAAGAATGCACGTGCGCCCCCGTGGCGAGCTGTGGGTGCGCACCAGTCGCGGGGACGTGGAGCGCCCGGAGGGCACGATCGGGGTGTTCGACGTCTTCAACGCGGCGGGCCAATACATCCGCCAGGTGTGTCTACAGATCGACTACGACCCCGAGCGCGACGACTTCGAGTTGATCGGCGATCGCCTGTTTCTTGTGAAGCAGGGCCGGATGCGCCCCTCGTATGTGTCAGCGTCCGCCGGGATGACCGTCCGATTCGACAATGACAACCTCGACACCGCTGATGCGGGCGGAGAAGGAGCGCCCCTGGAGGTAGTCTGCTATCGACTGCAGGAATGACGCCCTGCGGGCGCCGAGAGCTACAGCCCACCGCCTCCCTATGGCGGAAGTTCGCGATCACAGGCCGCCGCAGCGGCATCTACCAGAACCTGATCGCCACGATCGGGATCGTCATTGCCACGAAGGATCCGCTGCCGATGCCGCTGTGGTCTTCTTCGGCCTCTGCCAGTGCCACCGCGGTGATGAATCCGGCCGTAGCCACCCCCGTAACCAGCGCGTGCCAATCGTATTTGCTGAAGCCGTCGCTCAAATCGATCCAGCCGCTGAAGGACAGCAGCCCCGTGGCACAAGTTGCGCCTCCCAAGATGCAGGCCACGTAGGCCGCGACATGGTGTCCATCCGAGTCCGAGCCCGAGAAGGCCGCCGCAGCCCCTGCCAGCAGCGTTCCGTAGCCGAGGATCTTGTGGGCGTTTCCCAGGGTGTCACTCCCTGCGGCGAACCCTGGCACGACCAGATGGATCACCACAAGGCATAGCAGCCCGATCACGCTGCGCGAAGCACTGAGCCTACGCATGGTCATTCCTCCCCGTGACTTCTGGGGCCCTTCGCGTGGCCTCGTTGCGATACGCATGGCATCACCCAACATACTCCCCCTCAGGAGCGGCGGACGTGCCACTCCCGCTCCACGATCGGCGGGACGATTCGCATGCGCGCGCGCCGATCGGCCCAGGCGATCATCTTCGGAGCGCGTGCGGCCTCGGTGCAGAGCTTCGCATCGCGAATGCGGATTCCCACCCGTCCCAGATCCAGGCGATCGGCATCCCAGCAGGTCTGCACGGTGATGGAAGCACTGGTCAGCCCGTTGGTGTGTTGGTCACAGGCGAACAGCAGTTCCTGGAACTCCTCCTCGGGCAGATCGAACAGCCGGCCGCGCAGCGCCCGCGCACGTTCGGCCCCCCTCCGGCCGTGACCCCGATCCCGACCCTCACTGAGGCGACAGCAGTCGTGGAACACGGCGAAGAGCTCCACGACCCGCGGCGAGGCGCCTGTCTTGTGGCCGAGTCGAAGCCCCGTCTCCAGCACGCGCGCCCAGTGCGGCAGGCCATGCATCCCCATGGGAGGCAGCGCGCAGCCGCGGAGCAGCTCTTCCATCAGCTCGTGGCTGATCGAGCTTGGTGGCAGCCTTCTGTCGCGCATGAGGACGGTCTCCATTCACCAGCAAAAGTCCCCGGAGGCACACACCCTGCTGCGTGTCCCGCACCTGAGCGCAGGGTTTCACCGTTTCATGATGCGGAATTGCGCGGCTGTGCGCAAGAAGAGCTGCGGTAGCTCGGCGTTCGAGCTCGACCCATCGAGGTATCGGTGTGGGGCATGTGACGTCATGATCGGACCGTCTTCTCGTCTCGCCCTAGCGGTGCGGCCCCGGAGACTCGCGACGGTTGGCGCAGTAGACCCATCCGGGTCGACGCAGCGCCTGCTACCATCCGAGCCGTCCACGCGAGACGCTCCCGAGACGACCGGCAACCATACTCGCCGGCACGACGTAAGCCGAACCGACCCACAACGCCCCGGCAGATCCAAGCCGGAGGAGCTACACGATGACACGATTCGCTGCGGGGCGTTCCCTATCCCTGGGCGCGCTGATCTGGATAACCTGTTTCCTGGCCCTCCCGACCGCGCGACCGGACCCATCGCCGCCGGAGGCGATGCGGGGCAAGAAGCTGCTGATGCTCTTCAGCGAGGGCTATGGCGCGAACTACTTCCTCCTGCGGGACGCGATCGACCAATACGGATGGGAGATCACCCGGGCCGGGCTGACCGACACGGTGCTCGCCTGCGCGGCCTTCGCGGCCCCCCGCGGGATCAAGCCGATGCCCGTCGACCTGCCGATCCACGACATCGAAGACGTCACCGACTACGACGCCGTCCTGCTCCTCACGGCCACGCAGTTTACCGCGATCGACCCCTACCAGGACATCATGCATGACGCGCAGGCGATGGCGCTGCTGGCGAGAGCCTCCCGAGAAGGCATGCCGATCTTCGCCTCGTGCGCGGGTGTGCGCGTGCTGGCGGCCCTCGATCTCCTGCAAGGCAAGGAGGTCATCGGCAGTGCGAAGTATCAGGATGAATTCGAAACCGCCGGCGCCACCTACTTGGGCAAGGATCGCTCGCCGGTGATCGCGGGCAACATCGTCACCTCCGCGCGCGGGCAGTACAACAACGTCCCCAACGGCATCGCGCTCTCGGCCGCCATGGAGACGTTCTGCGATCGCGCGGGCCCCAAGGCCCATCATCCGATCGATGACCTGCAGGAGGCCGAGGCTCTGCTGGACGGCGCAGAAGCGAATTGGATTCGGACCTACGGCGGCCCAGGTCCCGACGGCGCCCAAGGATGGTGCGCATCGCCGGGCGGCGGATCTCTGATCGTCGGGTACACCTTCTCTCATGGAGACGGAGATGCCGACCTCCTGGCGGTCGAGCTGGACGATCGTGGCCACCTCGCGTGGGCCCGTACGTTCGGTGGAGCCGGGACCGAGTACGGCTACGATTGCGCGGCCGTCGAGGACGGCTACATCCTGGTCGGCTACACGACGTCCACGGGGGTGGGCTCGAAGGATGTCCTGTTGCTCAGGATCGACTCCAACGGCAACGAGATCTGGTCGCGCACCTTCGGTGGGCCGCAGATCGACATCGGGGCGGCCGTCTGTGTCCTGGAGGATGGCTTCGCACTCGTCGGAACGACAAACTCGTTTGGCGCGGGCGATCACGACGTGTTTCTCATCCGAACCGACCTCAGCGGAGTCGAGCGCTGGCGGTACACCTTCGGCGGCGAGCTGGCGGAGCTGGGCACGTCGGTGGCGGCGACGGGAGACGGAGGGCTGCTGATCGGCGGCGCGACCGCCAGCTTCGGCGGCAAGAACATCGACCATTGGCTGATTCGGACGGACTCTGAAGGACAACAGCTCTGGAGCCGCACCCTCCAGGCTCAGGGCCCATCGGGGCACGGGTTTGATTGGCAGACCTGCATGTGCACAACCAACGACGGCGGCTGCATTCTGGCCGGCCACTCCGACTGCAACGACCTGATGGACATGGCGGTCATCCGCATTGATGCCGACGGACAACCGGTCTGGTCGCGGGCCTTCGGCGGCGGCTTCTACGACTACGCCAACGCGATGCACCCCGCACGTGACGGCGGAATCCTGGTGTGCGGCACGACCAAGTCGAGCGACGGAAACAACGATGTCTCCATCAGCAAGTTGAGCCGCGACGGCCGACTCCTGTGGACCCGCACGGTGGGTGGACCGGGCAACGATTGGGCTAGCGGCGTGTCCGAGACACCCGCAGGAGATATCTTGGTGGTGGGACACACCACCTCTGCCGGCGCCGGCGGAAGTGACATCCTCCTGATGGAACTTCCCGCCATGCCCTAGCGTGACATGGGCCGCCCTGCATTCGTCCCGGATAGAGTCCCCGTGGGGATGATGACGCATGGCGCATCGATTCCCTCTTGCACGGATCGCCAATTCGTGGACTCATAGGGCAGCCGGCCGGCAGGCGGCCGGATGCACGAGGAGGAACGAGACCGGTGCGCATTCCTCTCTCCAGCCCAGACATCACTGCAGCCGAGCGCGCGGCCGTGCAGGCCGTCCTCGAAACGCGCCACCTCGCGCTGGGCCCCAAGCTGCGCGAGTTCGAGCAGCGCATCGCCGCCTACCACGACCGTCGACATGCGATCGCTGTCAACAGCGGCACCAGCGGACTGCATGTGGCCTTGCTCGCACTGGGAATCGGCCCCAACGACGAGGTGATCACGACCCCCTTCTCTTTTGTCGCCTCGACCAACTGCGTACTCTATACCGGTGCCACGCCTCGCTTTGTGGACATTGATCCACAGCGCTGGAACCTGGACGCGAGGCGGCTCGAAGAGGCGTTGACCTCCCGCACCCGCGCCATTCTGCCGGTTCACGTGTTCGGTGTGCCGTGTGACATGCAACGCATCACCGCCTTCGCTCGCAAGCACGGTCTGTGGATCGTGGAAGATGCCTGCGAGGCGATCGGCGCGCGCATGGGTCGTCGCGTGGTTGGCCGTGACGCCGACTTCTCGGTGCTGGCCTTCTATCCCAACAAGCAGATCACGACCGGTGAGGGCGGCGTCATCCTGACCAACGACGATCGCCACGCCGAGCTGTGCCGCTCCTTGCGCAACCAGGGCCGCGGAGAGGGCAGCGGCTGGCTGGATCACGTCCGCCTGGGCTACAACTACCGGATGAGCGACATCGCCGCCGCGCTCGGCCTGGCCCAGCTCCAACGGCTGGACGAGATTCTGGAGAAGCGCGCGGACGTCGCCCGTCACTACCTGCGCCGACTGGCCGGATGCGAGTGGCTGCGCTTCCAGCAGGTGCCGGGCGGCGCGACCCAGAGCTGGTTCGTCTTCGTGGTCGCGCTGCGGCAGCCGCTCGGGCGCATCGAGCGCGACGCGCTGCTGGCCCACCTCACCGAGCGGGGCATCGGGTGCAGCAACTACTTCCCGCCCATTCACTTGCAACCATTCCTGCGTGAGCGTCACGGTTTCGTACCCGGGGACCTCCCCCACTGCGAGCAGCTCTCGCAGCGTACGCTGGCGCTGCCCTTCCACACCAACCTGCGCGCGGAAGAAGTGGACCAGGTGTGCGACACCCTGCTGCAGCTCCTCGAGCCGCTGACCCGTGGGAAAGTCGCGGGAGAGGCTGCCGGACGGATGAGCTGAGCGCCGCGGCGGATGGGACGCGCGCCGCGGAGAGGCTCGAGCGCCAGGGGACCTCAGTGGGGGCGCCTCACTCGTGTCCGGACAGCGCCTTGATCAAGCCCACCACAAGCGTGTTGACGGGTGTGGGAATGCCATGCTCCCTCCCCTTCGCGACAACCGCGCCGTTGATGAAATCGATCTCCGTCGGACGCCCGCGAAGGATGTCGGTCCGCATCGAGGCGGTGTTGCCGCCGGTGGGGCCGGCCATGTAGCGGTTGAAGTCGGCCACGGTCAGATCCATCTCCACGCCTTCGGCCTGCGCGACAGCGCGCACTTCGGACAGAATCGCTTCCTTGGCGGGGTCGAGATCCGGGGCGCCCAACCGCGCATTGGGCTCGCCCAGCAGGGCTGCGAGCGGATTGGCCAGGCAGTTGACGGCGAGCTTACGCCACTCTGCCCCGGCGGCGGCGTCGATCAGCTCGCTCGTAAAGCGCGATTCACCGATCGTGATCTCATCGAAGAGTGCATGGGCCGCTTCGGTGACAGCCGAGCGCACCCAGCGGATGCGCCCCGGGTAGAGGTGGAGCGAACCCGGCTGGGGGGCATTGGCGCCGAAGATCACCAATCCTCGATCGACGGGCCGACCCAGAAGGTTCCCCACATAGGTGGCGACGCCCAAGCCGTTCTGCAATGCGATCACGCCCGTCTCGGTGGGCACGCGATCGGCGATGCGTGACAGGGTTTGCTCCAGGTCCCCGAGCTTCCCCGTCAGGAGCACGAGGTCGGCCCGACCCAGCGCGGGCATGTCACTGGGGGCGCAGGTCGGGATCCGCACCGTCTGCGGAGTGTCCCCGCTCAACGACAGACGGAGGCCCTGATCGCGCACCGCTTGCCAGTGCGTGCTCGAACCGACCAGCATCGCCTCGGCCCGGCCTGCCAGGACCTGCAACGCTGCCATCGCCGAGCCGATGGCTCCAGCACCAATGATCCAGACCCGTTCCATGCGCTTCATCCGGTGACCCATTCGTCGCGAGCGCCTCTACCCCTTAGAAGAACGAGGTCTCATGTCGACGGCTCAGGCGCCAGCCTCCCGCCGATTCGGCCGAATCATGGACGCTCACGCACAGGTTCTCCAAGGGGTTTCCTATCCCCCCAGCTCCTTGAGCCGCTCCAGCGCCCCGGACGTCGGCCGGGTGCGGTCCACCGTTTCCGTGAAAACGAGGATGTCGAACGCTTCCGCGGGCACCAGGGTGATGTGTCCGCCCTGCGTGCGCATCCGCTGCGGCTCGTGCAGCCACTGGCGCACGGGCCCCGACGCGGGTGCGGTCCTCAGATCCAGCATGAAGTGCGGCTCTTCCGCGCTGGCCAGGACCCCGTCCAGCGTCTCCGGGTCTGCGGCGGGCAGGTTCGCGTGCACGCCGGTTCCGCGTCCAAAGGCGAAGCCCACAGTGACCACCTCGGCGTCGGTGCGCTCGAGGAGAAGCTGACCCAGCATACGCATGTCACTCGCCGGCGGGGCGCCCGGGATGTCGAGATCGAGCGCACCGCGGGCGACATGAGGATTGGCGGCCCAGACGATGATCCGCTGTTCGGGACCCGCACGATTGATGAGGCGCACGAGGTTGTCGGCCATGGCCCGCTCCCGCACCAGCCCGGCTTCGACGTACGTGCCGTCTCGGCCCGTGGCGAACAGCTCGTGCGCCGCGCGGGCCGAGCGCGCCAAGTGCAGCATGCGGTCGTAGAGCGCTTCACCCGTGCTTGCGACCAGTCGCTGGCGGCTGGTGGTGAGTGCTTCGACGAGGCGATCCAGGCCGCGACCCAGAGAATCGGCCGCCTCGGGCGACAGACGCCTGTAGTTCTCCATGATCTGCGGCCACACCGCAGCCCGCAGCGGCTGCGTGTCGATAGCTGAGCCGACGGCCGCGGCCAGCTCGGGGTCCTCATCGTTCAGGTAGTCCAGCACGCGCGAGACGGCGGGCAGCCCCGCATCGGAGACGTCGAGCCCATGGAAGCCGGCTTTGGCGCCCTCCCCCGAGGTCTCACCATCGTTATGCCGCCGAAGCCAACGAACCAGATCCACGATCTCCTCAGTGCTCCAGAGATACCAGCCGCCGAGGCCCTCGACCGCAGCCACGGGATCACCTTCCCCGCCCATGACGTAGTCGTGCACCCCGTAGGCCTGGGGAACGCTCTCCTCCAGGGCCAGGTTGGTGAACCCCATCTCTTCGATCAGGAAGGCGATCATCCGGTGCTTGAGCAGGAACTGCTCGCGGGCATCGTGACGGCTGTCCCCCAGCATCACGACGCGGGCGTCGCCGATCATCTCGCGCAGCGGTTCGAGGTCCGCCGGATCGCTTCCGGGCAGCACGGATGTGATCGGCACGGCCTGCGCCGATGCCCAGGCCACCACCGCATCCAGCGGCCAATCCGCATCAGGGGCTCCGGCCTCGCCCGACATCGCCGCCGGCGACGCCGGCAGGACAACAGCAAGGAGGGCCAGGGCCGTCTTCACGATGGTCTTGCGGGATTTCATGTACATCCTCTCTTCTTGCGGTGACGTCGATCCGCCGGGCCCCGCACGAAGTTGGCGGTGGCCCCTTGGGTAGCCACGCCCTACCATAGCGCAAGGTTGCGCCCACCAGGGTCGTGATCTGCAGAACACGACTTTGGTTGTCCGTGCCGAGGCGTCCTCACGCAAGGACTTCCAACGCAGGGCGTTTCGGCAGTGCCCGACATCATCCACGCAGTGGTGTCGGCACGGAGACCCTGACGGAGACGTAGTCCCGTGAGCCACCTCATGTTGCTGCTATTCGTGCTCTCCCTGGCCACCGGGGCGGCCGGCATCAGCCTGCTCGCCGTCCTGCCCCGGCGACTCGGGCGCCGAGAAGGCCCCGGATCGCGAGCTCCAACCTGGCTGTGTACCGGCATCGGGCAACTGGCTGGATCCAATCTGCTGCTGATCCTCAATCTGGCCTACTTCTACTACCGCCTCAACATGGCCGGGGCCGCCGGGCCCCAAGAAGCTGTCAAGCCACTCGATCCGATGGTCGATCTCCCGTACCACGGTGTTTCGGTCGCTCTGAAGATCCTGTGGGTCGCCCTCTATGTGCGCTTCACGAGACAGCTTCTGGGACGCGACCTGCCCGCGCCTCTGCTGCGGGCCTCGCGGATCGGCGCCCCGGCGGCGCTGTTGTTGTGGGTGGCCGTCCTCGTGCGCGCGCTCGTCACAAGCAACCTGCGACCGTGCGTGTGGATACATCAGTTCACCGAATTCGCAGTCATGGTGGCGGTACTGGCCTCCACCCTGACACTCGCCTTCCAGAGGCCTTCGCCATCGTCGCTCGATGCCTCTCCCCTGGCGCGCTCATTGGGGATTCGACTGTTGGCGATATGGGTGCTGGCCACGGTCTCGCTCTTCGTGGGCATGGCGACTTCGATCCTGACGCACGAGTCGCGGATGGCCGTCAACGCGTTGCTACTGCTGGCCTACAATCTGGTATTCCTGCATTTCGCCCATCGGCAAACCCGGATCGGCGCCCTGCGCGATGTGGCAGGAGCGGCGGATGCCGGCGCGTGGGAACGCCTGGCGCGGGAGCGGGGCCTGTCAGATCGTGAGATGGACATCGCCCGACTGGTCGCCCTGGGCAAGCGCAACCAGGAGATCGCCGATGCGCTCTTCATCAGCTTGCAGACGGTCAAGGACCACAACTACCGGATCTTTCGCAAGCTGGAAGTCCGTAACCGGGTGGAGCTCGTGAACCTCATGCGACGACCTTTGATCGATTGAGGAGAATACGGTGCATATCGACCCAGAACGAATCGCCTCCATCGTCGCCTCGGCCGCCGAGCAAGAGACCTTCTCGGGAGTCGTCACCCTGCGCCGAGGTCAACAGATCGTCTGCCAGCACGCGTACGGATGGGCCAAGCGTTCCGACCGTGTCCCCAACACCCCGGACACGCGTTTCGGCATCGCTTCGGGCACCAAGACCTTCACGGGGCTGGCCGTCTGCCGTCTTGTCGACCGCGGATTGCTCGACATGGAGACGCCGCTGCGCGAGGTCCTCGACGTCGAGCTTCCCCACTTGGCGCCCGAGATCACGATCCGCCAGGTGCTCGTTCACAGCTCCGGGATCCCCGACTACGCCGACGAAAACGTGCCCGACGCCGACTTCGAGGAGATTTGGCGCGATCTGCCGGTCTACCGCATGCGCGGCCCGCGCGATTTCTTGCCGCTTCTGCGCCAGGGGGAAATGAAGTTCACCCCCGGAGTGAGGTTTGAGTACTGCAACTCGGGCTATACCCTGCTGGGCTTGGCGATCGAGAAGCTGACGGGCAGCGACTACTACAGCTACATGCAGAGCGAGGTCTTCGGTCCGGCGGGAATGGAGGACACGGGGTTCTTCGAAACCGACCTCTTGCCCGATCGCACCGCGGTCGGCTACATCCCCGTCGAGGGTGGCGCAACGTGGCGCAGCAACATCTTCGCGATCCCCGCCCGCGGCGCGCCCGACGGGGGGCTCTACACGACGGCTGCGGATCTCCTGAGCTTCTACGACGCCCTGCAATCCGAGCGACTCCTGGGCCCGGCGCTCAGGCGGGAGTTCCTGAGGCCGCAGATCACCGTGGATCCCGAGAACGGCGTCGCCTACGGCTTCGGCGCCTGGTTCCGCCGCGGCCCCGCGGGCGGCCACGTGATGATCATCAGCGGCTCCGACCCGGGCGTTCGCTGCACGGCGCTGTTCTACCTGGAGCCTGACGTACAGCTCATCCTGCTCAGCAACATCGACCGTGATCTGCGGGAGCTGCGGGTGGGGCTGGAGGCGGTGCTGTTTGGGCCGCAGTGATTTCCGGCCGCCGCAACCACTGTCGGCTTCTCCTGATAACGCGCCCGAAGACCTCCCCCGAGATGATTCCAAGCAGATCGCCTTCCGAATTCGCCGTGCCGCGCACGTTAACCATGTCGGATGGGTGTCTCTAGCCTCGGGTTGAATCGGTCGTGCCGAATCAGGCGGTCCCCGGCGGCGGCACCTGCAGAAGTCGTCCCCGTAACCGGAGGAGGATGTCATGCGCATCTGGCGGAGTTTCGTATACGTGTGCGTCTTGATGTTGGTGGCAGGCTGCTCGGAGGAACGCGGCGGCGTACCCTCGGCCCCGACCGGCGAAACGGATTCGGTCTGGGACGCCGAGGCTGCCGGGATTGCCTGGGGAATCGTCGATGAGGCCGGATGGCCGGCGGAGGCCGAATCCCAAACCGGTGTGCCGCAATGTCACGGAGGCCACGCACCACTTCTGCACTTCGAGCGCACGCCGATTGCCGGCGACGTGGTGCACTACAGCATTCAGTTGCGCGTGGGGCCGGGGCAGTACGATGTCATCGGTCTGCATCGCGTGGTGCGGGAGAGCAGGCCCCACCGGCCGATTCGAACGGCCAAGAGCGTGTTCATGCAGCACGGATCGAGCAAGACATTCGTTGGCATGTGGCTGCCCGGCCTGACCTCGGAGACCACCCCCGATGACTTCGGCATGGGCTACTACCTGGCCGCCAACGATATCGACGTCTGGGGCATCGATCAGTCCTGGACGCTCGTGCCAGGCTCCGAGACGAACACCGATTTCATGGCCGACTGGGGCCTCGAACGCCAGATGGGCGACCTGCGCACGGCGGTCAGTGTGGCCCGCTTGGTCCGTCTGATCACCGGTTGTGGTAGGAACAAGATGATCCTCGCCGGCTACAGCAACGGGATCCCCACGACCATCAGCCTGGTCAACGAAGAGACCCAGTTGCCTCCCGTTCGGCGGAACGTGGGTGGCTACATCCCGATCGACTGCCCCATCCGAGTGGAGCCCGGCTTGCTTCAGGAAACCCTCGCGTTCTACTCCGAGTACTATCAGTCTCTGCACGACGGTGGACTTTATGGAGAGGAAGTGCTCTTCGCGCCGATGGCCGAGCTGGTGCGGTGTTGTCCTGAAGAACCGTCGCCGTTTGATCCGACCCTCACGAACCTCGAGTTCGCCCTGTTGATGTCCGCAGGCCCGGTGCTTTTCCCCGGGCATCCCTTCCATTACTGGGCCGGTGTGCTCGAGGAGGGCATGCCGGTAGAGCTGCGATTCGTCGATTGGGAACTCTGGCTGGACTTCCTGGCCTCGGGTACGGCCTACGAGCCGATCATCTGGACGGTCGATTGGTGTGGCTACGTTGCCGGCATCCTCGACACACCCTACGACGATCACTTCGCCGAGATCGAGATCCCGATCCTGAACATCACCCCCGCGGGGGGCTTCGCCGAGGCAACCTATCATGGATTGAGCCTCCTCGGCAGCACCGATGTCGAGACGCTCATGCCCGCGATGGGGCTGCCCGTCGAGGAGGAATACGCGCACATCGACATCTTCACCTATCCGGGGTCTGAGCAACTCGTGTGGCAGCCGATACTGGAGTGGATTGTCGAGCACTCGGATTGAGACGGATGAGCCCAATGGAAAGCCAGGTACCTGTCACTAGGCAGATTCCATCTAGAGGTGCAATGGGCAACATCACTGAAAGGGCGGGACCATGAGTTTCAGGATACTCTGTACGTCATTACTGTGGGCTCTTGCTCTCTGCGGACAATCCTTGGCCGCGGGAACCGTGGAAACCGTGACCTTCGACGCACCCTCACTTGGCGGACAACGCGCGGCGCAAGTCTATCTGCCCGAAGGCTACGATCCCGCGGGCTCGACGCTCTATCCCGCCATCTACTTCTGTCACGGGGCCAACGGCAGCCATCTTCTCTACAGCGAGCTCTACGGCATTCTGGATAATCTGATTGGTGGAGGCCAGATCGCACCCGTGGTGATGATCAAACCCGACGGTAGTGGCTGTCCGTGGGATCCGTACTGGGAGGGATGCGGTTGGGTGAACTCCGAGCTTCAGGGTAACTACGAGGACTATCTCATCGAGGATGTCATCACCTTCGCCCAAGAGACATACAAAGTCATCCCCTCGCCCCACAAGAGAGCCTTGATGGGGCATTCCATGGGCGCCTTCGGAACCATGCATGCGGCGCTCAAGCACCCGGATCTCTTTCGGGCCGTGGCCGCCCACAGCGGGTACCCACACTTCGAGGAGATGCACAACCAGCATCAGCCGCAGATCGTCGCGGAGTACACGTCACCGCCTCCGTGGGAATACACCCCGAACAACTTCTGGACGGGCGCCTGGTTCATGTTTTCGGGGGGATTCTCGCCCAACCTCCAGAACCCTCCCTACTATGTGGATTTTCCACTCGACGGATACGGGGATCGCATTCCCGAGGTCTGGGAGCGTTGGCTGACCTTCGATCCCGCGACCCTGGCCCTGAGCGTTTCTCCCAGCGATGCCCCGGCCATCTACTTCGACTGCGGCACCTACGACGAGTTCCGTCTCCACGCGGTCAACGAGCAATTCGACGCGCTCTTGACGTCTCTGGGCATCGAGCACACGTGGGAATCCTATGTGGGCGGGCACGGGAATATGCTCCACCTGCGCTTCCCGATCGCGCTTGAGTTCCTCGATCAGGCCCTGAACGATCCCTCCACCGTGCCCGACATGGGTCGACCCATCGGGGCTGGGATCTTGGAGTTCGATGTCCCGAGCCCGGTCACTGGCAGCGCCGAGCTGCACTTCGAGACGTCATCCGACGGCCACGTGACGCTGCAGGTCTATGACGTGCTGGGTCGGCTCGAGGCGACGCTCCTCGACGAGGAATCCGTCGCCGGCGCGCGCAGGATCCAGTGGGATGCAATGGGAGTGCCGTCCGGCGTCTACTTCTGCCGGCTGCGGGCAGGGGGGCAGTGCGAGAGCCGGACGCTGGTGGTTCGCTAGGATGGTAGATGAGGATCACTTCACCCCCGCCAGCCCTACCGAGCGTTGGATGCGAGAACGTCCGGCCACGGCGGGGGTGAGCGCGCCATGCGTTGTGACTCCGAATCGAACGATGCGTGCTGACAGGAGACCAAGGGCAGGCTAGACTGATGCTGCAAACATCGAGGCGGAAACCCTTGAGGGATCGGCACATTGGGTTGACCCTCCCCGTACGTCTGCCGGCAGGTCAATCGTCCTGGACAACGAATCAATGACGGTACCTGCGCCCACCAGCAGCCACGTGGTCCATCAGCCATGGCCGTCGTTTCTCAACGGTCTCGACGGGAATTCCGCGCGCGCTTTCCGGGACTTCTACAACTTCGCCTGGCGGCTGCTCACGCTCAGCCCGCCCCGTGCCCTTCGGGACTTGTCGCCTCAAGACCGGGAAGATGTGATCTCGGAGATCATCCTGCACTGTTTGAAAGATGATGCGCGCGTGCTGCGTACCTACTCCAACCACGGCCGGCCGTTTGCCCGCTGGTTGCTGGTCGTCGCTCAGTGCAAAGCGGTCGATTGCATCCGCCGGCTTCGGCCACCTCAGGCCGGGGATGCGCCGGCTAAGGACTATGAACAGCCTGTCGCCGACGACGCTCCGTCACCCGAGGCGGTCGCCATCGCACGCAAGAACCTGGAACGAGTCTATCGTTCGATCCGCGAAATGGAACCCAACTGCCAGCTCCTCCTCCTCGGAAGCGCAGCGGGGTATCGTCCTCGAGAGCTCGCCTGCTTGCTGGGCTGGCCTGCGACGTGGGGGAAGAAGGCATCGGATAGCTTGCGCTACTGTCGTTCACGGCTGAAGGCTCTCTTGGAGCGCGAAGGGGTCGATTGGCAGGAGCTGGTCCACCGTGAGGCGCTTACGAAGGGATCGGTGGAGTAAATGACGGATTCAGATCACACTCGGCAAAATGGACCCGACGACGGGCCAGAACTCGACCGCCTGGTGCTCCGCGCGGTCCGAGATCGCAGGGAGCCGTACACGCGACCGTCGCACGAAGCCATCCTTGCCTATCTGGATGGAAGGGCCGACGATGCCCAGCGCGAACAGGTCCAACATGCCTTGCTGATCTCCGAGGAGTTTCGGTGCGAGTTGGTGGCGTTGCGGGAGGACCTCGAGCGCCTGGATGGTCGCGACATGGGCGCTCGCTTCGATCAGATCCCGGTCGAGGCCGTGCCGTCAGAACGCCAGGAGCTCGCCGCCGCGGAGCGCACAGGTCGCGCCTCGGATCTCGCTCGGATTCGTCGCAGGAGTTGGTGGCGCTGGTCCTTGATTCCGGCCTCGGCAGTGGCTCTCCTGTTGATCTGGATGATCCTGTCGTCCGGGCCGTCTGATCGCAGGCCGCAGCCCGAAAAAGCCTGGGAGCTTGCGATCCGCGCCGTGCCCCATAGCACCTTCGAGCCGATCGTCTTGCGCGGTCCCGTCGAACCCGACCCTTTCTACAGACCCGCCGACGCGGCCCTGGAGGCTCTGCACCAGCGACTGAACTGGCGTAGCGGGCGGCTCCACATCGCGTCCCCCCCCGCGGCGGCCGGGACGGAACCTCATCCGGCGTCGGTTCGCCCGATACATCTTGAGTTGGTCGGTCCGGACCGCATCGTGAGGCCTGTCGCCGCGGCGATTCCCGTCACGGCGGATGACCTGCAGGCCTGGCTCCTCACCCTGGCGTCCCTCGATCTCTACAGTCTTCGGATCATGGCCGACACGGTGCGCGTCGGGATCCCCAGGGACGCCGGTGGAGCAGTGGCCGTGACCTTGACGTACCGGGTCCGCGGGGGCTTCCTGGCAACGGAACCGGCGATCGTCGTGCCGGACACGGCGGATCCACAGTAAGGCATCCGCCCTTCGTCCACCCCCACGCACAGCTCCTCCCGTACACAACTCGCGCCGGGTCATCCTCCCCCCAGCCGACCTTCCCATTGCCGCGGAAGCCCCCACGTTTTAGACTTAAGGGGCCTGCTCGTTAAGGGAACCAACCGTTTCCCGGGCGTACGGGGATGCCGCCGGCCGCCGGGGGCAAGAAGGCTGTTGATCGGGATTCGCTTCGGCTCGGGAAGTGTGCCTGCGCTTCTGATGGGCCGGTCTATACGCGCAATGGTGCCAGCCATATGAGACTGCAAGCTCGTTCGCGGGGTTCTTGGGTTGCCGTCCTGACGATGCTGATCGCGGCGGGCGCCTCTATCGCGGACGGCAATAGTCGGTCTCCTTCGAATCGACCAGGCGGGGTATCTTTGACTTCGCTCCGCGAGGCGGAGCGTCTCACGACCGTCATCGACAGCCTGGAGCAAGCAGGCGACCTCCCCGCAGCACTGTCATGCGCCCAGCAGCAACTGGCCCTCAGGCGTGAGGCCCTCGGCGATGATCACCTGGATGTTGCCGCCTCACTCATGCGCCTGGCCACCGTGGCGGCAAGCTACGCGGACAGCTCGGTCTCCCTGCCAGACCTGTTGAGGGAGGCCCTCACGATTCGGCGGCGGCACTTACAGGATCCCCATCCCGACCTGGCGCTGACCATGAGTGCAATCGCTCTGCATGGCGTCACCGGCGTGGGGGATCTCGATTCGCTCGCGGCCGCGGCGCTCGCCATGAGCCGGGCCTGTGAGGATGCGCCGCTGGCGTTGGTGCGCAGCCTGGTGGCTCACGGTGTTCGACGGCAGATCCAAGGAGACTACCTTGGGGCAGAGACTCTCCTGCGCGAGGCTCTCGCGAAGAGCCGCCAGGCGTTTGGCGCAGATGACCTGACGACTGCCGATGTCCACCGCCTTCTGGCAGGCTGCCTGCACAACAAGGGGGACTATCCGGCTTCGGAGAAGCAGTATCGTGGTGCGCTGAGCATCCTGGAGAAACGTCTGCCGCCCAATCACATCGCGGTCGTCCGAGGCTATAACGGCCTCGGCGTGATCCACCTCTCTTCCGCGGGTGACAAGACCATCGCCGAGCAGTGCCTGCGCGAGGCGCTTGCGCGCTACCAGATGATGGGGTTCGAGAATCCTTCGACGCAGGGCGCGCTGCTGCACAATTTGGGAGTCGCCGTTCACTGCCAGGGCAGGATCGAGGAGGCGCATCAGTGCTTCCTGGGGGCACGTGAGACCTACCTGCGCATCCTCCCGGAGACCCCCGCGTCTGTGCTCGCACATCTGGCGACGCTGAACCACGACCTGGGCAACTACGAACTCTCGGACTCGCTACAGACGCGGGTCGTCGAAATCCGGCGGCGAGAGTTCCCCCCCGAGGCCAGCCCCCTCCTGATCCACATGAATAGCCTGGGGCACTGCAAGTTCGTTCTCGGGCGCTATGCCGAGGCTGAGTCCATCCTCGTCGAAGCGGCGGCCGCGTTCGAGACGGCGCGCCTGCGTCGCGGCATGGGCCTGGCACGGGCCCGCACGCAGGGGTCGCCTTATGAGCTCCTCGCAGCCACACTGCTCATGCGCGGGAAGACCGAGCAGGCCTGGCCAGCTCTGGAACGGGGGCAGAGTCGCGCCCTGGTCGACGCACTGCTCGCGCGCGCCCGGAAATCCTGGTTCGAGACGGCTTCATCCGCAGACGATTCCTTGCCAGGTCTCGTTGCAGACCTGCGGCGAAGCCTATCCGTCAGTGAGTATTCGGGAGTACCCGATACCACCGCCGCTCTGCACGAGTTGCTCGAGATGGCGCGCAATCGGCTCCTGGCCGCTGAAACCGATTGGCTCACCCTTCAGCAGGAGATCGCGCGGCAAACCGAGCATTACCGCAGCGAGGTATTCGACCTGGCCCGAGTGCAGGCGACGCTCCAGCCGGACGAAGCGATCATCGGCTGGCTCAGTGATGAGCTGCTCTACTCCGAGGGCGAGATGCGCACCTGGGGTTACGTCATCCGAGCGCGTGGCCCGGTGCACTGGCGCTGCATGCCCATTCGATGCGATTCGGCTCTGTGCGGCACGCCGTTCGTGGATTACGATCCCGCCGTAAGCGCGCTTCGCAGCGCCATCGTCCGGGCACCTCAGCTTCCAGTCCCATGGATTGAGTTGGCCCGCGCGGTGTGGACCGAGCGAATCGCTCCGCTTGCCGATTGTCTGGTTGGCGTACGGCGTATCGTGGTCATCCCCAGCGACGTGATGACGGTAATTCCCATTGAAGTCCTGCCCTGGCAGTCGAGTGACGAGCTATTGGGGGACAGGTTCGAGGTGTCCTACGCTCCCTCGGCCACGGTCCATGCGTGGTTGCGGGAACAAACATCGCGAGAATCCGTCGCCCGTGAGAATGCAGTGCGTGGGAAGCCGGCGCGGTGCCTGGTCGTAGCCGATCCGCCTTTCCGTGCGACAGAGGCACCGATCGCGCAAGGGCTGCATGATCCTATAAGTGGACCCGAGGAATCAGGGCTCTTCGTGCTCGGGCAAGTCGATGGGAATCCCAAGGAACAGCAGGAAGAGGAGCTCTTCCGCAGCGCTCTGGCCGGCAGTCGTTCCGCCCTGGCATCTTTGCGTCAGCTTCCCTGGTCTCGTGTCGAGGCGGAGGCTCTTGGCAGAATGTATGGGGAATCAGCCTGCCTGCTGGTGGGAGCAGCCGCCAACCGCGACACACTCATCGGGATGGCGCAGGATGATCTTCTGAGGGAATTCGAACGCCTGCACTTCGCCACCCACGCCCTCATCGATGACCTGCGGCCGGAACGCTGTGCGCTGGTGCTCTCCCAACGCGAGCTTCCCGATCCACTGGAAGCCTTGGCTAATGGAGAGGATGTGCACAACGGCTGCCTGATCTCTGGCGAGATCATGGACACCTGGCGGCTGGACGCGGATCTTGTGGTGTTGAGTGGTTGCGGAACGGCGCTGGGTTCCAAGGTTCAAGCCGAAGGACACATCGGCTTGGCCCACGCCTTCCTGCTGGCCGGGGCGCGCAATCTCGTGTTGAGCTTCTGGAACGTCGAGGATCGGGCAGCGGCCCTGTTGATGGAGCGCTTTCACGCCAACCTGCTCGAGTCGGAAGGTTCGGCCGTTGCCATCGGCGATCATCAAGCCGTCCCGCGGATTACGGCCCTGAATTGCGGCTCAGCGCAACGAGCGTCGAAGGTGGCGGCCCTCCAGGCGGCCAAGCAGTGGTTGCGCGAGTGGCGGGATGCTGACGGCCGGAGGCCCTATGCACATCCGTTCTACTGGGCC
Source organism: uncultured bacterium (assembly GCA_964585945.1). Taxonomy (GTDB): domain Bacteria; phylum Eisenbacteria; class RBG-16-71-46; order CAIMUX01; family WJJG01; genus CAZDKK01. The sequence continues at coordinate 42,482 of CAZPGB010000010.1, read as the reverse complement.
GGATTCGTCCTGATGGGCGGCGATCGGTAGGGACTTCGGATTGCAGGCCTTCTCGGAGGACGCGCCATGCTCCCCCGCTTCGAAGCCACCGTCTACGTTCTCGTGCTACTTGGCGCTGCATCCTGAGACCGGATCGCAGCACCTGGGCCAGGGCTTTTGGGTGCTTCTGGGCGGGTTTCTGGCCTACACCGTCTTCTGGTGTCTGCGATTGGTGCGTGCGTTTCGAGTACCCGAATCTCAGCCGCCTCGAAGATGATCCCATATAATGGACGGCTTCATCGGCCGGCGCACCGCCAGGTCCGAAAACGTCCAGTTTTCCGGTCCCGACCCGCTATGATAGGACGATGGACCTCGACGCGGACCTCTGCTACCGGGCGCTGGCCACACGCGACGCCCGCTTCGACGGACGCTTCTTCACGGCCGTCAAGAGCACCGGCATCTACTGCCGCCCGATCTGCCCGGCGCGCACGCCAAGGCGCGCGAACTGCCGCTTCTATCCCTCGGCGGCCGCTGCCCAGGCGGCCGGCTTCCGCCCCTGCCGGCGTTGCCGGCCGGAGAGCGCCCCTGGTACCCCGGCCTGGCGGGGCACCTCGGCGACGGTGGCGCGCGCGCTACGACTGATCTCCGAAGGCGCCCTGGATGCGGGCAGTGTCGATGAGCTGGCCGCGCGCCTCGGCGTCGGTCCGCGGTACCTGCGGCGCCTCTTCGTCGAGCAGGTTGGCGCCGCTCCCATGTCCGTGGCGATGACCCGGCGCGTGCACTTCGCCAAGCGGCTGCTCGAAGATACGGAGTTGCCCGTTACCGATATCGCCCTGGCCTCCGGATTCCAGCACGTGCGCCGCCTCAACGAGGCGTTCAGACGGTGCTTCGATTGCACGCCGCGTGACATCCGCCGAGAACGGACCACGAAGGGCGTGCCCGCAAAGCGGGGCGTCCTGGAGCTGCGGTTGATGTACCGACCGCCGCTCGACTGGAACACGATGCTAGCCTACCTCGCCCCGCGGGCCATTCCGGGTGTCGAAGAGATCCACGAGAGCGCGTATCGACGCACGATCGCACCAGGGAACACGGTTGGCGTTCTCGAAGCGGATCACGATGCCGATCGCCGTGCGATCCGCGTTCGCGTCCCGGTCGACTGCGCCCCACACCTGGCTGACATCGCCCAGCGCGTTCGCTCCCTTTTCGATCTGTCCGCGGACACGATGAGGATCGCGGAGCAATTGGATCACGATCCGGACCTGATGGCATCCCATTCGCTAGACTGGAGAGTGCCGGGTTGCTGGGACCGCTTCGAGCTGGCTGTTCGCGCAATCCTGGGGCAGCAGGTCACGGTGATCGGCGCCACGCGGTTGGCCGGCCGGCTCGTCGAGGCGTTCGGCCGGCGCGTCGACGGCGCGCCAATGTGGTGCTTCCCCACGCCTGCGTCCCTGGCGAGGACAACCGCGCGCAGCATCGCAGCGATCGGCATTCCGAGTGCGCGCGCGCAGACCATTCGCGCCTTGAGCCGCGCGGTGGCCGACGGCGCGCCGATCCTGGAGCCGGCTCCGGACCTGACGACCGCGGTCGCACGACTGGTGGCCCTGCCTGGTATCGGAGACTGGACCGCGCACTACATCGCCATGCGTGCGTTGGGGGAACCCGACGCGTTCCCCGCGGGCGATCTGGGCCTGCGACGCGCGCTATCCCGGGGGCGGCGGCCGCTCACGGATCGGGCGCTGCGGATGCGGGCCGAGAGCTGGCGACCATGGCGCGCCTACGCGGCCATGCGCATCTGGACCCGGGCCGCAAGGACCACGAGATCAAAGGAGACACCATGAACTCTCTGACGGAGTGGACGGATGAGAAGCTGATTCAAAGTCCCGTGGGACCGTTGACCCTACGGCTCGGCCCCCACGGTCTGACCCATCTCCTGTTTGGTGACGTCGTGGACAGGCGCGTGACGCCTGGTGCTTCAACGGAAGCCCGCCAGATGCTGGCGCAGGCAGCGACCCAGCTAGCCGAGTACTTTGCGGGTCGGCGGCGGGAATTCACGCTCCCTCTGGCGCCCAGGGGCACCGCATTCCAGATCGCCGTGTGGCAGCAGTTGCGACGCATACCCTATGGCCGCATCATCAGCTACGGCGAACTCGCCAAGCGGATCGATCGACCGCAGGCGGTAAGGGCCGTCGGCGCCGCCAACGGCGCCAATCCGATCGCCATCATCGTGCCTTGCCACCGTGTGATCGGCGCGGCCGGCCGACTCACCGGCTACGGCGGCGGCCTGTCGCTCAAGCGACACCTTCTGGAGCTCGAAGGTCTGACCGTGGATGGCAACCGCGTGGTTGCGGCCGACCCCACCACGTCGGCCTAGCCGGGATCCGCGCAACTGGCCTAAGCGGTTTGGCCAGCGTGTCGACCAACCGTTCCCGTGCGGCCTTGACGCCGAAGCTCTGGATCAGAGAGCTGGACCGTAGTATTCTGTACTTGGAACCCAGAGGGCGGCAGAAGATCCGGTCGGTCTGCGCTGCGCCCCGTGCAGCACGTCTTGTGAAGTTCTCGCCCTGAGGCCACGACGCGGATCTTCGCGCCCCGATTGCAGCCAAGTACGTTGGAAACTCCGACCGCGCCCGTTCCCCTTCTGCCGATGCGCATGCCCCGCGCGGCCGGAGAGCCACAGGAGGAAGCACCATGGATTGGAAGCGTCTTGTCCGACCGTTCGCCGCGTTCGTGGCGATCTCTGCAGCCTGGTTGTTGGCCGGCTCGGCCTTCGCAACCGAGCTGCTCTATGACGTCGACTTCGGCACCCCACCCCACACGATCGGCCAGCCCCCCGAGACCGGGGACGGCCCGCCCCCGCGCGACCGGCCCAGCGAGATCGTCTTCGGCGATCCCACGGTGGTGGCCGCGTTCGGCGTCTTCACCGACCAGCCGTGCGAGTTCGGCAACGGAACATCGGGATACGACCAGCTCAAGTTCATCACCAGCGCAACCGCCCCCGGCGGATTCGGCGTCGCCTACGAGAACTACCATGTCGAGATGAACGTGCTGATCGGAGAGATCTCGGGTACCGCGGGCAACACATTTCGGATGTTTGTGGACCTACCGACGGCGCACTCGGTCAAGTTCGGCGGGGACAACAGCATCTCGGTCTACCCCGGCGGCGTGATCGGGAGCTACACCGACGGGGTTCCGGTCTTTCTGGAGATCGACGTCGACATGATCAACGACACCTGGTCGATCAGCCTGGACGGAACGCCGGCGTATTCGGCCCCCACCACGGTGGACGACCTGCGCACGGTGCGGATCAATCTCGACGGCGCCTCGAGCTCCGACGCGGCGGCAATCGACGACTTCAAGGTCTACGGCGACTACGAGCCCACGACCCCGGACCATCTCTACGACGTGACCTTCAGCACGCCGCCACACACGGTCGGCCTGCCGCCGGTGACCGGCGCCGGACCGGCACCACGAGAGACGCCCACCAACATCAACTTCGGCGACCCGACCGTGGTGGCCTCGGCGGGCGGACTGCCGCAGCCCTGCGCCTTCGGCAACGGCACGACGGGCTACGATCAGCTCCAGTTCGATGTCGGCAGCTCGTCGGCCAACCCGTTCCCGCAGGATTACCCGCGGTATGTGATCGAATGCTACATGGTGGTGGGCACGCTCGTCGGTCCCGAACCCTACGATGACTACGTTCTCATTCTCGATCTGCCCTCGGTGCACAAGGTGGAGTTCAAGCCCGACCACAACATCCTAGCGACGCCAGGAGGCGGGGCGATCGGCACCTGGACCCCCGGCGTGCCCGTCCACGTGCGCGTGGAGCTGGACATCGATGCGCAGACCTGGGACATCTACCTCGACGGCACCCCGGCATTCAGCGGCGCAGTGGTCGCGACCGAGCTACGCAGTGTGCGCGTCCACCTAACGGGCCTCTACGCCAACGACGCCGCGGCGCTCGACGACTTCAAGGTCTGGGGCGTCGGCGGCGCCTCCTCGGTCGGAGAGGATCCGCCGGTCGCGCGCGCGAGCCTGGGCCGTACGCTGCCACCTTATCCCAACCCGGCGACGACCGAGGCGACGTTGCGGTGGCAGCTCGTCTCGCCGGCGCCGGTGGAGGTGGACGTGCTCAGCGTGACCGGACGCCGGGTCTGGTCGCGCCGCATCCCGGCTGGGATCGAACAGGTGCGCTGGACCGGCATCGACGCCGCCGGGCGGCGCCTGCCGGCGGGCGCCTATTTTATGCGGGTTATCTCGAACGGACGGCTTATCGGCCGCGACCGGATCATCCTGCAGCGGTAGTTCAGCCTGGACGCACGGTTGGTTTGAGGCTACATGTGTGGGGCGGTGCTTGGACGCCGCCCCACGTCCGTGGAGCTCGTGAGAATCGCAGCGCCAATGATGTTCATGAGAATCGAGAGCACCCGATCGCCAAGGAGGTGACGATGCAGTCGAACGTCCCCGACGGGCTCGAGCCCGAGAGCAAGAAGGGCGGCTTCCTGTCCGGACGGACCTTCTTCGGCGGAATCCTGATCCTGCTAGGCGTGGCGCTCTTGCTGGACTACTTCGATGTCGTGGAGGCGCAGACCGTCTGGGACTTCTGGCCGCTGCTGTTGATGCTCGTCGGCCTCGCCAAGCTATCCGGGGGATGCGGGACCGGCGACCGGCTCTTCGGCGGCCTTCTCCTGCTGGTCGGCACGCTGCTCCTGCTCTCGAATCTGCTGCCCGACTTCGAGGTGCCCTGGGGCCTTCTGTGGCCGGTGGCGGTGATCTTCGTCGGACTGCTCATTCTCTCGCCGGCCCTGCGACGGCGCCGCGATTCGGGGGGGACTTCGTCGGCCTGGCTGCGCCAGTCGGCCTTCTTCGGGGGCGGCGACGTGCGGGTGGACTCCCAGGCGTTTCGCGGCGGCCAGCTCAGCGTTGCCTTCGGCGGCATGAATGTCGATTTGCGCCGGGCCCGAATCGAGGGCGAGGAGGCCGAGATCGACCTGTTCGTCGCCTTCGGGGGCATCGACATCTTCGCGCCCGCCGATTGGGACGTGGTCGTTCGCGCCACCCCCATCCTGGGCGGGATCGATGACGAGCGGCGCGCCGCCGAGGCGCCCGCATCTTCAACGGCCACAGCGCCCGGCCCCCGCGTGACTGGAGGCAAGCGGCTCGTCTTGCATGGCACCGTTCTCGCCGGCGGGGTGGACATCAAGAGCTGACAGCGGTCCGCGCGGCCGCGACCGGCCCGCGCTTCTCGATGCGGCGCGCGTAGAGGCGCACAGCCACAGGATCAGACAGGATCCGAACCAATGGAAACGTCCAAGACCCTGCCCCAGGCGCTCACGGAGCGTGCCTGACTCAACAAGGCGGTGCTGGCGCTTCTTACCATGTCCTCCGCGTGGGCAGGCGTATCGATCGCATGAACAGATTCAGGTACTCTTTCACGTAGGCGTCGGGATGGAACCGGCCGAAGGAATAGCCGGGGAATAGGGCCCGGTTCAGCACCGTCCGCAGTGTGTAGGCATAGTGGCTGATCAACATGTCGATCGACGGGGGCCGCCGCAGGGTGCCGTCCCGAATGCCGAGGCTGATGGCTGCGCGCAGGCCGGCGATGATCTCTTCGTTGCATGCGCGAAACGTCTCGAAGACCTCTGGACGCACGCGCTGCTCGTCGATGCCCCGGTAGTCCCAGTAGGCCTGGATTCGCACGTAGTGCGGATGCCGGCGGGCGAGTCGTGAAACGCCTCGCCCCACGCCCGGACCTTGGCGTAGCCGGTGCTGGCGCGCTCCAGTGCCTGTCGTTGGAGAAGGGTGCGCGTCTGCAGGCCTTCGAGAAACACGGCCAGGTAGATCTCCTCCCGGCTGGAGAAGTAGGCGTAGAGCGTGCGCCGGGTGTACTGGGCGGCCCGGGCGATCTCCTCCATGCTGGTGTTCTCGATGCCCTGCTCGAAGAAGAGGCGGCGGGCGGCGTCGACGATGGCCTGGCGACGAAGCTCCTGCTCTTGCGCTCTGCGTGACATGTTCTGGCTCCCATATTGGTACACACAGTGTGTAATCCATTACTCTATACGAGCAAATCGCTCGAGGGTTGCCAGCAAAGCATCGGAGTATTCACCGGCGGGGCGAACTGGCCCGGCAACCGCCTGAGGCCCCATCCCGTAGCTCCTTCGGACAGCAAGCCGGCTCCCTCCCAATCCACCAGAGGAGTTTCTTCATGCGGATCGCGATCTGGATCCTCCTGGGCTGGCTGCTCGCCCCCCTGACAGCCAACGGATCCCAGCCGTTTGTGCACCTTCCGGGCGAGCCGATCCTCGGCTTGCGCACGGGGTTCCATTGCCAACCACCCACGTCCTTGGCGGCGGCCAACGCATCCACCGGCTACGACACCGAGCTCGCCGACGATATCCCCGACGAGTTCGTCGGCCGGTTCATCCACGAGATAACTCTGTGGATTGTTCAGTGGCGGGCGGACTGGCAAGATCCCCAGGGCCTGATCCTGAACTTCTACTTCAGCCAGTGTCCGCCCGGTCAGGAGTCGGATCTGCAGTACACCTTCCCCTGGCTCAGCCTGTCGCCCGAGCTCTACCACTACGTTCCCATCGGACCGATCACCTTCTACGAGGTCACGGCCGTGTTGCCCGAGCCGGTGGAGATCACACCCCAGATGTCGATCGGCGGCATCGTGGTTCACGACTGGGGACAGGAATATCCCTACGTGGGTCTGGGGGTGACGATCGACAACTACATCTCGGGGTGCGACGAGGCCTACTACGATGGGGGTGATTTCGGCTATCCGCGCTGGACACGCATCTCCGACGTCACCGGACACCACGTCGACATGGCCTATTGCTTGGCAGGCGGCTTTAGCTCGGTACCGGAGCCCGAATCCGAGCCGACATCGGAATCGAAGTCTTGGGGTCGGATCAAAGAGCTGTTCCGCTAGGTATCGTCCCGCAGCGGCGCGGCCGCTCGCTGCGGGCGATTGGCGCCCATCCGAGGCAACGCATCGGCCAGCTTGCGCATGTCGGCCGACGGCAGCACGCCCAGCTCGCGGAGGAGCTCGTGCTCGTAGGCCATGTACGCGTCGGCCGCCTCCCGGCGATGGCCTTTGCGCAGCAGCGCGTGGACGAGATGCCAGTGGTAGCTCTCGCGGTAGGGATCGTGCCGCAGGCCTCGGCGGGCCAGCGGAATGATCTCGTCCCAACGGCGGCCAGACGTGTGCAACTTCAGCAGCGCGGACACGCCACGCGAAAAGCGATCGCGCAAGCGCCCCCTCTCCGCGTCGATGAATTCGTCGTAGGGCGACTCGGTCAGAAAATCCCCCCGGTAGAGCGATAGCGCCTCGCGATAGCCCTCAGCCGCCTTGCGCGGCCGATCGCTGCGGCGGGCCTCGTCGGCGTGCCGTATGAGCGCATCGAAGGCGGCCACATCGTAGGTGTGGCCGTCGCCAGGATCGAGCCGCCATGCCCCGTTGCGGAAGCGCACATGGCGCGAGCGGCGCGTCTCCTTGAGGTCGGGCTCGAGCGTGCGGCGGAGGATGTGAGCGGTCTGACGTAAGTTGTTCTCTGCCTTCTCCGGCTCGGCCTCCGGCCACAGCGCCTCCATCACTTCCTCGCGCGGAACCCACCGGAAACGGTGGGCCAGCATGAGCTGCAGCATGCGCAGCGCCCGCTTCGAGCGCCAAGCACCGTAGGGCAGCGCGCGATCCTCCACCGCCATGATGAAGGGACCCAGGGCCTGAATGTGCAGGGGCGCGCCAGGAGCCTCACGGAGCTCCTCGATGACGCGTCGGGCGGCCTGCCCCGAAGGGGAGGCCTGTTGGGCCATGCGCTCGAGCGCCGCCTGCGCCTCGGGACCGCCGATCTGCGCCAGGATGTCGGTCGCCAGGGCCCGCGCTTCGTCGGATCCGTCGCGGGCGAGGGTCTCAAGGAAAGGAACCGCGCGGTTGCCCAGGCGCACCAACAGACGGCCGGCGTAGGCGGGCTCGACGCCCCGGCGCAGCGCTTCGACCAGGACCCCGGTCGAACGCGGCGGCGCCCCGGATAGGAAGAGCTGGTCGTGTTCCAGCTCGGCGCACCCGGTCAGAAGTACGCTCCACGGCTGGTTGGATCGAGGCGGATCGAACCCTTCCGCGCTCAGGCGATAGAAGAGCGCGCGGTGGTGGTCGAACCGGGCCCCGATGCGCCGGCAGATCCGCTCGGCCCGCTGCCACCAGACGTCGGCCGGGAGGTCCTCTGCGGCGCCCGGTTTGCCGGACCGGTCTCGCGTGGCGCTCCGCCGATTCCGCGCACGTTTGCGGGAGCTCCTGGAACCGCTCTGACCGCGCTCGGCGATGAGCCCCAGCAACGTGCAGCTCTGCGCTTCCTGCAGGCGGTCCTTCAGCCCGGTGGCGATCTCGAGCGCTTCCACGGCCGCCTGCTGCGCCGCGTGTGGATTGCCCTCGGCCAGGGCTACCTCGGCCAGACCCAGGCGCGGCTGCATGCGCAGATCCGCTTCCCGCAGTTCTTCACCCAGTCGGCGGGCGGTCTCGAAATGCTCGCGAGCCGCCTGCAGATCGCCGGTCAGCAGTGCGCACCTGCCCAGCGTGCAGTGCGAATATCCTTCCGTCATCCGATAGCCCAGTGCCTCCGATTGGCGCAGGCCGTCCTCGGCCAGATGGCGCGCCTCACGTTCCTTTCCGGTCGCGGCCAGAACATAGGCGTGCACGCCCTGGGTGTGGCAGATGAGCCGGCGATCCCCGAGCCTGCGGAATAGCTTTTCGGCGCGCCGGGCCGCGTCGCGCGCCCGAGCGAACTCGCCGCGGGGAAGGTACACATTGACCGCCAGGAGGAATGTGGCGCGTCCCTGACCCACCTCGTCGTTCGTCCGGGTGCAGATGGCGTGCGATCGTTCGAAGTGGGTCTCGGCATCATCGAAGCGACCCAGCTCCGCCTCCGCCAACCCCAGCGTGGTGTGAAGCTGGGCGCGCACATTCGCATCGCGTGCCCCGCGGGCTTGCAGCGCCCGCTTGCACAACGAGCGTGTCGCGCCGTAGCGTCCAAGACGCATGTGGAAGCGGGCCAAATAGCCCATCAGCGCGACCTGCTGCACCCCCGGGCGGCTGGCGCGCAGGCTGGCTTTGTAGTGCGCGAGCGCATCGTCCCACTCCCCGCGGATCTCCAGGAGCCGGCTGTAGAGAATCCGCGCCTTGACGCGCTTCGCCAGAACGCCCGCCGGCAGCGTCTCGAACGCCTGGGCCAGCACGTGATACCGTCCTGCGGCCAGGAGTTCCTCACCACGCTTCTCGATCAGTGACAGTGTCGCCTGCGGGTCGCCGGCGCGGGCATAGGTCGCCGCGGCCTCGGCCCACGCTCCGGCGTCGGCCAGCGCATCGGCCGCGCGGCGCAACAGGCGCCGGTATTGGCGCTCATCCAGCGAGGCTCGAAGCTGCTCTTGGAGGAATGTGCGGAACAGGTTGTGCAGGCAATAGACGCCTCCTTCGTCTCCCACGGTGTACGTGAAGAGGTGGCGTTCGTGCAGGCGGCGGAGCCGTTCCTGGCTGTCCTCGCGGCCGAACAAGCGGTTGCACATCTCCCCGTCCAGATGCGGCAAGAGCGAGGCCTGCAAGAGGAAGTCACGCGTGTCGGCATCCAGACGGCCGATGACTTCTTCCGCGAAGTAGCCGAACCAGCCCGATCCCGATGCGGAGAGCTGGTCGAGCGCCTGCTGAAGGGCGATGGGCGTGGGGTCGCCGGCGAGCTGATAGACCATCTCCACGCCGACCGCCCATCCTTCGGTCTTCGACGTCACCGTCCGGATCATCCGCCGATCGACCGCGGCCTCCGGGTAGCGGTGTCGCTGGAATGCCTCCACCTCGTCTTCCGTGAACGCGAGGTCGGCGGCGCCGACCGTCACGAGATCGCCTGCCGCGCGCAGCCTGGAGGTGTGCAGCGCCAGCGGTTCGCGCGCGGCCAGAACCACGGTGTTTCCCGGCGGCAGAAACCGGATGAGCTGTTCGAGCGTGCGCTTCACCTCGTCCGAATTCATGACATGCTGGACATCGTCGAACACGAACAGCACGCGCGACTGGCGCTCCTGTAGCGCCAGTAGAATGTGTGAGAGGATGCGCGTGGCTTCGCCGGGGTGACCGGTGATTCCTTCCGGGAGCGGGTTGCGACCGAGGCGACGACCGGCCTCCACCATGTGGGCGTGGAAGCACGACGGGTCGTTGTCCAGCTCGTCGAAGGTATACCAGATGCACTGCCGATCGTCCCAGGCGACGTTGGCGGCGATGAGCGCGGTCTTGCCGTACCCGGCCCCGGCGGTGATCTGGATCAGCTTGCTGCCGCTCCACCCCCGCCAGCGACGATCCAGGCGCGGCCGTGGGAGATACGACGCCGCGGGCGTGGGAATGCTCAGCTTCGCAGGGATGATCGGTACGTTCATGCCCGCGCGTCCACGAGGGCGGACCGGCGCCGCCCGACGATTCGACGGGATCGTCGAACCCGATTCCAGGATGTCACTTGGACCCGTCGCGAACGTGATGTCCGGTGACGTACGTGCGGGGTCCGGCCCTTCCGTGATAGTGTAGCAGATCGCCCGATCCGCGGAAAAGGAGGCGGTCCGGTGAGCTGGACCCCGACCGGGCTTTGAGAATACCCAAGCATGAGGCAGGCTCGGGCGTCGTGATGGGATTCGCACTCCGTCTGACCGGGGAAGGAGGTTGACGATGGCAGCCAACGCAACGTGGGGCAGGGTGATGGGGCTGGTGCTGCTCCTGGCCGGGGCATCGGCCACAGGAGCGGCGGGGCAGACCAGCGAGAGCGGCGAGGACGGTTTGGTCCTGATGAGCCTGCCCTTGCCGACGAACACGCCGGGCGACCTGGCCTTCGACGGCGAGGCGCTCTGGGTCGCCGACTGGGGCGGCGGCCAGCTCGTGCGCATCGATCCCGAGAACGGTCGCGTCCTGCGCAAGGTCACCGCCCCCTGCTATCGCCCCCGCGGACTGACCTGGTCGGACGGCACGCTCTACGTCGTCGACGACTTCGACGGCCGCATCTACGTCTTCGACCCCGAGAGCGGCGTGACGCTCACCGACTACGCCACACCCAACGGGGCCGGCTTGGGCCTGGCCTGGGACGGGAAGGCGCTGTGGTTGGCCGACAACGGCGCCGACGATCTGCAGAAGCTGATCCCCAGCGACGGCACCTCGCTGACCTACTTCGACGCGCCCCAGAGGGAGCCGGGCGGCCTCGCGTTTGACGGCGACTACCTCTGGGTGACCCAGCGCCGGCACGATCGCATCTACATGGTGGCGCCCTCGAGCGGACAAGCGATCACCAGCTTCGACTCCCCCGGCCCCTATCCCTGCGGCCTGGCCCCCGCCCCCAACGGCAGGCTGTGGGTGGCCGACTTCGAGGAGTGCGTGGTGCGTCTCTGCGCACCCCGGGAGGTGCCGGGCTACCTCACCAACGACTGGCGCGAGACCGAGGTGCGCATGATCTACCGTCTCGAGAACCAGGGACCGGGAGAGGTCCTCGACGCCATGGTCAACTTCGCCGTCCCGCCGATGGAGACGGAGAACATGGTCCTGCACGAACCGCTCGACTTCATCGGCGGCACGCCGCAGATGAAGCGCGACCGGTGGGGCCTCGAGTACGCCCACTTCGCCCGCGATCGGCTGCGCGCCGGTGAGCGTTTCGAGGTCGGCTACCATGCCCGCGCGCGCATCGGGGCGATTTACTGGGTCTTGATCCCCGAAAAGGTGGGCGGTCTCGACCAGATCCCGCGCGAGATCCGAGAGGCTTACACCGCCGACGGCGAGCGCTACCAGGTGAGCTCCGAGTTGGTGCAGGAGACGGCCCGGAAGATCGTCGGCGACGAGCAGAACCCCTACTGGATCGCCCGCAAGATCTTCAACTGGGTGATCGACACGCTCGAGTACGAGCGCGTGGGCGGATGGGACGTCCCGGAGACGCTGATCAAGCGCGGCACCGGATCCTGCTCGGAGTACGCGTTCCTCTACATCGCGTTGTGCCGGGCCGTCGGGCTTCCCGCCCGCTACGAGGCCGGCACCGCCCTGCGCGGGGACGACGTGAGCATCGACGAGGTGCATCACCGCTGGGCCGAAGTCTATCTGCCCGGCTACGGCTGGGTGCCCATCGATCCCAGCGGGGGCGACAGCAGTACACCGGGCGGACAGGTGGATGCGATCGGTCGCCTCCAGAACCGCTACTTCATCACGACGCGCAACGGCGGCGGGTCCGAAGCGCTCGGCTGGACGTACAACTACCACGCCACCCACTCGAAACGTGGGCGGTGCAGCGTGACCGAAGACGAGTGGGCCCACTGGCGACGGGCCAAGGAAGAGGGCGAGAGCATCACGCCCAGTGGGGCGCGGATCAAGCCGTGAGCCTCGGCGGCCGGCGAGCTGCCGATAGAGCCGTGAGTTTCGGCAGCCGGCGAGCTGCCGATGGAGCCGTGCATCTCGGTCGTGCGTCTTGTCCCTGCGCCCGGCCTTGCCCAGGGGGGAACAGCCAACATGAAGATCATCCGATTGGATCAGGTGCCGAGCGCGCCGGTCGAGATGGAGGGTGCGCGCGGCGCATCGAAGCAAGTGGTCATCGGTGCGGCGGACGGCTCGCCGACGATGTCGCTGCGGGTCTTCACCGTGGAGCCCGGTGGTCACACCCCGCACCATGCCCATGCCTTCGAGCACATCAACTATATCGTCTCCGGACGCGGAGAGCTGATGTCGGAGGACGAACCACGTCCCATCGCCCAGGGAGACTATGTGCTGGTGACGCCGGGCGAGCGCCATCAGTACCGCAACACGGGCGATGAGCCGCTGGTCTTCGTCTGCCTGGTGCCCAAGGCGTACGAGTAGCTGAGCGCCGTCCAGCTCCCACCGGCGGATCGTCCGGACATGCGGCCCAGAGACATCCTGGACTTCGGCCGATGCATGGGGCGGATAGGGCAGCTCGAGCGCCACGATGGCCTATCCTAGGAAGGGATTGGGACTGGGACTGGCATTGGGCTTGGCCGGGCCCAAGGCCCAACTCACCTCGTCAGCAGGAGCTTCCGCGTGAGCGTCTGCTCCCGGCCGTCCCCCCGCACGCGGAGACGAGCGAAGTAGGGTCCGGCTGCGACATCCGCTCCCTGCCGGTCACAACCGTCCCATTGAGCGTCGTGGCGACCGGCCGCGAACTCAGTCTTCACCACCGTCTGCACGCACCGGCCCTGCACATCGAAGATCTGCAACGCCACGCCGGCGTAGTACGGCAGGTCGAAGGAGAACTCCACCACCTGCGCGGGGGCGTGTAGGGTAGCGGAGCGGAAAGCGAGACTGGTGATGGAGGCGTCTTCGCCTTCCGGCGCCGAACTGGGCGGCAGGTGTTCTTCACAGTTGGCGCATCCCGTGTGCTGGGCATCGTGCCCGTACATCGGCCACGTGCGGTGGGCGGCCGAAGGCGGATACCGCACGTCGAGCACGAACAGGGTTTCGGGGGCCAGCACGACGACCTCGGTCAAGCCGTCCGCATCGAGGTCTCCGTAGGCGGGAGACAGACGAATGAAGGGGCTCAGCGGAAAGGGCCAACCCGGGTTGCGGTTGCCGTGAGTGTCCCAGGACCAGATGCCGCCTTCCATGGCCGTGACGATGATGTCGGGCCAGCCCGTGATCGTGCCAATCACGGGCGCACCATGGATCACCCAGAGGGTCTGCACCGGGAAGCTCTCGCCCTGCGGCGTGCCATCACTATGGACGAGGTAGACCTCCGCCTGCTTGGAGGCCACGGCCACCTCCGGATAGGCTTGCCCCATACAATCGGCGATCGCGGCGCTGGTCAGATCATCATGCTCGCCGGAGTCGAACGGCCACTGGGACGGGACGTCGCCGCCGTCCTCGTTGAGCGCATAGAGCACTCCGTTGTCCGTGGGAACGAGGATCTCCAGCTCGCCGTCCAGATCGAGATCGCCCAACGTGACCGCGTCGGAGACATAGCTGGGCAAGATGCGCGAGAAGACGGAGTAAGGCGAGTACATCTTCCAGGCAACCACCTGGTCCTCCAGTCCGCAGACGATTTCCGGAACCGGGTCGCCATCGATGTCCCCGATGGCACAGGGGGCACTGAACCTCCTTCCCAGCCAGTGTGGACGCGCACCCTGGGGCAGTTCGCCTTGAAGATTGCGGAAGGTGAGGACGTTGTCCGAGGCGATCACAATCGTCCGTCCCTCGGGGTCCCCCAACGACCCGATCGAAACATAGGCATCGCTGCCGGTCCCCATGTCTTGGGGCCAGCCGGGCAGGAGATTCCCCGAAGCATCGTAGGCATAGACCCAGCCATCGGCCGTACCGGCAACCACGTGCAGGTCGTCTTCCCAGGAGAGCGGTCCCACAGCCACGGGTCCTGCGCCAAGATCGCGCGCGAGCGTGATCGGCCATCCGGCCACGATGCTGCCGTCGTGATGATAGGCGTGAACGCCACGCTCGGAGTCCCCGTAGACGATCTCCAGTTCGGAGTCATGATCCAGATCGACCAACGCCGGCGGCGAGGCCGGTTCATGATCGAGCAGGAGCGGGAATCCCGGTGCGTGAATGGGGTAGCCCGGATCGCTGCGCCACTCGGCATCGAAAAGGACGCGGTGGTCGAGATGGGGGCCCGATGCCCATACGATGGCGGCACGGTGGTCATGCATCGGATCCAGCGCGAGGGGCATGCCGCTGTCGGTCACATGGTCATACGGAATATCGGCAAAGACCTCGACCGGCGACCAGACCGTGGGATTCGCCGCGCTCGCTCGCTGCAAGCAGGCGCCGCCGTCGAAGCTGGACCAGCCCCCCATGATCCAGTGCCCGGTGCCGGGGTCCTGAACGAGGGTGCAGGGATACCGCATGCCGTCGGGAAGGATCGTCTCCGCAGGAAAGGAGGAGCCCTGATCGTGAGAGCGCTGCAGGCCGGGATCGGTATACTGCCAGTCGCCACCGACTTCCTCCATGCGAGTGTAGGTCACGACCACGTCAGCCGAAACGAGGGACGCAGCGACACGCGGGAGCATCTCATGATAGTCGTTGTGGATACTGGTGAGTTGGTGAAGCGCACCCCAGGAGGAAGAACCGCCGCCGGCAAACGACTCGGCCCGCCGGTAGCGGATTCCGCCGTTGAAATCTCCGTCGGTGTGGAAGAACCAGACGACATGGAGAAAGCCGCCCAGTCCGTGGCAGATCTGTGGAGAGGCATACACGGCTCCGGCACCGCTGACGGACGCGATCCAGTACGGGTCCTCGAAGCACCCTCCCTGGTTTGTGCTGCGCCTGAAGTAGATGGCGCTCTGGTCTGTGCCGGCGCGCTGAAAGACGACGTAGACGTAGTACTGGTCATACGAGTCGGCATCGGTGATCACGCATGGGGATGCGAACTCATAGTCGCTGATGGTGAAAGCGATATCTACGAAGCTCCAGCTCCCGACTGAGCCCGACAACGGCGAGGAGGCCAACCGAATCCCGTTGTCGCCATTGTCTTGCTCATGGTAGAAGGCCACGAAGCATTGATCCGTAACGCCTTCAGCAATGTGAATCGACGGTTGGCCGGCGTTGTGGGCGGGGGTGGAGTAGAAGTCGCCGAAGATCTCCCACGTATCGCCGCCATCTTGACTCCGCATCACAGCGACCGTGGCATTGTCTGCGATCCAGTCGCCGTATTCGAAGGCCACGTAGATATCCCCGTTGCCGGCGATATCGATCGAGGGACTAGAGAGGTACGGGTCCGCGCAGAACAACAGGTCCGCCCCGCCGATGTCCGCGTAGCGAGTCCCGTCCCCGGCCCGCGGTCCTTGCGCGCCGCGAGCGCGCATGGCGCGTTGTGCTTCCCAAGCGAGCTGAGCGCGCATCGTTTCCCAGGCTCGCCCCGCTGGCCGGAGACCTCCCCCCGAGCGAAGGACATCGGGCGTGCTCGGCGCGGCCGTCCCCGCACTTGTGCCCCAGACGAGCATGAGAACCGCAACGATTGTCAGCGACATCAGTTTCATGCTCATGGATTGCCCCTTTCTCCGTCGCCTCATCCGGTCAGGCAAGGCTGAATCGGCCGCGCCAGGCGCCCGCTGGTGGAATGTGTGGTCCGCTCTTGAGAACACGCTGTGAGATAGGGAATCATGGAGATTCGCAGCCTGGTGCAGCACGAAGGGGGCCGGATGTGCGTGCTCGGGCCTATGGGATCGTCACCGGCACCGTGCGCGCAATCACCGGGCCGCAGGCCGGGCCTGGATCCGCAGCTAGGCTGCATGTAGGTTGGGCCAAGGACGAAGCCTGGGGCGTCTCCCTCGCCTGCCCGCGAGGGAAGGTGCCACCTGGAGATCGAGATCGGGAGGGAGCATGCAGCAAGGAATGCAGACCCGTTCGTGGGTCTCGCAAGCCCTGCCTGGGTTCTTGGCCATGGCCATGGGTCTTGGGATGGTCTTGCCGGCCGAGGCCGACATCACCCCTCACGCCGGGATGCTCCGCGACCCGGACATCTCGGCCACTCACATCGCCTTTCGCTATGCCGATGATCTGTGGCTGGTTGCGCGCGAAGGGGGTGTGGCGACCCCGCTGGTCAGCCCGCCCGGCGGCGAGGCGTTCCCTCGCTTCAGCCCCGACGGCACGCAGTTGGCCTTCGTCGCCAGCTACGACGGCGATCTGGAGATCTACACCCTCCCGGTCGCCGGCGGTGTGCCGGTGCGGGTGACGCACGAGCCCGAGTGGCAGGTGCTGTGCGACTGGACCCCCGACGGGCGCCTGATCTACTACACCGCTGGCCGCAACGGTCTCATCGGCCGCACGGAGCTGTTCGTGGTGGATGCGCAAGGCGGCTGTCCCGAGCGGCTCCCGGTGCCGTATGGGGCCGAAGGAGCGATGAGCGCCGGCGGGCGCTGGTTGGCCTACACGCCCGTCATGCCCTTCTGGGTTGGTCCCTGGAAACGGTACGTGGGCGGCAGCGCGTCCGACATCTGGCTCATGGATCTGGAACAGGGAGCCTGGCGCAAGGTCACCGACTGGGAAGGCAGCGACGTCGCGCCCATGTGGTATGGTCAGACCCTCTATTACCTCTCCGACGCCGGGCCCGCGAATCGCCGCAATCTGTGGTCCTATGACCTTATCGGCGGCGCGCGCCGCCAGCTAACCCGCTACGAGGACTACGACGTGCGCACGCCCGCCATCGGCCCCGGTCCCGCCGGCGGCGGCGAGATCGTCTTCACGGTAGGCGAGACGCTGCACCGCCTGGATCTGGCCACCGAGGAGGACCACGTCGTGGAGGTGCGCATCCCCGGCGCGCGCCCCACGCTGAGGCCGCGGGTCGTCGACGTTGCGGACGCCGTCGGCCACTTCTCGGTCGCCCCCGGCGGCAAGCGCGTGGCCGTGGAAGCGCGCGGGGACATCTGGACCGTGCCGGCCGAGCACGGCTCGCCGCGCAATCTCACGCGCTCGAGCGGCGTGGCCGAGCGCTTTCCCTCCTGGAGCCCCGATGGGCGCTGGATCGCCTTCTTCTCCGACCGGTCCGGCGAGTACGAGCTGCACGTCATTCAGAGCGACGGCCGGGGCGAGGAGCGGCAGGTGACCTCCGGGCACCGCACCTTCTTCTACCCGGCCACCTGGTCGCCGAACAGCGAACGGCTGGTGTTCCAGGAGAAGACCGGCGAGCTGTGGCTATGCACGCTGGCGACCGGCGCTCTCGAGCGCATCACGGCCGACCCCTGGCCGGGCAACACGGCCGACGAACGCATGCGCGTCTCGTTTTCGCCCGACAGCCGCTGGGTTGCCTGCGACCGCTCCGAGCCTTCCGACGGGTCCATCATGTCGATCTGGTTGTACGACACGGAGCGCTCGCGGCTGCATCGCGTCACCAGCGCGCTGGCCGATGAGTCGCATCCGACCTTCGGTCCCGACGGCGACTACCTCTACTGCGCAGCCCGGCGGGTGTTCGAGCCCACGTTCAGTGCGGTCGAGTTCGCCTGGGTTTATGAGAACACCGATGTGCTCATGGCGCTGCCGCTGCGCGCCGAAGTGGAGAGGCCTTTCGCGGATCGTAGCGACGAGGTGACCTGGGAGGATGAAACCCCGTCGGACGAGGAGGACGCAGAAGGCGCGGCGAACGACGCCGATCCGGACGCGCCGGACGGCTCGCCACCCGTGGAGATCGAGCTGGACGGCCCGCCGCCCGTGGAGATCGAGCTGGACGGCCTGCAGGAGCGGGCCTATCGCCTTCCCGCCGCGCCGGGGTCCTTCTCGGCACTGAAGGTGGATGCCGATGGCCGGCTGATCTACCTGCGGCGTTCCGGCGGCGCCGACGGTGAGGAACCGCGCGTGCAGCTTCTCGATCCGACCGATCCGGACGCGGAGGAACAGCTCGTGACCGCCGGCGTCGGCGAGATGGACCTGTCGCCCGACGGCGGCACGCTGGCCGGCCGCTCGGACGGCGGTGTGCCCGCCCTCTATCCCGCCGAGGCAGGCGCCGAAGCGCAGACTCCGGTCACCGGGGGAATGGTCGCCCGCATCGACCCGCGCGAGGAGTGGCAGCAGCTCTACACCGATGCCTGGCGCCTCTACCGCGACTTCTTCTACGACGAGGACATGCACGGCCTGGACTGGCCCCGCATCCGCGAGCGCTATGCCGCGCTGCTGCCCGACTGCGCCTCCCGCGCCGACCTCACGCACGTGATCCAGGAGATGATCGGCGAGCTCAACGTCAGCCATGCCCGCTACGGCACGCCCCCCGACGACGACCTTCCCGACGACCCAGGTGTCGGCTTGCTGGGCGTGGACTTCGCGCTGGAGAACGGCGCCTACCGCTTCGTGAAGATCTATCGCGGGCCGGTGTGGGATCCCGAGCTGCGCAGCCCACTGGCCGAACCGGACGTCGATGTCGCCGAGGGGACCTACCTGCTTGCCGTCAACGGCGTGCCGGTCGACACGAGCGCCGATCCATGGGCGCCCTTCGTGGGGCTGGCCGGCCGTGAAGTCGTCCTGACCGTGGGACCAAAGCCCACGCAGAGCAACGATGCGCGCGATGTCGTCGTGAAGGCGCAGGACTACGGGTGGGAGCGCCGCCTACGCTACCACGCGTGGGTGGAGGCCAACCGCCGCCACGTGGACCAGGTCAGCGACGGGCGCATCGGCTACGTCCACATCGCGAATTTCCACACATCTGCACTGAACTTCCTGGTCGAGCAGTTCCTGCCGCAGCAGGATCGCGCGGCGTTGATCGTCGACCAGCGCTTCAACGGCGGAGGGTGGACCCCGCACCGTTTTCTAGAGATCTTCAACCGACCGCCGCTGATGTATCGCGCACGCCGCCACGGCCGCGACACCCCCGTGCCGGGCGACGCTCACTTTGGACCCAAATGCATGCTCATGAACGAGCTTTCCGGCTCGAGCGGCGACATGTTCCCGTGGATGTTCCGTTACGCCGGTCTGGGCCCTCTCATCGGGACGCGCACGTGGGGCGGCGTCGTGGGACTGTCAGGCAATCCCGCCCTCATCGACGGCACACGCCCGAACATCCCCACCGCCGGCACCTATACGCCCGAGGGGAAGTGGATCATCGAGGGCTGGGGAGTCGCGCCCGATCTCGAGGTGCCCGACGATCCGGTGGCCCTGATAGAGGGCACCGACGTGCAGCTCGAGGCAGCGATCCAGGCCATGAAGCGTGCGTTGAACGAACCCCATCACACGCGCCCTGAGCCGCCGCCGGGGCCCGATCGCAGCGGCATGGGCGTGCCGGAGAGGGAGCGCTGATCGGCGATTGAATCGACTGCATTGGGGGGGGCGTGTCGGTGAACGCCCCCGCGCCGCCTTCGCGGGCGCATGTGCAAGAGCGCGCCCTGCGGGAGCTCAAGGGCCGCGTGCGCCGGCAGACGGGCGGCGGCGAGATGACGGTCACGGACTGCGAGCTCAACGGCAAGATCTCCTCGGCCGGAGGCGGGATCCACATCCGCGAGGCGCCCGAGGGCGCGCACCTGTCCACGGGCGGCGGGGAAATCTACGTCCGTAACGCCCTGCGGTTCGTCACCGCACGGACGGGTGGCGGCGACATCACGATCGAGGTCGAGAACGGCTGGGTCGAAGCTTCGACCGGTGCAGGCGACATCGACGTAGAAGTCATCGGCAGCCTGGGTGATAGGCGCCGGGGCGTGGAGCTGGTGACCGGCCTGGGTGAGGTCACGGTCACCCTGCCGGCGGACATCTCCGCGGAGCTGGATCTGGAGCTGGGCTACACCTGCAACAGCAGCCGGGACTATGAAATCAACTCGGACTTCCCCATCGAGATCGAGCACACCCGGGAGTGGGATTATGACCATGGCACGCCCCGCAGATTCATCTGGGGCACGGGCAAGATCGGTGATGGCCAGCATCTGATCCGGATCGTGAGCACCAACGGTGACATAAGAATCAGATCGGCGAAGTAGCCGGCGTCTCGACGGTCTCGTCGGCCGGGTGTATCGTGGGTCCGTCACTCACAGCACAGGGGGGACCCATGAACGAGACTCTGAGGACCATCGCCAATCGCCGCAGCATCCGCAGTTTCAGGCCGGAGCAGATCCGTGACGATGAGCTGCAGGCCATCCTGACAGCCGGCCTGCAGGCCCCCACGGGCCACAACGAACAACCCTGGTACATGGTGGCGGTCCAGAACCGCGAGCTGATCGACGACATGAGCACGGGTAGCAAGCTGGCGATGCAGAAGCTGCCCGTGCCCTGGGCGGCGGAACTCGGCAAGGACGAGACGTACCACATCTACTACCACGCGCCGACGGTCGTGGTCGTGGCCACACGCCAGGATGCAATCGCCGCCGTGCCGGACGCCTGCGCCGCCATCCAGAACATGCTCATCGCAGCCGAGAGCCTCGGCGTCGGCTCCTGCTGGATGGGCTTCACACGCTTCTACTTCGACTCGGCCGAGGCGCGCGATCGCATCGGATTGCCCGAAGGCTACGAGGTTCACTATGGGGTGGCTCTCGGCTACAAGTCCGAAGACCTGGCGTTGGAGCCTCGGCAGCCGAAGTACCCCAAGTACTTCCACACGATCCGCTGACGCCGACGGTTGTGGAACGAAGAATCCTGATGAAGCCGGCAGTGGCAGCAGCGGTAGTCCTGGATCCGGCGCAGCTCGGATGGTGTGCGCCCGAAGAACCTGTGGACGAACGTCATCAGGATTCTTCGTTCCACAACCATATCTGTCGGCATGATTAGGCGTTACCCGGACCACCCGGGTGACTGGACCACCCCAGGCCGCGAGGCGGGGCCCGCGGGCGAGCGGGCGCTTGCCTTCGGGATCAGGATGCGACGCCGCCCCGTCGATCAACTGAGGACAGAGCAGGCTGTTGCGGAGGCTCACCCGTAGCCCGAGAGGGATGAGCGACGCACGGGAAGAAGCGGGCGGAGGCTTCGAGATGGGCGAGAACGCCCTGGCCGATCGAATCACCCCTGAGCACGACGCGGCCGAGCTGGCCGCACGTTGGTTGGAACCGGATCCGTCCGGGGGAGGATCCCGCCGCGAAGCCGCCTTACGTGCCCTCCGGGCCGTTTCCGCCGGTAGCACGGATGCGATCGGCCTCAACCCGGACGAAAGAGACCTGCGCGGCATCGACCTGGCCGGCGAAGATCTTGCCGGGTTGGATCTCTCCCGTTGCGACTTCTCGGGCGCCAACCTGAGCGGCGCCAATCTACGGCACGCGAACCTGACCGGCGCCCGCCTCTCCGGTGCGCACCTGGTCATGGCCAAGCTGGATGGTTGTGAGCTGCTCAACGCCGATCTGTCCCACGCCAACCTGAACGAGTGCAGCGGCAAGCGGGCGGGCTTCGGCGTCACAACGCTGACGCATGCCAGCTTCATCAACGCCCAGCTCGGCGAGGCGACCTTCGTCAAGGCGGACCTCTCCCACGCCGACTTCCGGGCCGCTGATCTGCACGGATCCCGCATCAGCGACGCCGACCTCACGGAGGCCATCTTCACCCGGGCGAATCTGCGCGGCGTGGACCTGAAGCGCAGCGACGTCAAGAAGGCCTCCTTCGATCTCACGGATTTGCGCGAAGCACGGCTGATGGGCGTCACCAACTTCACCAGGGCCCATTGGATCGGAGCCGATATCCGCGGCGTGGACTCCCGCGGCGCCTACATGGTGCAGCGGGCGATCCGTGACGAGAACTACCTGTACGAATTCCGGACGCGCAGCAAGTACCACGCTGCCCTCTACTGGCTGTGGTGGACGACCTCCGACTGCGGTCGCAGCCTGCTGCGCTGGGCACTCTTCGTGGCCTTTATCACGTTCGTCTTCGCGCTCGCCTACTCCCAGGTCGGCGTCGAGTACGGTGAGTACGAGACCCCCTTGTCATCCATCTACTTCAGTGTCGTCACCTTGACGACACTGGGATACGGGGACGCCTACCCGGCGACGATGGCCGGACAGATTCTGGCCGCGGTCCAGGCGGTTCTCGGCTATGTGGGACTGGGTGGATTATTGAGCATCCTGACCAACAAGATGGCCCGTCGCGCGGACTGAAAGGGGAAGCTCGGCGATGTTCTCGTTCTTCACCAAGAAGACCGATCCCAAGGCAGAGCTCCGAAAAGTCCTGCCGGACTACACCCTGCCCTCCTTCCCAACCGCTGTCGTACAGACCTTGCAGAAGATTCGTGATCCGAACTCATCGGCTTCGTCGATCGCGGAGGTGCTGTCCGTCGACCCGGGACTCTCGGTGCAGGTCCTGCGCCTGGCGGGCTCGGCCGCTTTCTCTCGCCGAAGGAAAGTCGAGAACCTGAGCCAAGCCATCGCGCTCGTGGGGCTGTCCCAGCTCGAGACGATGGTCCTGTCGATCGGCGTCGGGCGGATCACTCCCTCGCGGCCATCGCGAGGGTATGATCCCGCTCGCTTCTGGCGCGCGTCAGCACGAAGGGCGGTTCTGGCCAACTCGTTCGCCAGCCTGCTGTGCCCCGCCAGGGGGTCGGAGTGCTTCACGGCCGGCTTCCTGCAGGACATGGCCGTGCCCTTCCTGGCCACACAGCATCCCGAGAGCTACGGACCGATCCTCGAGCAGTGGCACAACGAGGGCGGCAACCTCAGCGAGCTGGAGCGAAGCGCGTTCAAGTGGGACCATGCGGAAGTTGCTACGTGGATCTGCCACGAGTGGCAATTCCCCGAGCACATCGCGGCGGCCATCGGCAGCCACCACGACAACAGGCTTGGGACCCACCACGTCCTGGTGCCGGTGAGTTTGGTCGCGTGGATCGGGGAGACCGAGAAGAGCCTGGGCGTCGAGGGGCTCATCGAGGACGCATACGCACGTTGCAGCATCCCCCCCGACAAGACGCACGAGCTAGTCGAGGCAAGCTTCGAGAAGGCTGAAGGCCTGGCGCGCGTGCTGGTCTGAGCGCGCCACCACAGATGCGAAGCGCGCGGCCTCCTCACGGCGCGATCCACAGGATGCTGCCGGACCCGGTGAACGTGACGCCGGCAACTTCAAGGAAGTAGACCCCGCTCGGCACGCGCCGGCCGGTGACGTCGCATCCGTCCCACCAGCCGCTCTGCCTTCCGGCAAGGTGCATCCTCGCTGGCCACGCGTGTACGAGCTGGCCGCCGACCGTGTGCATGCGCAGGCGGACCTTCTGGGGTGACGGTACATCGTATACGATCTGGACGCGGTGCCGAGCGGGATTGGGCGTCAGCGAGAGTAAGATTGAGGTCATCTGCGGTGGTCGATTTGCGTTGCCTTCAGCGACATCTGTCGTCCCCCCGCCGAGGGCCGCATGGATCGCATCCAGGAGCTCGGCCTCACGGTCAGCACTGAATTCCCAGAACATGGCCCCACCCAGGTTACGGTCCGCGATGAACGCCCCCTTCAGGGCGATCGAGGCAGGATCGTCATAGCTGATCATGACCCGCTCGGTGGGATTGAATACCCAGGGCACCTGTGCTTCGGCGTGCCAGTGCGATGTGTAGCCGCTGATGTAGATGTAGTGGGCGCGCAGGTCCCAGAAGTCGAACACCCCCGGTTCCCATGTGCCGCTCCCGGCGGGCCCCTCATAGCCGACAAAGAGACCATCATGCTGGTTGACCACCATGCCGTAGCCGCGGCCGTAGAAGGCCAGGCCGGGATTGAGCTGTTCGGGTGGCACACCCCAACCCAAGTAGGCTTCCACCGCCGCGGCCAAGTTGAACCCGCTGTGTGCCGGCTCGGGGTTGGGATCCTCCGGCGCAGGATAGAGCGCAGCGTTGAAGTTCGTGACCTGGTCGAACTCGCCGTTCCACGGCCCGTGAGAATCGTAGGTCATGATGTTGATCCAATCGAGGTGCGGGTGGATCAGATCGATCTCGAGATTGGGGATGACGAACGGCGAGGCTGGACCGGCGGTCGTGAGCAGGTAGTCGCCGGACGCATCGAGCTGTGCACGCAGCTCGGCCAACAGGAGGGTGTAGTTCTCTCGGTCCTCCGGGCGGTAGATGTTCCCGGGATGTCCCCCGCTCACGGGGTACTCCCAGTCGATGTCCACACCGTCAAACCCGTAGCGCTGCACGAACTCGACGCAAGAGGCGGCGAAGATGCTGCGTGATTGGGGCGTGAGTGCCACGTCGGAGAAGTAGGTCGAGTACGTCCACCCGCCTACCGAGATGAGCGTGCGTAGGTGAGGTTGGGCTCGCTTCAGAATCTGGAGCTGGTGGAAGCTCCCCCGCAAGCTGTCCGGATGCCAGCTATCGCCGGGATACCATTTCCCCGTGTCGGCGTACGGGTCCCCCAGGGCGATCTCGCCGTCGGCGATCTTGGCGAAGGCGTAGTTGATGATGTTGACCTTCCCGCCCGGGATGTCAGGGACGTGATAGTCGCGCGCGTAGACCGCCCAAGATGGGTAATAGCCGATCAGGTTGTGGTCCAAGGACTGGGCTGGCGGTGCTGGTGGCATCAGAGCCCAGACCGCCAGGGCAAGCGCTGTCGCCGCCGCCCTTGTGGAGTGCTGCATGGTGTTCCCCGTCGCTCATCTGGCGCGCGACCAGCCCAGGCAGGGTGCGTGCCGGCCCCTGTCGCACCTTCCCGTTCGCCCAATTCAACGGGCCGCCTTCTCGTATAAGAGCATCCACGACGACACTTGAAGCCGTCTCGGTCTAACCGCCGATCCCGCTCCTCCCTGAACCAGACTATAGCCATGTGGACGCGGCTATCGCACAGCTTGACAATGAATTAGCTCAGGCCGTACGATTAGGTTGGCACGTGAGCTCTTGTTCCTGTTCCCTGCGGTGTTCGGAGTGTCGGAGGTACGACGATGCTCTCTCGTATTCTACGTCTTGCGATGCTGCTCACAATCGCTCATTCCCTATGGACGTCAAGGGCGGCAGTCTACTTGGTTCATGCGGATGGATCCGGAGATTTCCCAACAATTCAGGCCGCACTGGATGCCTGCATTGATGGTGACGTGGTTGAGTTGGCTGAAGGGGTGTATCGAGGTGATGGGAATAGGGATCTGACCTTCGGCGGAAAGGCAATTCTTCTGCGCTCCACCTCATGGGATCCTGCCAACTGCGTGATTGATTGCGAGGGAACTCCTTCCGATCGACATCGAGCCATGAGCTTCATGCCAGGAGATCACGGTGCAATAATCGAAGGACTAACGATTCGGAATGGCTACAGGCAGGATGGTGGGGCAATTCATATCGAATGGGCTACTCCCTTGATCCGACGATGCGTTTTCTGTCGGAACCACGCAATGCAAGGTGGTGCGGTTTACTGTGGCCATCTATCTGAGCCGACATTCATCTGGTGCACATTCATCGAGAACGTGGCGAACTCGGGTGGTGCGCTATGCATATGATCCGGTAGGTGTGTACTCGTGCAGTGCACAGTCCACGCGAATACGGCGGTGCATGGTAGCGGGATTTTCAGCTCGGCAGGCTATGGTGAGCCGGACATACGAAAGACGATTATCTCCTTCGGATCCATGGGGCCCGGCCTGGAGTGCGAGCCAATGTCTCCCTACGTACCCCAGTTGCGCTGCTGTGACATCTTCGGGAATCCCGGGGGCGATTGGATTGGGCTGATCGCGAACCAGTATGGCACCTCCGGGAATATCTCCGAAGATCCCCTCTACTGCGAACCACAGCTCATGGACGTAGGCCTCCAAGAGGGCTCGCCCTGTGCACCATTCTCTCCGCCGAATCCGGAGTGCGGACGCATAGGTGCCTGGCCGGTCAGTTGTGGCAGTTCACCTGTCTCCCCCACGTCTTGGGGGCGCATCAAATTCCTGTTCCTTCAATAATGGTCTAGTCGCTATGCGATGCGTTGGAGTCAATGGTGCCTCTTGGCACCCAGCCAGGGGATGAGCGTGAATCCATTCACCGCGGCGACCGAGCTGAACAAGGCGACGCTATACGAGACTTCACGCTCGACGGTCTTCTATCGAAGTGGCTTCCGCAGATGCCTCACATCAACCGCGCGAGCGTATCTTGCTCCAAGGTCCGTACCGTGCGCTGGAAGGGCGGCCCTTCGGGCGCTGCGCACCCGTCCCAGACTGCGCGTGATTCGCCGGCTTCCCGAACAGCGCTCCCGAGATCTCTCACCAGCCGGCCGGAGACATCGTAGACCTTCAGGTCCACCGCGCACGCCTTCGACAAACGCATTTGAATCGCAACCTCGCCCGAGGTTGGACTTGGCCGAGCGGCAATCGAGAGAGCGGTCTCTCGGAAGCCGGACTCCACCCCCGAGCCCGGATGGAACTCGAAGGCGCCTACATCGGGCGCCTCGCCCTCGAAGGTGTCGTTCACTCCGGGGATCAGGATGCCCGCATCGATGAGCTGACTGCTCTCGTCCAGGCGATAGTCCCCCACGCTCGGGTCTACGAATTCGGGTGCCACCGACAGTCCATGCGTCTCCTGGCCCGTGGCGGCCACGAAATCTGGCAGCGTGGCGTAGTCGTGGCCGTCCCAGCGCACGAGATCGCCGAGTCCGTTGTTCCAGACATTGTCATAGTCCAGATCGACCGGTTGCTCCGCGTTGTAGTTGTGGATCGCATGCGCCGTCCCCATCCAGATGTTGTTCCGGGCGGTCACGAGGTCCCACGTCCCGGGCGCCTTGATATACAAGCCGTTGTTTCCCGGGAGCACCGCGTCGCACGTGTTGTGGTACAGAAACATCTCGCCCGAGTGCGGATAGCCGCTGTTGAACTTGAAGGGACTGCCGGTGTAGCTGTTGTTGCCCACTCCGGTCTTGACGATGAGATTCCGAGTTGCGTAGACGGGACCATCGTAGACGGGCGCCAGCGAGATCCCCATCAGAACATCTTCGAAGCTGTTTGCCCAAATGCGCACGTTGCTGCATTGACCGTCAGTGGAGAGTCCGTCGTCGCTGGTGTGGTAGATCACGTTCTCATAGATGTCGGTCTCGTTGGTGAGGGCCGTCTCATCGCTGGGGCACGAGCCCATACCGTCGAAGTCGTCGTGAATGACATTGCGCCGGATGACGGTGCCGCGGCCGGTCATCGGGTTGTAGAACGCGATCCCTCCGTCTTCCAATCCGCCGACCGCCTTGATCCCATCCCAAGGCCAGTCGAAGATCGTGTCGTAGAACTCGCACTCCTCGATCACGGTGTAACGCGATACGGTCATCACAACGGTGTTGGGGTCGGTATCGTCCTCGAGGTGCACGTAGAGATCGGTACCCGCGGCGAAGCAACCGGGCGTGCCGTCCCAGCTCAGCGTGCGGAGATCCTCCAGGCTGGCACATGGAAACAGCCGCTCGCCGTCGGCCAGCACGAGGTGGGGATCGGGCTCGTGGATCTCGGTGTGATAGACACCCTCGCCCACCGGCGTCCAGACGAACGAGGAGGGATCGGCGCCATCCAGGATGGGCGCTTCGCCCGCAGCAGCGCGCAGCACGATGGGCTCGCCGCTGGTGCCCGAGTGCGGCACGGCCAGCTCCCCCACGTGGTACACCCCGCCATGCAGCACGACCTCATCGCCGGGATGCGCGCCGCGCGATCCAGGCGCCGGCCGGACCCAGAAACAGGAAACAGACGGTGAGCCGGAGCAAGCTTGAGCGCATGGCGCGCCTCCTCGTGGGCATGCGTTGCGAATCCCCGTGGGTGCTGTCCGCCCGACCGCGCGGCTTGGGCGCGCCCGGGCGAAACGAATGTAGCAGTCGCCCAGGCGCCGTGCAGCCACGGGTCCGGCTGTGTCGCATCCGCGACGGCGGACGCGACACAGCAGCTACTTGTGGCGCGGAGAAGCGGGGCGAGAGATGGGAACCGCTTGTTGTGCAAAGGATTACGGCGTCGGCAGGCCCCTCTGGTCGAGTCTGCCACCAGCATCTGCGCTGTATCGCTCTGCTCGACTTCCTCCCGTCTCCCCGTGCCGCAACCCAAACCCTTGGCTTGCGCGGGAACAGAAGCTCGGGTAGAGGGTTCCCAGCGCTTGTACGACGAACAGGGCGCGGCTCGTCGAACGGGCAACCCGTGAATCCGCCCCGAACCATACCGTACACCGGCAGTTGCACTAGGAGAGCTGACGAGCAGATGGAACCTCTATCCCTTGGTCCACGCGTAGCGGCGCCAGCGCGCCGGATCATGCAGACGAGCCCCCGCGCAGGGTGGCTCATCCTGGCAGCCCTGTTCTGCTCCGTATCGCTCACGTCCGCGCGGGCGCAAATGGGGGCCCGTGCCATCCCCCTGGATCCGGACAGCGCGCTGGTCGTCACGCTCGAACGGCTGGGAGGTGAGCCGCTGCGCCTGAATGCGGCCGTTCAGCAAGCACTGGACCATGCCACCGTCGTGCGCGAAGCCCAAGCGCAGCTTCAGGCGGCAGAAGGTGCGCTGCTGCTCGAGAAGGGAGCCTTCGACCCGGAGATCTTCGCCGAGGTCGCCCGCGACGGATCCGAGATGCCGTCCTCGTCCCCCTTTGCGCGGCCCGATGTGATTGAAGAGGAATCGACGCGCGCCACCGCCGGAGCCCGCGTGCAGCTTCCGCTCGGCACCGAGATCGAGCTCGCGGTCGACGCCAACCGTGTGGACACGAACTCCGAGTTCACGGTGATCGATCCCGAGTACCGCGCCGATGGTCGCCTCACCGTGCGCCAGCCGCTCCTGCGTGGCTTCGGACCGGGAACCTCCGCCCCACGCACCGCGGCTGAGCGCCAATACGAGGCGTCGCGCGACGTTTACCGCGATGCCGTCCTGGCCACACGCGCCCAGGTCGAAACGGTCTACTGGCAGCTCTATGCAGCCGAGCGCGACTTCGCCGTGCAGCAGCTCATCGTGGAGCGCGCCGAGGCCCTGCTGGCCCAGGCGCGCAGCCGGGCCGAGGCCGGCCTCGCTGGGCCCAACGAGGTGGCCAATGCACGAGTCTTCCTGGCGGAACAGAACATCGCGGTGCTCGACCTGGAAGAGCGCCTCGATGCGATCTCCGATGAGATGGCGACCCTCACCGGAATGTCGCCCCGCGAGGGAACCCGTCGTTTCCGCTCGAGCGACAATCCCCAGGAACGTTCCGAGGTGCCCGCGTTGGACGGTTTGCTCGAGCGCGCCTTGACGGAGAACGCCTCGCTGCGCGCGGCTGAGCGCGCGGTGGTCGCAGCCGAAGCACGCGAACGTGGCGCGCGCTGGCGTCTCCTCCCCCAACTCGATCTGCTCGGCGAAATCGGCGGCACCGGCCTGTCGGGCCGCAGCCGGGAGGTGATCTTCGGCGGCGACACCCTGCGCGTCGACGTCGACGGAGGCTACGGAAGCGCGCTGGATGACGTCGCATCGGGAGAGTTCCCGGCCTGGTCGGTCGGAATCGAATTGCGCTGGCCCATCGGGCTGCGCGAGGAGCGCGGCGCACACCGGGTCGCGGCGGCGGCGATCGAGACCGCTCGCCAGCGCGCCGAAGCAATTCGTCGCGATGTGATCGAGCGGGTGCGCGGGGCCCATCGCGAGCTGGCGCACGGCATGCAGCGCCTCGAGTGGGCCCGTGAGGGTGTGGACGCCTCTCTCGAGCAGGTCCGCATCGGGCTCATCGAATACGAGAACGGACGCACGACCGCCTTCGAGATCGTGCGCCTGGGCGCGGACCTGGCCGCCGCGCAACAGCGTCTCTCGGATGCGCTCGTCCGAGCGGCGCGCGCGTCGGCCGAGCTACGCTACCTGACGGGAGAAGGACTCCCGCTTCTCGATGAACGCTAGTCCACCGGCGGGCTGACCGCGGCATAGAGTGAGGCGGAAGATGAAACGAACAGCAGGTCTGGTTCACATGGGCGCCCCCTCGGCGCTGCTGGCGCTGGGGATCGCCCTGGCGACATCGCTGGGGCTTGTCGGCTGCGGCAGCGAGGAAGCGAGTGGACGCGGCGGTGGACGCGGGGGCGGGGGCGGTTTCCAGCGTCCGCCCACGCCGGTCGAGGTCTCCGAGGTGACGCCGACCCGGGTCGTGGATCGGTTCGAGGCCGTGGGCACGATCGAGGCGGCCGATGCGGTGACGATCGTGTCGGAGATCCCGGGCATCGTGGCCCGGCTTCCGTTCCGCGAGGGCGCCGCGGTCGAGCGAGGCGCGCTGCTCGCGCAGTTGGAGGATTCGGAGCCGCGCGCTGCGCTGGCCCGCGCGGAAGCGCTGCGAGACCAGCGCCAGGCGGCCTTCGATCGCGTTCGCATGGTCGTCGATCGCGGGGCCGGCACGCCGCAGGACCTGGACGATGCCGCCGCCGAGCTGAAGATCGCCGAGGCGGACGTCGATCTGGCTCGCGCGAGGCTGGCGAAGACCCGAATCGTGGCGCCCTTCAACGGGGCCGTGGGGCCCCGGCTCGTGAGCCCCGGCGCGTTCGTGCAGGCGGGCACACCGATCACGACCCTGCAGTCGATCCAGAAGCTGCGCGTTCGCTTCACCGCGCCCGAGCAGTACGTGCCTCGCTTCCAACCGAGCGCCGAGGTACACATCTCCACGCCGGCGTTTCCCGGGCAGCGCGTCGCCGGCACGATCGACGTGATCGACCCGGGCCTCAACCCCGAGACGCGTAGCGTGGAGGTGCTCGCGCTGCTGCCCAATCCCGATCGCCGCTTCCGGCCGGGCATGTCGGCCGATATCGAGGCGGTCCTCGATGACCGCGCCCAGGCGCTGACCGTGCCCGATGAGGCGGTCTTCGTCGAAGGCGACGCCATGTTCGTCTACCAGGTGCAAGCCGACAGCACCGTGACGCGCACCGCCGTGGAACTGGGCACCCGCCTGGCGGACAAGGTGGAGATCCGCGCGGGTCTCACCGCGGGCGCGCGGGTCGTGCGGGCCGGCCATCAGAAGCTCTACGAGGGCGCCCGGGTCTTTCCGGTGACGAGTCAGCCAGGCGCAGGGGGCCCTCCGGGCCGTCCGGGCGCCGGTCAGGCAGGTGGCGATGAAACTGAGTGAAGTATCCATCAAGCGGCCCGTTCTCGCGTCGGTCATGAGCCTGGTGATCATCCTCTTCGGGGTGATCGGGTTCTCGCGGCTCCCGGTGCGGGAGTATCCGGACATCGACCCGCCGATCGTCTCGATCACCACGTTCTATCGCGGCGCCAGCCCGAGCGTGGTCGAGGCGGAGATCACCGACGTCATCGAGGAAGCGCTCTCGACGCTCGAGGGCGTCAAGACGATCACCTCCTCCAGCCAGGAGCAGGGCTCCCGCATCACGATCGAGTTCGAGCTGTCCCAGGATGTCGAGGAAGCGGCCAACGATGTGCGCGACCGCGTCGCGCGCATCCGAGGCCGGCTCCCCCGCGAGGCGGACGATCCCATCGTCGCCAAGGTGGACGTCAACGCGCAGCCGATCATGTGGATCGCCCTCTCCAGCGACCGGCACAACCCGCTCGAAATGAGCGAGGTGGCCGACGTCGTGCTGAAGGACTACCTGCAGCGTCTGCCGGGCGTCGGATCGGTCTTCATCGGCGGGGAGCGCCGCTATGCGATGCGCGTCTGGCTCGACCCCAAGCGCATGGCCGCGCGGGGTCTGACCACCCAGGACGTGGAACTGGCGATCCGCACCGGCAACGCCGAGATCCCCGGGGGCCGCATCGAGGGCGAGGGGCGCGAGTTCTCGGTCCGCACGCGGGGGGAGCTGCAGACCGCGGAGGAATTCGCCGCCATCGTGATCACCCAGCAGGGGGAGCACAAGGTCCGCCTGCGTGACGTGGCCGACGTCACGGTGGGGCCGGAGGACGAGCGATCGATCACCCGCTACAACGGCGTGCCCTCGATCGGCCTGGGCATCGTCAAGCAGACGAAGGCGAGCACGGTGGAGGTCGCCGAGGAGGTCCGCCGCGCCCTGCCGGAAGCGGCCGCTCTGCTGCCCGAGGGCATGACCCTCCAGACGGCGTTCGATTCCTCGGTCTTCATCCGCGACTCGATCGACGAGGTGGGACGCACGATCCTCTTCGCGTTGGGCCTGGTGCTGCTCGTGGTGCTGGCCTTTCTGAAGAGCCTGCGCGCCACCTTCATCCCGGCGGCGGCCATTCCGATCTCGATCGTGGGCGCCTTCGCGGTCATGTACTTCCTGGGCTTCACGATCAACATCCTGACGCTGCTCGCCTTCGTGCTGGCGATCGGGCTGGTGGTCGACGACGGCATCGTGATGCTCGAGAACATCTATCGCCACCTCGAGATGGGCAAGCCGCGCCTGCGTGCGGCGTGGGACGGCGCCCGCGAGGTGGGCTTCGCGATCGTGGCCACCACCGCAGCCCTGGTGGCGGTCTTCCTGCCCTTGGCGTTTCTCACCGGAACCGTGGGGCGCCTGTTCAACGAATTCGGCGTCTCGCTGGCGGTGGCGGTCATCATCTCCAGCTTCGTCGCCCTGACGCTGACGCCCATGCTCTGCTCGAAGCTGCTCCGCAAGCTTCACGGGAAGCAGACCAACTGGGCGGAGCGCTCCTTCGACGCCTTCTTCCGGTGGCTGGACGCGCTCTACACCGGCACGCTGCGCTTCGTGCTGCGCCACCGCTGGCTGGTCGTCACAGGCGCGTTGATCGCCGTGGCCGGCAGCGCCTTCCTCTTCCGCAATCTCCCCCGGGAGCTGGTGCCGACCGAAGACCGCAACATCGCCTTCGGCGTGGTCGTGGCGCCCGAGGGAGCGACGCTCGAGTACACCGACCGGTACATGCGCCGGCTCGAGGACGTGCTGCTCAATCGGCCCGAGCACGCCGGCCTCTTCAGTGCCACGGGCCTCGGCTTCGGCGGCCCCGGACGGGTCACCAACGGTTTTGTCTTCTTCCGGCTGACGCCGCGCGACGAGCGCGAGAAATCGCAGCAGGAGATCGTGAGCGAGCTGTTTCCACAGGTCTTCTCGATCCCCGGCGTGCTGGCGTTCCTGATCAACCCGCCCAGCCTGGGCGGCCGCTTCTCGTCCAGCCCGGTCGAGTACGTCTTGCAGGCCGAGAGCTACGAGAAGCTGGAGCAGGCCATGGGTATCTTGATGGCCAAGGCATCCGAGCTGGGGTACCTGATCAACCTGGACTCGGACCTGAGGCTCAACAAGCCGGAGCTGGAGATCCAGATCGACCGCGATCGGGCGTCGCGACTGGGCGTCTCGGTGACCGACATCGGCTCGACGCTCGAGATGCTGTTGGGCGGCCGCATCGTCGGTGATTTCAAGCGTGGATCGAAGCAGTACGATGTCATCGCGCAGGTGCGGCCCAGCGAGCGGGCCACGCCGGATGTGATCGACGAGGTCTACCTGCGCGCCGGCAACGGCGAGTTGATTCAGCTCGCCAACGTGGTCGCTGTGCGCGAGAAGGCCGCGCCCAAGGAGCTGAATCACTTCAACCGCTCCCGTTCTGCCACGCTCTCCGCCAATCTCGCTCCCGGAGTGGACCTCGGCACGGCGCTGGATGACCTGGACCGCATCGCGCAGGAGAACCTGCCCGATGGCGTGCGCACCACGCTGGCGGGGCAGTCCCGCGAGTTCCGCGAGTCGAGCTCCAAGCTCTACTTCATGTTCCTGCTGGCGCTGATCTTCATCTTCCTGGTGCTCTCGGCCCAGTTCGAAAGCTTCATCCACCCGCTCACGATTCTGCTCTCGGTGCCGCTGGCGGTGGTTGGAGCGATCGCCTCGCTGTGGGTGTTCAACCTCAGTCTCAACATCTACTCGCAGATCGGCATGGTCGTGCTGATCGGATTGGTGACCAAGAACGCGATCCTGATCGTCGAGTTTTCCAACCAGCTTCGCCACCGCGGCCATGCGGTGATCGAGAGCGTCGTCGAGGCCGCGCGCATCCGCCTGCGGCCGATCCTGATGACGTCCTTCTCCACCGTTTTCGGTGTGATGCCGATCGCGCTGGGCTTCGGCGCCGGGGCGGAGGCGCGTCAGCCGCTGGGCATCACCATCGTGGGCGGCATGCTCTTCTCGACGTTCTTGACGCTCATTCTCGTGCCGGTGGTGTACGTCTACTTGGCCAAGTTCACGCGGCTGCGGGATCGGGGGCGCGAGCTGGAGCATGAGAAGGCCGAGGTGCCGACCCCATCCGAGCAACCGGCCCCTGCGGGAGCGCCCAGCAACTAGTCCACGCGCCCGGCTTGCGGCATCTGGCGCTGCCCTCCCGCGCGATCGGGGCATCGAAGCTCGCCTCGCAGCGTCAAGAGACAATACCGAGATCCGATTCCCTGCCCAGTACGAGTTCAGGCTCATCTGCGGGGACCACTTCCGGCCAGTTCTGGGGGGCCGTCTGAGCTATGACTGTCTTGCTTGAGCTGCGCTTCGAGCTACAAACGGGAATCCTGGGCCCCACACTCGTTTCTTGACAATACTTGGCGATTTGCCTAATATACCCAGCGGTGAATTGCACCGCCTGGGAGGAATCATGGATCCAAGACGGGCCGCCACGCTCACCGCGCGTGCTGCGGTCATCAAGGCCCTTGCGCATCCCAGCCGCCTCCTCATCGTCGAGGAACTGGAGCGCGGGGAGCACTGTGTCGCCGAGCTGACCGAAATGGTCGGCGCCGACATCTCCACCGTCTCGAAGCATCTGGCGATCTTGAAGAACGCCGGGATCCTGCGCAGCGAGAAGCGGGGCGCCCAAGTCTATTATTCGCTGCAAGTTCCCTGCGTGCTGAATTTCTTCGGATGCATCGAGGCTGTCCTCCGGTCCTCCGCCGAGGAGCATATGCGGTTGGTGTAGTCCAAATCCGACCGCAAGCTGCCTGATGGTCACAATGGAACCCGGGAGGATGTGGCGTGTTGTGCAAATGTGCCAATGGGCAAATGCGAGGCCCGCGACCCTGGGTAAGACGTGTCGCCGAATGCGAATCCCGTGCGGCGGCCCTGGAGACCTGATGTTCTGGCGCCACCAATGGAAAGCACTGCTGTTGCTCGCGGGCGTGCTGTTGGCTTGCTTTTTCTTGCCCGTCGGCCAGCCACGCTTCGATCGCTCCCTCCTCGAGGCCCTCCATCTGGTCCGATGGTATGCGCGGGAGCACGTCCTGCTGTGCCTGATCCCTGCGTTCTTCATTGCCGGGGCGATCGCGGTCTTCGTCAGCCAGGCCTCCGTGATGAAGTACCTCGGGGCGCGCGCCAACAAGGTGCTCGCCTACGGCGTCGCCTCGGTCTCCGGCAGCATTCTCGCGGTCTGCTCTTGCACCGTCCTGCCGCTCTTCGCCGGCATCCACCGCATGGGTGCGGGGCTCGGACCGGCGACGACGTTTCTCTATTCCGGTCCCGCCATCAACATCCTGGCGATCGTGCTCACCGCCAGCGTGCTGGGGCTGAAACTCGGCGCGGGGCGCGCCATCGGCGCGATCGTCTTCAGTATCGTCATCGGTCTCCTGATGCACCTGATCTTCAGGCGGGAGGAGACGGAGAAGGCCGAGGCGGCCGCAGCGCTCCCGGAGCCCGAGGTCAAGCGGCCGCTGTGGCAAAACGGACTCTATTTCGCCAGCATGGTCGGCGTGTTGGTCTTCGCCAATTGGAGCAAACCCGAGGCCGCGAGCGGTCTCTGGCACGCGATCTACTCGGGTAAGTGGATTCTGACGTCGATCTTTGCCGCCGGGCTCGGAATCATCCTGGTTGCCTGGTTCGGCCTGCGCTTGTATCAGGCGCTGCTCGCCGGCCTGCCCACCGCGCTGGTCGCCATGCTCTTTCCCCAGCAGCCGGCGCTCGCCTTCACGACCGCGGTCATCGCGCTCGCGGCCTGGACGAGCACCTCCGAGGGCGAGCTCGGCGATTGGTTCGGTGCCACCTGGGGATTCGCCAAGCAGATCCTGCCCCTACTGCTCTTCGGCGTTGTGATTGCCGGCGCCCTGCTCGGCCGCCCCGGCGAGGAGGGGCTGATTCCCTCCGCCTGGATCAGCGGCGCCGTGGGCGGGAATTCGCTCGGCGCGAACCTGTTCGCCGCCATCGCCGGCGCCTTCATGTACTTCGCGACCCTGACTGAAGTGCCGATTCTGCAGGGGTTGATCGGCAACGGCATGGGGCCGGGCCCCGCGCTGGCACTCCTGTTGGCGGGCCCGGCCCTCTCGCTTCCCAACATGCTCGTCATCCGCAGCGTGATGGGCACCAAAAAGACGCTGGTCTTTGTCGGCTTGGTCGTGGTGATGGCCACGATCAGCGGTCTGTTGTTCGGGGCGCTCTTCGGAACCTAGCATCGGATTCACCTGTGGCGCCACGACACACCAGGCAAGGAGGAGAGTAGATGCACAAGATCCAGATTCTCGGGACGGGTTGTCCGAAGTGCGAGCAACTGGTGCAGAACGCGCAGATGGCCGCACACCAGCTTGGCGTTCCCTGCGAGATCGAGAAGGTCACCCAGATTCAGGAGATCATGAAGTTCGGCGTCATGATGACGCCCGGGCTGGTGATCGATGGCGAGGTCAGGGCGGCGGGGAAAGTCCTCGCGGCCGACGAGATCCGCGGACTATTGGAAGCGGGGGGCGGCCAGACGTGAGCAAACCTGCCCGTGGAAACTGCGTCCGAGGCGCAGGCAGGTGGCCCGTAACGCCCCCGGTCGGGCTTATCGTGGCCCTGGCCGTGCTTTGGGCCTTCTCCCTCCAGGTGCCGAGCGCTGGTTCGACAACAGGCGTGAACGCCAAGGAGGGCGGTGCGGAAAGACCGGCCGCTCCCGCCGCCGCTGCCGCCGGAGATACGACCGCGCCGGCCGACTCCAGCAATGTCCTCGTGGCCTACTACTTCCATCGCTCCCTGCGGTGCGATACGTGCATTCGGATGGAGCGAGCCATCGCCGACGTCATCGCCCACG
Organism: uncultured bacterium; assembly: GCA_964585945.1. Classification (GTDB taxonomy): domain Bacteria; phylum Eisenbacteria; class RBG-16-71-46; order CAIMUX01; family WJJG01; genus CAZDKK01. Next base: position 5,352 of record CAZPGB010000010.1, on the reverse strand, counting down.
ACTTCGCCCGGGACCGCGAGCGGGGCCGGTTGCGGCTGGAATCGGTCGACTACGAGGAACCGGCCCATCTCGACCTGGTCGAAGCCTACGAACTCGGCGACGGACCGGCCCTGATCCTCTCGCGGCAGCGCGACGGCCGGGAACTGGCGCATGAGGCGCTGCCGGAGATTTGGGACTGGGTTGATGATCCCATTGGGCTCTCCGAACTCCTGCACGAGGAACTCGCCGCGGCGCTGGACACACTGGGACGGAGCGCTGCCCGCCCGGAGCAGGATGTCACGGAAGAACCGGACGTCCCGGCCGCGGCGACGGGGACGGCAGGCGGACGGCAGTCAGCCCCCGGCGGACGCGAGTGACCCGGGCAGGCGGCGGAGCGATCGGGCCGCCGCCGTGGTGCTGGGGCTGATACGGGGGCAGGAACAACAACAACATTGAGGGAATCCATGAGCAAGGGTATCAGAATCGGAATCGTGATCGCCTTCGTAGCGCTCTTCGCGGGCGCGGTGTTGCTCAAGGAGAGCTCGCGGAGCAGCACGCCCGAGGATGGCCGGGCTGGCAGCGCACAGGCGAGGCAGACTGTCGCGGAATCGGGGTTGGAGGCCGTGCCCCCTGGGTCGCCAAACCCGTCCGCTCACGCGCCCGCGGTGCCGGGCACTCCGGACACCGCCCTGCCCCGTCTCGTCGACCTCGGATCCCACACCTGCATTCCGTGCAAGATGATGGCGCCGATCCTCGCCGAGCTCGAGCGTGAATATGCCGGGCGGATGATCGTCGAGTTCATCGATGTCCGGGAGAACCGCACGGCGGCCAGCCGCTATTCGATTCGGGTCATTCCGACCCAGATCTTTTTCGGTCCGGACGGCAAGGAGCTCGCTCGACACGAGGGCTTCATGGACGAGGCGGCGATTCTGGCGAAGTGGCAGGAGCTCGGCATTGAGCTCTGAACCGTCTTGATGGTCGGGCATCGTGAGGGGTCCGTGCGTTCTTCCTCGGGCGGTGCGAACACCCGGCCGAATCTTGGGAGTCGCCCGAGGCCACCCAGCCCGGCCGACGCGAATCCGGCCGGTGGAGGTATCTCTTGGAACAACTCTTCACCACCTTGACCCACGCGATCGAAGGCTCGGCCTGGATCGCCGTGGGCGGCGCCTTCGCCTGGGGTGTGCTCAGCATCGTTCTCAGCCCCTGCCATCTCTCGAGCATCCCCCTGATCGTGGCCTACATCGGCGAATCCGGAGCCTCATCCGTGCGCCGCGCACTCAGGATTTCAATTGTCTTCTCGGTCGGGATCCTGGTGACGATCGCGATCATCGGGGCCATCACCGCCGCCCTGGGTCGCATGCTCGGCGACGTGGGCACCTACGGAAACTACTTCATTGCTCTGATCTTCTTCCTGCTCGGCCTCCACTTTCTGGGAGTCATCCCAATGCCCTGGTCGGGGGGCGGGTCGGCCGGATCGCGTCGCCGCGGTCTGCTCGCTGCATTCCTGCTCGGCCTGGTCTTTGGCATCGGAGTCGGTCCCTGCACCTTCGCGTATATGGCGCCGATGCTGGCGGTGACCTTCAAGGTCGCCGCCCATAGCTGGCTGTACGGGGCCCTGCTGTTGCTGATCTACGGCGTGGGACACTGCTCGGTCATCGTGCTGGCGGGCGCTTCGGCCGAGCGTGTGCAGCGATACCTGCACTGGACGGAACGTTCGCGCGGGGCGGTGCGCCTGCGCCAGGTATGCGGGATTCTCGTCATCCTCGGGGGCATCTACCTAATCTACACGGCGTAACGCGAACCGACCCGGGCGAGAAGGTCTTTGGAATCCCGAGATCCATGAAGAGGAGCATCACATGGCCTGGAATGGATCCGGAAGTGCTGTAGGTGGATGCCGCGCGCGATGCGCCGTGTTGGTGCTGAGCGGGATCGTGCTGGCGAGCCCCTGGACGATGGCACTCTCCCGGGCGCCTTCTACCGGCGCCGTCGCGCCCGGTGAGCCGGCGGCCGAGCTGTTTCGGCCAGGCGTCTGCCCGCCCTTCCCGCTGCGCACGGAGAGGGGCGAGATCATCGATCCGATCGCCGGACACCATGCCGATCAACCCTATTCTCCCCGGCAGACCTGCGGGGGCTGCCACGACTACGCCAAGATCACCGAGGGCTTCCATTTCACGCAGGGCAAGGGGGAGCCGCCGACAGCGGAGATGGCCGCCCGCTGTGCCTGGGTCACATCGCCGGGCAACTACGGCGGAACGTGGTGAAGCCCGGCGCCCCTGTACCGCCAGTTGGCGGCCAAGCAGAACCGCAACGCCAACGAGATCGACATGACCTCATTCGAGTTCGTCGTCAGTTGCGGCGGATGCCATCCCGGCGGCGGCCCGCTGGAGCTCGATCGCGACGGCTACCGATATGACCGGCGCATGGCGGATCCGGCCGCCGGGCTCTCTCCGGGCAGCGAGAATGACTTCGACGGCGACTACTACCGCGCCCGCTGGAGCGAGACCGGCGTGCTGGAAGCCGACTGCCTGCTGTGCCACTTGGCCGATTACGACATGGCCGCGCGCCGGCGGCATATCGCGGCGCTCAATTTCCGCTGGGCGGCCACCGCCGGTTCCGGCCTGGCCCGGGTGACCGGATCGGTGAAGGATGGGCAGCCGGTGCGCGTGCAGTACGACGCCAAGCGATTCCTCGCGGATGGAACCCTCGCACTGCCGCTCATCAGCGAGCCACGCAACGAGACCTGTCTCGCCTGTCACGCCAAGCCGGGGTGGAAGAAGCGCGGGGCCGTGTTCAGTCCGCGGACCGATGTTCATCTGCGCGCCGGCTTGCGGTGCGTCGACTGTCACCCGGCGGGCAGCGCGGCCACCGATCCGCGCATTGCCGGGCGAGAGGAACACCAGATCGGTAAGGGGGATGATCCTGGGACCCACGTCCGCGACGATCTCGACAATACGTGTCGTTCCTGCGCCGATTGCCACAGCGACGGCTCCTTCGGGGCGTCGATCGCCAAGCACGCCGGACTTCCGCCCCTGCATCTCGAACGCATCGCCTGCCAAGCATGTCATATCCCCGAGCGCGTAGTACAGGCGGCGCGCTTCGTCGCCAGCGACGTCTTCAACCCGGGTCCGCGGATCCCGACGAAGGGCAAGCACCTCTGGACATTCTACGGACCTGATTGGACGTACTGGAACCACTACGGCGATCTGGAGATGATGGGCTACGCCGATCAGCCGACGGATCGCTTCCGCCCGGAACTGGCCCGCTACAAGGGCCTGATCCGCCCGGTCAATCGCATCCATTCCGCCTGGCCGGCGATCGAGGTCGAGGGAGAGGCGGCGCTATCTCAGCCGACCATGAGCCAGGTCTTTCGAATGTGGTCGGCGCACCACAAGAACCCGGCCTCCTACCCCGAGTTGGCCCAGATCACCGATGATGACGCCGACGGTGTGATCGAGGTCGATCGGCCCGCGGAGATTGATGCACTGATCGAATCACTGACCAGGGCGTTGCATGCCGGCGGCACCCCGATGACGGGCCAGCGCATTGTCTGGGTGATCGATGATCGGGTCTACACGTCAGGAAGCGACCACTACCGCATGCCGAGGGAACCATGGGAGGCCTCCCCCTACGGCAACGTCCATACGTACAACCATGACGTCTACCCAGCGCGCGCGGCCCTCGGAGCGGGTGGGTGCAGTGACTGCCACCGTCCGGACGCCGATTTCTTCTTCGCCTCGGCCCCCCAGCTTCCCTTCGATATCGGTGGACCCGATGGCCGCCAGCTGCAGACAGAGCTGTTCGGTATCAGTCCCGCGGCCGCCACCGTTGGGGCCTGGCGCGAGACGTACCTGAAGTCGGCAGTCTACATTCTATTCCTGGGGACGTGCCTGATCCTGGCCGGATTCGCCGGAATCATCTTCTTGCGCCGGCTGTTCGCGCCCACCGGCCTGCCGGCATGGTTTCACTGGAGTCCGCTGGTCCTGGCTGTCGGCGTGGGCGCTCTGTTGGCGACCTCCCTCTGGAAGCCGGCGCTGGCCGGCTATCTCTTGCCCAGTCGCGAATCCTTGGATTCGCATCACTTCGGAATCGGCTTGGTCGTGCTGGTTATGGGCGCATTGGCTTGGTTGCTCGAGCTGCGGCGCTTTCGGGCGCGCGGCGGCCAGAGACGCCCCCGATGGCAGGGCCTGCGGAGCCTCTCGTTGCTGCTCGTTCTGCTGATGGCCAGCGGGGCGCTGATGTATGCCAGCAGTCTGTTGGGCATTGGGGCCAGGGCCGGCTACACGATCTTCGACACCGTGCTCGCGCTGGTGCTGATCCGGGTGATCATCGCCCTTCTGCGTGAAGCACGCGACGCGGTTGGTGCCGCAACCAATCTTCGCACGGAGACATTGTCCACTAGCTAGGGGGAGGATATGCAAGACCGAGGCAAGATTCCAAACAGCTCCGACGGCCGCGGGTGCTGAACCTGCGGCAGCACGCGCAACCTGGTCCTCGCCTGCTCGGGTGCGGCCGATGTGGGTGTGGTCGCCGACCGCGCCGCGCGCGCGACACACACCCCGGACACCGCGGGTGGTTGCTAGCATCGTGCACGCTCCGGGCGCGGCGGCGGGGTGCTGCGCCGATTCCCAAAGCTGCGGGCGCGGGATGAGGAGCGTATGACAGATCAGCTCACCATCACCATGAGCGACGAGCTGAGAGAGTATGTTGCCCGTCGCGGCGCAATACTGTCGGTGGGACAGTTCTTCGTCGTCATCTGGTGATGACGGGCCTTCAAGACGCTGTCCGGTCGGACAGCCGCGCCCGGCGCACCCGCCGATTTCGTGCTTTTCCGCTGCGGGGAGATCCGTGTCTACCTTGAGCGCGAATTCCTGGGGCAAGACGGCGAGATCAAGTTTCTGATCCCGCACCAGGGCTACTTCACGATTCGTGTGGACCGGCAGCAGGCCTGAGGAGACCACGATCGGCTGATGACGCGTTGTGACGACGCTATCCGGTCCCCCATGGAGCGACATCGGGATTGCCGGCGTCTTGTCTTGCGAGGGATCCGCACCCTTCCTTTCCTTCAGGCTTGCCGCGTGTCATCGGGAAAGTTGCTTGCCCCGCCCCCTACCATAGGTTATAATTCGTCTATTCGCGAAATAGCGAAATGGCCACTGTCGTCCGGAGTGGACGGAGGTGCAGCCGCGCACCGATCCGATCGGGTTGGTGCCTGACAAGTTGCGAGGTATGTGATGAACTTCAGAATCCGCACGCTTGAGGGAGTCCTGCTGGGCTTGGCTGGGTCCTTGCTGGTGAGCACGACGTCGGACGGGTGTTTTTGGCGGCCGGACGTGCTGGTCTCGGTCGCCGCTGCGACACAGACAAGCACGGCGG
>CAZPGB010000009.1:0-122103 GCA_964585945.1 uncultured bacterium | reverse complement strand
CCCCCACGCGCTTGTAGCTCAGATCCACCTTGGCGATGTCGGAGAGCTCGGTGCGAAGCTGGATGCGATAGGCGGTGTCGGCGTCCTTGTGGACGTGGGTGAGCCGTAGCTCGTCCACCCACACCGCGGCGTCGGTAATCACCTCACCGGTTTCCGGATTGAACACCCCCATGGTGATCCGCGACACGGAGGTGAGATACGGAGTGCCGTTCAAGATGTACTGCGACCCGTCCTCGAACACCTCCGACGCGCGCACGCCGTTGCTGTCCGGGTCGGCCAGGTTCTTCAGCGCGCTCAAATCGGTCAGACGGATCTTGACGCCCTTCCAGCCGGCCGTCAGCTCCCCCGGCACCACCGACGGCATTGGCACCCGATACTCGTAGTAGCCGTCCTCGTCATCGTGGGGGTCCTTGCACAGCCGGAGGAAGAACTGCGCCCCGGCCGCTTCCTCGGGCGGCACCGTGCTGTTGAGCCAGAACTCCAGGAACTCGTAGTTCATGAAGTCCTGGCCGAACTTCCCTCCGCTGCGGAGCTGGGAGTAGACGCGGGCCAGGTGCCCCGGCTGGAAATTCCGCATCTCCAGCGTGAGCGACTGCTCGCGCTCCCTGACGTTGTCCCGGTCGCGCTCGCGGTGCTCGGTGAAAGGGGCGAAGTAGATGTCGGAGTTTTCCTTGTTGTTGATGACCCCGGGGAAGAAGTCCTCTTCGTTCGTCGACAACTCTTCGGGATCGATCGTTGTGTAGGTGCTGTCGGTGATCTTCTCGGCCAGCCAGCGGTTCGAGCGCAGCTCGATGGAGCCGATCTGGAGCCGAGCCTTCCCGGCGAACCCACTGAACCAGAGCCGCAAGTGCTTGACGTCGGTCCACGCCGGCTCACCGAAGGTGGTGTCGACGTAGGCGTCGCTGAGCGGAATGCGGATGCGCCGCCACCCGTTGTTCTCCGCGATCGTCCACGTGATGTCCGGGTCACCCGCGTAGTCGCGCCGCACATCGGTCTCGACGAAGTTGGTGTCGCTCAGATCGATGCGGTACTGAAAGTAGTTGTTGGCTGTGTCGAGCGATCGGTCGCCGTCTAAGTCCTCGGTATCGAGCCGGCGGTTGGCCTCGGTGCCGTTGATCTGCCTGTAGGCGTCGCAGCGTTCCTCTTCGGTCAGGTTTTCCTTTTCGGAGTAGGTATCGCTGTCGTAGTTGAAGTAGTCGTTGTTGCTGTTGTCTCCCTGCTTGACACCGTCGAGCCCGGTGTCCTCATCGACCTGGTCGCTGAAGTCCAGCTCGCCGTCTCTGTTTTCGTCCTCGTCGTCCAGGAGGCCATTGGGGGCCTCGATCGGTCCCCCATGGATCTTGTAGGGGTCGGAGGCGCAGTCGACGGTCCGGCGATGCCAGAGCGCGTCCTCCGACATCTGGCCGATGTCGACGTAGAGGGTACCCCGGCGTTGCGAGGGGTCGGCCTGGTAGTCGTCCCACGAAACGAAGTCGTTGATCCAGATGTCGAGGAAGCGGGCGCGCGAGAGATCCAGGTTGTTCTTCGACAATCCCTGCACAATTCCGCCCCAGGACTCCTCCGCGGACCAGGTGCCGGCTACGATCGAGTCGGACATCGAGGAGGGAAACGGGAAATAGAGCACCTCCAGCACCTGCCGGTTGTCATTCGCCTCCTGCAGGTCGAGCGTCGGATTGAGGTCGCCCTGTTTCACCGCGCGGTAGGGCGTGTACCACCAGAGCTCGCCGCGCCGGGCGGCGCGCTCCTCGTCGTCGAACCCTTCGACGTCCAGCGGAACACTCGACGGTCCCCACGAGAGGCGGTTGATGCGCAGGTTCACATCGTCGTCCACGCCCTCGAAGTCGTCGATGTAGAGGTCGTTGCGGGTGTTGGGATTGGGGAAGCTGATGCCCAGCCCCCCCTCGAACGAGATGCGCGAGGGGCGGCGCACGTCCAGCATCGGCAGCCGGTCGAGCAGGCGCGTCAGGCCCATCGACTCGGTCGAGTAACGGGTCGCGATCTCCCCCACGGCGGTGCGCGTGGGCTCGGAGCCGAGCCGCGGCCGCCGGTCGGGGCTTCCCTCGCGCTGATAGAGCCAGGAGCTGGAGAGCGTGAAGCTCCCGCCATCGGACTGATACAGCGCGGCCGCGCCCACCAGCGTCTTGCTGCGCATGCCGAAGGCGCTGGCCTGCTTGTAGGTCACATTGATCTGCTCGTCCTCGCCGACCAGATCGGGATCCAAGAGCTGGATGACCCCGGTCTGGTAGTTGATCCGGTAGTCCCGGTCTTTCGTGAGGCGGCGTCCCCCCGCGGTGACGACCTCGGATCCCTCGATGATGTCCCAGGCGTTGATGGTCAGCTCGGTCAGGGCCCGCCGGTAACTGACCTCCAGATAGAAACGCGACTCCCATTCCTGGCCCTCCAGCTTGGGGCCGCGGACGCAGTTGCGGTTCGTGTAGATCTCGTCGTTCCAGTACTCCACGGGCAGCACGTCCCACGTGCTCGGCGATCCGGGACGCCCGCGCAACGAGAGCGCGTAGTCGTTCTCGCCCGCCTCCACCGTATCCTGCGGCGCGAATGGCTGCAGGTCGGGGAAGAAGATCAGGCCCCGGCCCAGATCGATCCACGGCACCAGGTCCACCAAACCGTCCTGGCCCTCCTCCAGCCCCGTATCGGTCTGGTTGTAATAGTCCAGTCCCAGGTAGCGGATGAAGCGGAGGCCACCCACCTCGTCGGGGTTCTCGGCGCCGCCGATGGAGCCTTCGTAGTGGATCTTGATCTCCAGCCCTTCCTGCAGGATCTGGGTCTCGGGGAGCCCCTCATCGTTCCAGCCGGCCGAGCCGGGATCGAAGGAGTAGACGTTCTTGAGCATCAGACGGTGGGTTTTGCCCCAACCCACCTCGTTCAGCTCGGTGCCGGTGTAGAGGTCCTCCCGGGGGCGGATCATCTTGCCGTAGAGGTAGCTGGCACCGTTGCGATCCTGCAGGCCGCCCACGTCGCGATCCAGGAAGTCGTCGTGGTAGGTGACCACCAGGGTGTGGTTCTCGCTCAGGTAGCGGTTGAGCACGATGTAGGGATGGGTTTGATCCACCCCTTGGGTCTGGTCGGTGATGATCAGCTCGTAGTCCTGGTGCAGAATCAGCTTCTCGAAGTAGAAGGTCTGGGTCGTGTCCTGACCGGTCTCGGGCGCGGGTGTGCTCAGATCCAGCACCCCCACGCCGGCCACCAATCCCTCACCCACCTGCGTGCCGGTGCCGTCGCTGAGCCAGAGGTCCACCGAGGCGGGATCGATCTGGGCGACGAACCGGGCGCCGCCCGGATCGACGTCGGTCCCGTACGCGTCCCGGGTGGGATCGTCCAGGAAGAAGAACCGATCGCGCACGTACTGGAAGTCCCGGATGGTCTTGGTCTCGCGCTTGCTGCGCAGGCTGGTCGACTGCTCGGCGGTCTGCCCTTCCTGCTTGCTCACGATCAGGTTGAGTGTCACCGGACCGAGCTGGGCCTCGCTGTTGATCCCGAACAGACCGGTGTGCTTGCCGCCGTAGCTGACGTACTCGGTGCCCGGCAGGCTCAGGCTGGTGTTGCCCAGGTCGACCTTGCGGATGATCTCGTCTTCGTAGCCCTTGTAGTGGATCTTGATCCGGTTGGCGAAGGAGCTCTGCGCCTGGCTGGACTGATCGATGTCGACGTCGAGCTTGTCGCCCACCGAGCCCTTCAGCCGGATGGTGAGGTCCTGCTCCATCTGGAGCTGCGGAAACTTCGATTGCTTGCGCTGCGACTCCAGGTTGGGCCGGTGCGGAAACCACTGGCTGCGGCCCCCGAAGCTGATCCGCTCGCTGCCGCTGACCATCAGGTTGGGCTTGCCCTCGCCGAAGATCGACTTGACCGCCTTGGGCATCTCGAAGGGCACCGTCAGCCGCACCAGGCCCGACCGCCCCCCGGCGACGGTGGCCTGCTCCTGGGACGCCTTGATCTCCTTGGCCCACAGCTCACGGCTGGTGCGCCAGGTCAGGTGCATCAGGTAGTCCGCGTACGGCTCGGCCACCGGCCGCATGATCGGCACGCCCTCGTGCAGGAACCGGCGCGTGACCGAGGCGTCGTCGAAGTCGACCGAGTGGTCGATCGAGTACTCGGGTCTCGCGCCGCTGCGGCGTCCGCGAATTGACGGCAGATCGGGCATCAGGTAGCGCATGCCCCCGCTCTCGGCAGCGCGGTAGTAGACACCCGGGGCCGCCTCGTACTCGTCGAGCAGCTCTTCGATACGGGCATCCACCGTCACGGCGATCGAGTCGGAGGAGAGGAAGAGCTCGGGATCGAGATTGAGCTGATCGCGCACGAACCAGCGTGATCCGAAGCGCAGGTTGAGCCGCATCAGCAGCGGCTCCACGCTCGGGTGCAGGCGGGGCGCGAACTCGTAGGGCTCCACCGACTCCCTGCGCGCGGCCAGATCCTTCCACGCGGCGATGAGCCCATAGGTGTCGGTGACCGGTAGGATGCCGATGGAGAGGAGGCTGTCCGCGGGCTGGAGTGCACCGGCCGTCGCGGCGCTGTCGGCGGGCGGGGATACGCCGGCAGTCAGTAGGCTGTCGGCGGGTGGCGGTGCACCGGCCGTCGCGGCGCTGTCGGCGGGCGGGGATACGCCGGCAGTCGGTAGGCTGTCGGTGGGTGGCGGTGCACCGGCCGTCGCGGCGCTGTCGGCCGCCTCGGGTGCGCGGTCGGTCGTCAGGCTGTCGGGGGGGGGAGGCTCCTCAGCGGCCGAAAGGCGGGGGACGGTCATCGCGGAGGCGTCGGGCGGCACCGGGGTCCCGCCGTCGGACTCGTCCGCGGAGGCGTCGGGCGGCACCGGGGTCCCGCCGTCGGACTCGTCCGCGGAGGCGTCGGAAGCCTTGGGGCGATCGGTGGGCTCGGAGTCCAGCTTCGGCTGGGGATCGGGCTCCTCCCCGGGGGCGGCGCGGATGGAGTCCGCCAGAGCGGTGGGCGCGAGGCTCAGCGAGTCGTCCCTGGACCGGTCGAGGGTGTCGGGCTCATCGGCGGGCTCGCCAGCGAGCCTGGCGACCTTGGGAGGCGCCGGATCGGCTGGAACACGGCCCGGCCCGAGGGCGCTCAGAACGACCCCGATGATGCAGAACGCCAGACATACCCCGACCAGCCGGATCCTCATCCGCTCAACCACCCTATCGACCTAACGCAAAGCGGGACATTCGGATCGACCCCAGTACCCTGCCTGTTTATACTCGCCCTTCATTGCTGGGTTCTCCGAAATCTCGTGGCGCTCAGGCCCGGGCTTCGCACCGCGGGGAGGCCCGCCCGATGGGGCGTGGTGAGACGGGAACCGGCGCAAGCTAGCACGGTCTAAAGGAGCGGTCAACCGGCGGCACAAGGCCATGGCACTCATCACCCGGTACATCCTGAAGCAGTTGCTGAGCCCCTTCCTGCTGGGGGTGTTCATCGTCACGTTCCTGCTCTCAATGGATTTTCTGCTCGACTACTTGGACCTGTTCCTGGGCAAGGGCATCCACTTCCTGATCGTCCTGCGCCTGTTCCTGCTGGGTCTGGGGTGGATGCTGGCCCTGTCGATCCCGTGCGGCGTGCTGGTGGGAGTCCTGATGACCTACGGTCGCCTGGCCCAAGACAGCGAGATCGTCGCGCTACGGGCCAGCGGCATCAGCCCCGCGCGCGCCATCCGGCCGGCCCTGGTGGCGGGCGGGTTGCTCTTCGGATTCATGGTCTTCTTCCACAACAACATCCTCCCCGACATGAACCACGCCTTCGCCAACCTGATGCTGAGCATCAACAAGAAGCGGCCCACCGCCGAGATCACCGAGGGCGTCTTCATCGACAGCTTCCCCGGCTACAATCTCTTCATCGGCACCCTGGACGATAAGTCCGGTGCAATGCGCGACGTGCTCATCTACGATTCGAGCCGGAGGAACGAGCCGGCGCGCACCATTCTGGCGCGCCGCGGCCGACTGGAGTTCAACGCCCAGAGGGGGGTCCTCAGCCTGCACCTGCAGGACGGCGAGATCCACGAGGCGGCCGGCGAGCACGCCCCCACGTACCGCAAGATGGAATTCGAGCAGCAGACCCTCAACATCCGCGGCATCCAGGACGCGTTCGAGCAGTCGCGGCGCCGGACACGCGGCCAGCGCGAGATGGACATCGCCTCGATGAAGGTGAAGATCGCCGAGTTGGAGGAGGAGCGGTCACGCTACGCCGAGCGGTGCGAGGAGGCGCTCAGCGAGTTGGGGCTCGAGAGCGTCGGCCAGCTTCCGGGCGTCGACGTCGAGGCACCCTGGTATGCTCCCCTGGCGGCGCTGTTGGGCCGCCGCGTCGTCCCCGAGACGCCGGCGCTGCCCGACAGCTTCTGGACGCCGGCCCATCGGCGCCAGGCCGAGGAGGCCAAGCTCACCCGGATGCAGGCACAGGCCGCGGCCAAGAAGATCAACCAGTACTGGGTCGAGATCCACAAGAAGGTCTCGATCCCCTTCGCCTGCGTGATCTTCGTCCTGCTGGGCGCCCCCCTGGGGATCCGCGCGCGTCGGGGCGGACTGGCCGCGGGCTTCATCAGCGTCGGATTCTTCGTCTTCTACTACCTCTGTCTCATCGGGGGTGAGCAGCTCGCGGACCGGGACATCGCCGACCCGTGGCTGTCGATGTGGCTGCCCAACATCATCCTGGGCTTCCTCGGGGTCTGGCTGACGGTCAAGGTGTGTCAGATTCGCTTGCGAAGACACCAGCCCGCGGGAGGGACCACGGCGTGATCCTCAAGATCGTCGATCGGTACCTGCTGCGCGAGTTCCTGCTCTACCTACTCCTCGGGTTGACGACCTTTATCGGCATCTACCTGATCGTCGACCTGTTCGAGAAGATGGATACGTTCATCGATCACAAGGCGGGCGCCCGGCTGGTGTTGTCCTACTACGCCGACAAGATGCCGCTCATCGTCACGCAAGTGCTCCCGGTGGCCATGCTGCTGGGCGCCATTCTCTCCCTCGGCCACTTGCGGAAGTTCAACGAGATCACCGCCATGCAGTCCTGCGGCCTCTCCCCGTTGCGGATCACCACCCCGCTGCTGATCTGCGCGTTCCTGCTCACGGCCGGCGCGTTCTATGTGTCGGAGGAGGTGGTCCCCCAAGCCTACGTTCGGCAGATGGAGACCATGGATGTCAAGATCAAGAAGCGCCGCTCGATCGAGCGGCGCGTGCGCGCCGATGTGCGCTACATCGGACGCGCGGGGCGCGTCTACAACATCCGCGAGTTCCGGCTCAGCCCGCCGAGGATGGAGGGCGTGTCGGTGCAGCAGTTCGACCGCGACCAGCCGCGCATGGCCAAACGGATCGACGCCCGGCGCGCCCGTTGGACCGACGGCATGTGGGTCCTCGACGACGGATTCGCACGCATCTTCCAGGACTCGGTCGAGGTCGCCGTCTCGTTCGAGACCTACGCCGACACCCGCTTCGAAGAACAGCCCGACGAGTTCGCCCAGCCCGAGCCGGATCCCTTCTTCATGAACCGCCGCCAGCTTAGAGACTACATTCGCAGGATCCGTGAGAGCGGCGCCCAAGTGAGCCAGTACCAGACCGACTACCATCTGCGGGCGGCCTTCCCGCTGGCGAACTTCATCATGGTCCTGCTCGGCTCGTGCCTCTCCCTGCGCATCGTGCGCGGAACGCTGGCCCTGGGCTTCGGGATCTCGATCTCGCTCGGGTTCCTCTACTACGGCTTCATCGTGGCCGGTCAGACGCTGGGCTACAGCGGCACGCTGCCGCCACCGGTGGGCGCGTGGATGGGGAACCTGGTCTTCCTGGCGGTGGGCATCCTGCTCTTCTGGAAGATGAATCGTTGACCCCGGGCGGGCGCGGACCGTTGCTCCTCGGTCACAAACGCGGGCGCGGACCGTTGCTCCTCGGTCACAAGCGCGGGCGCGGCCGGCCCTAGGAGCGCAACGCGTCGCGCTCCCCCGCCGGCTCCGACTCGGGCGCTTCCTCCGACTGCGGCACCCCGTCCCCGGCCCTCTCGTCCGTCGGGGCCCTTCCGGGCCCGGCGGAGGAGTCGGTGGTGGCCTCCCGCTCGGCCGAAGCCGCGGCCTGCTCGCGCGCCGCGGCGGCGGCCAGCGCCTCGCGCCTGCGCGCCAGGATGGTCTCCGCCAGTCGGGTGTCGTAGCGCCCGCTGACGAATTCGGGGTCGACCATGACCTCGGCATGGAAGGGCGACGTCGTGGCCACCCCGTCGATGATCAATTCCTCGAGCGCCCGCCGCATGCGCGCGATCGCCTCCGGACGGTCGCGCCCGTGAACCAGCAGCTTGCCGATGAGCGAGTCGTAGTGCGGGGAAATCCGATACCCGGCGTAGACGTGGGTGTCCATGCGGACGCCGGGCCCGCCCGGCTGGTAGAAGAAGTGCACATCGCCCGGACAGGGGCGGAAGCCGTGATCGGGATCTTCGGCATTGATGCGGCACTCGATGGCGCTCCCGGAGAGTGTCACCTCTTCCTGGCGCATCGGCAGCCGTTCGCCCGCCGCCAACTCGAGCTGCAGCTTGACCAGGTCGATCCCGGTCACCGCCTCGGTCACCGGATGCTCGACCTGGAGACGGGTGTTCATCTCCATGAAGTAGAAGCGGCCGTCGACGTCCAGCAGGAACTCCATGGTCCCCAGGCTGCGATATCCGATGCCCTCGGCCCCGCGCACCGCATCGACTCCCAGCTTGTGGCGCACGGCCTGGTCGAGCGCCGGGCTGGGCGACTCCTCGACCAGCTTCTGGTGACGGCGCTGCACCGAGCAGTCGCGCTCGAAGAAGTGGAGCACGCGGCCCGTGCGATCCGCCGCGAGCTGAACCTCGATGTGACGCGGTCGCAAGATCAGCTTCTCGAGGTACAGGTCCCCGCAACCGAAGGCGGCCTCGCTCTCGGCCGTCGCCATCCGAAATGCGGCTTCCAGCTCGGAGCCCTCCCGCACCACGCGCATGCCCTTGCCGCCGCCGCCCTCCTTGGCCTTCAGCAGCACCGGGTAGCCGATGGCCTCAGCCAGCTCGCGCGCCTCGTGCGGCGAGGCAACCACGCCGTCGCTGCCGGGCGTGACCGGGACCCCCGCCTCTTTCATCGCTTGCTTGGCCGCCGACTTGTCGCCCATGCGGCGGATCACGTGCGACGGCGGACCGATGAAGACGATGCCCGAGCTCTCGCAGGCCTCGGCGAAGCGGAAGTTCTCGGCCAGGAAGCCGTAGCCCGGATGCACCGCTTCGGCGCCGGAGATGTTGCAGGCGCTGATGATACGGGTGATGCTCAGATAGCTCTGGCGGCTGCTGGCCGGACCGATGCAGATCGCCTCGTCGGCCAGCTTCACGTGCAGCGAGTCCCGGTCCGCTTCGCTGTAGACCGCCACCGTGGCGACATCCAGCTCACGCGCCGCCCGGATGATGCGGACGGCGATCTCCCCGCGGTTGGCGACCAGGATCTTGCGGTACATCCATCCTCCCGGCCCACCGCGGGGCCTACTCGAAGCGCTCCCACGGACGCTCGGGATTGAGCTCGTTCAGATGCGGACCGTCGGTGCCGGTGGCGGCCGCCTCGTCGGGCGCATCCGGCGCCGAGCCGTCCTCCTCGCTCTCCACCTCGAACGAATCCCACGTGGCGTCGCTCGTAGCGTGAATGCCCTTGATGCGTAGCTCGAATTCGGTCGGATTGGTGGCGTTGGCCGTGGCCTCCTCGAGCGTGATCAGCCTCTTCTTGTAGAGCGCCATCAGGGATTGGTCGAACGACTGCATCTGGTACTGGGCCACGCCCTCGGCGATGGCCTGCGGGATCATGACCGTCTTGGCCGCATCCATGATGTAGTCGCGGATCGTCTCGGTGTTGAGCATCACCTCCACCGCGGGAACGCGCCCCTCCCCGCGGGCGCGCTTGATCAACCGCATCGAGATCACCGCCGCCAAGTTGGACGCGAGCAGGAAGCGCACCTCGTCGTGCTGGTGCGGCGGGTAGAAGGAGACGATGCGGTTGATCGTCTGCGTCGCGTCGGCGGTGTGCAGCGTGCTGAGCACGAGGTGGCCGGTATCGGCCGCCATCAGCGCGACCTGCATGGTCTCGCGATCGCGGATCTCTCCCAGCAGAATGACGTCGGGGTCCTGACGCAGGATATGCTTCAGGGCCGCGAGGTAGGTATCGGTGTCCAGCCCGACCTCGCGCTGGCTGATAATCGACTTCTCGTCGCGATGCAGGAACTCGATCGGGTCCTCGATCGTGATGATGTTCTTGGCGGTGGTGCGGTTGATGTAGTCGATCATCGACGCCAGCGTGGTCGACTTCCCCGAGCCCACCGTGCCGGTGACCAGGACCAGGCCGCGTGGGCGCGACGCGATCCGCGTCAACACCTCGGGCAAGTGGAGATCCTCGAAGGCGGGCACCCCCAACGGGACGTGCCGGATGGCCATGGCGATGCTGCCCCGTTGGTAGTAGAAGTTGGAGCGGAAGCGCGCGAGCCCCGTGATCCCAAAGCCGAAGTCGATCTCGCGCAGCCGGGCGAAGTCCTCGCGCTGCGTCGGGGTGAGGATCTGTTCGACAATGCTCTCGAGCTCCTTCTGGTTGGGCGGTGGACCGTTGAGATGCTCCAACCGGCCGTCGATGCGCACAATGGGACGGCTGCCGACCTTGATGTGAAGGTCCGAGGCGTTGCGTTCCATCATGGCTTCGAGGATCTTGCGGAAGTCCACGTGCTTGCTCCCTCTGGCCCGCTTGTCCGCAATCTTCACCCGGGTGCGCTGCGAAGCGCCCGTTCACCGCGGATGAGAAGCCGCGCGCCGTTACACTCGTCCCGGCGCGCCGGCGGGACTACGAAACGTCCGGGCGGACCAGGAAGAGAGGTTGGTTGAACTCCACAGGCTGCTCGTTCTGCACCAAGATTTCGGCGATCGTGCCCGAGATCTCCGCCTCTATCTCGTTCATCAGCTTCATCGCTTCAATGATGCAGACCACCTGCCCGGATCTAATCTTTTGCCCCACTTCGACATAGGGAGAGGCGGTCGGAGAAGGCGAGCGGTAGAAGGTACCCACCATGGGAGAGGGGATCGACTGGAGGCCCTCGCCCGCCGCGGCGTCCTGCTCACCGCCCGACGGCGAGGGAACGGCGGCCGGCGCCTGTGCCGCCGGCGGCGCGTGTCCGGTCTCCGCGACCTCGGCCGCGTGCACGGTCGCGGCGTCCGGGGTCGGCTTGCCGGAGCGGCCCTCGTGGGATCCGCGCCCGTTGGAGCTGGCGCGCACCTTGGAGATGCGGACCGTGCTCCACCAGCGGCGCACTTCCAGCTCGTCGATCCGGCTCTGTTCCACCAGCTCGATCAGTCGCTTGATCTCTTCCACTCGCATGGCCCCACGCCTCCCACCCGTGTCCCCGCGACGGTCATGCCAGGATGCCCGCCCTCCGGGAGCACGGCCTTATTTGGCGCTGCTGACCCGCTCCAAGTACTCCCCGGTGCGCGTGTCGATCTTGAGCTGGTCGCCGACATCGATGAACAGTGGAACTGTAACGGTAAGCCCCGTTTCCAGTTCCGCTGGCTTGGTCGCGCCGGTCGCCGTGTCACCCTTGACGCCCGGCTCGGTCTGGGCCACGGTCAACGTGACATGCGGCGGCAGCTCGATCAGGAAGGGCTTGCCGTCCCGGTTGAGGATCTTGATCTGGTCGTTCTCCTTCATGTACCGGGCGTCGTCTCCCACCTGCGCTGCTGCCATCGAGAACTGCTCGTAGGTCTCCACATCCATGAAATGGAAGAGGTCTCCATCGGAGTAGAGATACTGCGCGTCCTGGCGCTCCAGCCGAATCTCCTCGACCTTCTCCCCGGCGCGGAAGGTCCTCTCGAGGACCGCACCGGTCAGGACGTTCTTCAGCTTCGTGCGCACGAAAGCCCCGCCCTTGCCCGGCTTCACGTGCATGAACTCCACGATCCGCATCGCGTTGCCGTCGAGATCGATGATCATACCGTTGCGGAAGTCCGCCGTCGATGCCATGCGACCCAGTCTCCAGTTGAATGCGCCCCGTGGGGCTTCGGTTCCGAGCACACGTATGTCGCCGTGCGGCCGGCCTTGACGACCGACCGGCCCCAAGCTACCAGACACCCCCGAGTCTGTCAAACCAGAGCAGCCGCGTCAACTCCGTATCGCGCAATGGATTGCGGGGTGCATCCTCTCCGGTCTCATCCGCTCGGCTCGACCGGTTCGAAGCTGCGCGCGACCGCCTCGAGAATGCGTAGCTGCGGCAGTTTTTCTCCCGGCGGGTTGAAAACCGCCATATCGATCATGTAGAACCGCCTGGCCGCGTGAAAGCAGATCGTCTTGAACGGGCCGCCCATGGGCGGGTTGTAGTTCTGATACAGCCCGTAGACTTCCAGCGCCGGGCGTCCCTGGAACTCCCGTTCGCGAACCACGGTCCGGCTGTGCTCGATGCGGTCGCCGCCCGAGTAGACTGCGGCCAGCGTGTCGCGCAGGGCCATACAGAAGTTGGCATCGAGCGTGTCGGAGAACTGGTGCTGATAGTAGATGAAGAGGAACATGACCGCGCCGTCGGCGAGAACTTCCTTCATGCGCACGAAGCGGTTGTCGGCCTGCTCTTCGACGAAGAACCCGGCCGGGATGCGAATCCGGTAGTCGTGGCGCTGGCGAATCCCCTCGGCCAGCGCCGTCTGCTCACCGCTCACGTAGAGCGTCTTCTGCAGGCCCTGGATGACGTATTCGTGGAAGGTGTCGATCAACCGACCGCCCTCGGACGCAATCATCTCCTCCAGCGCGTCGCGGTCGGCGGCGTGGATGAAGAGCACCGTCTGGCCGTCGGCCCAGGTGTCCTGCGCGAAGACGTAGCCCGCGGGCTGGGAAACCAGCTCGCGGTGGGCCGCGGCGTTCAGGATTCCCCGACAGATCCCGGCCGACCAGGACTCGGATCCCATGTCTGCCAGGAAGACGATGTTCCGCCAGTCGCGACGCATGCGGAACCCGGTCGAGTCGGACAGGTCGAGATGGAAGGCCCGCTCCGGACGCACCGGCGTCTCGATCCTCTGCGTGAGGAGGCCGCGCACCAGGTCGCGACGATCGTCGCCGATCGCGAAGTCACTGAAGAGGGTAGCATCCCCGTTCGGGCCGACCGCCGTGACGTAGCTCTCGGAACACCCCGAAACCAGGATGGCCACCAGCAGCACCGCCACTGCCGACCCCGCAACGCGCATTGCTCGCCGCATCCGATTCCCCCTGTGGCTTCCTTGCTCCAGCCCAGTCCAGCCTCGCTGCTCGTACGTAGAACGTAGGTCAGCCCACCGCCCGCGTCCAGCATTCCTGGATCCGGCGGGAGCTCCCCGCCGATGCCCAGGACGGACGAGCGGTGCCCACCGCCACGGACCTGGACGAACAACGGACCGGTGGGCCGGCAGCCCGGGGATCTGGCGATTGGGGACGGGTGACATGGGGACTCGGGCACGGGGGACCGGACCGGGGTTATCGGGACTCGGGCACGGGGACCGGACCGGGATCATCGGGAGCTCGCGCGCGGATCGAGGTGTCAATCAAGAGCCGGAGGATCGATCGGAGAGCGAGCCCATCTGATTCAAGCTACGCTTGATCTTCTCTTCCTGAATGCGCAGACGCTGGAGCTCCCGTTCCAAGGACTGCCGCTCGTTCAGGTTCTCTCGGCGGATGTTGAAGAACAACTCCGCAGCATTGCTGTCACCCAGACAGACCGCCAGCTCCAGCTCGGTCTGACCCCGCCCGATGCGCAGGACCACGTCGTCACCCGGCCGGGCCCCCTGGACCAGACGCGTGAGCTGGCTCACGCTGTTCACCGGGTTGCCGTCGAAGGCCAAGATGCGGTCGCCGGGCAGCATCCCGTAGCGGGCCGCCGGGCTCTCCGGAAGCACCTCGGAGACGATGATGCCCCGTGAGGTCGTGCTGCCGGCCGCGGCGGGCTGGCCCGCCGGCTCGGTGCGCACGCCCAGGAATCCGCTGGAGGCCCGCTTGCCGGACTCGATCTCTCGAATCGCGCGCGCCACAACAGCGGCCGGCACGATGACCCCCTCCTCGTTGCCCGGATTGCTCCGGCGGGCGGTGCCGCGACCACCGGCATAGGACGGGCCCTCGGCGCCCCAGATGGCCCCGCTGATCAGTCCCACCCAGTTCCCGCTCAGACTGACCAGGGCGCCCCCCTGGTTCCCGGGCGAGATCGGGGCGTGCAGCCGCCACAACTCGCCGGTGTGGTCCCCGAAGCGGGTCTCCCACCGTTCGATCGACGCCTTCTGTGACAGCGTCAGGGAGGGCCAGCCGGGATGCGGACCGCGCCATCTGCCGTAGGCCACCGCCGCCACCCACTCGGGCAGCACGATCTCGTCGGATTCCGGCGGCTCCAGATAGGGGAACGGTCCCTCCCCCGCAAGGTTCAGGACCGCGATGTTGGTCGCCGGATCGGTCCCCTTGTAGCGGGCCACCATCCGGCTTCCGGTCGGGAAATGCACGACGATGCTGTCGCCGGGTTGGGCGACGCGAGCGGGGACGACCACGCAACCGTGGGCCCCGACGACCACGCCCGAGGCCACCAGCCGGTGCAGGACGTAGGAAACGCCCGTCTGCGCACCGCCGGTGCGGACCTGCAGGCGGAAGCTGACCACGCTGACGATCGCCGGACTGACCTCTTCGTAGAGCTGGGCCAGCTCCTTCTCCAACCAGCAGTGGTACGGCGAAGGTGGGTCACCGGTGGGGGCGGCGCCGGCGCCGCCGACCAGCATCACTGCGAAGACCAACGTGGCTGCAACCGCGCCCCTCATGTTCCCCCACACGAAGCCGGCCTTGGAACGTCTAGAAGGTGATGTAGACATCCTGATCCCCAGAAACGCGTTGCATCATCCGCGGGCGCACCGGACGCCCCTGGGAATCGGTCTCGAACGGTTCGAGGATATATTCCTCTTCCACATGGGTCGAGTCGCTGGAAACCAGATGGCTGAGATCCAGGTCCGCCAGCGGGCTGCCGGACGATGCCACCATCATCGCGGGATCGGCGACCCTCGCATCGGCATCCTCGCCGGAACCATCCGTCTCCACGGCGGCCACGGGGAGGTTCCCGTCCGGAACACCGGGCAGACCCCGCTCCGGAGCCGAGCCGGTGTTGACCAGCAGTCCGATCGCCAAGCCCAACGCCACGCCGGCGGCCGGCCGGAGCCAGGCTGAGGCGAACGCCCCCCGGACGAACTCGCCCAGGGAGAAGCGCGGGCGGGCGCTCAAAACGGTGGGGTTGGCGCGGGCGGCCTCGATGCGCTGACACACCGCCTCATAGAAATCGGCACTTGGTTGCGTCTCGGGCAGGCCCCGCAGGAGCGCTTGTAGCTGCTCCATGCCGGCCATCTCTTGGGCACACTCCGTGCACGCGCGCAGGTGCTGGCGCAATTGCTCTTCCTGCTCGAACGTCAGGTCGCGATCGACGCAGGCCGAGAGCAGACGTTTGGCTTCGCTGCAGTTCATTCAGCCGGTCTCCTCTTGATGATGGGCTCCAGCATTTCCTTCAGCGCATTGCGGGCGCGGTTGATCCTGCTACGCACCGTTCCGCCCGGGATGTCCAGAACCTGCTCGATCTCCTCGTAGGTAAGCTGCTGCACGTCGCGCAGCAGGATGACCTCGCGGTACTTTGGCTGCAGCTTCTGGATGGCCGCCATCACGATCTCCTCGACCTGATGCTGATGGGCTTTGCTGACCGGCCCCGGTCTCGCATCGGCGAGGAACCCACCCGAATCGCCCGTCGCCTCGAGCAGCGTGTCCAGGCTCATCACGCCCTTCAACCGACTCTTGCGACGAATCTCGTTCTTGGCGAGATTGACGGCGATCGTGTAGATCCAGGTGCTGAACTTCCCGCTCCGCCGATACCGCTTGCGGTGCAGGAAGACTCGTAGAAACACCTCCTGAGCGATTTCGGCGGCCCGATCCCGGTCGTAGATGAAACGGTGAACCAGGTTCGTGACCTTGCCCTGATAGCGCTTCACCAACAGCGCAAAAGCGGCCTCGCTGCCCTCAACGATGCGCTCCATGAGGTCCTCGTCGGGCAGATCCGCCAGCTTCTGCGCCACCCTCTTCTCCGGTGCACGTGATGTGTCCGATCCGTCAGTCTCTACCCAGGGCTGCGAATCGGGTTCCCGCTGGTCGGACTTGCGCCCAGCTTCGGCACGCTCGGGCATGGCTACCTCTCGCCTTCCAGGCTCAAGAGAAACTCCCGCAGCTCACGGTTCTCAGGGCTCCACTGCAATCCGGCTTCCAAGGTCTTGGTCGCCTCCTCGGGGCGGCCTTGCTGCACCTGCACTTCGGCCAGATGGGCGAAGATCTCGGGATGACGGCCGCCCTTCTCCACCGCTTGTCGTAAGTACTTCTCCGCCCGATCCAAATCGCCTCTCTTGTACCAGAGCCATCCCAGGCTGTCGAGGAATGCCGGGTTCTCGGGCTCGTGGGTCAGGGCGCGGGCGATCAGCTTCTCGGCCTCGGCCAGTCGGATGCCCTGCTCTACCCACATGTATCCCAGGAAGTTGAGGGCCGCAGGGGAGTCAGGCTCGCGCTCCAGGATCTCCTCGACGATGCGCTGGGCGTCGGCCGACCGATCCATCAGATCCAGCATGGCGGCCAGCTCGAGGGCGATGGACGTCTCCTGTGGCTCCCGCTCGCGGGCCGTTTGCAGGAGGGTGAGCCCCCGCTCCAGAGAACCTTGCTCACGGCATATCGCGGCGCCCAGCAACAGGGGCTCGACCGCCTCTTCGTCGATGGCCCCCCAGTATTCGGCCGAGCGAAGGGCTTCGTCGTGGCGGCCCATTTCAGCCAGGCAGAGGGCTCGGATGCGCCAACCCTCGACATCCGAGGAGTCGACGTCGACCAGCGAATCGGCCGCGCTCAGAGCTCGCCGGCAATCGTCCTCGGCAAAGTGGATTCGCATCTTCCACCGCCAGGCCAGTGTGGGATCGACGCCCAGTTCCAACGCTTCGTCGACCAGGTCGAGGGCCGTTTCCGCGTCGCCCCGGCGATAGGCGATCAGTCCGAGCTGCAGCGCCGGCAATCCTTCCTCGGGATGGAGGCGGCGCAGGGTCCGGAGCTGTTCCTCCGCCTGGTCCCATTCGCCCCGGGACAACAGGATCTCGATCAGCTTCCAGCGGGGTCGCTGGAGTCGCGGCAGACGCTCGGCCAGCGTCCGGTAGAGCCGAAGCAATTCGTCCTCCCGGCCCAGCCTCTGCAAAATCGCAACGATGTTCTCGATGTTGCCCGGGAACTCGGGGGAGATCTCCAGGATGGTCCAGTAGTCCTCCAGCGCTTCCTCGGGCCGCCCGAGCCTCAGCAAGAGTCCCCCGCGCCGCTCCAGCAGGTGGGGCGATCCCGGCGTCATGCGCACCAGGGCGTCGACGTGCTCGAGCGCCTCCTCGTAACGCTGCATGCGCTCGTAGATGTTGGCTAGCAGCCGATGATTGCGACGACTTGGATGCAGCTCGTGCAGGTCGGTGAGCGGTCCGAGCGCCTCCCCCAACTGCCCGAGAGCCACCAGCGACGTGCCCAGGGTCCACAGCGCCTCGGTGTGATCGGGATCCAGATCCAGGACCCGGCGCGCAATGCGGGCCGCTTCCTTGTGGTGCAGCAGCTCGTGCTGGCAGGCCGCCTGCCGCGCCAGCAGCTCTGGATCGTTGGCCTCGCTCTCGGCCGCGCGCGCGTAGTGCTGCAGCGCCAGCTTGCAGTTGCCGGACATCTCGGCCTGATAGCCCAGGGCGAAGTGGGTCCAGCGATCGGCCTGCACGCTGACGGACTCGGGAACCGTGGCCGTCAGCTCCCGCGGGTCCAGGCTGGGCAAGGGCCGGTCCAGACCGTAGCGGATGGGCGGAGGCTCCGCCGGGGCCGTCTCCACGGCCGGTCGTCGGGGTCCCGAGGCGCACCCGGCGGCCAGGGCCAGCAAGCCGGCGGTCAGCACGGCCAGCACGGCCAACCCCGCCGCCGCCCGCGGCCCGGAGACGCCGGCGGTCCCAGCCGCTCGGAGCCGCCGCGCGGGGGCGCCTTGCTGCATCCTTGTTGTCGGCAACGGTTCCTCCCCGGGGAGTCCCACCCCCCGACGGCCCCTGCTCCGGCCGTCAGGGGAACATCCCTTCGGCCGAAGAGTAGTATCAGACAGAGGCTACCAGACTTCTACCCCCCCAGGTACCGGAGAGATTCCTCCTTCACGCGGGGGGGACGGTGGCGGGTCGATCCGCCGGCCGCCGGCGCGGGATCGGCCGCAGTGCGGACTGGAAAGCACCCACGACGTGGTCTGGGGGGCCTCCTCGGTTTTGACAGGCCACCGGAATGGTCCGTATACTGGGCCCATGGACGCAGGAGAACCCAGGATGGTCGCAAACCGTCCCGCCGTACATCGCTTGCGGGGACACCCTGCCGCCACGATTGCGGCGGTTGTCGTCGCGACCCTCCTCCTATCCGGCTGCTACACCATGCTGCACCACCCCAGCAGCGAGGTCGCCATGTCCGAGTACACGGGCGAGTGCCTGCGGTGCCACACGGCGGCCGGCGAGCAGATCTCCCACCACCGGCCCTGGGTGGAGTACTACTCCTACTCCTCCACCCCGTGGATCAACTACTACGCCTCCCCCTGGTGGATCGACTGGACCTGGGAGCCCACGCCCCCCGGCGTGAGCGGTGGGGGCGCGGGAGAAGCGGGCGAAGAGCCGAGCGGCTCTCCCGCCCCATCCGAGCACCGCAACCGCCGGCTCTCCTGGGGGCTCGTGCCCAGGGATCTGGACAAGAGTGTGGAGGCGGTCCCCCGAAGCGACATCGAGCGCAATCCCACGCCGATCCCGGGTCCGAGCGGAGGCAGCGCCAGTCCGCCGTCCGTGCCGGTCGCACCCGGCGTGGGCGCCACCGAGCCCTCACCCAGCGAAGAGAGCCAGAAGGCCGAAGAGCCCAAACCGAAGACGCTGCCCTCGAGCGGGCGTTCGATCCGCCGCTAGCACCTAGAACCCATTCGTAAGGACGGAACGATCATGGATGAACCGCGTCGGCTGTTGCCCAAGCTAGTGCTCATGGTGCTCTGTCTCTGGGCGCTGGCGTCCCGCGTGAGCGCCCAACAGGACCTGTGGGTCCCCGAGCTTCCGATGACGCGCGACGTTGGCACCCATGCGCGCGCGCTGGGTCTGGGCGGCGCCTACCTGGCCCTCTCGGACGACGCCGCCGCCCTGCGGTACAATCCGGCCGGACTGGCGCGGGTCACGCGCATCGAGTTCTCGGGCGGGCTGATCGATCGCCACGTCGAGCACACCAACAAAGACGCTGGGCGGGAGGCGCGGGCCGACATGACCCGCACCCGCGTGAGCTCGTTGGGCTTCGTCTACCCGTTCCCCACCTATCGCGGCAGCATGGTGATCGGCTTGGGATACAGTCTGCCCTACATCATGGATCGGGAGTATGTGCGCAGCGGGCCCCGAGCCACCCGGGACGTCGACGAGACGGTGTTCGACGAAGGCTCGGTGGGTGAATGGAGTTTCGGCTACGCGGTCGACGTGAGCCCCATCCTCTCCCTGGGATTTCGCGCCACCTGGATCAGTGGGTCCTTCTTTCAGGACTGGACGTTCGAGAACGAGTACTTCGATGTCCACAGCGTCGTGGAAACCGATGTGACCGGTTACACGGGTTCCTTGGGGGCGATGGCCCGCCTGGGTCAATGGGGACGGCTCGGCATGACGCTCGACCTGCCCCGTTGGATTAACATGGAGACTGAGCAGACCGACGCCGAGGGCGAGCCGCTCTTCGCCGAAGAGGAGATGACGTTGCCCTTCAGCTTCGGGGGTGGTCTGGCCGCCTTCTGGCGACGGTTGATGGTGACCGCCGACGTCCGCTTCACCGACTGGACCCAGATCGACTACGAGGGGCCCATGCGCTACCTGGCGCAGGACGGTCGGCGCGAGTTGGCCTATCGCCGGACGGTGGAGCTGCACGTGGGGGCCGAGTACCTGCTCGACATCCAGCCCGGAGCAGGTCTGCGATTGCGCGGCGGCTTCGCCTACGAGCCGGTACCCTACGACGTGGTGTTCACCGACATCTCCGCCGCCGCCGAGCCGGTCTACGCGGCCGCCGACTACGATCCGCAGCGCACCTACTTCACCGCCGGCTTGGGCGTGTTGCTCGAGCAGTCGCTCACGGCCGACATCGCCTTCGCGACGGGCTCCTTCACGCGCGAAGGCGGCGGGGTCTCCGAGCAGGTCGACGAGCGCCGCATTCTGCTGACAGCCGGTTTCCGTCTGCAGTAGCCCGGGCTTCGCGCTGAGGGTGGGGCTGGGGCCGGGGCTGAGGTGTCCCCGCGCGGCGCGGCGCCCGACGCATCCGCCCGGGCTTGGGCGTGGCGGGGATCGAACATCGGCCCGGGCGCGAGCGTCGGTCGGGTTCCAACGTCGGCTCGGGCGCGAGCGTCGGTCGGGTTCCAACGTCGGTCGGGCTACTCGGCGTCGATCATCTTCGCCAGCTCCTCCGACTCGAGCGCCTGGCGGGCGGCGTGTTGCTCGGCCTCTTTCTTGTTGGCCCCGCGACCCACTCCCAGCACGCGACCGCGCACGACGACCTCGACGGTGAAGCTCTTCTGGTGGTCCGGTCCCTCCTCGCGGCGCACCCGGTAGCGAGGATGGACGCGCTGGCTGGCCTGGACCCGTTCCTGCAGGAGACTCTTGAAATTCTGCTTCTCGGTGTCGCGCAGGATGCGGTCGCTCTCGCGCAGCAACCAATGGATCACCATTCCCCGGGCCGCGACGATGCCTTGATCCAGGTAGACCGCCCCCAGGAGCGCCTCGAACGCATCGGCCAGAATCGAACGCCGTTCGGCGCCCCCCGAGTCACGCTCCGCGGGGCTAAGCAGAAGGTAACGGCCCAGGCCCATGGCCTCGGCCCGATCGGCCAGCACCGACTTGCTTACGAGCAGCGACTTCTTCTGGGTCAGCTCGCCCTCACGGTCCTGCGGATAGCGACGGAAGAGATGCTCGATGACGACCAGCTCGAGGACCGCATCGCCGAGGAACTCGAGCCGTTCGTTCGATTCGGGCAGGTTCTCGACCTCGCCGCCCAAGAACGAGCGGTGCGTGAGCGCACGACGAAGCAGGGCTTCGTTCTGGAAGCGGACACCCAAGTGTCGCTGGCTCGCGCGCAGGACCTCGGCCACGTCGTCGGAAGTGGCGAAAGGCGGCAGCGGCCGCCGGCCCCCCAGGAGCCGAGCCAACCGCCTCTGGATGGTTGCGAGGATGCGCATGCCTGACCCACGAACGACCGCGACCAGGATCGCAGCGTCAGCCATGCCGGCGGAAGTCTGGCTGATGACGGGGGTGGCCACCCTTGGCACCGGTGGCCACCCCCGTCGCCATCACACTGCGCGCACCAGCAGGGTGACGTTGTGTCCTCCAAATCCCAGCGAGTTCGACAACGCGACCTCGATCTGTTGACGGCGGGCCGCGTTGGGCACGTAGTCGAGATCACACTCCGGATCGGGGTGCTCGTAGTTGATTGTGGGCGGGATCACGCCCGTGCGCAGGGCCTGCACGCAGGCCAACATCTCGATGGCGCCCGCAGCCCCCAGCAGGTGGCCGGTCATCGACTTGGTCGAGCTGACCGGCAGCGACTTGGCGCGGGCCCCAAAGACCCTGCGAATCGCCTTGGTCTCGTACTTGTCGTTCAAGGGCGTGGACGTTCCGTGAGCATTGAGGTAGTCCACGTCATCCGCGCTGATCTGCGCGTCCTTGAGCGCCAGCTCCATCGCCCGCGCCGCGCCGTCCCCCTCGGGATCGGGGGCGGTCACGTGCCCGGCGTCGGCCGTCGATCCGTAGCCGATCAGCTCGGCCAGAATGTTCGCGCCGCGTCGGCGGGCACATTCCCACTCCTCCAGGATCAGCGTCGTGGCCCCTTCGGCCATGATGAAGCCGTCGCGCTCCTGATCGAAGGGGCGGCTCGCCCGCTCGGGCTCGTCATTGCGCGTCGTCAGGGCCTTCATGGAGCAGAAACCCGCCAGCGCCAACGGGGTCAGCGGCGATTCCGCCCCCCCGCAAACGGCCAGGTCGGAGAGATCGTTCCGAATCAGGCGATAGGCCTCACCGATCGCGTGGGCACCGGAAGCGCAGGCCGAGACGGTGCAGAAATTGGGACCCTTGGCGTTGAAGGCGATCGAGAGCTGTCCACTCGCCATGTCGGAGATCATCATCGGGACGAAGAAGGGGCTCACCCGACTGGGTCCGCGACTGAGTAGAACCTGATGTTGCGCCTCGAGCGTCTCGATGCCGCCGATGCCTGAACCGATGATGACCGCGGCCCGCGTCGGATTCCACGTCTCCGCGTTGAGGCCTGACTGGGCATACGCTTCGAGGGCCGACACCCAGGCGTACTGGACGAAACGGTCGGTGCGGCGAACGTCCTTGCGATCGATGAACTGCGTCGGATCGAAGTTGCGGACCTCGCCCGCTACACGGCTTTCGAAGGGCCCGGAGTCGAAGCGGGTCAGTGCGCCGATGCCCGTGCGTCCCTCGCTGAGATTGCTCCACGCCGAGGCCAAGTCGTTCCCGACCGGAGAGACCACGCCCATCCCGGTGATTGCGACACGCCTTTTCATCTGCTCAGGTCCTTTCGCCATGTACGGTCCCGCCGCCCGGTCCACCAGGGCCGGGGCCGAGCGCGTGGGCCGGGACCCTAGGCCTTCTCGGCGAGCTTCTTCATCAGATAGTCGATGGCGTCGCCGACGCGCTGCATCTTCTCCGCGTCCTCGTCGGGGATCTCGATGCCGAAGGCATCCTCAAAGGCCATCACAAGCTCGACCGTGTCCAGGGAATCTGCGCCGAGATCATCGATGAAGGAGGCCTCCGGCTTGACCTGATCGGGCGTCACACCGAGCTGCTCGACAATGATCTCGCGGACCTTCTCTTCATGGTTCTCCATCGCTACAATCCTCCTTCTACAGCAAGGCCGATTGCGGATCCCAAGGCCTCCCCCGGCCTCCGGATTCTCTACATCATCCCTTCCTTGAACGCCTGCACTTCCTCGGCGTTGCCGAGGGTGACGCATTCGAGCGAACGGTCCGTTTGGCGCAGCAGGCCCTTCAGGACCTGCCCGGGGCCGATCTCGACGAAGCCGTCGGCGCCGCCCTCGATCAGAGCGCGCAACGTCGGCTCCCACAACACGGGGCTCAAGAGCTGTCGCACGAGGGAGTTCCCGATGGCCTGGGCCTCCGTCACCGGCTTGGCCGAGGCGTTGGCGTAGACGGGGAACGCCGCATCGCGGATCTGAGCCTGATCGATCGCTTCGCGCAAACCCGCCGCCGCCGGTTCCATGAGCGGCGAATGGAACGCGCCGCTGACGTTGAGCTCGATCACCCGCTTGGCCCCCCGCTCCTTGAGCAGGGCCCCGGCCGCAGCCACCGCCTCCTTCTCACCCGAGATGACGAGCTGACCCGGCGAGTTGATGTTGGCCGGACCGACCCGTCCCGCCACCGCCTCGCAGGCCGACTTGACCGTTTCGAGGTCGGCGCCCATCACGGCCGCCATCGTGCCCGGATTCGCCAAGCCGGCTTCATGCATCAGCTCGCCGCGCCGGCGCACGATGCGCAGCGCATCTTCGAACTTCAGCGCGCCGGCCACCGTGTAAGCGGAATACTCGCCCAGGCTGTGCCCCGCCGCCAACAGGTCATCCGGCTCCCACGGCTCCTCCAGAGCGACCCATGTCGCCAGAGAGTGCGTCAGGATCGCCGGCTGGGCGTTGCGGGTTTCGCGCAGGGTCTCTTCCGGACCCTCGAACATCAGGCGCGTGAGATCCACGCCCAGAATCTCGTCCGCCTGCTCGAACACGCGTCGGGCGGCATCGAACCGCTCGTAGAGGTCCTTGCCCATCCCGACCGCCTGGGAACCCTGACCGGGGAAAAGGAGCGCCTTCATCGAATTCCCTTCCCGGGCTTCCTTTCTGCATCAGGAGGCCGGCCGCGGCAGGAGTCGCGGCGAGGTCCGCGACCCAGCGGCCGATTGCACACACCCCGATCCGCGGCGGGGCATCGGGGTGTGATGTCTCCATGACTCCATTAAGTGACAACCCTATAACCTGAGATGGCACACCAATGCAAGCGCTTTGGGCTGTGCGGGGAGGCGCTGGCGGGTGCGCCCGCCGCGCCCATTCGCCCGCCGATCCGCCGTCTTCGGGAAGCGCCGGCCGCACCCCGCGCCGCTACGTCCGGCTCTCGCCCCGCTCGACCCCGGTCCCGGGGCCGGTCGTCACGTTGACCGTCCGGAGGCCGCCGACGCCAGGCCCGCCCTAACGGGTTCAGAGCGTTAGGATTCGAACTCCAGGGGCCGCTCAGCTCGAGTCGGCCACGGTCCCGGTATCGCCCCCCACGGCGGCCTTGAGCGGCGGGGCGCTGGTGCTCTCCACCGCGCGCGTGATGGCCGCCTCGAGCCCGCTGCGCACCGAGCGGGAGGCCACCGCAACGGCGTTGCGGATGGCGCGCGCGGTGGACCTGCCATGGCCGATGACGCAAATCCCCCGGGTGCCCAACAGCAGGGCCCCCCCGTACTCCTCGTAGTTGAGTCGGTGCATCAGCCCGCGGAGGGTGGGCTTCATCAGCAGCGCTCCGGCCATCGCCGGCCATTGGCGGCGCATCTCGCGCCGGATCATGCGCGAGCCCACGCTCACGATGCTCTCGGCCAGTTTGAGGATGACGTTGCCGGTGAATCCGTCGCAGACGACCACGTCGGCACGACCTTCGAAGATGTCGCGTCCCTCCACATTGCCGATGAAGTGCAATTCGTCCCGGGCGTCGGCCAGCATGCGGTGCGCCGCCTGGGAGAGGGCGTTGCCCTTGCCGGGCTCTTCACCGATGTTGAGCAGTCCGACCCGCGGGTTGTCGATGCCGAGGACCAGGTGTGCGTACATCCTGCCCATCACCGCGAATTGGAACAGGTGAATGGGACGCACATCGGCATTCGCCCCTACGTCGAGGATGACACAGGGCCCCTCGCTGGTCGGAAACATGCTGGCGATCGCCGGACGCTTGATGCCGCGCATCCGTCCCAGCGAAAGCAGTGAGGTGGTCACCACCGCACCCGTGTTGCCGGCGCTGACCAGCGCCTCGGCGCGACCGCTGCGCACGAGGTCGGCACAGACCGCGATCGAGGAGTTGGGCTTGGTGCGAAAGGCCCGCTGCGCCTTCTCGCCCATCTCGACCCGCTGGGGTGCGTGCACCACGAAAATGGGCAGCAGCCCGGCATCTTCCTTTTCCAGCGCACGCCAGATGGGACGTTCATCCCCCACGAGGATGATCTGGAGCCGATCACCCATGTGACGGGCCGCTGCCACCGCGCCCTGCACGACGACGTCGGGACCGACGTCGCTGCCCATGGCGTCGAGGGCGATGCGGATGGTGCGCTGGTCGTTCATCCCGCGCCTCCAGAGGCGAGCCGGCGAGGGCTACGACTTGACCAGCAGGACTTCTTCGCCCTTGTAGTACCCGCAGTTCGTGCAGATGCGATGGGGCCGCTTCGGCTGTCCGCAATGCCCGCAGGCGATCGTGGTCGGCCGGCGGGCCTTCCACTGCGAGCGCCGCTTGTTCTTTCGCTGATGGGAGTGCCGTCTCTTGGGCAGGGCCATCGTCTACTCCTTTCGGTCCGTTTCGCCTTCTTGCTTGTTGCTGATTGCTGATTGCATCAATTGCATCAAGGGAATCGCGTGCCCGGCCCGTGACCTCTCACGGTGCGGCCGGCGCGCGCGCTACGTTTCCTCGTCCGGCCTCCGGGAATCGCCCGCGGGCGGCTCTGAGCTCTTCGGCTCGCCCGTCCGATCCGCGTCGCCGCCCTTGAGCGCCGCCAGCGCGCGCCAACGGGGATCGACGCGTTCCCCGGTCTTGCACCGGCAACCTTCCTGGTTCAGGTTGCCCCCGCAGCGCGGACAGAGGCCGCGACAGTCGGGACGGCACAGCGGCGTCGACGGCAACTCGACCAGGATCGCTTGGCGCACCTCCTCGGCCAACGACAAGGTCTCACCGTCGTGATAGAGCATCCCATCGGGCGGCTCGTCATCGGCGTCTTCGTCGGTGTCGAAGGGTCGGACGACCACATCCAACATCGCCGTCACATCGGCATGCGCCGGCTCGAGACACCGCACGCAGGCCTGCTCCACGGAATAGGAGATGCTGCCGCGGATGCGAACCTCGTCGCGCACGCGCGAGATCTCCAAATCCAGCGCGAGGGGATCTCGGATCCCCAGCTCTTCGCCGTTCAGCTCCAATTCTGCGCACGAGAGCCGCTCGCGAAACTGGGCCACCCCCTCGCGCAGCTCCTGAAGCCCGAATGTCAGGGCCGGTCGCGCGACCATGCCTGCAATCCTCCGCTCCCGCCGCGAGGTCGGGCTGCGCCCGCGGATCCCGGCTAGGCGCGCGGATCCCGGCTGCGCCCGCGCCTCTCAGCGACCCGCATCGCGTCTGTGGCTGAGCCCGAAGAAGGCGATCTCCTCGGCCGCCGTCTGCGCCGCATCCGAAGCGTGAACAGCGTTGTGGCTCTTGTCCACACCAAACTCGCGGCGCAGGGTCCCGGCCTCGGCCTCGGCCGGGTCGGTGGCGCCCACGAGACGGCGGAGCGCGGCGACCGCGTCTTCGCGCTCGAGGACGGCGGCCACGATGGGTCCCCCCGAAATGTATGTGACCAGGGCGTCTAGAAAGGGCTTCCCCGCGTGCACGTGATAGAAGCTCCGGGCCTCCTCGGGGCTCAGATGCACCATCTTGAGCGCCCGAATCCGGAAGCCGTCGGCTTCCATGCGCGCCAGGATCCGCCCGGTCTCGCCGCGCGCCACCGCATCGGGTTTGATCATCGTGAAGGTCTGTTCCATCGTGGTCCCTCGCATCGCACGGCGCCGCCGGCGCAGACCCTGCGACCCTCGGCTTCCCTGGCGCGCTCCCAGGGCGGCTTCTTCACGCCAAGGCTCTCAGCGCATTCCCAGCGCCTGCTTCATCAGCGGTCCGATCTCCGAGGGGACCCGGGCGACCGCGATGCCGGCCTTTTCCAGCGCCTTGATCTTCTCATCCGCCGTGCCCTTGCCGCGCGCGATGATGGCGCCGGCATGACCCATCCGCTTTCCCGGCGGCGCGGTGCGCCCGGCGATGAAGGCGACGGCCGGCTTGCCCATCTCCCGCGAGATGTACTCGGCTGCTTCCTCCTCCGCCGAACCTCCAATCTCGCCGATCAGCACCACCCCGCGGGTCTCGGGATCCTCCTTGAAGAGACGCAGGACATCCAGGAAGCCGGTCCCGATGATGGGATCGCCCCCGATCCCGATGGCGGTCGATTGGCCCAGGTCGTGCTGCGTGAGCTGCCAGACCATCTCGTAGGTGAGCGTGCCGCTGCGCGAGACGACGCCGATCGGTCCGGGCGTGTGGATCTGCCCCGGCAT
Source organism: uncultured bacterium (assembly GCA_964585945.1). GTDB lineage: Bacteria > Eisenbacteria > RBG-16-71-46 > CAIMUX01 > WJJG01 > CAZDKK01. The sequence continues at coordinate 94,709 of CAZPGB010000009.1, read as the reverse complement.
GATCCCGATCTTGCACTTGCCCGGACTGATCAGCCCCGGGCTGTTGGGGCCGACGACGCGCGTCCCCAGGGGCGTCACCTCCTCCAGCACACGCGCCATCTCGAGCGCCGGCACGCCCTCGCTGATCGTCACCACCAGCTTGATGCCCGCGTGAGCCGCCTCCAGGATCGCATCGGGCGCGAACGGCGCCCGCACGTAGATGACCGACGCATCGGCTCCGGTCCGTTCCACCGCCTCGGCGACGGTGTTGAAGACCGGCATCTCGTCGACGTGCGTCCCGCCCTTGCCTGGGGTGACGCCGCCCACGACCTGCGTCCCGTAGTCCCGCATGGCCCGAGCGTGAAAGGACCCGTCGCGTCCCGTGATGCCCTGGACGAGAACGCGCGTTTTCTCATCGATCAGTATGCTCACCGGTCTTCCTCCCTACGCTTGCCCGCGCGCGGGGCGGATCGCCCCCCCGCTTGACCACGCGTCCAGCGGATCACGCCTACCCTTGCCCGCGTGTGCGACGGATCGCCTCCTGAACCGCCTCCTCCATGGTGGCGGCGAAGATCGCCCGGCCGCTTTGCTCCAGGATCTCGCGCCCCTCGGCCTCGTTGGTGCCGGTCAGGCGCACGACGATCGGCAGCTTGATGGTGATGCGCTCCAGGGCGGTTACGATGCCTTGGGCCACGTGATCGCAACGCGTGATGCCGCCGAAGATGTTGAAGAGGATCGCCTCGACCCGTTTGTCGGCCGTGATGATCTCGAGCGCCGTCACCACCTTCTCCGGACTCGAGCTGCCCCCGATGTCCAGGAAATTGGCCGGCTCACCGCCGAAGTGCTTGACCAGATCCATGGTGGCCATCGCCAGGCCGGCGCCGTTGACCACGCAGCCGATCGTCCCGTCGAGCGGGATGTAGGACAGCCCCATCTGGCGGGCTTTCTCCTGGTGGGTCTCGGCGGCGTCCGGGTCGCGCAGCGCTTGCAGATCCTCCCGCATCGCCACGGCGCTGTCGTCGATGTTGATCTTGGCGTCCAGGGCCAGGAACCCTCCGCCGGCCAACTCGACCAGGGGGTTGATCTCGGCCAAGGAGGCGTGGGTGCCCAGAAACGCCCGGGCCAGACGCACCAAGACGCCCGCCAGCGCCACCGCCTTGGCCCCGTCGGGCTCGATCCGGTGGGCGAGCTGCCGCGCCTGGAACGGGCGCAGGCCCTGGTCGGGGTCGAAGTGCAGCTTGTGGATCCTCTCGGGCGTCTCGGCCGCGACCTGCTCGATGTCGATGCCGCCTTCACGGCTGACCATCATCATCGGCAGCCCCGCATCGCGGTCGAGCAGGGCCGCGGCGTAGTACTCATGGCCGATCTCCGCCGCCGGGGTCACGAAGATCTTGTGCACCGGAAAACCCTTGATCGTGAGCGCGAAGATGTCCCGGGCCTTGGCCGCGGCCTCCTCGGCGTTCTCGGCCAGCTTGATGCCCCCGGCCTTCCCGCGACCGCCCGTGTGCACCTGGGCCTTCACCACCACACGGCCGCCCAGCTCCTGCGCCGCTTCCAGCACCTCGTCCACGTTGCGGCATACCCTGCCGCCGTGCACGCGGATGCCGTAGCGACCGAAGATCTCCTTGGCCTGGTACTCGTGGATGTTCACGGGCCACCTTCCTTTCGCTCGGACTCCCCGGCGGCACGGGCTTCGTCCCAGGCGCCGCACGATCGCCCTTGCCCGGAGCGCCGCCCGCGGGGTCGCCGCGGGCGCCCCCCCCTCAATCTAGCTTCGGTTCAGGAACTCCTTCAGGACCGTTTCCAGCGTCGGCTGGCCGATCTCCTGCAACTCATAGCGCACCCGCGCGCTGGGCTGCGAGACCTCGACGATGCGGCGCAGGTCGATCGGGGTCGCGATCACCACGGCGTCGCAATCGGTCTTGGCGATCGTTGCCTGCAGGTCGTGAACCTGCTGCTCGCCGTAGCCCATCGCCGGCAGGATGTTGCCGATCTCCGGATAGATCTCGAAGGTCTCGGCCAGTTCCCCCACCAGATAGGGGCGCGGATCCACGATCTCGGCCGCGCCGTACTTCTGGGCGCAGATCACGCCGGCGCCGTACTTCATGCCGCCGTGCGTGAGCGTCGGCCCGTCCTCGACCACCAGCACCCGCTTGCCGCGAATCGCGTCGGGATGGTCGACCGTCACCGGTGATGCGGCTTCCACCACCGTGGCGCGGGGATTGTACCTCCGAATGCTCTCCCGCACACGCTCGATGCCGGCCAGATCCGCCGACTCGACCTTGTTGATCACGATGACGTCGGCCTGCAAGAAACAGGTGCGTCCCGGGTAGTAAGCCAGCTCGTGCCCCGGCCGGTGCGGATCGACGACCGTGATCGTCAGGTCCGGCTTGAAGAAGGCCATGTCGTTGTTGCCGCCGTCCCAGATCACGACGTCGGCTTCCTTCTCCGCTTCGCGCAGGATCGCCTCGTAGTCGACGCCCGCGAAGCAGACCGTGCCGTTGACGATGTGCGGCTCGTACTCCTCCATCTCCTCGATGGTGCATTGGTGGCTGGCCAGATCCTCGATCGACGCGAAGCGCTGCACGCCCTGCTTGGCCAGGTCGCCGTAGGGCATGGGATGGCGCACGGCGACGGCCTGCCGGCCCATATCCCTCAGCAGACTCGAGATGCGTCGTGAAGTCTGGCTCTTGCCGCACCCCGTGCGCACCGCCAGCACGGCGATCACCGGCTTACTGCTGGGCGCCTGCGTGGCGGCGGGACCCAAGAGGGTGAAGTGCGGCCCCAGCGCGTTCACCCAGGCGGCGCGGGCCATCACCGCCTCGTTCGAGAGATCCGAGTAGGCCAGCACGGCCTCGTCGATCCGCTCCCTGGCGACCAGATCCGGCAGCGTCTCCTCGGGAACGATCGGGATCCCCTCGGGATAGTGCTCCCCGGCCAACACGGCCGGATACACCCGTTTGTCGATGCCGGGAATCTGCGCCGCGGTGAACGCCACCACCTCGACCGAGGGATCGTTGCGGTAGACCATGTTGAAGTTGTGGAAATCTCTGCCGCCCGCACCAAGGATGACGACTCGTCTGCGCTTCGCTTGCATGGCTCCTCCAAAGCAACTGGGTACCGGACGGGGAGGTCGGTCCACGTCCGGCGTTCCCGCCCTCTGGAGTCAAGAGGGCGACACGCTGCGACCCCTCATCCACCCGGACATCCTGCCCACGCGGGCGCGCCGCCGGCCGGGAAGCTCACCCCCCTGCGAATCCGCCGGGGCGGACCGCCGGAGGGGAGGTCGCAACGGTTGGCACCAGAATACAAAGGGTAGGAGGATAGCAGATGGTCACCACAGGTGTCAAAACCTTGCCCGGCGCGGGATTCGGGCAGAGCGCCGGCCGGGGGGCCTGAGGCCGGGGGGCCTGAGGCCGGGGGCACCGGTCGGTGAGGTCCCGAGCTTGGGAACACCGGCCGCCGCGCCGGCGGGTGGCGCCCCGCGCCTGGTGTACCGGCCGAGTGCTACGGCTCCTCGGCCGCCAGCGTGCCGATCCTCTTCAGGAGGCCGGTCGTCGAGAAGCCCTCGACCAACGGCACCCGCACTACGCGGCCGCCGGCGGCCTCCACCGCCTTGCGGCCGACGATCTGGTCCAACGGGTAGTCGGCGCCCTTGACCAGCACGTCGGGAAGCAACGCCTCGATAAGCTCTCGTGGCGTATCTTCTTCAAAAACAACGACATAGTCCACACAACGCAGCGAGGCCAGCAGGACCGCCCGCGCCAGTTGGGGCATCAGAGGCCGGCCGCGGCCCTTCAGGCGCCGAATGGATGCGTCGGAGTTGAGGCCCACGACCAAGAGGTCCCCATGGGCGCGGGCGGCCTCGAGCAGAGCGACGTGGCCGGCGTGGAGCAGATCGAAGCAGCCGTTGCTGAAGACCACTACGCGGCCCGCGGTGCGCAGTGGATGCAGCGTGCGGAGCAGCGAGGGCGGATCGAAGATCCGTTCAGCGGCTCCGGTCGCTTCCAGTCGCACGGACGACCCCCTTTCCCGATGCGGCCTCGAGTGCGACCGCGCCGGTGCGCAGACTGGCCATGATCTCGGCCACGCTGGTCGTGGCCGTGCCGATCTCGCGGATCACCAGGCCGGCGGCATGGTTGGCGACCAGGGTGGCATCCTCGATGGCCAGACCTGCGGCAAGCCCCATCGCCAGCGTGCTGACCACGGTGTCGCCGGCCCCGGTGACATCGTACACCTCGCTGGCCACCGAGGGGATGTGCAGCGTGGGGCGCCGCCGCCGAAACAGCGACATGCCCTCTTCCCCGCGCGTGATCAGGAGGTTCTTCGCCCTCAGCCCCCGCAGGAGCCGGCGACCCACGTCCTCGAGCGACTCGGCGTCGCGGATCGGGCGCCCGGCGGCGAAGGAGGCCTCCTTCAGGTTCGGCGTCAGGACCGTCACCCCCCGGTAGTGATGGAAGTGCGTCTCTTTGGGGTCGACACACACCGGCAGTCCCGCCTCCTGAAAGCGGGGCAGCCAGGTCTCGAGAAGATCGCGCGACACCACACCCTTGCCGTAGTCGGAGATCAGCACCGCTTCCACCGTCGGCAGCACCAGGGCGATCCGCTCCGAGAGCGCGGCGAACAGCTCGCCATCGACCTCGCGGACCTCCTCGCGATCGATCCGCACCACCTGCTGGCTGCGCGCCACCACACGGGTCTTCTTGATGGTGGGCAGATCCTCGGAAACCACCAGGTAGTCGGTGGGGATCTTGCGCTCGCGCAACACATGGCCGATCTGTCGGCCGCCCAAGTCCTTCCCGATCACGGCCACCAAGGCGACGTGGCCGCCGAGCGAGCGGATGTTGTGGGCCACGTTGGCCGCGCCGCCCAACCGGTGGCTCTCGCGCTGCACCTTGACCACCGGCACTGGCGCCTCGGGCGAGATGCGGCTCACCTCGCCCCAGATGTAGTGGTCCAGCATGGCGTCGCCGAGCACGAGAATGCGCCGGCCCGCGAACGACTCCAGATCGGGAACCACCCTACCCCCCTTTGCGCACCGCCCGTGGATGTGTCGTGGATGTGCGCGGAGTTCACCACATGCGGGGACGCGGCGCAAGACAGCGGCCGCCTAGCGGATGTAGCCCAGCGACTCGAGCTGCCGGATGGTGGCCGAGTCCAGCGGCGCCTCCTCGCGTTGCGGCTTCTCCTGACCGATCATTGCGATCTGCGCCAGCAGCTCGCGCAGGCGCGCGGTCGCCTGGGGCCGGGCCGCCGAGAGGTCCGCGGCCTGGTCGGGGTCGAGCGCGAGGTCGTGGAGCTGCATCGATCCGTCCGAGCCGATCGTCAGCCGCTCTTCTCCGACGCGCACCGAGCGAAGGGACCGGCCCAGGCTATCGACGTCGGCATCCGGGTTGAGCTTGGCCATCAGTCTCAGCAGACCCGACCTGGGTCCGGTGTATTCCGCGAAGAGCGGCCGCGCCATCTCGTCCGGAGCCGGGGGAACGAGCAGCGATCGTGCATAGGGCAGACCGTGGAAGGCCGGCGCAGCGCCGGCCAGGTCGAGGACGGAGGGAAACAGATCGGTAAGCTGCACCGGCCGATCGTTCGAGCCGGCGGGCAGCCTGCCGCGGGGATCGTAGACGACCAGCGGGACGTGGAGCAGTGTTTCGTGCAGGGAGAACTGGTGCTCCATCAACCCGTGATCGCCCAGATTCTCGCCGTGATCGGACGTCACGATCACCACGGTGTTCTCCGCCAGCCCCCGCTCGTCGAGCAGGCTCAGGAGGTCGCCCAAGAGCCAGTCGGAGGTGAAGACGTCGCCGCCATAGAGCCGCCGGATCGTGCGCCAATCGATCAGGTCCTCGGGGACCTTCCCGGCGTTGTACTCGTGGCCCAGGGCGATCGGCACGTGTGCGTTGGGTGCCAGGTCGGCCAGATGCCGCTGGCGGACCTCTCCGGGAGGATTGTAGGGCAGATGCGCTTCGAGCAGGTTGACGAACACGAAGAAGGGCCGGCCGCCCCGATTGGCCCCCAGCCAGGCGGCCAGGTTGCGCAAGGTGCGCCGTCCGCCCTGGTCCCCCTCGGGAGAGGTCAGATCGTCGAGCCCGCCGATCTTCGACTCCGAGCGCACTGCGAACCCCCGTAGGAGGCCCGTGGCGCGATCGGAGAGCCAGGGGTTGCTGTAGAAGGCGGCCGTGGCATAGCCGGCCTGCGCCATGCGCTCGGCCAGCGTGGGCACGCCGTTGGCGAGCTGCGTGCGGGCCCAGGTGCATCCGTGCTCGGCGGGCAGCCGGCCGGTGAAGAGCGTGGCGTGGGAAGGCACCGTCCAGGGCGCGCAGGACCAGGCATTCGTGTAGACCGCCGCCCGGGTGGCCAGGCTGTCGAGGTGAGGCGTCATGCCTGACCACAGGCTGTCGACACCCCCAGGACCGACCGCGTCGGCGCGCACCGTATCCAGCACCACGACCAGGACGTTGGGCGGCCCCGATTCGCGCCCGCAGCCCGCGGGCAACAGCACCCCTGCCAGCAGCAGCAATCCCAACCAGGCCGCCGGTCTGCCGAACCGAACCGGGCTCTTGCCGTCTCTCATCGATTCTGCCTCACGCATGATGATGGTCTTCGCGCGCTTGCGACCGGCACCGGCCGCACGCACGCCGTCGCGCCTCGTCCCCGGCCGCACGCACGCCGTCGCGCCTCGTTCCCGGCCGCACGCGCGCCGTCGCGCCTCGTCCCATCCGTCAATCTACCCACGCAGCCCGGGTCCTGTCCATGACTGGTCTACCCAGGTTCTTACTCCCGTTCCGGTGACAGGTTGCGGAGAGACCTGCCGCGCCGGTAGCATGGACCGCTGCGTCATGCGCATCGTGGCGCAGCCCGGCGAAGACGCAGGAGACAGGAGACAGGAGGATCGCGATGAACCCGAGCGAGCATTGTCCCGAGCCCGCGCTGGAGACCGGCGACGAGCGCCACGGATTTCGCGTCGAACGCGTCGAACCGGTGCCCGAGGTACGCGCCACCGCCTATCGGCTGACCCACCTGGGCACCGGGCTCCAGGTGCTGCACCTGCACTGCGAGGAGCGCGAGAACCTGTTCTGTCTCGTGCTGCGCACGCCGCCGCCCGACTCGACCGGCGTGGCGCACATTCTGGAGCACGCGGTGCTCGCCGGGTCGCAGCGCTATCCGCTGCGCGACGTCTTCAACGAGCTCAGACGTGGCTCTCTGGCGACTTTCGTCAACGCCTTCACGGGCCCCGATTTCACCTGCTATCCGGCCGCCAGTCAGATCAGGGCCGACTTCTTCAACCTGGTCGAGGTCTACACGGATCTGGTGCTGCGACCGCTCTTGACCCGCAACACGTTCCTGCGCGAGGGGCATCATCTCGAGCTGGACTCGGCGGGGGATCTGACCATCTCCGGCATCGTCTACAACGAGATGAAGGGCGCCTTCTCCACGCCCGATCGCATCGGAGAGGCGACGACGGTCCAGAGCCTCTTTCCCGGGTCACCCTACGGTGTGGAATCGGGCGGTCATCCCGAGGCGATCCCCGATCTCACCTACGAGGACTTCCGCGAATTTCACCGGCGCTTCTACTCGCCATCCAATGCACGCGTCTTTATCTGCGGCGACATACCGACGGTCGAGCACCTCGCGTTCCTGGCACGCCGACTGGAGGAGTTCGCTCCTGTGGCGGTCGACTCCAGCATTCCCGATGCCGCCCGCTGGCGCGAGCCGCGGGTGGTGGAGGCGCCCTATCCGGTGGGCGCCGACGACGGCCTCGAGGGGCGCACGACCGTCAACATCGCCTGGCTGACCGCCGCGGCCGGTGACATGGAGCAGCGCCTGGCGCTCGAGGTGCTCCAGCAGGCGCTGGTGGGCCACCCGGCAGCGCCGCTGCGCAAGGCGTTGATCGATTCGGGACTGGGTCAGGATCTGTCGCCCAATACGGGCCTGCGCACGTGGTACAAAGAGATGCCCTTCAGCGTCGGGCTGCGCGGCACGGAGCCTGAGCGTGCGGGTCGGATCGAAGAGCTCACGCTGGCGACGCTCGAGCGACTCGCCACCGAGGGTATCTCCACCGAGGTGCTGGAGGCCGCCCTGCACCAGGTCGAGTTCAGGGGACTCGAGATCGCGCGCGATCCGATGCCCTTCTCGCTGACATTGATGTTCCGCGCCCTCTCCACATGGCTCTACGACGGGGATCCGCTCTACCCGCTGACCTTCCCCACGCGCATGCGGGAACTGCGCACGCGCTGGCAGGCGGAGCCCGACCTGTTCGCACGCGCGACGGAACGCTGGCTGGCCGGGAACCGCCACCGCGTGCGCGCCTCGATCGTTCCCAGCCGCACGCTGGCCGCCGAGCGGGAGAAGGCCGTGCGCGAGCGCTTGCAGCAACGCCGCCGGGCGATGCGCGACGAGGAGCTGGCTCAGGTGGAGTCCGACGCCGCGGCCCTACGGGCCGAGCAGCAGGAGAAAACCTCCCGCGAGGCGTTGGCCTGCCTGCCCCGGCTGGACCTCAGGGAGATCCCCGCCGACGTCGAGACAATTCCCGCGCAGACCCGCACCGAGAGCGGGGTGACGGTTCACGAGCACGACATCTTCTCCAACGGCATCGCCTACCTGGAGATCGCCTTCGATGTCGGCGACGTGGACGAGGAGCTCCAGCCCTATCTCCCCCTGCTGGGCGAGGCGGCCGCCGGGATGGGGGCCGCGGGGCTCGGCTACGAGGCTTTCGCCACGCGTAAGGCGCTGCTGACCGGCGAAGTGAGCGCCGAGCTGATCGCGCATCCGGGCCTGGGCGGCCGCCGCGACCTGCAGATGCTCGTATTGCACGCCAGCGCACTGCGTCGCAACGCGGCCGCGATGGTCGGGATCCTCGCGGACATCGTGACCGCGGGCGACCTGGACGATACGGCCCGCTTGCGGGACATTCTCGCCGAAGCGCACAACTCGCTGCGCGCTTCGGTGGCGCCGCGGGGCCATCTGTTCGCGATGAAGAGCGCCGCGGCGGCGTTGAGTGACGCCGCCTGGCGCGACGAGCAATGGCACGGCGCGCCGCAGATCCGCTTCTTGGCCGGGCTCAAGAAGTCCCTCGACGGCGAGGCGGCGCCGATCCGCGACCGGCTCGCGCGGCTGCGCGCGCACGTCTTGCGACGTGACCGCATGCGGATCAACGTGACCGGCGAAGCCGACCTGCTGCGCGACCTTCGCGAGCCGCTGGCGCAGCTCATTGAGGCGGTGCCGCCAGGGGGCGCTGCCGGGACACCCGTGAAACCGAAGCGCGCGGCCGGATCGCGTGGAGTCTCGATTCCGGGCGATGTCTGCTACGCGGCCCGCGTCCTTCCGGTCGACGCCTACGGCTCGAAGTGGGCGCCGCTCCTCTACGTGATCGCAAACCATCTGGGCATGGGGTTCCTCTACCGCAAGATCCGCCTCGAAGGCGGCGCCTACGGCGGCTTCGGCGTGTACGCTCCCACGGTGGGCCACTTCACCATGGCCTCCTACCGCGATCCCAACCTGACGGCGACGCTGCGAGCCTTCGACGACGCGGTGGGCGCATTCCTCGAGGAGGTGCCCACGGGCGAAGACCTGCGCACGGTGATCATCGGGGCGCTGGGTAAGCACGACCGCCCGATGGACCCCTCGCAGAAGGGCCACGTCGCCCTGCTGCGCGAGCTGCAAGGCCTGACCGACGACGAACGCCGGCGCTTTCGCCGAGGCGTGCTGGAAGCCGACCCCGATCGGCTGCGCGCCTGCGTCCAGGAGGTGCTGACGCCCGCGCTGGGCAGGTCATCCCGCGCGGTCTACGCGCCGGCCGAGCGTCTCGAGCAGGCCAATCGAGAGTTGGCCGAGCCGCTGCGGATCGAGACGCTGGGGTAGCGCGCACAGGGCGCGCAACGCCTGGTCCTCGCCAGGCGCGGTCGCGTGGGGACCGCTCTACGCGCGTGCGGGTGGCCGACAGACGTGCCGGCAGTTCGTCTTGCTTCCGTGACGCTCCATACTGCGGTGTCCGTTGGCGACGCCGCATACGAGCATAGGAAGGAGCGCAGAGGGTGCCTGTTGTTGCCGCGGGGTAGCAACTCCGCGCACGCTCAACCGAACGCCGGCGCGCTCGCACCCCACCTGTTGCCCCGGGGCAACTCCGCGCACGCTCGACCGGACGCCGGCGCGCTCGCACCTCACCTGTTGCCCCGGGGCAACTCCGCGCACGCTCGACCGGACGCCGGCGCGCTCGCACCCCACCTGTTGCCCCGGGGCAACTCCGCGCACGCTCAACCGAACGCCGGCGCGCTCGCACCTCACCTGTTGCCCCGGGGCAACTCCGCATGGGCCTCCCACCAGGCCACCTCGGTCAATCCACCCCGGTGCCGACTCAGGACGTGCCGCCCGCCCTACCCGCCCCCCAGCAATCCCTCCTCCCGAAACGAGAAGTACCGCTCGCCCGCCAGGATCACGTGATCCAGCACTTCGATGCCCACCAGCTCCCCCACCTTGACCAGCCGCGAGGTGATCTCGATGTCGTCCGCGCTGGGACTGGGGTCGCCCGATGGATGGTTGTGGACCAAGATCAAGTTGGCGCTGCCCTCGCGGATCGCGCGGCGGAACACTTCGCGGGGGTGCACCAGGCTCGCGTTGAGCGTGCCGATGCTCACCACTTCGAGAAAGCTGGGCACATGACGCGTCGAGAGATGAACTGCCAGGAAGTGCTCCTTCTCGGCCGACGCGTAGGCGCGCGCGTACGAGAGCACGTGCTTGGGCGAGGACAGCGCCGCGGTGCCCTCCCCGCGCTGCGCGCGGCGGCCCAGCTCGAGCGCGGCCAGAAGCCGGCGTGCCGCGTCATCGCCCGCAATCGTCCGCAGACGGCGCGCGCTCATGCGGCGCAGAAGCACGGCCGACCGTCCGTCGAGCAACCGCTCGGCCGCCAAGAGGGCGTGGGTCTCGTCGCTGGTCCGGCCGATCACGACGGCCAGCAACTCGAGATCGCTCAGGGTTTCGGGCTTGCGGGCGAGCTCGGGCAATGGCGCGCAGGTCTCGCGCACGCGCAGGTAGCATCCGTGACGACGCGTGGGCATCGGCAATCACCTCCTGCCCACTCCCTGTAGCCTCTGCGATGCCAATCGGGCGACGTGCCCAGGAGCCGGCGGAGCCCACACGATCCGTCCGGCCCACACGATCCGTCCGCCCACACGATCCGTCCGCCCACACGATCCGTCCGGCCCACACGATCCGTCCGGCCCCGCGCCCATCCTGACCCCACGAACGAGCCCGGGCATCGCACGGGACGCTCGCCCTACGCCTCCGCCGACACCAACGCCCGCGCGAACTCGGCCGGCTCGAAGGGCTCCAGATCCTCGATCCCCTCGCCCAGCCCGACGTAGCGCACCGGGACGCCGATCTGATCGGCCACGGCCAGGATGACGCCGCCCTTGGCGCTGCCGTCCAGCTTGGCCAGGACAATGCCGGTCACGCCGGCCGCTTCGGAAAAATGCTTCACCTGCGACAGGGCGTTCTGGCCGACGGTGGCATCGAGAACCAGCAGGGTCTCATGCGGGGCGCCCGGCTGAGCCTTTTCGATCACGCGGCGGATCTTGCCCAGCTCGGCCATCAGGTTGGTGTTGGTCTGCAGACGTCCGGCAGTGTCGATAAAGACGACGCCCATGCCGCGCGATTTGGCGGCGCGGATGCCGTCGAACGCCACCGCAGCCGGATCGGCGCCGCTCTGGCTGCGGATGATCTCGGCGCCGGCGCGCTCGGCCCAGATGTCGAGCTGCTCGAGCGCCGCGGCCCGGAAGGTGTCGGCTGCGACGACCAGGGGCCGGAGGCCCTCGCCGCGGTACCGGTGGGCCAGCTTGCCGATCGAGGTCGTCTTGCCGGCCCCATTGACGCCCACCATCAGCAGCACCAGCGGCTCGCCGGGTGCGGGACCCGGGATCTCGCCGGGCGGGGCCCCCGCGGTGAGCACCTCGGTGATGACGTCTTGCAGCAGCCGACGGGCCCCATCGCCGTCGGTTTCGCCCCGCTCGCGCGCCAGCTCGCGCAGCCGGTTGATGATGCGCCCAGAGGTGTCCAGGCCCACATCCGACATCAGCAGCACTTCCTCGAGTGCCTCGAGCAGGTCGTCGTCGAGCCGCGCCCCGCCCGAGAGCACCTGGCCGACGCCGTCGGCCAGCACGGTGCGCGTCTTCTGGATGCGATGGGCCACCTTCTTCCACAAACTGGCCACGATGGGCTACCTCCGCTGCGATCGGTCCGTCTTGGCCTCGTCCGTCGTGTCGCCGACGGTGGTCTGCTGATCTTCTTCTTCTTGCTCTTCTTGGCCGTCTGGGGCGTCTTGGGCGTCGGCAACACCGGTACGTTCTTGCGCGTCCGCTGCCGCTGTGCGCTCGGCGCGCTCCTCCGCGCTCACCGGTGCATCGCGCCCCACGTCTTCCTCGGGGGCCTCCGATGCCCCGAGCCTCGGGCCCTCCTCCCCGGCCGCGGGCGCACCCATGCCCTCCACGATCTCGATGAAGGCGTCCACGCTGTCGAAGCGCCGGTAGACCGAAGCGAAGCGCACGTAGGCCACCGGATCGATCTCGCGGAGCTCCTCCATCACGAGGCGGCCGATGTCCGGCGTGGTGATCTCGTCGGCCCCGCTGCGATGCAGGCGGCTCTCGATGCGATCAACGAGCTGCTCGATTTGCTCAGCCGAAATGGGCCGCTTCTGGGCGGCACGCATCAAGCCCCGCCGAACCTTGTCGCGCTGGTAGGGCTCGCGGCGACCGTCGCGCTTAACGACCAGCAGCGCGACCGCATCCACGTATTCGTAGGTCGTGTAGCGGTGACTGCAAGCCACGCACTCGCGTCGCCGCCGCACGCCCTTGCCGTCGCGAACGGCGCGCGAGTCGATGACGCGGTCCACGTCGTGTCCACACCGAGGGCAGCGCATGAAACCTACCCCTTCGCTGCGAGCGGCGGATCGACATCGAGCACGGTGCCGCCGCTGATGGTCTCACACCCGCCGGTCGCAATGCGCAGAACCATCTCCCCCAACGGTCCCACGTCCTCCATGCGACCAGTCACGATCCCGCCGCCGGTGGAGCGCACCCTGACCGTGCGATCCAGCAGCAACGCCGCTTCTCGGAGCTCGGGCCGCAGGGCCGCGGCGCCCTCCTGCTCGAAGCGCTGCAGTCGGCAGTCGAGGGATTCCAGCAACGCTTCGAGCAACTCCGCGCGTCCGAGCTGGCGGCCCGACGCCATCTTCACCGAGGTGGCCGTGGACCGCAGATCGTCCGGGAAGTCACGGGGTCCCTGACCGACATTCAACCCCAGTCCCAGAACCACCTGCTGCCCGCGCGGCCCCCGCGCTGTGTCGGCCAGAACGCCGGCGATCTTACGCCCCCCCCAGCAGACATCATTGGGCCACTTGATCCCGGCCGCCAGACCGGCCGCGCGGGCCAGGGCCTGACGCAGCGCCAGCGCGGCGAGCGAGGTCAGGACCGGCCACTGATCGGGCGGCTGCGATGGTTCCAGAACGATACTCAACCACAGGCCCAGGGCGCCAGGCGAGAACCAGGTACGCCCCTCGCGGCCTCGGCCGGCCATCTGATGATCCGCCAACACCACCAGGCCTCCGCCCGCGGAGGCCGCCTCTTCGATCGCGAGACGTTGGGTGGAATCGACGCGATCGCACCAGATCCAGTGGTGCACCAGCGGGGAGGCGCCCAGGACGGCAGCGATCGTCGGCGGGGCCCCCACGGCTAGATCTCGCGCACCAGATCGAGGGCGATGTCGAGCGCCGGGGCGGAGTGGGTCAAGGCGCCGACGGAGATGAAGTTCACCCCCGGAAGCGCCATACGCGACACGGACTCCAGCGTGACGCCTCCCGAAACCTCGATTTCGGGACGCGACGCGCCCGTACGCGCCAGCTCGTCGAGCAGGACGACCGCGGCCTCGATCTGCTCGGGCTCGAAGTTGTCGAGCAGGATGCGGTCGACCGAAGCCGTCGCCGCCAGGCGCACCTCCTCCAGCGTGCAGACCTCCACGATCACCGGCACGTCCGGGCGCCGCCCGCGCAGCCCGGCCAGGGCGGCTTCCAGCCCCCCTGCGGCCGCGATGTGGTTGTCCTTGATCAACATCGCGTCAAAGAGCCCGAAGCGATGGTTGGCGCCGCCCCCATGGGCCACCGCTTGCTTTTCGAGCCAGCGCAGCGTCGGGGTCGTCTTGCGGGTGTCCAAGATGCGCGCGCCGGTTCCCTCGACGGCCGTCACGTAGCGCGCCGTCAGGGTGGCAATGCCCGAGAGCCGCTGCAGGAAGTTGAGCGCGGTGCGCTCCGCGGTCAGGATCGCGCGCGCCCGGCCGGTCACGCCGGCCACGCGCGACGCCTTCTCGACGCGGTCGCTGTCGCCGACGAGCGGTTCGAACACCAGGTCCGGGTCCACCTGGCGGAACACCTCGCGCACCACCCGAAGGCCGGAGATCACCCCCTCGGCCTTGGCGCGGATGACAGCCCGTCCGTGGACCTCCGCGTCCACGACCAGCTCCGAGGTGATATCGCCGCGGCCGACGTCCTCGGCCAATGCATGCGCCACGAGCGCGGCCACGTCGGTCTCCGGATCACGCAGTTCCTCCCGCTCGCTCATGATCGCCTCCTCGTCCGCCCCGTGCCCGCCCGGCGCGGGCTGGATGCTTCCCCTGGCCGCGTCTCTTGATCCGCACGCGTCGTCCCGGAGGCGCCGCGCGTCTCCAGGCTGGCGCGGATTTCGAAGATCTGATCGCGCAGCATCGCCGCCCGCTCGAACTCGAGGGCTTCGGCCGCGAGCTGCATCTCGGACTCCAGCGCGCGGACGAGCGCCTCGGGGTCCTCGGGCGCACCGGAGCGGGCCACCGCGTCGCGCACGGCGCGGGGCACGTGCTCCTCGTGGCGGTCGGCGACCACCGTCACACCCATGATCTCCCGCACCGACTTCCGGATGGTGCGCGGGGTGACATTGTGGGCCTGGTTGTAGGCGAGTTGCTTCTCGCGCCGCCGGCCGGTCTCGTCCATCGCCATGCGCATGGCGGCCGTGACCTTGTCGGCGTAGAAGATCACCTGACCGCGCTCGTTGCGGGCGGCGCGGCCCGCGGTCTGGATGAGCGACCGCTCCGACCGCAGGAAACCCTCCTTGTCGGCGTCCAGCACGGCGACCAGCGAGACCTCGGGCAGGTCGAGGCCCTCGCGCAGCAGGTTGATGCCCACCAGCACATCGAAGCGGCCGAGCCGCAGATCGCGGAGGATCTCCACCCGCTGGATCGCATCGACGTCGGAGTGCATGTAGCGCGTGCGCACGCCCATGCCCAGCAGGTAGTCGGTCAGCTCCTCGGCCATCCGCTTCGTGAGCGTGGTCACCAGCACGCGCTCGCTGCGCGCGGCCCGCTCCTCGATCCGCACCAGCAGATCGCGCATCTGGTTGGCCGTGGGGCGCAGCAGAATCTCGGGATCGAGCAGTCCGGTCGGTCGGATGACCTGCTCCTGGACCACCCCGCCGCACTTCTCGAGCTCGTACTCGGCCGGCGTGGCCGACACGAAGATGGTCTGGCCGGTCACCTGCTCGAACTCTTCGAAGGTAAGCGGCCGGTTGTCGAGCGCCGACGGCAGCCGGAAGCCGTACTCGACCAGCGTCTGCTTGCGCGAGCGATCGCCCGCGTACATCGCGCGCACCTGCGGCACGGTGACGTGCGACTCGTCGATCACCAGCAGGAAGTCGTCGGGAAAGTAATCGATCAAGCACGCCGGTCGGCTTCCCGGCGCGCGGCCCGAGAGATGGCGCGCGTAGTTTTCGATGCCCTGGCAGTAGCCCATCTGGCGCAGCATCTCGAGATCGTAGCGCGTGCGCTGCGCGAGCCGCTGCGCCTCGAGCAGCTTCTCCTCGGCGCGCAGGTGCGTCAGCCGCTCTTCCAGCTCCTGTTCGATGCTGCGGCAGGCCCGCTCGATCCGCTCTCTGGGAAGCAGGAAGTGACTGGCAGGGAACACGGCCAGCCGGTCCTGCTCGCGCAGCCGCTCGCGGGTGACCGGCTCGATCGCCGTGATCGACTCGATCTCATCACCGAAGAGGCTGATGCGGTGGATCTCCTCGCCGTGAGAGGCGAACACCTCCACCAGATCGCCCCGCACGCGAAAGGCGCCCCGCGAGAGCTCCATGTCGTTGCGCTCGTACTGCATCTCGACCAGCCGATCGAGCAGGCGCTCGCGCGTGATCTCCTCGCCCACCCTGAGCACCAGCGTCTGGGCGCGGAAGTCCTCGGGATTGCCCAGGCCGTAGATGCAGGAGACGCTCGCCACGATGACCACGTCCCGGCGCTCGAGCAACAGACTGGTGGCCTGCAGCCGCAGCCGGTCGATGTCGTCGTTGATGCTGGCGTCCTTCTCGATGTAGGTGTCGGTCTGCGGCACGTAGGCTTCGGGCTGGTAGTAGTCGTAGTAGCTGATGAAATAGCCCACGCCGTTCTCGGGGAAGAAGGAGCGGAACTCGCCGTAGAGCTGGGCGGCCAACGTCTTGTTGTGGGAGATGACCAGCGTGGGCCGGTTGACACGCGCGATCACGTTGGCGATCGAGAAGGTCTTCCCCGACCCGGTGACCCCGAGCAGCGTCTGATGCCGATCGCCGCGCTCCAAACCGGCGACCAGCCCGGAAATCGCCTCCGGCTGGTCACCGAACGGCACATAGGGCGCGACGAGCTTGAATGCCGACATGCTGCTGCGCGACGCCTCCTAACCCACGCCACCGCGGCGACGGCGCCGGGGTCTAGTACCGGTAGCGGATCGTGTAGGTGACCTTCTCCACCTGGCCGGCCTTGACCGGGACCCTGAACTCGATCAGGCGCGAGGACTTCCGATCGTAATCGCGGCTCGACTGCGTCACCTCCCAGTCGCCGTAGACGTTCTCCTGCAGCACCACCACGACGTCCTCGCTCTCCTTGCGATTGCGGACCTCGACCTCGATGTCCACTTCGCGGACGCGCTGCGAGATGCGGCGCGAGGCCAGTTCGGTGCGCTCGGCCGCCAGATCGAAGGCGTTGCCCAGGAAGACGCGCACGTCCTCGTCGCGCGGGGTGTGATCGATGGCGTCCTCGCCCACGAACTGCAACCGGCCGCGGCTGTCCCGTTGGAAGACGCGCACGGTGCCCTTCGGCAGCGGCCGCCCCAGGCCCATCTCCTCGCTGTTGGTCGTCTCGAGGACCACGCGCACCTTGGTGCCGTCGCGCTGGGGATTGGCCTCGTAGAGCTTGTGCACCCGGCAGCGGGTCGGGTTGAACAGCGAGAGCTGCTTGGTCTCGTTGTCGCGCAGCGTCGAGCGCCGCCCCAGGGTGTAGAGATGGTACTCGAAGAGCTCCTCCTGCTCGAACGCGGGCGCGGCGGCCATCATCAGGTTTTCCTGGTCGCGCATGCGCCCCGGACGCGCCTGCTGCTTCGGCACGCGGTGCACGTCGCCCGCCACGAGCTGCAGCTCGGCATCCTCGTACGTGGCGCCCGAGCGATTGTCGACGCTGACCCAACCGGCCAGATCCATCGATGCGTCGTCCTCCGCCACCACGGCGACGTACTCGGCATGCCAGTTGAACCCGGCGGTCATGTAGCTCACCTCGAGACGACGATCCCCCCTGCGCTCGGCGTCCAGCAGCCACTCGAGCGTCGGGCGCGTGATCAGCCCCTCGGGCAGCGCGGGGAACTGCAGGTCGGTGATCTTGTCGGGATTGAGGATCACCAGACCCTCGCCATCCTGGGCGCCGCCGAGGACGATGCGTCCGCCGGCGAAGCTGAGCAGCGTGCCCTCATAGAGGCGGCCCTCCTCCAGGATCACGCGAATCTCGGAGTCGAGATACCGCTCCAGGATCTTGTCCTGGCTCACCAGATCGTAGCGATAGTTCTGTTCCAGCATCTCGAGGGCGCCCTCGTCGAGTGCTTTCAGGTTGACCGTGGTCGGGTCGATACGCGCAGGCACGTCGGTGAACGCCAGCCAGTGCGTCCCCTGCTCGATCGACATCGTCCGCGCGTCGCGCACGACGGCCAGATCGGAGTTGTAGACGGTCAGCGAAAGATCCCGTTCGCCGTCCGACGCCGCGGCGCCCGCTTGCGCGGCCGCCAGCGCCGCCAGAGCGGCGATCAGGGGAGCTCCCCGAGAGTTCTCGAAGCGTATGCGATGGCTCATCTTCACATCCTTTGCTTGGTTCCGACTCTCCATCGGCCGGGCCTGTCCGTAACCCGCCGCCCGGCCCGGATTCTGTGACCCGCCGCCCGGCTCGGATTCCGTGACCCGCCGCCCGGCCCGAATTCTGTGACCCGTCGCCCGGCTCGGATTCCGTGACCCGCCGCCCGGCCCGAATCCATGGCTCGGGAACCCGACGACACATCCCCGGGCCTCTTGCAGATACACCGGGCCCGGCGATCCTATTCCCGGCCGCAGCGGCCGGCCGCCGGCCACGCCGGGCACACGGTCGAGAGCGCTAGTCCTCGAGCGCGGTCAGGGCGTTGTCGATCTTCACGCGGGTCGCGGCGAACTGATCCAGCTTCTCGCGTTCGCGCTCCACGACCTCGGGCTTGGCTCGTTCGAGGAAGTCCTGATTGGCCAATTTCTTACGGGAACGCTCCAGGGCCTCCTCGATCTTGACCAGTTCCTTGCGCAACCGCTTGCGCTCCGCGGCCAGATCGATGACCCCCTCGAGCAGCACGTAGATCTCCGTCTCGCCCACCACCGCCGAGGCGGCGTGACTGGGCTTGCGGTAATCGGACGCGACCGTCAACGCGTCGACCTTGGCCAGGCCCCGCAACGGCTCGGCCATTCGCTCGATCAGCTCCGCCTCCTGCCCTTTGGCCCGGATGCCCACCGGCACCGCCTTGGCCTGCGCGACGTTCATCTCGCTGCGCAGGTTGCGCACCGCGGTGACCACCTCCTGGAAGAAGAGCAGTTGTCGCTCGGCCTCGTCGTCCACGGCGTCGTCCGCCGGCTGGGGCCAGGGCCCTAGAATCAACTCCTGCTCCTTGCCGGGCAGGTAGTCGTAGATCTCCTCCGTGATGAAGGGGATGAAGGGGTGCAGCAGCGCCAGGATCTGTCGGTAGGTGTCCAGCAGCACGGCGCGGGCGCGATCGCCCTCCTCCGGCCGACCCCGCTGGATACGGCCCTTGGCGATCTCCAGGTACCAGGCGCAGAACTCCTTCCAGGTGAAGTCGTAGAGCAGATGCGCCGCGTCGTTGAAGCGGAACTCGCCCAACATCACGTCGGCGTCGCGGATGACCTTCGCCAGGCGGCTGCGAATCCAGCGCTCTTCGAGCGTGGCCGGCGTGTCGGGCGAAGGCGCGGGCGGCACCCCGTCCCGCAGGTTGAAGAGGATGAAGCGGCCCGCGTTCCACAGCTTGTTGGCGAAGTCACGGCCCACCTCGATCTTCTTCTTGCCGAAGAGCACGTCGTTGCCGGTGGGCGTGAGCATCAGCATGGTGAAGCGCAGCGCGTCGGCGCCGAACTCCTCGATCAGATCGATCGGGTCGGGCGAGTTGCCGAGGCTCTTGGACATCTTGCGTCCCTGCTCGTCGCGCACCACGCCATGCAGGTAGACATCGCTGAAAGGCTTCTCGCCCATGAACTCGTATCCGGCCATGACCATGCGCGCCACCCAGAAGAAGATGATGTCGGGCGCGGTCACCAGTGCATCGGTCGGATAGAAGCGCTTCAGATCGTCGGTCTGCTGAGGCCAGCCCAGCGTGCTGAACGGCCACAACCAGGAGGAGAACCAGGTGTCGAGCACGTCCTCGTCCTGCTTCCAGTCCCGGGCGCCGCACTTCTCGCACAAGCCTTCGTGCTCCCCCGTGAGCACCATCTGGTCGCAGCTCTGGCAGTACCAGACCGGGATGCGGTGGCCCCACCAGAGCTGACGGCTGATGCACCAGTCGCGCACGTTTTCGAGCCAGTGCAGATAGGTCTTGGTCCAGCGCTCGGGCGTGAATCGCACATCGCCGCGCTTGGCCGCTTCGACGGCCGGCTTGGCCAGCGGCGCCATCTTCACGAACCACTGGTGGCTGATGGTCGGCTCGATGACGGTCTTGCATCGGTAGCAATGGCCCACGGCGTGGCGGAACGGCTCCACCTTCAGCAGGAGCCCCTCCTTCCTGAGCTCCTCGACCACCTTCTGCCGGCATTCGAGCCGGTCCATTCCCCGGTACTCTTCAGGGGCGTTCTCGTTCATTCTTCCCTGGGTGTCGATGACCGAGATCACCTCCAACCCGTGGGCCTGCCCGATGGCGAAGTCGTTCGGATCGTGGCCGGGGGTGATCTTGAGCGCGCCGGTCCCGAACTCCGGATCGACGTAGGGATCTTCGATGATGGGGATCTCGCGCCCGGCCAGCGGGAGGACCAGCTTGCGCTTCTTGATCTCGGCATAGCGCTCGTCACCAGGATGGACCGCAACCGCCGTGTCGCCCAGCATCGTCTCGGGGCGCGTGGTGGCCACCACCACACCTTGCTCCGAGCCGCGGACCGGGTACTTGACGTGCCAGAAGTGGCCGTCGATGTCGTGGTGCTCCACCTCCTCATCCGAAACGGCGGTCTGGCACCCGATGCACCAGTTGACCAGATACTCGCCTCGGTAGATCAGGCCCTTGCGATAGAGGTGCTTGAAGACCTCCTCGACCGCGTGCGAGAGGCCCTCATCCAGCGTGAACCGTTCGCGTTCCCAGTCGCACGAGGCCCCCAGCAGCCGCAGTTGCCGGATGATCTTGCCGCCGTAGGAGCGCTTCCACTCCCAGGCGCGTTCCAGGAATTTCTCCCGGCCCAGGTCACGGGCGTCGATGCCCTGCTCGCGCAAATGGTTGCGGACCTTGCTCTGCGTGGCGATGCCGGCGTGGTCGGTGCCCGGGAGCCAGAGGGTCTCGAAACCCTGCATCCGCTTCCAGCGAATCAGGACGTCCTGAATCGTGTTGTTGAGAACATGCCCGATGGTGAGCGCCCCGGTCACGTTCGGCGGCGGGATCACGATCGTATAGCGACGATCGCGATCGTTGGGCCGGGGGCGAAAGTGGCCCTCATCGACCCAACGCTGGTACCAACGTCCCTCGAACTCGCTGGGATCGTAGGCCTTGGGCATCTCTCTCATCGCACAGCTCCCCCGGCATCGACGGGCACGGGCCCGACGGCAACCGTCTCCACTGGACCATCATCCCGGGACTCCCGGCGACCGGATGGGGACCCCGGCTTGTTGGTTGTCATCGACACTTCGACCCGGAGACGGGAGGTTTTCCTGGAGCCCACGAGGGTACCAGAGCCCTCGCGTGACTTGCAACGCCGCCCCGGTGGAGCGGCGTCCTCAAGGTGCATCGGACCGACAATCCGATGCGATTTATACACTTACCAGATCGCGATCCAGATACTCGACGTGGCCGCTGTTGGTCAGAGAGCGCTCGACCGCCTCCAGAACCCGCACCACTCGCAGGCCTTGCTCGCCCGGCACGCCCGGCTGGCGGCCGTCGCGGATCGACTCTAGGAAGTCGGTCACCTCGGCTTGCAGGGGCTCGAAGGTGTCGATCTTGGGCGAGACGATGTCACCGGCGCGATAGCTGAGCTGGTACTCCCCGAACGTGTCGGGATCGCGATAGTGGACGCCTTTGTCGAAGATCTTCACCTGCTCCAGATTCTGGGTGTCGTCGTAAACCAACATCTTGCTGCTGCCCACGATGGTCGTGCGCCGCAGCTTCGACGGCGCCAGCCAGCTCACCTGGATGTGGGCGATCGCGCCCGAAGCGAAGCGCATGAAGATGAAGGCCACGTCGGGAATGCCCGGCTGCACGAAGTCCTTGCCGGTGGCCATCACCTCTGAAGGCGTCTCCCCCAACCAGTAGATCAGCATCGAGAGATCGTGCGGCGCCAGGTCCCAGACCACGCTCGAGTCCTTCTGGTGCAGCCCCAGATTCACACGCGTGGCGCTGATGTAGAAGATGTCGCCCAGATCTCCCGATTCGATGATCGATTTGATCTTCTGGACCGGCGGGCTGTACTCGAAGGTGTGCCCCACCATGATCAGGCGGCCGGCCTGCTTGGCCAGGCCGATCAGCTCCTCGGCCGAAGTCGTGGACAGCGTGAACGGCTTCTCGATGAAGACGTGCTTGCCGCACTCCAGCGTCTTGCGGGCCAAGTCGTAGTGCGTCTTGGGCGGCGTCGCGATCATCACCGCGTCGATGCCCGGATCGCCGAAAATCTGCTGCGGGTCCTGCAGAAGGCGGATACCAGGGTAGCGGCGCCGGATGCGACTCAGCTTCTCCGGCTCGCGATCGCAGACCGTCACGCCCGAGCAGAGCGGATTCTCAACAAGGTTGCGCACGAGGTTCGGACCCCAGTAGCCCGCCCCAATCACAGCCACATTGGCCATATCTTAGCACCCTCCAGGCTGTTTCAATCGACTCGTATCAACGCGCCCCGTGAGCACCCATGACTTCGGGTATCGTACGCCAGAGGAGCTTCAGGTCCAACATAATGCTCCAGTTGGCGTCGTAGTACAAATCCAGAAGCACCATCTCCTCGAAGCTGAGGAAGCTGCGCCCCGAGACCTGCCACAGGCCCGTCATGCCCGGGACGGTGCCCAGACGTCGCTTCTGCCAAGGCGCATACAAATCGTACTCGAACGGAAGGCACGGTCGCGGGCCCACCAGGCTCATCTCGCCCCGGAGCACGTTGAAGAGCTGGGGCAGCTCGTCCAGGCTGGTCCGGCGCAGGATCTTGCCGAGGAACGTGACCCGGGGATCGTCCACGAGCTTGTAGATCGGCCGCCCGGAATCGTCGAATCCGGCTGCATCGCCTTGCTGCACCAGGCTGGCCACGTACTTGCGGTGCGGACCGTCGTCGTTCGAGACGTTCATGCTGCGGAATTTGTGCATCCGGAACAGCCGGCCGTTCAGACCGACGCGGGCCTGTGTGTAGAGCACGGGCCCCGGCGAGCTGAGCTTGACCAGCAGGGCGATGAGCGCCATGAGCGGAGAGAGCGCGAGGAGGCCGAGGCCCGCGAGCGTCACGTCCAGCAGCCGCTTCAGACGCCGGCCCACGACCTTGCCCGGGCTGCCGCCCAGATCCAGCACCGGCACGCCGCCTTGCCTGCGAACGGGGGCGCCGTCGACATAGAGGCGACTCAGGTGAGGCACCACCATTGCGCGCACGCCGCGTCGGTCCAGGGCGGCCGCCAGCTCGACCGTCTCCGCGCGCGACGGCTCCCGCGTGGCCACCACGACCTCATCGGCGGCCAGGCCATGCGCCAGCCGCCCGATCTCCAGCCAGGACCCCACCCGGAACCGCGGCCACCGCGTGCCCGTCTCGCTCGAGGCGAGCCCCGCTGCGGCCAGACCGACCACGATCGTCTCCCCGGCGCCGTCTTCCTCGAGCGCCGCGGCGACGCGGCGGGCCTCGTGATCGTGGCCGAGCACCAGGAGCCGGCGCGCCGGGCAAGGTCCGACTTCCGCGAGGCGAAGGAGGAGTCGGAAGGCCAGGGGCCGAACGGCTACCGCGCCCGCAGCCAGCAGGAACGCGTGCACCACCAACAGACGGCGTAGATCCCCGGGCGGGTCCAGGGCCAGGAGGAAGTCGAAGGCCACGGCGATGACCCCGCTCCAGAGCACCGCCCGGGCGGCACCCGCCGACGCGCGGCTGGGGTGACGTAGGGCCCGGCGGCTGTAGAGACCGAACATGCCGCTCAGGAGCAGAAAACTACAGACCAGAACGACGTACAAGGCCAGCAGCGGTGGCGTGATGGCGCTGGCGGCGGATCCGAGCCGATGCAGTGCCCCCACCGAGATGCGCACAGCGCCCAGAAAGCCGCCCGTGACCAGCAGGGCGTCGATCAGCAGAAAGCCTGGGAGCACCAAGGCAAGCGCCCGCCGCCTCGAGATCCGCGTGCGGGGTTGTGAATCCTCAACGGCGAACCCCTGGGCACGCAGCCCCGCCAAGGGATGCGGCTTTGCTTTCGTCGCGGTGGCCTGCAAGAGTCCTCCGGCCTTCGACTCCCCATTGCCCCGGGCTGGGCCCGTACTGCCTGGCCTTTGGGCCGGCAACGCAGCGTATGGTCTTGCATCGTGTGACGCAAGCGATTTCAGGGACCCATTCCCCAGACGAAATCCGGGTCCAATTCGAGCCTGGACCCGTACCCCGAACGGGCCAACTCTACACCGATTCTGGCATAAGCTGCGGCGTTCCGTCCCTGTGAACGGCCTGCGCCCCAGGGATGCGCCCCTCCCACGGTCGCTTGCAGAACTCCCGGTCCCCACGGAGCTTGCAGGACGAATTCGCCGGTGAAGAACCCTCCGGGCTCTACCGGATCCCACCCGCGGTCGGTCCAGAAGTAGCCGAACCGCTCCTTGGTGAGTCGGATGCCCGCCCGGGCTCCTCGGTCGGTCGTCCAACAGATCGTTGCGCGCCATCGGCGCGCGTCACCCCCCATCGGGTGTCCAATGATATAACCCCTATATGTATAGCCGGTTCTGTAGATCTTGTGGTAGTACCATCGGTTTTGGTCGTCGGGATTGCTCGCGTACGCGAGGGACAGCCCCCAGCGATCCGACGGGTGCACCCGCAGCCCGTGGAAGCGTCCCGGGGCCATGGGAAAGAGGCGCTCGAAGCGGTCTTCTCCCCCGTAAAACCAAACCAACTCGGCATCTGCCAGTCCAATCGCTCGGACAGGCTCCCTGGGATGCAGCCTCACCATCCAGGCGAATTTCTGGTCGCTGTCCTTCGGGGCGTAGTTGGGTCCCCGAGCCCCCTCGCCGCGGCCCAGAAAGATGTCCCACAGGTCTCCGACGTCGAGCTTCTGGGTGCGGCCCGCCCCGCCCAGCATCACGCTACGCTGAGCCTCGACGGTCAACCATTCCGACGGACACCAGGCCAGGCGCATCCCCCACAGGAGGGGATACGGCACCACGCGATCGCCGTCGTCCAGATAGCCCGCGAAGCTCTCACCCCACAGGCTTCCCGCCCCTCCCGGCAGAGGCAGCGCGCCGGCCCGGAACGCGAGATGGTCGATCGCCGGCGGGTGCAGAGAGAAGAGCAGCCCCGCGTCCTGAGTGGGCACCCAGTCGCGGTACGGGTAGCCGCGCCCGATCTGCGCCTCGAGCAGCCACACCCTGGCCCCCAAGGTGGCCCGCGTGAGTCGACCCCGGGCCGCCAGGTGCTCCGACCAGCGGCCCCGCCACCCGAGATGCGCCCGCCACCAGCTTCCGCGCGCCTCTACGTCGACCTCGCCCCCCATCTCCACACCTTCCCCGTGCCGCCACCCGCGATCGAAATCGCTCGTCCAGGTGTCGCCCGCCTGGGCCCGGGAGACCAGGCACTCCAGGCGCAGCGAGCGCAGCGTCAGCCGGGGGAGGCGTTCGGTTGCGAGAGGACGCGTGGGCTCGGGAGGCGACGCAATGAAGAAGCTGGCCGCGGGTGTGGCGGCCGACGACGCTCCGACACCCACCGGCGAGCGCGCGACGGCCAACAAACCCAGAGCGACGGCTAGTGCAGCCCGTCCGGAAAGCCCTACCTGCGGAAAGCCAAACATGCCCGCACGGTAGTCGATCGCTCGGCGATCGCGCAACCGTGCGGGCATGGGGCTCCACGTCCCAGGGGGGGACGACGTCGGATACCAGCTCCTAGGCCGCCTCGGCCGGCTCCACCGACACGTCCAGGCCCGCATCGGCCCCACCGAGAAGGTCACCGAATGCACAGGCCCGATTGCGGCCGGTCTTCTTCGCCATGTAGAGGGCCTCGTCGACCCGCCCGAGGATCTGCTCGGCCGTCTCGCCGTCGCCCGGGAAGCCGGCCACGCCCACGCTCACCGTCAGCTTCTTGCGCCGGTAGAAGGTGTGGCGCTGAACCCGCGTCCGCAACCGCTCGGCCGCCGCGTGCCCACGCTGTTTGTCGGTCATGGGCAGCAATACCACGAATTCCTCCCCGCCGAAGCGGGCCACGATATCGGAGCTGCGCGCCCAGTGTTTGAGGATGGTGGCCAACTCGATCAGGATCTTGTCCCCGACCTGGTGGCCGTAGCTGTCGTTGAGCTCTTTGAAGTTGTCGATGTCGATGAACAGCACGCTGAAGGGCACATCGTAGCGGCGGGCGCGGTCGATCTCGCCTTGCAACCGCTCGTGGAAGTGGCGCCGATTGTAGATGCTGGTCAGATCGTCGGTGATGGCCAGTCGGCGCATCTCTTCGTAGAGCAGCAGGCGCTGAATTGTGGCGGCCGCCTGGCCTGCGATTAGGGCCAGTAGACGGAATTTGTCCTCGGTGAACGCCCGCGGTTGGTAGTGGCTCAGATTGAGAACGCCGATCAGCTCACCCTGGACCACCAGGGGCACCGACATGAAGCTGCCGACGACCGAATCATCGGGGCGGCGGCCCCGATGCAGCTCCGAGAGCAGGACCGGCCGCTTCTGCTTCGCCACCCAACCGCTGAACCCCTCACCGTGATCGAAGCGCACCCCACCGATCAGATCCACGAACTTGCCGTGCTGGGCGGCCGGGACCAGGCGGCCTTCTTGTTGGTTCCAGAGAAAAAGGGTCGCATTGTCGAAGGGAATCGCCTGGCCGATGAGCTGGAGTAGCCGACTGTAGACCTCGTTCTGGTCCAGGGTGCTCTGGATCATGCGGGAGACTTCAAACAGGATCTCGAGCTCCGAGTCCTGGCGGGCGACATCGGCGAAGCTCTCCTGGCGCAGGATGCGCATCACCTTGTTGTTGAGCGTCAGCGCCGCTCCAAGGACGTCGGAAGAGCGCTTCTGGGTCGCCGCCCGCTCGACCTGGTTGTTCAAGGTCTTGCCTTCCTTCGGCGTGATCAGCTTCTCTTCCTCGAGAATGCGAATGAGCTGCAGCTGGGACTTGCGGAACTTCTCCGTGGCGTCCACGAGCTGCCGAGATCCCGCTCCATTCCTGCGTCGCATCGAGTCTTCCTCCTTCGCCTCATCCTTGGGGCCAGTCCCCCGTCTTCAAGCACCGCGATTCCTATCCCGAAGCCCGATCCCAGAACCCAGGTCGCCAGGTCCCCAGACCCCAGGTCGTCAGGTCGTCAGGTCGCCGATTCCTCAGATCGAGAAGATGTCCCGGCTCTGTTCCATGGCCTGTTGAGCGCGCTCCTCGAGCGATTCCAGATCCTTGGCTCCGAAGCCCAGCCGATCGAGACCCGCAGGCAACTCCTCCGGCGGCTCGTAGGGCGCCTTGATGCCGCGCCCGAGCAGATGGCTCAGCTCGTTGGCTGCGCACACGACGAGGGTCAGTGGATTGTGCTGATCCGGGGGATCGTGATGCGCTTTGGCCACGTGGACCAGGTCGTCCGGGAAGCTCCACTTTCGCATCACCTGCTCGCCGACGCGGGTGTGGTCGATGCCGAAGGCCTTGCGCTCGAGGTCCACGCTCGAGCCTTCACGGTTGTAGAAGGCCTTGAGCACCGGCTCGTACTCCTCTGGAAACACCAGGTTGAACGCCAACCGGCCCGTGTCGTGCATCAAGCCCCCCAGTAGCGCCTCCTCCGCGTCGCAAGCGCCGGTCAGCGCCCCGATCAGACGGGCGCAGACAGCCGTCGCGGCCGCGTGGTCGAAGATCATCTGGTCCGCAAAGGCGGGCGTCGAGGCGCGCTTCCAGGGCAGCGAATGGACCAAGACGAGATTGCGCACCGACTTGAAGCCCAGAAGGGCCACGGCCCGGCTCAGAGTCTTCACCCTCTGGGGCAGACCGTAGTAGGCGGAGTTGCAGGTGCTGAGCACCTTCGACGCCAGGCCCTGGTCGCTGGCGATCAGGCGCGTGACGTCGGCCACGGTGGCGTCCTCGGAGCTGGCGACCTTGAGGACCTTGGTGGCAACCGCCGGCATGGTGGGAATGTCGCCCAGCAGGTCCACCAAGCGCTGAGCCTCCATCTCCGGATTGGCCGACTTGCCAGTCTTTCCCGGTTTCTCTGCGGACATTCCGGTTCAACCTCCTTGGAACCCGTGGGCATCCTGGTCAGGCACGACGATCCACCCGACCACCAACCAGCGAACGGCGCTTCTCGCGCGACACATCGACTCGAATCTCTGTTCGGCCCGCCTCTGCCAGGCCGAGGATCCTCAACACGGGCCGTTCACCGGTGGTGAGGACTTCCAGGCGACAAGAACCAACCTCCGGCCGTCCACCCACTGCGCGTGCGGTGACCACCCCCGGTCCCAGAGCCACGCGGACCGTTTCGCCGCCGAGGAGCTGCAGAATGCGGCCCGTCACGATCTCGCCCGGGTCGAGCGCCCTGAGGTAGTCGTCCAGCCGACGCGCGCGACCCGCCGGTTCCCGACTCGGTCTACCGTCGCTCCTGGATATCATGCGCGCTCCGCTGCGCGGGCTGCCAATCCGCGGACGGCGCCGTCCTCGCACCCGCCGTTGGCGCCGGCGCGATGCTGCTCTGCTCATGGTCCTGGAAGGACCGGCCGAGCATCAGCGCCAGATGGATCTCCTCGCGGGAAAGGCCCAACCGACGAGCGATCTCGGTCTCACTGCAACCCTCCGCGGCCAGCCGCTGCACGTGCTCGCGGGTGCTGAATTTGCTTCGTTCTCCCTGAGGCAGGTGCGTGGGCGGCGTGACGGCGCCCGCGCGCCGGGCGGGGTCGGACCAGGGTCCGCGTTCCCCCCGATCCTCGCGCTCCTCCCGCTCCCCGGGTGCCGACAGCGGACGCTCGGTATCCGGTGCTGCAAAGCGGCGGGCCCAGGTATCCCGAGCCTCCGCGGGGATCGAAGCGCGCGGCGTCTGTGGGATCGGATCGTCCCACGCGCCGGCCGGCGGGATTGCGGGTCGGTGCGCCCGCGCGACCGGCCGCTCGTCGGCCCAGAACTCGGCGCCCGAACGTGGGGCTTCCCCGTGTGGGCCACGCGCCTGTGTGTCGCTGCGTGTCTCGCCCGCGGCACGCTGCACCCGAGGCTCGAGCTCTCCTTGTGGATGCAGATGCGAGGGCGCCTGCCCACGTGATGACGACCACGACGGGTCATGCGACGGCACCCACGATCGGTTCTGCACCGGCGCCTGCGAGGAATCCTGCGACCGTGCCCACGACGGATCATGCACCGGCGCCTGCGAGGAATCCTGCGACCGTGCCCACGACGGGTGCGCAGCCTGTGTGCCCGCCTGGCCCTGCGCGGGCGCGCGGCGGTCCTCGCGCTCGAAGGTGCGCGCCCGCTCCACGTCACCGGATTCCCGGAAGAAGGACGCCGTGTGCTGCGGTCGGTCCAGACTCCCGGTCGCAGGGGCTCGGAATGGGTCCTCTTGATCGGCCGCCTGGCTCCGTCGGTCGAAGAACGCCGCAGAATCGACTTGCGCCGATGCGCTGGAGGCGCGATCGGCGAGTTTTGGCCGGCGGGCACGCGCTTCGGCCTCGGCCCAGGCGCGCGCCGCCGCCAGTTCCGATTCGAACTCCTCGAGGGCTCCGATCACCGAAAGCTGCAGGTTGCGCAGCCGGGATTCCTCGTTCCGCAGCCGCTTCGAGAAGCCGGTCCAATCCGCGGCCCGACGCGCCAGAAACAGGACGATCAGGAGCGAGAAGGCCAGCGTGGCCGCGGCCGCGGCTGCCTGACGCTTCCAGAACTCGGCCAGCACCTGGCGGCGCATCAGCGCCTCCCGGGCGGCGATGGTCCGCTCGCGGGCGACCAGTTCCTCGCGAATGAGCTGCGCTTGCTGGACCATCCGGCCGGCATCGGGCAAGGCGATCTCGTCCCCACCCACTGACGCGCCCCCGCGATCACCGGCGACCGTCCCTGTGCCCGACGCGCCCCCGCGATCACCGGCGACCGTCCCCGTGCCCGACGCGCCCCCGCGATCACCGGCGACCGTCCCTGTGCCCGACGCGGTGCGCTCGGGCAGCGCACCCTCCAGGGAGCGGGAGGGGTGTTCGGCCGCTGCCGCCGGGCCGGGGCTTTCCGGCTGAGCGGCGAGCCGCTCCCGGATCTTGGGAGCCAATCCCAGGACGATGCCCAGCAGGCACACCATGATCACGATGTTCAGGTACTTCCTGTGACCTTTGGTCGTAGCCACGTCACTCCCCCTTCCTTGCGGAGCGCTCACGCCTTCTTGTCGATCACGCGCCCTTTGCCGTCTTCGTCGGTGAGCGATTCCGCGCTGGGCGAGACGTCTTCCCCATCCGGGCGCTCGGTCTCGGCCGCCGGGCGCTGTTTGCGCCGCTCTTGCTCGGCGTTTCTGGCTTCGGGATCCACCTTCTTCTCCCGCGCTTCGGGTGACTCCTCCACCTGCCGTCCCTGGAGGTCCACCTTGTCCACGATCTGACGCGTCCGCTCCTGCTGCTCGATCTCCCCCCGCCGCCGAGCCTGCTCCTGGCTCTTCTGAACCGCTTGGGTCTGGGCCAGGATCTGCCTCAGATTCGCCACCTCATCGGACATCGTCCGCTTCTCCCCGGCGGCAGCGTTCCCGCACTACGCGGCCAGCAGCAGCTTCCTCATCCTCACGCGCAGGCGCGAGACGGCCTTGGTGTGGATCTGCGACACCCGGGACTCCGAGATCCCGAGCGTCTCGCCGATCTCCTTCAGCGTCATCTCTTCGTAGTAGTAGAGTGCCACCACGAGCCGCTCCTGCTCCGAGAGGCAGTTGATCGCATCCAACAGCAGGTGGCGCGATTCGGCGTCCTCGATCGTCTCGAGCGCGTTGATGGCGTCGGCGTCCTCGATCAGCTCGGCCAGGCCGGCGAGATCGTGTTCCTCGTCGACCGACACGGTTTGATCGAGGCTGAGCAGCGAGGCGCCGCGCACTTCTTCGAGCAACTTGACGAACTCCCCGACAGGGAGATTCATCTCCGCGGCGATCTCCTGCTCGGAGGCGGCGCGGCCCAGCTTCTGATCCAGGAATCGGCACGTGCGCTCGACTTCGCGGGCCTTGCGCCGCGTGGTGCGGCTGGCCCAGTCCAACGAGCGC
This sequence comes from uncultured bacterium, assembly GCA_964585945.1. Classification (GTDB taxonomy): domain Bacteria; phylum Eisenbacteria; class RBG-16-71-46; order CAIMUX01; family WJJG01; genus CAZDKK01. Next base: position 63,854 of record CAZPGB010000009.1, on the reverse strand, counting down.
AGCTCGTCCAGCACGGCGCCCTTGATGCGCCAGATGGCGTAGGTCTCGAACTTGGTTCCGCGGTCCGCGTCGTACTTGTCCAACGCGTCGAACAGTCCGATCACGGCCGTGTTGATGAGATCGTCCTTTTCGATCGACTTGGGCAAACTGCTGGCGATGCGATCGACGACGTACTTGACCAGCGGAGCATACTGCTTCAGCGCCTGGGCCTTGTTCAGTTCGTCGCCGGCCAATCCGGGTGGAATGGGTTGCGATGCCAGCCTGAGAAGTGCTGCGGTGTCTCGCACGCTTCTACTGCGCTCCTCTTGATCAAAGGGACCTGGGTCGCCATGACGGGTGCCGATCGACGAAGGCTCGTCCGCCGGCAGCGTCAACTCCTCTCGCGCCGCGGCCCGCCGCTAGGCGGCCCCGGCTTCCGCCTCTTGCTCCTCCTCCTCGTCCTCCTCCTCGGAGCCGTCCTCGCTCTCACCCTTGCGGGCTCGGCGCCTGGCTGCTTGCGCTTCCTCCCGAGCCATCTTCTCCTCCAGCGCCATCCGCAGGAGCGCCTGAGCCAGCAGGCCGCCTACCAGCACGATCGCGAAGTAGAAGATCAGGCCCACGGCGATCCCGCGCAGGATCAGCTCGAGCGGATCGAGTCGCAGGACCATGCCGCCCAGGACTGTGATCGCCAGCGCGGCAGCGCCGATCTGCTTTGCCAGGTTTCGTATCCACCGATCCACGACCGCTCCCTAGGCGCTCTTGGCCGCCTTCGGCTGATGCGATGCAGGATGCGGGGCCAGGATGGGCTCGGTCACCTGCTGCAGGAGTCGCTTCGCCAGTGTGCGCACGCCGACGGTGGCCGGTGCGTTCTCATAGAGCTTCACGAAGGGTTCCTGCGCCTTGACCGAACGAGGCACGGCCTCGTCTTCCGGGATCACTCCGAAGAGCTCGGGCTCGAATCCGAGAAACTGTCTGGCCACCCGGGAAACCCGCCGTGCGACGCGCAGCGCTTCGGCTTCCGATCGCGCCAGGTTGACGACCAAGCGCGGGGGATGGACCAGACGCCGACTGGAAAGGACCTTGATCGTGGCATAGGCATCGGAGAACGCCGTGGGCTCCGGTGTCGTCAGGACCAGGATCTCGTCGGCCATTTGGGCCAACCTCAGGTTCTGGCGATGGATTCCCGACCCGGTGTCGATCAACAGCACGTCGCGGTCGGCGGCCAGGTTCTCCATGGATCGGACGAGTACCTCTCTTCTGTAATCGTCCAGCGCAGCCATCTCCTCCACTCCGGAGGCGGCTGGAATGATGCGAATGCCCTCCTCGCCCGTGAGCACGATCTCGTCGATGCGCTTGCGCCCCGAGACGACGTCGTAGAGGTTGTAGCGAGGCACCAATCCCAACAGCAGATCGACGTTGGCCAGGCTGAAGTCGCCGTCCAGCAGGAGGACCTTCTTGCCCAGACGGGCCATCACCAGCGCCAAGTTTGTCACCAGGTTGGTCTTGCCCACGCCGCCCTTGCCGCTGGTGACCGCCACGGTCAGCAGCGATTCGCCCGGCCGGGGGGGTAGCTGCGTCGGCTGCAGTCGCGCGCCGGGCGATCGGCGCCCGCCCGCCAGACCCGGCTCCGGATCCCATCCGGGGCCCGGGTGCCGGTCGGCGCGGTCGGGATCCCATCCGGGGCCCGCCTGCCGGTCGGCGCGGTCGGGATCGTGGTCCCGCGCTGGATCGAAGCCCTCGTTGTGACGCGTCATCTCACCGCCTCCTTCAGAGTGGATCCCTGGCGGGACTCGTCCTGGTCCTCCCAGTCCGTTGCGCACCCGTCCAACACGAGATCCACCAGGGTTTCGGGATCGAATGTGCGGAGGTCCTGCAGGATCCGTTGGCCCCATCCCCAGTGGCTGACCGGGGTTCGGGTCTTCAGAGACAAGCTGAGGATTCCCCCGTAGCTTTTTGTGAGATCAACCTTTGTGAAGATGAGCGAAGCCAGTTGGAAGTGTCGGAGCAGGTCGAGCACGTCGGCCGAGTCCCGCACCCGAGAGGTCGCGTCCAGGATGGCGTGCACCTCGGGCTGGGCGAACGCGAGCTGGAAGCCCCGCACCAAGGTGACCGCTTCACGCTCCTGTCGGCTGATGCCGGGCGTGTCGATCAGCAGCAGGTCGCAGCCTGCCAAGCGCACGTCTTCGGCCCGGGCGAGATCCTGCGGCTCGAGCAGCGATACGAACGGGATGTCGAGCAGCCGGGCGTAGTGGGCCAGGCTGGTGGACCCGTCGGGATGGAAGCTGTCGAGCGACATCAGGCCGGGCCGGCGCCCCAGCCGTAGCGACTGCGCCGCCAACGACGCGGCCACAACGCTCTTGCCCGACCCCGGCGCCCCCACCAGCAGGACGACGCGCCGGCCGGGCTTCGCGGTGATCGCCTCGCCCTGCGGCACGACGCGCAACAGCCGCTCGCGCAGGGGACCCTTCTGGGGTCCCGAGACGATGTCGGCCTTGGTGCGCTGGGCCAGGTCGCGCAGGATCGCGAAGGACAGATTGGAGTCGACCTCCGCGTCGAGCAGGTCGAGGTAGAGCTCCCGCAACGGAATCGGGATGGTCGAGAAGTGATCGCTGGTGATGAGCCGATTGAGGTAGAAGACCCGGCTCTGAAGCCGCTTGATTTCCTGTTCCTGGGGGCTGAGCCCGGCGGGCGAGCGCTCCGCGATTCCCGGCGCCTCATCCGCCGGCTCCAGCGCCGTCTCCTCGATCAGGCCAAGGGGCCCGCGCCCCGCGCCGCGCAACTTTGCCCAGGGCTGGCTCGCCCCACGACCGATGGCCGGTGTGCGTGCGCTCGCCGGCCCGCCACCGCTCGCCGTCGCGCGTTCGCCGGCCGCCCCGCGGGTCAGCCGTATGGGCTCATCCACCAGGCCGCTCGCACGCGGTGACCTCGCGGGCGTGCGGCCGGTCGCTGCGCGCGCGTGCGCGACGTTACGGTCGCCGGAATCGTTCCCGGGCCCCCCGGGCCCCCTGGGCCGCCGACCGCCCGACGCCTCGCCCGCCCCGAAGGTGGGACGGCGGTCGGGTTGGGTCTCCGGATGCCGGTCCACGGCTGCCATCACCGTGACCCCTCCGCGCGTCCCCCGGCCCTCGGCCGAGGCCTTGGCCTCGAGAATCACCGCTTCGGGACCCAGCGTCTCACGCACCACTCGCAGGGCCTCGGTCATGTCCCTCGCCGTGAAGCGCCGTATCCTCATCCTTCTTCACTCCCTGGTTGCCCCCCGCGCCGGGGCGCCCACCGGAACCCGATCATCCGGTCGCGGCAAGCTGCGGGCCCGCCTGGGATCCGCGCTTGGATGACTGCGCCTCGCCCACCGTGGCCACCGTCCGCACGCCGGCGGCATCGGCCACCTCCGCATAGCTGAGCACCACCACCTGCGGCACGAAGCGGGCGAGGAACTCGCGCAGGTAAGGGCGCAGGTACTGACTGCACAGCAGGATCGGATGTGGGGCCTCCCGCAACAGCGTCTGGATCGCATCCGACACCTGGGTGACCAGGCCCTGGGCGCGCGCCGGCTCGAGCACCAGGCGGTTGCGTCCCTCCTGCCCGGGCGCGACCGACTCGAGGAGGTGCTGTTCGAGCCGCGGGTCGAGCGTCACCACCGACAGGTGCCCGCGCTCATCCTTGTAGGGCCGCGTGAGCGAACGGTAGAGCGCCTCGCGCACCCGCTCGGCCAGCGTATCGATGTCCTTCACGGTGGGAACATGATCGGCCAGCGTTTCCATCACGGTGACCATGTCGCGCACCGACACCTGTTCGGCCAGGAGCTTCTTGATCACCTTCTGCACGCCACCGATCGTCATCTGGTTGGGGATCAGTTCCTCGACCACGGCGGGGTGGGTCGTCTTCACCTGATCGATCATCGTCTGGACGTCCTGGCGCGTGATGATCTCGTCGGCGTGGCGCCGGACGACCTCGCTCAGGTGGGTGGCCATGACGGCGGCCGGCTCGACCACCGTCAAGCCGCGCATCTCGGCCTCATGGCGCTGATCCTCGGTGATCCAGACCGCGGGCAGCCCGAAGACCGGCTCGGTCGCAGGCACCCCCTCGATCTCGCCGTCGGCCGCCCCCGGCCCCATCGCGAGCAGGCTGTCCATCATCAGGGTGCCATGGGCCACTTCTTCGCCGCGGAGCTTGATCGAGTAGTCCTCCGCGTCGAGCCGCACGTTGTCGCGGATGCGGATGGGCGGCACCACGAAGCCCAGCTCACCTGCGATCTGCCGGCGGGTCAGGGTAACGCGGTTGAGCAGGTCGCCCCCGGCCTCCTCGTCGGCCAGCGGGATCAAGCCGAACCCGATCTCCAGCTCCATCGGATCGACGTGCAGCAGCCGCTCGACCTTTTCGGGCTCCTCGGGCCGTCGGCGGGCCCGCTGCTGCTCGGCAATCTGCTCGGCCTGTTTGCGCTGGCGCGCGAGCAGCCCGGCCCCCACAGCCACGGCGCCCAGCACCCAGAAGGGCAGTATCGGCAGGGCCGGCACCAGGCCCAACACGAAGAGGATGCCGGCGGCCATGAAGGGACCGCGCGCCTCGCCCAGGAGCTGCTCGAACAGCTCCTCGCCCAGGTGCTTCTGTCCCTCGGAGCGGGTGATCAGGATGCCGGCCCCGGTCGAGATCACCAGCGCGGGGATCTGCGCCACCAGCCCGTCGCCGATCGTCAGCAGCGTGAAGGTGCGGGCCGATTCCGACAGCGTCATGCCAAGCTGCATCATCCCGATGACGAACCCGCCCAGGATGTTGATCACGGTGATGATGATGCCCGCGATCGCGTCGCCGCGGACGAACTTGGCGGCACCGTCCATGGCGCCGTAGAAGTCGGCTTGGCGGGAGATCTCCGCCCGCCGGGTGCGCGCCTCGTTCTCATCGATCAGCCCCGCGTTCAAATCGGCGTCGATCGCCATCTGCTTGCCGGGCATCGCATCCAGGGTGAAGCGGGCGGCCACCTCGGCGATGCGCCCCGCGCCCTTGGTGATGACCAGAAACTGGATGATCACGATGATGATGAAGGCCACCGCGCCGACGGCGTAGTTGCCCCCGACCACGAAGCCGCCGAAGGCACCGATCACCTTGCCGCCGTATCCGTTGAGGAGAATCTGCCGCGTGGTGGCCACGTTGAGCGCCAGCCGCACGAGCGTCGCCAGCAACAGCACGGTCGGGAAGGCGTTGAAGCTGAGCGGCTTGTGGACGTAGATCGTGAGGCTGAGCACCAGCAGCGCGAAGGTGAGGTTGGCGATCAGGAGCATGTCGAGCATCGGCGCGGGCACCGGAATGATCATGATGCCCAGAACGAGCAGCACCCCTCCCGCCAGGAGCAGGTCTGACCGTTGCTTGACGCGCGAAGAGAACATACTCAGCCCCTACCTCCCGTTCAGGCCACCGCGAACCGGGCCCGGCGCTGCTTGAGGCGGTAGACGTAGGCCAGCACCTCGGCCACCGCCCGGAAGAGCTGCACGGGGATCTCGGTGTCGATCCCGACCTTGTAGAGCAGCCGCGCCAGCGGCGGATCCTCGACGATCGGCACGCCCAGGTCGCGCGCCTTGTCACGGATCTTCTGAGCCATCAGACGAGCCCCCTTGGCCACGACCTTGGGCGCCCGCATCGTCGCCCGGTCGTAGCGCAGGGCCACGGCCAGGCGAATGGGGTTGGTGACGACCACATCGGCGGTCTCGAGCGCCTGCATCATCCGCCGCTGGGCGACGGCCCGCTGGGCGCTGCGGACGCGCGCGCGCACGTGCGGGTCCCCTTCGGTCTGGCGCGACTCCTCTTCGAGCTCCTTGCGGGTCATCATGATCCCCTTCTCGTAGTCCCAGCGCTGGAAGGCGTAGTCGAAGATCGCCAGGGCCAAGATCGCCAAGGCGACGCGCAGTCCCAGCTTCAGGGCCACGGAGGCCGCGTAGGCGAAGACATCGAGCGGGCGTCCCGACCCGCTCATCGCCGCGAACTGCTCGAACTCGCCGCGGAGCGTCAGGTAGGCGATGGCCGCAATCACGGCGACCTTGAAGAGCGATTTGGCCAGCTCGACCAGTCCCTGCTTCGAAAAGATGCGGCTGAAGCCCCGCGTCGGACTGATCAGCCCCAACCGGGGCATGAGCGGTTTCCAGGTGAGCACGAAGCCCACCTGGGCGAAGTTGATGGCCAGGCCGATCAGCACGACCGCCACCCCGATCGGCGCGAGGGTCAGCAGGACGTGCGGCGCTCCGCCGGTGAAGTAGCCCAGCAGGAGATCGGCCTTCAACTCGACCTGCCCGCTGGCGCTCAGCGTCTTGCGGCACAGCTCGGCCAGACGCTGGAGCATGGTGGGACCGGCCAGGGCCAGCAGGCCCATGATGCCCAGGAGCACGAAGGCGGAGTTCAGCTCCTGGCTGCGCGCCACCTTGCCCTCCTGGCGCGCTTCGCGGCGGCGGCGTGGCGTCGCCGGCTCGGTCCTTTCCTGGAACGACTCGTTGGCCATCCCTAGCCTCCACAGCCCGTCCTACGCGGCCGCCGCAGCCCGCGGGCGCGCGGGGCCCGCCGCCAGGTCGGCAACTTACATGCCACTAAGCAGAAGCCGCAGGTCCCGCTCGATGCTCGGGATGAGCTTTTGGATGGTACTCAAGAAAAACGGGAGGGTTACGGCGACGCCAAACAGTCCGATGGCGATCTTCACGGGGAACCCGACGATGAAGATGTTCATCTGGGGAACCGTCCGGGCGACAAATCCCATAGCAGCGTCGGTAAGAAAGAGCACAGCGATCAGGGGCGCCCCCACGGCCAGGGCGACCACGAACATCGAGCCGGCCATGCCCACGAGCTGTCCCGCGACCCCCAGCGACGGAGCGGCGCCGCCCAGGGGCACGATGCCGAGGCTGGCGCCCAGGGCCCTGAGCAGCAGGTGATGGCCGTTCAGGACCAAGAAGAGCATCACCGAGACGATGTCGTAGAGGCGGTCGAGGATCGAGACCCGCTCCCCGTCCTTGGGATCGATCACATTGACGATCCCGAAACCCATCTGGATGCCGATCAGGTTGGCGGCCAGCCGGATGCCCACGAACGGCAGCGCGGCCCCGATGGCGAGCACGAGCCCCATGAACGTCTCGCCGGCCACGGCCAGGGCGAATCCGACCATTCCAGGCGCCACAGCGGTCTCGACCCCGACGGCGGGAAACAGCGCCGCCGCGGTGGCCACCGCCAGGAGGACCTTGATCCGTCCGGGAATGGCGCGCTGCGCGAAGACCGGGCCGGCCATGTAGAAGCCCAGGCAGCGCACCAGCAACAGCCCGAACACCTCGGCTCCTTGGGTCGTCAGCGGCCACATACGGTCTGATTCTCCTCCCGGTGCGTGGGCCCGATTCCGCGCCCTTTTCGGACGAGGCCGAGTCCGCCCGCCCGGCCGATCCGAGCCGAGTCCGCCCGGCCGGCCCCCGCCGGGTCGGCCCGCCCGGCTGCTCAGCGCAGACTCGACAGTCCGGTGAGCAGGTTCGTGGTGAAGTCCAGGATCTTGTTCACCATCCAGGGCAGGAACAGAAACAGGCTGAGGACGACGGCCAGGATCTTGGGGATGAATGTCAGGGTCATCTCGTGGACCTGCGTCACCGCCTGGAAGATCGACACGAGCAGACCCGTGACGAGCCCGAAGAGCAGCATCGGACCGGCCAGCATCAGCGCCAGCAGAATCGCCTGCTGAAAGAGCGTGATGGCGTCGGTAACCGTCATCGTTATTCCCTTCTCCGCTTCTTGCAGCGGCCCCGGCGGCCACTGGTGCCGGCGGCCACCGGTGCCCGCGGCCTCCGATCCCCGAGCGCCTGATCTCATCCCTCCGCGCTGGACATGCCCACCCCTTAGGTGAAGCTGGCCAGCAGCGAGCGCACGACCAGATGCCACCCGTCGACGATGACGAAGAGCAGGATCTTGAAGGGCAGCGAGATCATGGCCGGCGGGAGCATCAGCATGCCCATCGACATCAGGACGCTCGCGATCACCATGTCGATAATCAGAAACGGCAGGTAGATCACGAAGCCCATCTGGAAGGCGGTGCGCAACTCGCTCACCATGAAGCCCGGCACGATCACCGTCATCGGCAGATCATCGGCCGAGCGGGGCTTCTCGCGCGACGCCATGCCGGCGAACAGCGCCAGATCCTGCTCCCGGGTCTGCTTGAGCATGAACTCCCGCAGTGGCGCCGCCCCGCGGTCCAGTGCCTCGGTGGCGTTGATCTCCCCATCCAGGTAGGGCCGCAGCGCCTGGCTGTGCACGACATCCCAGGTGGGCGCCATGACGAAGATGGTCATCAGGAGCGCCAGGCCGATCATCACCTGGTTGGGAGGCATCTGCTGCGTGCTGAGGGCCTGACGGACGAACGACAACACGACCACGATCCGCGCGAAGCTGGTCATCATCAGCACGATGGCCGGGGCGACCGACAGCACCGTGAGCAGCAGCAGAATCTGCAACCCGGCCGCCACCTGTCCCGGCTCGGTCTCGCCGCCGGGCTCGTCATCGAGCGACAGCGTGAGCGACGGGCCGGCCAGAGCCGGGGACGCCGTGCCCATCCAGACCGCCAGGAGGAGCCCCAGGAAGAGGACCCGCAGCCAGGCGGGCCGACGAGAGTCCAACCGCCGGAGCCGACGGCTCCCGGGCTGGAGGTCACAGCAGTGTGGCGCGGCGTGTAGCTGCCGTCCTGTGCAGCACATCAGCCTGAGTCCCTTTCTGAGACTTACCCCGCAAGGGGCTCCTATTCTTCGAGTTCCAGCCTTCGAATCGAGCTCCACAATCCTCTGCGGACCCGCTGGATCTCACCCGCCAGCAGGGATTCGAAGTGTGTCGGCGCGCCGCCCTGGTCCTTGGCCTCGGCCAGGAGTTGCTCCACCGCTGCCGAGGTCTCGGACTCGCCCGGGCGGTCGTCGCCGGTGTCGTGGCGATCGCCGTTGCCGCCGTAGGATCCGGGCGAGGTCGGGCGCCCTTCCAGCCCCCCCGAGTCGCGTCGCGCATCCTGCGCGAGGTTCCCCAGGTGGGCCAGGGTGTTGACCTGATGCTGGGTGATGCCCAGAAGCAGCACTTCCCCGGAGACGCGCACCACCGAGAGGCTGGTGCGCGGCCCCAGTGAGCGCTGCGAGACCACTTCGATCGCCGCGTCGCCCCGGGCTCCGGGTCGGCCCCGGGTCGCCTTGCGATAGAGGAACAGCACCGCGCCCAGGATACCGAGCACCAGCGCCAGCCCGAGACCGACGCGCACCATCATGTCTCCCGGACTGAGGCTGACCATCGGCGGCATCGAGAATCCGGCCTCGGGGGCAGGCGGATTCGGCCCGGCGTCGGTCGCGGATGCCTCTTGCGGTCCGCGGCTCGTCGCTGCCGCGGTTGACGTGGTTGACGCGCTATCGGTGCCGGACGATGCCTGCGCCTGAACACCCGGCGACAGTAGGACCCCCAACACCCCCAGCACGCCGACGGCGACCGTCAAGAAGACGCGCGCGTTGGGGAACGTGGACTGTCTGCCGACGCTGGGCATCCTGAGGCTCGTCAACGCGACGCGCGCACGCGCGCTGGGGATCTGCTCACGATGCGGCATCATCCTTCGTCCTTCCCCAGTGAACGGATGCGCTCTTCGGGCGAGATCAGCGAGGTCAGCCGCACCCCGAAATGGTCTTCGATCACCACCACCTCGCCATGGGCCACCAGAACCCCGTTGACCAGGACGTCGACCGGCTCGCTCGCGGCGCGGTCCAGCTCGACGATCGACCCGGGACCGAACTCGAGAATGTCCTTCACCGAGAGTCGATTGCGCCCTAGCTCAACGGTCACGGGCAGCTTCACGTCCATGAGAAGCTGGATGTTCTGCGGCTTGCCCGCCACGTCGTGCGACTGGAGCTGATCGAGCTCGACCGGCTGGGCCGCCATCTCCTCGAGATCCGGGGCGGCGGCGCCTTCAAAGTCGCCCCCTTCGCCCGCCTCCGACTCGGGCACCTCCCCTTCGGCGTCGCCCTGCGCCCCCTCGCCGGCCTGGGCCTTGAGCCCCTCCACGTCCTCGCCGTTGAAGAGCTTGTCGATCTCGTCCTTGCTCATGGCCCGTTGCGGTTCATTGGCATCGGCGGTCATGAGGCTCTCCTCTCCTTCTGGGACGGCTCAGCGGCGGGTACCTCCGATACCTCACTCTCGCCGCCGGCAGAGATTTCGTCCTGCGTCTCGTGCTCGTCCGCGCTCGCCCCACGCTCGATCTGGCCGAAGATCTGCACGGCCAGCTTCCGACCCGACAGCCCGGGACGCGCCAGGTACATCGGCTCCCCGCCCACGTCCATCTCCACCGGGTGATCGATGCGGGTGCCCAGGGGAATGATGTCGCCGGCATCGAGATGAATGAAGTCGCCGATCGTCACGATCCCCGTGCCCAAGCGCGCGCGGACCTCGATGCGTCCCTGCTGAAGACCGTTGGTGATCCATGCCGGCCCCTCGGGCACCTTGCGGGGCTTGATCGCGTGGCTGTGGAACGCGCCCGCGCCGGCCCGGGTCAGCGCCGGCTCGAGCGCCACGAACGGATAGCAGACGGTGATCGTGCCGTTGATCGTCTGGGTCTTGAGCTCGAACGTGATCAGGACCACCGTCTCGGGATCGGGCAGCAGCTTCAGCAGGTTGGGCTGCTTGTCGTAGCCCTCCAGCTTGGGGGTGAACCGCACCACCTCCGACCAGACGTCGGACAGCGTGTTTAGCTTCTGCTGAACAACGCGGGCCAGGATCGTCTGTTCCAGGTGGGTCAGGTCGCGGGCCCGGTCGACGGCCTGGCCCTGCCCTCCCAGAAGCCGGTCCACCACGCTCAGGGCCAGCGCCGGATTGAACTCGACCGCACCCGATCCCTGCAGCGGCTCCATCGAAAACGGGAAGATGCAGGTGGTCTCAGGCAGGCTCTGCACCCACTCCCCGTAGGAGAGTTGCTCGACCGACAGGATCAGCATGTCGACCATGGTCCGGAGGTAGCCCGAGAGCACGCCGCTGAAACGGACCACGAACGTCTCGTGCAGGATTTCCAGAAAGCGAAGCTGGTCCTTCGAGATGCGGTTCGGACGACGGAAGTCGTAGAGCGACACCTTCCGTTCCGACTTGCGCTCCTCGGTCTTTTCGATGACCGGCTCGGCGACCGTCGATGGCTCTTCCTCGTCGGCGAACGACGAGAGGAGAGCATCAACCTCGTCCTGGGACAGGATGTTCGCCACCTTGGAACCTCACTGCAGCACGTAGTCGGTGAAATAGAGATTCGAGATCGTGCCGCTGGTCAGATTGGCGTTGATCTCGTCGATGCACTGAAGACGGATTTCCTCGCGCACCGTCGGGTCGCTGAGCTCGTCGATCGTGCGGGCCGAGAAGCGCTGGATCAGCAGGTCCCGCATCTGCGCGCTGCGCGTCTGCATCTCGGTCAGCACCTCGGGACCGTCGCGCGTCTCCAGCGCCACACCCAGGCGCAGGAACCGCTTGCCCCGCGTTCCGGCCGGGTTGATGACCAGATCCTCCACCATGTACTGCTCGCCGGGCGGTTCCACCGGCGGCGCGACCTCCTCGTCGGCGGCCGTGCCGGAGACCTGCTCGGGCAGCGGCGGGCCCAGCGTGGGGCCGATGACGTCGGTGATCAGAAAGAACACGCCCACCGTCATGGCTCCCAGCACGATGATGCCCACGCTGATGCGCACGAGCGCATCGGGCACCATCAGGGCGCTGAACCGTCCCGACGGTTGAGCTTCGGCCTCCGATTCCTGCTCGGCGGCGCCCTCGGCCTCCTCGTCGGGTCTCTTGCGAGCCTCTTCCTCTCGGGCTGCCATGGTGGCTCCTACCTCCCGCCGGGCGGCGTGCCCGGCTCCGATTGCCCCTCGGTCCTCGCGGAGCCCGCCTGCCGCGCCTGGAGCGGCCGCATCACGCCAGGGCGGGCCTCAACCAGCCTGGCGCGGGGCTCAAACGGTGCCCCGCGCGTGAGGCGCTACCGGCTCTACCGCTTGATGTTCAGCAGCTCCTGCAGCACCTCGTCGCTGGTCGTGATCACCCGCGCGCTCGCCTGGAAGCCGCGCTGAGCGACGATCATGTTGGTGAACTCGGTCGTCAGATCGACATTCGACTGCTCCAACGCCCCCGCGGTGATCGTCGAGCTGATGCCCTGACCCGACACACCGATGCTGCCCGCCCCGGAGTTGGGCGATTCGATATAGGCATTGGCGTCGACCCGCGTCAGACCGTTGGGATTGGCGAACTCCGCCAGCGCAAGCTGGCCGACGGGGCGGATGACGCCGTTGGAGAAGACGCCCATCACGCGACCCACCTCATCGATGCTGAAGCGGGTGAAGCCGCCCTTGGTGTAGCCGTCCTGCGCGCTCTCGAGGCTCTGCGTGCCGCGCAGCATCGTCAGCCCGTCGAAGGCGCCGCGCGTGCCCACGGTCAACTCGATGCGCTGGGGGCTGGTGGCGCCGGTGCCGGGGTTGAAGCTGATGGCCGTGGGCACACTGGTCGCCACGGCGTCGTAGACCAGAGCGTCGAGCGAACCGTCGGGCTGGAAGGCCACCCGACCAGTGCCGCCCGAGAGGATCTCGGTCTGCCCGTCGTCGATCTCAGCCTCCCAGATGAACTCGTTCAGTCCCTCCACACGCGTGAAGGTGTACTTGACGTTGTGGCTGTAGCCCAGGGCGTCGTAGATGGTGGTCTCTTCGAAGAACTGCCCCGCGTCGCGCGCCTCCTCGATGTCGCTGAAAGCTAGCGCGGCGCTGAAGTTGCCGCGCAGATTCCCGCTCGGGTCGGTGGCTGAGAGCGTCAGGGTCTGGATCTCGGCGCTGGTCCCGCTCTGGTCGGGCGTCTCGACGTAGATCCGTCCATCCTCACCCATGCCGACCGTGATGCCCTCGATGCCCTCGGGGGAGTTGAGCGCGGTCTGGACTTGCGCAATCAGCTCGTCGATGGTCGTGCCGGCGGTGATCGCCAGGTTGCTGCTCACCGTCTGACCGCCCACGACGGCACCGATGTAGAGCGTGTCTCCTTCATAGATCAGCCCCGAGCCGGTGGCGCCCGCCTCTTGGCGGATGTTCACGAGGGCGGTTGAACCGGTGGCCATCTCACCCAGATCGTCGTAGAGCACCGAGGTCTTCAGGTAGGAGCCCTGCGGCTCGGAGTTGGCGTCCAGGTTGCCCGCAAGGGCCACGGTGGCCGTGCCCTTGGCCGGCTCGACGTCGCTGATCGGTAGGTACATGTCCGACAGCGCGGTGTCGTACGTGCCGGTCACCTGATTGTAGACGTAGCCCTGCACGATGTTCCCGCTCGCGGGGCTGCTCAGCCGCCCCATCGCATCGACCGCGAAGCCGCCGTCGCGCGTGAAGAGCAGCATCTCCCCATCGCTGAGCACGAACAGCCCCTCACCTTGAATGGCCAGGTCGGTGTTGACGCCGGTCATCTGCAGACTGCCCTGCGTGTAGAGCTGGGTCACCCCGCTGACCAGAGAGCCGGTGCCGACCTGGATCGAGCTGGTGCCGCCGCCCTCCTCCGTCGGCGCGGTGCCCGCCTGGGTCACCTGCCCGAGGGTCTCCTCGAAATTCACACGGCCGGCCTTGAATCCGATCGTGTTCACGTTGGCGATGTTGTTCCCCAGCACATCCATCCGGAGAATGTTTCCGGCCATGCCGGAGACCGCCGAGTAGAGTGAACGCATCATGGCCCCTGGTCCTCCTCTTGCTTCCTTGAACGTCCTGTGCTCTGCGAGTCCTTTCGCGACCGCCCGCGCCGGGCGGCCGGATTCCTAAGCGATCGCGCGCCCACTCATGGGAGCGACCGATTCCCAAGCCTTCCCGCAGCCGCCCGTGCGAGCGACCGATTCCCAAGCGTTCGCGCGCCGACCGTGCGGGCGACCGATTCCCAAGCGTTCCCGCGCCGACCGTGGCGCGCATGTGTTCTACCAGCTCTCACCGGGCACCTGCCCCTGGCGCCCATTGGTCGAAGACGCCTCGCCAGCGGATGTCGATGAGCCGGTGTTCGATGTCGACGGGTCAGTGGCGGTCGTCGACTCCCCGGCGCCCGAACCCGCGTCGAGCACCTCGATCAGCGCCGCCAGCGGTGCGCGGGCCCCGCCCACGGTGAAGTAGGCGGTGCCGTTCTCGTAGACGAGGCTCTGGACCGCCCCAATCACCACCGGACTCGCGCTCAGCTCGCCGCCGGAGGCGTCGGTGGCCGCGACCCGGATCGTGTAGCGCCCTTCCGGCACCACGTTTCCTTGTGCATCGCGTCCGTCCCATCCCAGCTCGTGGGAGCCTCGACTCAGGCCGCCCAGATCGAGGACCCGCACCGGATCCCCGGCCGCATCGCGGATCGTGACCGAGACGTTGTCGGCCGCTGCGCCCAGGTGCACACCGAACCGGGCCGACTGGTCCTCGCTGATCTGCAGCTCATTGGAGGCCAGCACCACCTCCTTGCCCACATAGGAGACCGCCATCGTATTGTTGAGCGCCTTGACCAGGACCGCCTGATCGTCAAACTTCGTGTTGAGGTTCTCCATCTGTTCGAGGGAACTGAACTGCGCGAGCTGCGAGACGAACTCGGTATTCTCCATCGGGTTGAGCGGGTCCTGATAACGAAGCTGCGTCACCAACAGCAGGAGGAAGTCGTCCTTGCCCATCTGCGACGCAGCCGCACCCGCCAAGGAGCCGCTGTTGTTGCTCGCCGATACACCTGCAACGTCCATCTCTTGGTTCTCCCATCAGGTCCTTGCGGACCCCTTCGCTGCGACGGCTTCACGCTCTGACGTCCAGACCCAGCCGGCGCCATCGGTGCGACCGCGCCGGCGCGTCGACCTGACGCCCTTGCTCCCCGATCTGCGGCTCCTCGGACGGCCCTCCAGGGACGCCACGGTCGTGGGCACCCTGCTGTGACGCGTTGCGGCCGTCGTGGGGGGACGTGTGTGCTCCCCCGTGGTCCTGTGTGTGCGCCTGCGAATGAGACGCTCCCGGGTCACCCCCGGCGGCCCCGCGTGAGATGCGCGCAGCCGGCGTCTCGATCAGCAGCGCGTCGACCCGCACGCCCTGACCACTCAGACGCTCGCGGATCTGCTCCCGTCCCTCGCGCAGCATGGATTCGACCTCGGGTCTTTCGGCCAAGATGCGCGCGGTCATCCGCTCGCCGATGCGTTCCAGGGTGATCCGTAGGCGACCCAGCTCCGGCGGATCGAGGGTCACGACCGACTGGCGTTGATTCATCTGCAGCGAGGCCCGAACCCAGTAGGCGGTTTGCAGCCGAACCGCATCGGAACGCTGGTGCATGGTGGATGGATCGATGGCCTCCTGCATCCGCGCCCCCTGGGTGAGACCCGTGCTTCCCGCAGTGCCGCCGCCGGACGAAGGCGCCGCCGAGGCCGGCCGTCCTCCGGGCTGGGCGTCTTGCGAGAATCCCGCGTCCTGGGCCGCGCCCTGCCGCAGCGAGGCATCGTGGGCCGCGCCCTGCCGCTGTGAGCCCCCAGATCTGAGGTGAGAGGGCCGAGGTGCCAGCTCTTCCGTGAGCCCCTGAATCGGCCGCTGCGAGGGTCCCCCTTCGGCACTCCCGCTCCGTGGCCGACCTGCACGGGCCGGACCGGCCGGCCGGGCATCGGCGCCCACAACCCTCTCGCCTCCGACCTGAGAACTGCTATTCATAGGATGACTTGCAACCTCAGATTCGAGCGTCTTCGAGCCAACCCCCTGGGGCGCGGTTTCGATCGACCGAGCCACCGGCGGCCGGTCGGCCGCGGCCCCCGTCGGGGCCTGCCGCAGCGAACTCTCGGCTGGCGTCGCCCCATCGGCCTGCGCATCCGCGCGCAACCACCAGGGCCCTGAGCCCCCCGCGCGCCCGTCCGCAGACTGCCGGATTCCGCTCCCGTGCGCCTGCGCCGGCGGATCGCCCCCGCGCGTTGCCTCGACGGTCTGGTTGACGCCTTGCTGCGGTGTCTGGGAGGGCGATCCCGCGTCGCCCCTCCCGGCCGCGCCCTGGCGCAGAGCCCAGGCCAGCGCTGACCCCGAAGACCGGGGCTCGGCCGCTCCAGAAGGTTGTTCGGGTCTCGCTGTGGTCGCTGCAGGAGCGGACGTCAGCTCCGGCGCACGCCCAGGCGCCGTTCCGCCGCTCCGTCCCCCGGACATTGCGGCCGCGGGCGTGGGCATCGGTGACGCGGCGGCAGGCGGGGCCTGCACCCGGGCCCTCGCAAGGGCAGGCGCCGGGGCCCTGAGTTGAGTCTGGGCGCGCGTCTCCTGACTTGGCACTGTCGCCGGGGCTCCTGAAGGCGTGTTCCTTCCCGCCGGCCCGTGTCCGTTCGCCCGCAGGGCCGCGGACCCCATCGGCATTGCATGCGTTGCCCGTCGGACGACCGGCTGCTCCACGAGCGGCCGCTCGAAGAACGGACGGTCCACGACGGTTCGCGGCAGATCCGAGCCGGGGTTTCCAGGTCGTGACCCCGGCGTGTGTGCGGGGCGTGCGTCCGGGTCGGTGAATCGCGGCGAATGTGACCGCGAAATCGTAGAAGCCTCTCTCGGGCCCTGGAAGACCGCCTGGGAGCTGGATGCCGATTCACCGCTGATGCGCGGGATCCCGTCCACGCTCAGCCCCGTGGCATCCTTGCCACGCAGGCCTGCCTCCATGGCCTTTGCTGCCGAGGGCGCCGTCCCGCCCGCTGCCAAGGGCGCCGTCCCGCCCGCTACCGAGCGCGCCTTCCCGTCCGCTGCCGAGGGCGCCGTCCCGTCTGGGCCCGAGGGCACCGGTGCCCCGGGACCGGACGATGCACGAATGGGCGCCGGAGCCGCATTCGTGCTTCGGGCAGGGGAAGCTGCGATGCCGTTCGTCGTGGAACGTCGAACGTCCGGAAAACCGAGTGCTCCGGGTGCGAGCCGCCCCGTCCCCGCAGTCGCCCCTGCAGAACCGGCAACCGCCGAATGCCCCGATGGCCCCGAAGGTCTCGCAGCCGATCGTCCGCCTAGCGCGCGTTCTCGAGCGGCTGCGTCATCGAGGGCTATGGAGGGCATGGAAGGCGTCGTGACATGCCGTGCGTTCCCCGAGCGGGCAGCGCTTGGGGCACCGGAGGACACGCCCTCTCCGGTCACTTCGAATCGCATGTGCAGTCGGCCATCCGAGGTCTCCACCGAAACCGACTTGGGGGCCGACGATGTGGAGCCCGGATCAGCCTCGGCTCGAATCCCTGCGGCGTGGGTCGTGCGGCCGGCCCACGGCTGCGGGCTTGGTGCGACCGCCGCGGGACGCCCCCCGCTTTCCTGCGCGCGTCCTCCGATCCCCGAAACCGCGCGGGGAGACGACGCGGTCGTGCGCGGGGCGCGGAAACTCGGGTGCCGCACGTCTCCGCGCGCGGACCCCGGGCCGGGATGGGAGACGTGGCCCGGGCGATCGCCTTGACCGCCTCCCGCAGCAACCGGCGAGCCGGCCCGAAGATCACGCGCGCCGCTGCCGGGGCTCCCGGAACCGATCGCCTGGGCCCTTCCGGTGGTCTTGGCGATTCCTTCTCCGTCAGTGGGTTTCTCGGCCCGGCCTTCCGCGGGTGGCGCCCCTGTCTTGGCCGTCGAAACCCCAGTCTGATCCTGCACGCCGGTCTGAATGGCCCCCGCACCGCCCGCCGCGGGGCCGCCCGTTGCCCCAGCGCTTGCCGCAGGGCCGCCCGTCGCCGCACCGCTTGCCGCGGGGCCGCCCGTTGCCCCAGCGCCCGCCGCGGGGCCGCCGCGCAGAGTCCCATCAGCTCCTGAGGCGCCCGAAGCGCTCCCCTCGCCCGCAGGACCGATCGCGCCGACGGACGCGTCGCCACTCGGGGTGCCAGCAGCGCCCGTGATCCCACCGCCACCCGGAAGCGCGACCGCGATCGGCGTCGGGCCTCCGCCCGGCGCATCCACGGCGGTCGATTGCCCGCCGTCGCCCGCGGCCCGGTGGTCCTCGCGGGAGCCGAGCAGACCCAACGCAGCCAGTGTGACGAATCCCCCCGGGGCGCCGGACGTTCCCCGGTTGGCCCCCCTCGGAGCTCCCTGCGGCGGCACGTCGGCTCCCGTCGGCGAGCCCGTGTCCCCCCCACGATCGCCGAGCGTCGCGGCCGTCCTCTCGAAGAGCCCTTCCTCCAGCCCGGGTCGAGAAGACTCCAGCCCCTGGCCTCCGGCGCGGGGGACCAGACCCCGGGTTGGGAATGTGGGGATGAACTGCATCCTGCCTTGTCCCTCGTTCTAGCGGTGATCCCTCTCCGCCAACGACGTCGCCGCTTCCTGCGTGAGCCGCGCCACGCGCGCGGGATCGATATAGGTGAGGATCTTGGCGGCTTGCCGCCGATCCACCTTATCCAGCACGCGGGCGAAGGTATCGTCGTCCAGATGGGCCATCACCCGGGCAGCCGCCTCCGGCTTCATGCTCGAGTAGACCTTGGCGAGGGCCTTGATGCGCTGCTCGGCCTCTTCGTCGGCCTGGGAGCGCTCCTCCACGAGTCGTCGCGCCTCCTGCTGGGCTTCCGCGATCCGATCATCCAGCGAGACGCGGCTGGTCTGGATCTGGGCCTTGAGCGCCTTGAGCGAGTCGAGTTGCGCCGGGGTCAGATCGGGCTGAGGTTGCCCGGATGCGTGCGCATCGCGGTCCGACTCGCCACCCGGAGCGGACCGGTCGCCCGCGGCCAGCGCCGGCGCGGTCGCCTCGGGCGTCTCCGGAACCGCCCGAAACGCCTTGGCCCTCACGCGCGGCAGGATGCCCCGCTGCGCGACCCCGGTGACGAACAGCATGGCCACGGTGAGGACGATGGCCGTGGCCAGGAACACGGCCACCAGGCCCAGTGGCCCCGCGGCGCCACGCTCCCCGCGTCGCCCGCGGCGACCCGGTTCTGCTCCGGTCGGATCGAACTTCTTCATCGTTGCCCGGGCTCCCCCTACCTTCGCTCAAGCACCCTTGCGGGCTCGCCAGTCCGCTTGACCGGCGGCTTCGTCCAGCGTCTGCGCCTCTTCGCGCAAGACCTCCCGCAGGAATTCCAGGTGCCGGCGCTCACGCAACCGCTCGAGCGCCTTCTGCTCCTTGCGAGCCGTCATGAGCCGGGTGCGATCGGCTTCCACCGCCGCGATCCATGTCTCCAGCCGCTCCAGCGCCTCGGCGCGGCGGCGTCGCAGCTCACCGACGTAGCGCTCTTCCTCGAGCAAAGCGTTCATGTCGAGGACCCCCACCCGATTCGCCTCCGCCGCCGTCGCCTCGATTCCCTGCTCAAGGCTCATGATCCGCCCCTCCTCTGCTTGCCGTGCCGCCTCGCTGCGCGCCAGAGCCAGCCGCGCTTCGTCGACCTTGGCTTGACGCACCTTCTCCAAGCCCTGCAGGGCAAACCGGAAGCGCTTCATGATGCTGTCCCGGCGTCGTCCGCCTTCCGACCGGTGGATCCCGCCCCTCTCACACCGACCTCGCCTCCGTGCCCCGATACCCCGGCTGCGCCCTCCCTGGCCGCATCCTCGCATCCCAATGCAAAGGACGTGCCGGGGAGGCGGGGGACCGGGCAAGTGACGTAACGAACTGGTTTATCAAGGACTAACGGATGGGTCCCGGGAGAGCCGCCGGGGGCGCCTTCTGGGCAGATCCTTCCCAGACCGGAAAATCTTTCCCCTGGGACAGCTCTGCAGACGGGGATGTCTGCAGCGGACGCGAGCCCGACGAGAGGCCCTGCGTCGGCCCGGACGTGCTCGAGGGACCCCGCCCCGATGGGGCCCCGTCGGGGGAGGTGGAGCGCGCGTCTTCGGCAATCCGGTGCAGATGACGCACGGTCTCGTCCCACGGGCTGGCTGTCTCGGACGGCTGTCGAAGAAAGCGGCGGATCTCCGGCAGGCGCGCAATCGCCTCGTCGACCTGGGGATTGGTGCCCGCGACGTAGGCCCCCAGATTGATCACGTCCTCGGCCTCGGCGTGGACCGCCAAGAGGCGCCGGATCTCGGCGGCTGCGGCGATGTGCTCGGGCGGCACCACCTCGGGCATGACCCGGCTGACGCTGGCCAGAACATCGACCGCCGGGTAGTGCGACATCTGCGCCAGGCGCCGGGAGAGGCTCACGTGGCCGTCGAGGATCGAACGCGCCGCGTCGCTGATCGGCTCGTTCATGTCATCGGCTTCCACCAGCACCGCGAACAACCCCGTGATGCTGCCTTCCCGAGTCGTGCCCACGCGCTCGAGCAAGCGCGGCATCAGTGCGAAGACCGAGGGCGGGTACCCTTTGGTGGTGGGCGGCTCGCCGGCCGCCAGGCCGATCTCGCGCTGGGCCATCGCGACCCGGGTCAGCGAGTCCATCATGAAGAGCACGTCGCGACCCCGACCGCGAAAATACTCGGCGATCGCAAGTGCCACCATGGTTCCCTTGATCCGCATCAACGGCGGCTGATCGGAGGTGGCGACGACCACGACCGACCGCTCGAGACCCTCACCCAAGTCCCGTTCCAGAAACTCCCGCACCTCGCGGCCGCGCTCCCCGATGAGCGCGATGACGTTGACATCGGACACCGCATGGCGTGCGATCGTTCCAAGCAGCACCGACTTGCCCACGCCGGATCCGGCAAAGATCCCCAAGCGCTGGCCCTGCCCGCAGGTCAGCAGACCGTCGATGGATCGGATTCCGGTCACCAGGGGCGTGGTGATGCGCCGCCGATCCAGCGGAGGCGGAGCCGGCGCGGTGAGGGGCCGCTGGCCTACGCCCCAGATCGGTCCTCGCCCGTCGATCGGACGCCCCAACCCATCGACGATGCGGCCCAGCAACCCTTCGCCCACCGAGACCGCCAGCGGGCAGCGGGTGCCCGTTACCAGGGCGCCGGGCGTGATGCCTGCGGCGCCTGTGAGCGGCATGACCAGAATCGCATCCCGCCGGAAGCCGATCACCTCGGCGGGGATTCTCCGCCTGCGTGCCCGCGCGGCGCCCGCACGTGGGCAATACCGGCTGTCCGGGTCAGACTCATCCGTGGCCGTCGGCCCGGGCTCCAGGGCCGTCGGCTCGGGCGCGAGGGTCCTCGGCCCCGGCTCGAAGGCCGTCGGCACGGGCTCGAAGGCCGTCGGCACGGGCTCGAGCTCGATGTGGCACAGGTCACCCACCGCCATGCGCGGCCCGGAAGCCTCGACCACGCCGCCGACGACGCGCAGCACGCGCCCGGCGGGCGCAACCGTGCTCACCTGCTCGACCGCCGACAGTGCTCCACTCAGATCAAGCCGCATCGCTGGCCTCGTCGTCATCCGGCCGCGCGCCTGCGGCGTTCGCCTCGCGCCGGCACCAGTCGGCCAGTACCGCCTCGAAGCGCTCGAGCAGCGCTTCCACCGTGGCGTCCATGCGCAGCTCGGCCGTGTCGACCAAGCATCCCCCCGGCGCCACGCTGGCGTCTGCACGCAGCTCCAAATGCGAATCGGTCGAAATCAAGCTGCTCAGATCTTCCCGGTGGTGCTCCACCAGCTCCATCTCGCGCGGATTCAGCCGCACCACGATGCGGTGGGCGTCGGCCACCCGATCGAGCGCTTCGCGGATCGCCCGCAGGACCGCCTCCTCGTCGAGCGGCAGGCTGCGCCGCACGATGCGCTCGGCCATCGCCATCGCCAACTGGACCAGGTCGCCGCCGGCACTCGCGATCACCCTGCGGCGCTCGGCGACAATGCCGTCGGCGATCCTCGTCAACGCTCGGGTTCCCTCGCGCAGCTTCTCGTGCTCTTGCTCCCGGCCGGCGGCCAGGCCCTCCTGATGGCCCACGTCGTAGCCCTGCGCACGGCCTTCCTCCAGACCGCTCGCGCGCCCTTCGGCCAACGCCTCGCGCCGCACGTTCTCCAGCAGCGCTTCCACGTCGCGCTCGCTGTAGATGAGCGGCTCCTGGCGCTTCGGCGCCAGCGCGTCGGGGCCCAGCCCCGGCCAGACCAGGTCTTCGGCCCGCACCCGGCGCGGCTCGGACGACAGCCGCGCTCCGCGCAAGACGTGCGCCCTAGGCAATGATCTCCTCCCCTTCGCCGGCGCGCGCGATGGTGATCTGACCCGATTCGTCCAGTCTCAGGATGACGTCGATGATGCGTGACTGGGCCTCCTCGACGTTCTTCAAACGCACCGGGCCCATGAACTCCATCTCGTCGCGCAGCATCTCGGCGGCCCGCTGCGAGATGTTGCCGAAAATGCGCTCCTTCAGCTCGTCGCTGGCCGCCTTCATGGCCAGCACCAGCGTCGAGGAGTCGACCTCCTTGAGCACCGTCCGCAGATCCGCGTCCTGCAGCTTGAGGATGTCCTCGAAGGTGAAGAGGTAGGATTTGATCTGCGCGGCCAGCGTTGGATCCTCGGTCTCCAGCGTCGCCATGATCTTCTTCTCGGTGGCTCGGTCGAGCAGGTTCAGGATCTCGGCCACGACCTCGACGCCGCCGGCACTCTCTCCGCCGGCCCGCTTCCACGTGCTGAAGAGCTGGTTCAAGCTCTCCTTGACCTCGCTGATCATGTCGGGCGAGACGTTCTCCATCGTCGCGATGCGCGCGATGATGCCGGTGCGGCTGTCGGAGGCGATCTGGCTCATGATGCGCGCGGCCTGGCGCGCCTTCAGGTTCGCCAGGATCAGCGCGATCGTCTGGGGATGCTCCTTCTGAATGAATCCCAGGAGCTGCTCGTCGTCGATTTCGTTGAGCACCTCGAAACCGGAGGGATCCAGCGCCGCCTGCACGCGCTCGATGATCTGCGCGGCCTCGTCCGCACCCAGTGCCTTCTCCAACACCTCCTGGGCGAACTCCCGGCCCTGGCGAACGAAGGCGCCCATGGCCGAGCGGATCGTGTCGTACTCCTTGATCACGCCCTCGATCGCGTTCTTGGGGACTTCCTCCATGCGCGCGATCTGGGCTGTGAGGAGCTCCACCTCCTCGGGCCGCAGGTGAGACATCACTTTGGCCGCACCCTCAGCGCCCAGCGAGATCATGAAGGCGGCCGCCTTCTCGGAGCCGCTCAGGTCCGCGAGTCGAATTTGCGACTTCGGCTTCGCCATGGTCGATCGCCCCTTGCCCTAGGCCTCGCGCATCCAGGCGCGGATGATTCGTGCGATGTCGTCGGGCTGATGCTCCTTGGTGATCTCCTCGACCTTCTTCATCAGCCGCAGCTCGCGTTTGTCACGCGCCTTCTTCGCCAGCTCGTCGGCCACCTCTTCCTCGTCGTCCTCGGCCACCTTGCCGGCGACCACCTCCACCTCGCGCTTGCGGAATAGGAGGCGCCAGAGGATCAGCAGCAGGCCGCCGGCCAGCAAGACCGTCACCGCCAGACCGCCCAGACGCTGGACCATGTCGAGCAGGTGGGTCTTCTCCATCTCCTTGAGGGTGCGCTGCAGCTCGGTATCGTCGAAGGCGATGTTCTCAACGGTGAGCTGATCGCCCCGATCCGCGTCGTATCCGATCGCGCTCTGGATCAGGTTGTTCAGCTTCTGCATCTCTTCGTCGGTGCGCGGCACGTACTCGCGCCCGCCCTCCTCGGTCGTGCGGTAGGTTCCGTCCACGAAGACCGAGGCCGAAAGGCGGCGGATCGTCCCGGGCGTATCCACGATCCGCTCGACCGTCTTGGAAATCTCATAGTTGGTGGTCGACTGCTCCTGCGTGCCGGCGTCCTGCGTCGTACTCTCGCTGCGCTGTTCGCTGCGCACCACGGGATTGTCGCCGTCGAACACCTCGCGCGTGGTTTCTACGCGCTCGAAGTCAAGGTCGACCGAGACGCGCACCACCGCCTTGTTGGGCCCCAGCACCCGCTCGAGCGCGGTCTGAGCCTTCTGGACCAGACTCTCCTCGAGCGTGCGCGACACCTGGATTTGATCGGCCGTCGTGCCCAACAGGCTCTCGCCGTCGATGGGTCGCGATAGGAGGCGCCCTCGCGTGTCGATGACGGTCACTTGCTCGGGCGCCAACCCTTCCACGCTGGCCGCGACCAGGTGGACGATGCTCTGCACCCCCACGTCGCGCAGGCCGAGACCGTTGCGCAGCTTGACCACCACCGATGCGGTGGTGGGCTTCTCGTCCTCCTCGAAGAGGGCCGGCTCGGGAATCACCAGATGCACCCGCGCCTGGGCGATCTCGTCCATGGCCTGGATGGTGCGTGCGATCTCCCCCTCCAGCGCCCGGCGGTACTGGAGCTTTTGCACGAAGTCGGTCCAGCCCATCTTGTTGGTGTCGAGAATCTCATAGCCCTGTCCGGAGCCTTGCGGCAGACCCGAAGCGGCCAGTCGCATGCGCGCGTCATAGAGCACGCTCTTGGGCACCAGCAGCGTGCGCCCCCCGTCGCGGAACTTGTAGTCGATGCCGCTCGACTCCAGGTCCTGGACGATCTCGCTGGCGGCCGTGTCGTCCAGATCTCCGTAGAGGACGGTGTACTCCTCGCGCGACGCCCACGTGCCCACGACGATGGCCAGCACCACCAGGCTCAGCACTACGGTGGCCATGAAGATGCGCTGGGCCATGGGCAGCCGGCCCCAGATGACGCGCAGTTGCTCGAACCACTCCACGAGCGACCTCCTCTGGATCCTCCCCACCTAGCACCCGCCCGGCCGCATGCGGCCCAGGCGGCAGGCGCCTGCACCGGCCTGCGTCCGCGCGAGCGTCACCACCCGCGTGCGCGGACTAGACCTGCATGCGCATCAGGTCTTGATACCCTTCGAGCAGCTTGTTGCGTACCTCCTGCACGAGGCGGAAGGCGATGGACGCCTCCTGCTGGGCGATGAGAACGTCGTGCAGATTCTCCACCTTGCCCGCGGCGAACTGCTCCATCATCCGGTCCGAGTTGAGCTGCAGATCGTTCACTTCGGTCAGCACTTCCTTGAGGGTGGCGCCGAAATCGGGCCGTTCCCCCGGGGTGGGCTGCAAGGTGATGCCCGGCTGCGGCTCCATCTCCTTGAGCGTGCGCAGTCGCCCGGCCGCTTCCAGTGAGCCTCCCGCTGCGGCGCCGCGCAAGGCGGCGGCCGCCGAGAGACCGTCAATGCCCTTCATGCGTCACTCCTTCTGTGCCTCACTCCTGGTCGCGGCGCCCCTTAATCGGGACGATGCGGCGCCCCCAGGCCGACCCGCCACGCGCTAGACGCGTCCGATCGCCAGCGCCATCTCCTGGACCCGTTGCTCGGTGGCCAGGGCGGCAATGTTGGCCTCGTAGGCCCGCGAGGCCAGGATCAGGTTCACCATTTCGGTGACCGGGTTCACGTTGGGGTACTCGACCCACCCTTCGGCATCCGCGTCGGGGTGGCCGGGATCAAAGACCTTCTGGAAGGGCGCCGTGGTGTCCTCCACAACGCCCGAGCGCACCCGGGGCGGCTCCCCCGACGCACCCGTCGCGCTCACCCGACCTCGCATGTGCTGAGGGTGGGTACGCGATGGATCGGCCGTGCGCGTGGCCGATTCGGCCGGGGCTTGCTTGGCGGCCACCGCTTCGAAGGTGATGCGCTTGCGCCGATAGGGCTCCCCACTCGCCGTGCGCGTGGTCTGGGCGTTGGCCAAGTTCTCGGACACGGTGTCCATCCAGCGCCGGTACGCCGAGAGCGCCGAGGCGCTGGTCTGCATCCCGCTCTGGTATCCGACCTTCATCGCTCACGCTCCTCCCGCTCTCTGGCGACGTCGCGCCGTGCGTGATGGAAGCCGCGACGTGCGGCCGCGGCTGACCGCAGCGCCCTTCCTAGCGTGTGTCCGGAAACCGCCGACGGCGGGCTAGCGGATGGCACCCTCGATCCCCTTGTATTTGCGCGCCAGCAGTTGGCTGAGCGCGTTGTAGTGGATCTCGTTCTGCTTCATGCGCACCAGTTCCTGCTCCAGGTCGACGTTGTTGACGGCACCCTCGACGATCGCGTCCGAGGTGACGGTGACCCGGGGTTCCGGGGCCGCCTCCTGTCCGGGTGCAATATGGTCGGCGTGGGTCCGCTCGACGGACATGGCTGCCTGAGACTCGGTGATCAGTTCCTCGAACTTCACGTCGCGCGCGAGGTAGCCCGGGGTTGCGGCGTTGGCCACGTTCTCGGCGATGACACGCATGCGCGTGGCGCCGGCGTCGAGCCCGCCCTTGGTGAGGCTGAGCGCGCGGCTCCCGAAGAGCAGCTTCTGGATCATCCTGATCCTCCTGGTCTTCCTGATCCGGTGGCCCTGCCCACCGGCGTCGCGTCCACCGGCGTCGGGCCCACCGGCGTCGTGCCCCGGCACTCCGACCGGGCGGACCTGGAACGGTCCAACAGAAGGAGTACAAGGTGCGTGCCGCTGGCACCCGCTCGGCACGACCAATCCAATTGCTTCATTATCAATACATTATGAAACCCGTCCCAACGGACCGGCGATCGCCGAGGTGGGAAATCCCTTCCCACCCCGGCACGAAATTCCTCCACCCCTGGGCGAAGGAGCCACCTCCAAACGTGGCGGAGGCCGGCGGCTGCCATCGGGCCCCGGGGCCCCGCTTCGGGCGCCCGCCAAGGCATGTCCCCACCCGGCGTCGGCTCGCCCGTGGCCTCCTCAGGCGGATCCGTACCCGCTGCCCCGCTTCGGGCGCGTGGATCCGGGGGGCCATTCCCTGGAATCCACACTCCGACGACGGCCGGGCCGAGCCAGAACGGCACGGAATCGGCTACGGGCCCAGTGAGGGGCAACGGGGAGACTCCGAACGATCCGGCGTGCCTGCGTCCGTGCGGTCCGGGCGGGCCTGCGTCCGCACAACTCGGCGCACCTGCGTCCGTGCGGTCCGGGCGGGCCTGCGTCCGCGCCGTCCGGGCGGGCCTGCGTCCGCGCGGTCCGGCGGGCCTGCGTCCGTGCGGTCCGGGCGGGCCTGCGTCCGCGCGGTCCGGCGGGCCTGCGTCCGTGCGGTCCGGGCGGGTTCGTCGCTCACCCCGCCCGTCGTCGAGAACGTCACGAGCGTCGCCGGGGCCGACATGGACCCTCGGCTGCGCGGACGCAGCGTGACGCAGGAGCGCCCTAGCAGGGGGCAGAGCACGGAGCCCTCAGCCGCTCGGATGGAGCCGCAGGAGCGGCGAACAGCAGGTGGAGCCGCCAGAGCGGCGACCAGCAGATGGAGCCGCCAGAGCGGCGATCAGGAGGTTCAGCATGAAAGGTCCCGGAGTCTCGCCATCATCCCATCGGCTCCCGCAAACGCGACTCGAGCCGTATCGCGTCGATGTGCCGGCCGGGGAGGTGCACGCCGCCCTCCGACAGGCGATCGATCTGCACGAGCGCTCTGAGCGCAGCGCAGTACTCTGGTTCGGAGAGATCGCGCGCCGCAGGCTCTTCCTGGAACTGGGCTACACCTCGATGCACGAGTACGCCGATCAGGCGCTTGGCTTCTCGAAGAACCGCACGTACCGGTTCCTTCGTCTGGCGGAACAGCTCGAACGCCTTCCGCGTCTCAAGTCCTGTGTCGCGGACGGGCGGATCGGTTGGACGGTTGCGCGCGAGATCGTGAAGGTCGCCGATCGAACCAACGAGAAGGAGTGGATTGCCCTGGCCAGGCGCAAGAGCCGCCGCGAGGTCGAGAGCAGGATCAGGGAAGCGAAGCTCCGCCGGCTGGCGCAGCGCACATGCAACCCCGATCAGGTGCTCCTGCGCGCCCATCACGCCGACGCGGCGCAGCCCCGTCCACCAGCCGGCCAGGAACGATCCAATCCGACATCCGGCTTGAAGGCCCTGCCCGACTCCCCAGTCCGCCAAGACCCTCCTCGGAGATCCGACCCGCTGGTCTGTGCCAAGACCTCCTCTCAAACCTCTTCTGCAAAGGATGGGCGCCCTCTCGTCGAACAGGGTCCGCCGCCGGAGTGTCCGAGCGTCGACAAGCGCACCTACCCACAGGGGGAGTCGCTCGGCGTCGAGCAGGCGCCGGACGCGCCCCTTTCAGCGCACGGGGACATGGGCGGGGAGCTCATCGACCGCTCGCCCATCACCGTTTCCTTCCGCCTCAGTCCCATGGAGTACGCGCGGTACGAGGCCCTGGTGGAGGCCCTTCACAAGGGGCGGGTCTTTCCGGTCGCCGCTGAACGCGCCGAGTTGCTGCTCCTGGCCCTGGAAACGCTGCTCGAATCTGCGGGTCACGGTCATACCGCCACGACGACAGCCTCTCCTGCGGCAACCACGGCAGCGTCGGCCACCGCGAACACGCGCCCAAGTGCGCATGATGACGCAGTCGGTGATGAAGTCGGGGCAGCGGCGCAAGGCAACGGGACGGCCGCGGGCGATCTCCCTCGGAGCCGCGGGCCTGCAGGGACTCGCGGCGGTCACCGTGGAGCACAGCCGACCGCCGCCGACACCGACGGCGAGGGGACCGCCCCATCCCCAGGGCGCACAGATGCCGCCGCCGGTCATGGCCGGATCTCGCAACGGCGACCAAGCGCAGGATCGTTGCCCCGGGGCAAGACCAGAACTCCCTACCAGATAATCATTTACCAATGCGAGCAATGCCGGCAGGCGCACGTCCTCACCAATCGGGGCCTCAGACCCCTGACGCGAGCGGAGACGGAGAGGGCCTCCTGCGACGCCACCCTGGTACAAGCGGGTCTGCCCAACCGGGCGGCCATTCCTTCGGCGGTTCGGCGGGAGGTGCTGCAGCGCGACCAATTCCGCTGTCGCACACCGGGATGCCGCCGTGCGCACTATCTCGAGGTGCACCATCGAGCCCCGCGGGAATCGGGCGGTACGAATCACCCGGAGAATCTGATCACGCTGTGCTCGCGCTGCCACCGCCTGGCTCACGAACGCGGGCTCGATTGGGTGCTACGCAAGCACACGGCGGATTAGAAGGTGGGGCTACCGAAACGCCCTGCCTCGGAGACGAGTGAAGCCGGGCAAACACCCGGCACGGGAGACGACTCAGGCGCGAGCGACACCCCGCCCTGTGGACGACTCAGGCGCGAGAGACACCCGGCACGGGAGACGAGCGAAGCCGGGTGAACACCCGACCTGGCAGACGAATGACGCTGGCAGCGCGCCGGCGTCGTAGACCGGCGAGGCTGCTCAGGCGCCCCCCCCACGTGCCGGGCGCCGGTGCGGGCGGTGCGGCCGCCTAACCGGCTGCGGCGGCCTCTTCCCCGTAGGCTCGCAGCTTGTTGCGAATCGTTCGAACGCTGATGCCTAGTCGGCGGGCCGCCCGGCTCTTGTTTCCGGCTTCCTGCTCCAGTGCGCGCAGGATCCACAGCCGCTCCAATTCGCGCAGGCTGAGCTGCGGCGAGCTCCCCCACCCGTCTCCGGCGAGCCCGGCCGCGGCCAGCGCGTGCGCCGAGGGCGGCCCCCCGGACGAGGGCGCCCCCCCGGCCAAGGGCGACCCGCCGGACGAGGGCGCCCCCCCGGACGAGGGCAGCCCGCCGGCCGAGGGCGGGCCCCCAGCGCAGGCCGGTCCCGCCACAGCGTCGGCGTGCGACGTCGCAACGGGCGGTGACTTGGGCGACGCGCGTCCGTGCGCGGGCAGCATCGTGTCCCAGAGCAGGTGCTCCGCAGCCAGGATCGGGCCCGGGGCGATGACGACCGCCCGCTGGATCATGTTCTCCAGCTCGCGCACGTTGCCGGGCCAGTCGTGGTTCATCAGCCCGGCGACGGCAGCCGCGTCGATGCGCTCGAAGTGCTTGCCGTGGTCCGCGGCCGCGACGGTCAGGAAGTGCTGAGCCAGCAGAGGAATGTCGTCGGCGCGCTCGCGCAGCGGCGGCACGTGGACCGGAACGACGCGGAGACGGTAGTAGAGGTCTTCGCGGAATCGGGATTCGCGGACCCGCGCGCCCAAGTTGGCGTTGGTGGTGGCGACAATGCGCACGTCCACCCGAATCGGATCGCTTCCCCCCACGCGATAGAACTCCTTCTCCTGCAACGAACGCAGCAGTTTCGGTTGCAGGGCCGCCTCCATCTCGCTGATCTCGTCCAGCATGAGAGTCCCGCCGTCGGCGAGCTCGAACTTGCCCTTGATCGTCTGGGTCGCGCCCGTGAAGGCGCCCCGGGCGTGACCGAACAGCTCCGACTCCATCAAGCCGGCGGGAAGGGCCGCGCAGTTGACTTTCACCAGTGGACGCTCGCGTCGGGGACCCCACACGTGCAGCGCGTGGGCCACCAGTTCCTTCCCCGTTCCGCTCTCTCCCTCCACCAGTACCGTGGCGGGCGATTGCGCCACGGTGCGCACCAGATCCCGCAGCCGCTGCATGATCGGCGTCTGGCCGATGAGCTCCGGGACACGGCGCCGTCGCTTCAAGCGCGCGCGAAGCTGCCGATTCTCGCGCACCAGGCGCGCCACGCCCAGGGACTTGTCGACGACCTTCTCCAGCGCCCCCAGTGTGAAGGGCTTCAGCAGGAAATCCTCGGCGCCCGCCCGCATCGCCGCGATGGCGGTTTCGACCGTGCCGTGCGCGGTCATGACTACGCGCGCGCATTCCGGACAGCTCCGGCCGAGGTGCTCGAGCAGCGTGATGCCGTCCATGCCCCCGAGGCGAACGTCCAGCAGGGCGAGGTGGGGTCGAAACGCCGGCGCCGCCTCCAGGGCCTCCTCTGCCGAGGCCACGGGCGCAACGCTCAGGCCCATGCGACCCAGGGCCTGTTCCAGGAATGCGCGCATCGTATCGTCGTCCTCGACGATCAGCACGCGCTCCTGGTCGTGAACCGCGGGGCTCTCAGTCGCAAGCCGCATGTCGGATCCCTCCGGAGGCCGTCTCTTCATCCATCGACTCCTGTCGCGTGAGCACGTCTCGGGGCAGCGTCACGACGAAGCTCGTCCAGCCGCCCGCGCTGAGCGCGCTGATGCCGCCCCCGTGCTCTCGAACGATGCGCCTCGCCAGCGGCAGGCCCAAGCCGGTGCCGCCCCGCTTGCTCGACCGAAACGGCTCGAAGATCGCTTGCAGTCGCTCCGGGGCCACCTGCGGCCCGGTATTGCGGACCACGATGCGAACGCTGTCCGCATCCGCCCCACGCGACCGGTCGATGCAGCGGGTCATCACCTGGACGCAGCCCTGCGCATCGGCCGCCTCGGCTGCGTTGACCACCAGGTTCTCGATCGCCTGGCGCAACTGGCCCTCGTCACCCCACACGGCTCCCAGCGGATGCGCCGACAACTCGATCCGCGGACCGTCCGGGAACCGGGCGCGCACCTGCTCGGCGATCCGCTCGACCAATGCCGTCAGATCCAGCTCGCGGACGTCCAGCCGTCGGGGTCCGGACCAGGTCAGCACCTCGCCGATCCTCCGATCCACCTCCGCGAGGCTGGCGCGCAGCTTGCCGAGAAGCTGGGCGCTTTCCTCGTGTTCGATCTCCCGCTCCAGGAGCTCGGCGAAGCCGCTCGCCGCGCCCAGCGGGTTGCGTAGCTGGTGCACCGCCGAGGCCACGCTGCGACCGAGCTCCGCCAGGGCCGATGCGCGCTCGCACTCGGTCCGTGCTGCCCATCGGCGCCGCACATCGGTCACCGCGCACACCCACCCGGACACGGTGCCTCCCGGTCCGTGGGACGGCCGGCGTTCCAGGCGGGCCGGCACACGCTCGCCGCTCGGAAGCTCCAGATAGTCGGTCAGCGCTGGCGTGTCGTCCTGCATCAAACGGTCGCCGACCGGACCGATGCTGAGCGAGGCGGAGCGCCCCACGGCCTGCGCCGCGGCGATGCCGGTCAGGCGTTCCATTCCTCGAGACCAGTAGATCACCCGGCCACGACGATCGAGGGCCACCACCCCGTCGGCCAGTGCTTCCAGCAGGGACTCGAGCAGCTTCACCCCGCGGCGCGCCTGATCGAGGGCCTCTCCGGTGACGTCGAAGAGTCCCTCCCCATCGCCTGTGCCCGACCTCGGGCGCGCATCGTAGGTCCGGTGCTGCGTTTCCTGCGTGACCGGCTGTTTCTGCGAATCGTCCATTTTGTCGGGGACCTTTCGTCTTGTCAGCGGCGCCGAGCCACACGTCCATCGGCCTCCAGTTCGGTCAGCCTCATCCTGGCGAAGTCGACCCAGAAGCTCGTCGGAGATTCCTCGATCATCACCGTGTAGTAGGCGCGGGCGTTGACGGGATCCCCCATGGCCGCCCAGCAGTTGCCGAGCTGGTAGAGCGCCCAGTCGCGCTCGACGGCCGGGACCTCCCAGCGCGCAAGATCCTGGTAGATGCGGGCCGCCTCGGCGAACCGCTTCTGCCGGTAGTAGAGATCGCCGCGCGCAGCCAGGGCGCGGTGGACGACGGTGGAGTCCCCGGTCGCCTCGACCTCCTGCAGGAGACGCTCGGCTTCGTCCCATTGACCTTCCTTGCCCAGCGCCGATGCATGCGCCAGCAGGGCCCGCGGCGAGGTGCGCAACTGCGGATCGGCCTCCAGAGCATCACCCACCCAACCGGCCGCACGCTCGCCCTGATCGTCGTCCAGGAATGTCTCGGCCATGGTCAGCGCGGCACGGGCCCAGCGGTGCAGATCGGGATCGGCCATCCGCCAGGCGCGAACCACTTCCTCGGCCAGGGTCACGTCGCCCTTCTTGAGCGCGCTGTGCTGCATGGCCTCGAAGACCGGATCGGAGAGCAATGGCCAGTAGCCTTCCTGTGGCGGCTTCGGGCCCAACTCCGCTTCCACCTCGCGACCCCAGCTTCGCAACAGGAGATTGCGGAGCAACGCCGCCTGCCGGCCCGGTGTCGTGTCGGCGTAGAACCGTTCGCAGCGATGGAGCTGCTCGAGAGCCACGGCGGTATCCCCGTCCAGGTAGCGCAACTGAGCGTCCTCCACCAAGCGCGCGGCCGCGGTATTCCAAGCCAGCTCACGCGAGCGCACGGCCAGTGGCGGATCGATCTCGAAGAACGTGGTATCGCTCAGGATGCTCTCCAGGGTGAACTCGCTGGCATCCCCTGCACGATCCGTTTGCGGCGGGGCAAGGCTGCGCCCGTCGGCCACCGGCCGCGGGAACGCATCCGATGAAGAGGGCGACTGTAGCGACGCGGGCGGCGCCGCCGCTGCGGAGGGTGACGGCGCCGTGTCGGGCCCCGCGCCGGCTGTCGTTGCGGTCGGCGGGGGCGTTGTCGTCGGCTCCGCGGGGGGTTCGGCGCGCTGCGGAGAGGAAGGCTCGATCTTCTCGACCACCTTGCGGTTGATGCCTTCGGATCCGACATCCAGCTCCCAGAGCTCACCCCAAACCGCCTTCTCCGTGCGCGGGATGCGAATCTCGATGCCGTCGCCCACCTTCTTGACCTCGTAGCGCACGGGCTCGATGAGGACCATCGTGAAGCGCACCCGACGGTTGCCGGGCGTGTTGCGATATTGGCTCGTCCGCAACGTGGTCACCGGGCCGCTGGGCAGGTCGAGGGTGTAGAGCGCTGGAGCGTTGGGCAACCGCGACGTCGCCCCGATCAGGTCCACCACGATGCGCGGAGGGCTGTTCATGGCCCAGTGCGACCAGCGACCCTCGTAGGGAACCTCCAGCCGCCAGAACTCATCGTCGAGCGAGGCGTAGATCTCGCGCACCTCTTCCCCCAACGGCCTGGCCGTGGCGCACGTCGCGCAGGCCCCCAAACTGGCCAGCAGCGCCAGGACGACGCCCAGCGCCCGGGCTCGGTGCGGACGTGTCACGTGTTGCCGGCGGCGGTCTTGCGCCGCCAGGATGCGCATCTTCGTGCGTCTCATGGTGCTCCCCTGATAGCGGCTTCCTGGAGGGTCGGCGCATCAGCCCAGCTCCCCGTTCCCTCCTGCCAGGTCCCCGGGCCCGCAGGCTCGGGTCCGGCCAGGGCCTGTCCGTGCAGATAGACCGCGCAGCCCGCCCGCATCAGCCGGCCCAACGGCTCCAGCATCACCCCATCGGGCCGCTCGGTGAGCAGAATGCGCAGACCCGCACCGGCCGCCTCGCCCAGCATCGTGAGCTGCCGCGTGACCGTGCGACCGACATCGACGAGTCGGTTCGGAATCAACCGGAAGCCGCCACGTCCCGCGCCGCGGGGACCGAGCAGCGCCCGGCCGGGAACCAGGCGCCACTGACCCGGACGGGGCAGCTCCCCATCGCGCAGCTCGAGCACGGCCCGGTTCCACCTTCGAGAGAGTGCCTCGCGCAGACCACGGGTGAATCGCAGCGGTTGAGGGACGCTGATGTACACGCACCCGGCCGGTCGCTGCGCGTCGCCGGCCAATCCATGCGCCACCCGCATGACCGAGCGCGGCGACCCCAGCACGATCCCGTGCCAGAGACCGTCGCCCTCCAGCGGCTCGCCCTCACCGCAGACCGCCAGACGCTCCCCCAGCGCCGACAGTCGGACCCATGTCGTCGTGGAAGCCCCGCCCAGAACAAGCGTCTCGGGGCAGACATCGGCGATCAGGCGCCCGGAGCGCCCCATTGTCTCACCAAGACAGGGCGCCACTTGGGCGGCCCAGTGCGTGCCCAGCAGGCGGCGGACGCCCGACAGGAACCGCGCGCGCCCCACGGCCAAGTGCGTCTTGTCGCCCTGTCCGCGCTTGATGAGATAGTCGCCGGCGCCGTCGAGAAGCGCCTGCATGGTCAGGCGCGCCCCTTCGTGCGTATCGGTGGCCAGCAGGACCACCGGCACACACTCGGCCCTCAGAGCGCGCAGGGCGGTCAGACCGTCGAAGTGCGGCATCGTCAGGTCGAGCAACAAGAGGTCGGGCTGCTGATATGCCATGCGGCGCACCAGCTCCCGCGCGTTGGTGAAGCCATGGACATCGAGCAGACCCTCCGAGGCGTCCGCCCAGGAGCTGACCTGGGCGATCACGCCGGGCTCCGCATCAGCCACGAAGAGACCGATCGGACGCGCCGAATGAGCCCCGCGGATCATCGAGGTCCCTCCGCGCGCGCCCCCGGGTCGGCCCCCGTCGTGGGCGCGGCCCGCGCCGTCAGCTCGGCCCGCATCAGCGTGCGATAGACCTCCGAGACCCCGCTCGATATGGCGCGGTTCACTTCCCGCGGCGTTAGCTGCATCGCGTCGGCCAGCTCGCGCACACCCAGCCCATCGCAATAGCGCAAGGCCAGAATCACCCGCTGGCGCTCGGGAAGGCCTCCGATCGCCTCGCCGACGACCTGCTTGCGGCGGTTGAGCGGTAGCTGCCACGGCCCCACGTGCTGTCGTCCGGCGCGGCTGCGCAGCTCCCGCAGCATGATCGGGCCTCCATCCATGGCGATCCTCCTCCGCGATGCGTTCCCGCAGACCAAGCCGTCACTCCCCGAGCCGTTCGGGGGTCCGCCGCCCGTAGACCCGTGCAACGGCTGTGCCACCAGAACGGTGGCCCCCGTAGCCCGCAGCGCGCGGAGACGCCACGCGAGGCTTGCGGTTCAATCTGTATCAGGAATGGAAGTTGTGCGATTCGTACTCGTCGCGCTTGAAGGCTGGGGAAAGCCCTTCGCGGAGATGAGCAGATCTCGGTCGCGGGCCCGGGGGGCAAAAACCAGCAGCGACCGGCCAAGGACTGACCGACGGCCCGGGCCGCCCTCACCCATCAGGACCCCAGGGTTGCATCCTCCGGATCCCCGACCAGCTCGTATTGCCGGATCTTGGCTCGCAGGGTCTGGCGCGAGATGCCGAGGCGCTCGGCGGCCCGCGTCTTGTTCCAGGCGACCTGCTCCAGCGCGTGCTCAATGGCCACCTTCTCGACTTCCTCGAGGGTCGGCACCGATCCCCGGCGGAACAGCTCGCCGCGTCCGCCGCCGACACCGGCGCGCGGTCCGCTGCGATTGAAGCGGATCTTCTCGGGCAGCTCGTCCACATCGATCTCCTCGCCGCTGCCCATCAGCACCAGGTACTCGACCAGGTTCTTCAGCTCGCGCACGTTGCCGGGCCAGTTGTAGCTCAGGATCAGCTCTTTCGCGCGCGCGCTCAAACCGCGCACGTTGCGTCCGATCTCGCGATTGAAGTGGTCGAGAAAGGTCTTGAAGAGCGCCGGGATGTCTTCGGTGCGCTCGCGTAGCGGGGGAACCTCGATGGGAATCACGCTCAACCGATAGTAGAGGTCCTCGCGAAAGCGACCCGCTTCCACCTCCGCGTAGAGGTCCTTGTTGGTCGCCACGATGATGCGCACATCGACGCGTATGGGCGCCGTGCCCCCCACCCGGCGGAAGATCTTCTGCTCCAAGACCTTCAACAGCTTTGCCTGCAGCTTGGGCCCCATCTCGGCGATCTCGTCCAGAAAGAGCGTGCCGTTGTGCGCCAGCTCGAAGAGCCCCTCCTTGGCCTGCTTCGCGTCGGTGAAGGCGCCCTTCTCGTGACCGAAGAGTTCGCTCTCGAGCAGGTTCTCCGGCAACGCGCTGCAGTTGATGTCGACCAACGGTCCCCCCGCCACTTCGCTGAAGGCGTGAATCTGGCGGGCGACGAGCTGTTTGCCCGAGCCGGTCTCGCCGCGGACGAGCACCGTGGCCGTCCGGCTGCGCGCGACCTTGCGCACGTCCTCCAACAACTGCCGGATGCGTCCGCTGGAGCCGAAGACGGTGTCGATCTTGAATTCCTCGCGCTGCTCGGCCCTCAGTCGCCGCACCTCGCGGGTGAGCGCCATCGTGGAGAGCGCGTTGCGGATCTGGAGATTGAGCTGGTGGAGATCGAGCGGCTTGGCCAGGTAGGTGTAACATCCGAGCCGCGTCGCCTCGACCGCCGACGCGAACTCCCCGTAGGCGGTCATCATGATCACGATCGTCTCGGGGTGCTCCTGCTTGATGCGCCGCAGTACGTCGAGCCCACTCTCCTGCGTGGCGCTCAGGCGCTGGTCGAGAAGCACGAGATCGACATCGCCCTGCGCGAGGATCTGGAAGGCATCCTCGCCCCCTACGGCGGTCGACACGCGCGTCGTCGAGTTGGTCAGACCTTCGCCGAGACTGATCCGAATCGATTCCTCGTCGTCGACCACCAGGAT
Organism: uncultured bacterium; assembly: GCA_964585945.1. GTDB lineage: Bacteria > Eisenbacteria > RBG-16-71-46 > CAIMUX01 > WJJG01 > CAZDKK01. Next base: position 27,136 of record CAZPGB010000009.1, on the reverse strand, counting down.
GTGGGCCTGCTCCTGCTCAGCCTTGTTCTCTGCGCTCACCTTCCCTCCGCTCGACGGGTAGATCGACCTCGAAGGTCGTGCCTTTGCCCTGCACACTCTGCACGGAGATGAATCCGCCGTGCTCTTGCAGAATCGATTGCGAGACCGAGAGCCCCAATCCCGTGCCGCGCGACCGCGTGGTGTAGAACGGGTCGAAGATGCGGGCTTGAACCTCGGGTGCGATGCCGCAGCCGGTGTCCCTGATCATGATGCGCACGAACCTCTTGAGGGGGCCCTTGCTGGGCACGCTGAGCCGATCGGTGACCCGCCGTCCCAACTTGCGCCGCACGTGCAGGCGGCGCCGCACCACCGACACCTCCACCGTCAGCAATCCTCCGTCGGGCATGGCTTGAACGGCGTTGCGCATCAAGTTGGTCAACACCTGTTGGATCTGTTCCGGATCGGCGTAGATCGGCGGGATCATGCCTGCGATCCGACGCTCGCACCGCACGCCGGACTTCTCGTACAGCGGTTGTTGCAGCGCGAGCGTGCGCACGACGACTTCGTCGATCCGCGTCTCGCGCATGCGCGGCTGACCGGGGCGCGCGAATCCCAGCAGGCTCGTGATGATCCGATCCAGCCGCTGGGTCTCCTGCACAATCAAGTCGACCATCTTGCGGTTGCTTTCGTCGTCTGTGAGCCTCATCTGCAGCACCTGGGCCGCGTTGCCGATGCCGGTCAGCGGATTGCGGATCTCATGGGCCGCTCCGGCGGCCAGCTCGCCGATGACCGCCAGCCGCTCCCGACGACGGGCCTCCTGATCGATGGCCCGTTCCTCGGTCAGGTCGCGAAACACGCACACCAGGCCGTCCACCGAGCCCTCGGCATCGGTGATCCGCTCCATGCTCAACGAAACCGGCACGTCCCGGTCGTGGCGATCGGTCACGTAGAGCTCGAGCTGGGCCAGTCGCCCCGCGAGCCCTTCGAGCAGCGGGTGGGGCTCCTCCACCGCGGGCCGGAAGATCCGTGCGCAGTCGGCGCCGGATGCCTCGGAGGCCGAGACGCCCAGAATCCCCTCGCCGATCGGGCTCAGGTAGGTGACGCGGCCCGAGCGGTCGATGCCGATCACCCCCGCGCGCCCTGCCGCCATCAACGAACGTGCGAACGCCCCGAGTGCGGCCGCCTCTCGCGCGATCGACCAGTGTCGAACGATCAGCTCCAGGAAGCGGTCGCGCTCCGCCTCCCCGCGCAGATCACTTTCAGCGCCAGCCCGTGGCTCGGAGAGCAGCACGGCCAGTGCCTTCTGGCCGTCTTTGTAGAAGCGCGCCTGCAGCCGTCCGTCGAATGGCCAGGCCGAATGCAGGGCGTGCAGCTTCTCGCAGGTGAACCAACGTCGGGGGGCAACGGCCGCCCACAGAGCGGGGGACTCGATGGCTTCGAGAAGCGGTGGCGAGAACGGACCCTCGGCGTCCGGATCGGTCAACGGGTGGGCTCCCCCCTGCCGATCGATCGCCACCAGGTGAAGCGCGATGCCCGCCGCCGGTCCCAGCGTATCGCGCAGGGCCTGAGTCACCCATTCACTCTCGGCGTGCCAGGGCTCGATCCCTACGGTGTCGGGCGCCAGGGCGGAGGCCAGGCTCGTCTGATCCGCGGATGCATGCACCACGACTCCCCTCATCCTGAGTGGAGGCCCCTCCCGACGTTGGGCCGGGTCGCAATTGCTTTCCCTGAAAGGGGCTGCGGAGACGGAGGCCGCACAAGGAAGCCGCTCCGCATCTGCGAGGCAGGATGCAACGGGATTCCGAGCGCATCAAGCGCTTTCGGCCGATCCGCCCGTGGGACCGGCCGCACGGGGAGCGCGGCTTCCCAGACGGCTGCGGATGCGCTCGTTCAGGTGGCGCACAATCCGCGCCTCATCGTCCGCTCGCAGATCGATCAGCTCGCATCCCCAGCGGCTGCAGCCTTCCCCAGGGTGACCCTCCCGGCGGATGGCACGCGCCCGCACCGTCAGCGATTCGCGCCCGTCACCCAGCTCGATGCGCAGCGAGAAGGACTGCCCCTGCGTGAGAACATCCTCGCGGTCCTCGATCAACACTCCGCCGGCGCTGAGGTTGTAGATGGCCGCCAGCGAGCTGCGACCGCGCGCGGCAATGGCATCATCGGCCCTGCCGGTCTCGCCGGCGCTGTCGGCCCTGCGGGCGCTGTCGGCCCTGCGGGCGTTGTCGGCGCTGCCGGTCTCGCGGGCGCCGTCGGCCCTGCCGGTCTTGCGGGCGCTGTCGGCCTCATCGCCCCGATCGGAGCTGTCGTCGCCGTCGATCGTGATCAGCGCGGGCCAGTTGCCGTTCAGACGGAAGAACTCGCGGAACTGCTCGCGGACCGCCGACTCGGCGCGGGGCGTCACCATCAGCAAGCGGCGATCCTCGCTCCCGTCCTCGGACGCTGGGACCGTCACCCGCTCCACACGGCCGCTGAGACGATAGATACCGTCCAGGCGCGTGGCCACGATCTGGATGCGGTTGCCGGGACGCGGCGCGGGAACCTGCTTGCTGCGGCTGATGGTGATGCGGGCCGTCTTGCCCGTCCAATCCTCGATCAGACCGGCCACGAAGGAGCTGCGCAGACCGTCGACCTTCCTCCCGGTCCCAACCGAGACCATGGCGCCGCGCACGAAGATGCGCGCCACCCGGTCCGCGCTCAGTCGTTCGATCATGGCTTTTCCCGTCCTCCTGGACGCGAGCCGCATCCACGCCCTCGACCCTGGCTTCCCTCAGCGGGCGCCCCCTCGTCTCCCACGCGCGCTACCCCGCGTCTCCGAAGCTGCGCATGAGGTTTTCCGCCAAGCGGACGCGGACCTCGGGACGATCGTAGTAGCCCGATGCGATGCGCTGGCGCGCTTCGCTCACCTTCTGGGGACGCACCCCACCGTTCGCGTCGGCGAAGGAGATGTCGAGGATCTTGCCCCGCGGAGCCGTCCCCTCGTCCCCAGCCTCCGGACGGTTTCCGTACGCCGCCGACGCCGGTGCCGGACCGGCCGCCGGCTTGGTGCCCGCCTCTCCGTCCGGCCGCGCCAGATGGCGCAACGCCCGCCGCGCCTCCCGGAATCCTTCCGGACCGGCGCCAGATCCTCGAATCGGTTCGGTTGCCATGGTATCCCCCAACGCGCGGCCCACGCCCGCGAGGCGCTCCATCCTCCGTCCCCTGGACGGGCCGCTCACGATGATGTGACGTCGCGCCCGTCAGGCGCTGCGATCCAGTTCGTTGCCCTCCGAGTCGGATACGCCCGCGAACGTCCGCGTCAGCTTGCGCCGCTCACGGAGAAGCTCGCGCTCGCGTTCCAGCCGCTGCACCTCGAGACGCACCTGGCGCGCCAGACGACGCAGCCGGTCCGAGGCCGCCTCCAACGTTTCCGGGCACGCGGGCCCGATTTCGACCTCGCGGCGCAGACGTCCGCGCGGAATCGGGCTCGTCTCGCCGCCCACGCGCCTGCTGCCCTGGAGGCCGGCCAGTGCGACGCGCATGCCTTCCAGCTCCAACAGGGCATCGCCCAGGCGATCCACGGCCCGCCGGGCCTGGCCCGCCCGCATCAGGGATTCGGCTTCGCTGTAGAGCTCTTCCAGGCGATCCATCGCTTCCTCACGTTGAGGCGTCCTAGCCGCTGTTGCTGTTGCTGTTGCCACTCATGATGGCCAAGATCTGTTGCTGGCGCTGTAGCTGCGCCATCATGTTCTGAAGCCCGGCCAGTTGATCGGTGAGCTGCTCTTCGCGACGCGCGAGATACGCCTCCTCCCGCGCGATGCGCTCGGTCAGCGCTCGTTCGCGACCCCGGTAGCTGGACGTCTGCTGGCTCAGCAAGCCGCCGGCGCCGACGAAGCTGTCCAACATCCTCACCGTCCGCACACCCAGCCCCTGCTCTTCGTCGGTGAAGAGCCGCTCGACGTCGTCGGGCCGCGTCCGCAGCGCCTCTTCGAACGCGTCGCGATCCGAGATCGCGAGCGTGCCGTCGCGCGTGGCGGTGATGCCCATCTGCGAGAGCCTCTTGATCTCGCTCTGGCCTGCTCCACCGTCCACATCGGACATCAGCACCGACCGCATGCGGCCGCGCAGATTCGTGTAGAGGGAGTTGCCCGCGAAGATCCCGCGGTTCTCTCCGTTCTGATCGGCCCCGCGCGTCTTGTCGCGCACGTGCGTCATCAGGCTGTTGTAGGCCTCGACGAACTCCTCCACCTTGCCCTCAATCGCCTCGACATCGCGCGCGACCGAAAGCTGAACGGGCGACGATGCAACGGATTGCAGTTGCAGCGTCAGCCCCGCGAGCGCACCGGTCACCCGGTTCTCCGAGGAGACGAACTCGAGCCCGTCGACCGTGAAGCGGGCGTCTTGGGGAGCCTGGACCGTGTTGAGCGAATACCCGGTCTCGGCGCTCGACGTGCCCGCCAGGCCCAGGGCTTCGGCCAGGGATCCCGAGCTGTCCTTGATCGCGGAGATCGCTGCGGCCGTGCCGGTCGACCTGCTCGTCAGCAGAATGCGGACCTGGGCGCCGGAAGCGTCGGTGCGCACGAACGACGCGCTCACCGGCGCGCCCGCCCGGTTGACGGCATCCACGACCGTCTGCAGGGCCGTCTCATAGGATGCACCTGCGGCGATGGTCACCGCGACATCATAGCTCTCCTCGCCCTGGTCGATGCGAAACTCGTGATCGCCCGCCAGGGACGATTCGCTGCCCGCGTCGAACGCGCTGGACGCAATGCTGTGCGCCCTCGCCAGCGCGCTCACGGTGATCGTGTGGTTGGCGTCGGCCGCGTTGCCGGCCGCCGTGGCCGTCAGGACGCTCTCGTCGCTGCTGCTGGTCGTGAAGGTGTTGATCGGGTTGGTGACCCCGGGAAAGCGGAAGTCGTAGAGCGCGGAGCGCAGGGAGCGCAGCTCGCCGCCCAAGTCGCTCATGACCGCGCGCTCCTGATCCAGATCGCGCTTCTGCTGTTGCAGCCGATTGTAGGCCGTCTTCTCCAGGTTGAGATACTGCTGCACCAGGTCGTAGACACCCGATTGACTGTTGACGCCCAAACGACTGATGGTCGCCAAGATCCACCTCCGCTTCGGGTCTTCTCCCGGACGGGGCTCAGCCGGTCAGATCGGCCCGCGCTCCCCGCTGCGGCTCCGATGCCGGCGTGCCCGTTCCGGCCACCTGCGACCCACCCGGCCGGGCGACGCCGGGACCCGTCAAGGCCTGGCCCCACGCCTGCCGGAGTCGGTCGAAGACCTGCTCCGCCTCCGCGAAACGGTCCTCTCCAAGGAGCTGGAGGATCCAATCGTACAGCTTCAGCAGCCCACCGGCCTGGTCTTCGTACTCGAAGTCGAGCCCGCCGATCAACTCGATCACCGTGCGTTGGGCCCGCGCCTTCTCCCGGCGCCGGCAGGCCAGCATTCCTTGCTCAAATGCAACCAGCACCAGCCGCTCGGGTGTCATCGACTCGAGCTGCTGGCGCCGGTATGCCTCGATACCCGGGTCGCGCATGCCTCGTTTGCTCCTACTCGGCGCTGGCGCCCCTGCACAAGGAGCGCCAGCTCAAGTGTGCGCCAAGACCTGCACCCGGGTCAGCTGTACCCCTGCGCCTAACGGAACAGGGCCAGTACCGACTGCGAGTTCAGGTTGGCCTGGGCCAACATGGTGAACGACGTCTGCTGCAGGATCTGATAGGTCGTGACGTCGATCTGCTCCTGCGCCATGTCAGCGTTGAAAATCCGGTTGAAGGCCGCCTCGGTGTTGTTCCGTGCGACCGCAATCACGTCTTCCTTGGCCGTGAAGCGATTGGCCAGAGAACCCAGGGCCGTCAGACCCTCCGAGACCTGGTTGATCGCCGCGTCGACTTCGGCGCTGTAATCGAGGTAGTTGGTCGTGTCGATCACATCGCTCGCCGTCAGCGCGTCGAGATTGGTCATGCCGAGCGAAGCGGTGCTGTAGGATTGGGTCGTCCAGGTCGACTGGTCCGTGGGCCCGGTCTGGAAGTTGAGCGAGATGCTCTGGTTGAGCAGCTTCACGCCGTTGAACTCGGTCTGCTCGGCGATGTCGTTGATCTCGCTGACGAGCTGAACGAGCTGCTGCGAAATCGCCTGCCGCTCGGCGGTACCCATCGTATCCGACGCCGACATGACGATCTTCTCGTTCATCGTGGTCAGGATGTCGTTGACATTCAGTAGCGCCGCCTCCCCAACGGCCATCATGTTCTTGGCCTGGCCGATGTTGTCGTAGAGCTGTCCGAGCACGCGGTAGCGGGACCGCAGCTTGGTGGAGATCGTGAGCCCTGCCGGATCGTCGCCTGCCGTGTTGATGCGCTTGCCGGTGCCGACCCGCAGCTGGTGCGTCGCAAGCTCATTGTTCACGTTGCGCAGGTTGTTCAGGATGTTGAGGCCCTGGATATTGGACCGAATACGAGTGAGATCAATGTTTGCCATTGCAACACTCTCCCTGCATGGGCCGCCCTCCACTCAATGGCTGGTGCTCGGACGACCGGGTTTCCGTACCCTTACCGACCTGTGCGGCCAAGATCTGGACCGCGTCGGCTTCCCTGCGCCGCTCGCGTCCGTCTCCCGCTTCCATGGAGTTGTTTCGGCATTCGGCCGGGAGTGCTTTAGCCCAGCGGCGGATCAAACCGGTGGCCGTCCCCAACCAGCGGCCCCCCGACGCCGGCGGCCCCGCGACGCGGGCGGCCCCGGGCGGTCCCGATCCTTCGAGGCTTCCAGCCCGGGCGCAGCGACCGCCGCACGTTCCCCCGCGGCCGCCGGCACCCGGAGCCCCGGAACCCGCCCCCACGGCAAAGGGCCGCCCGGAGGCGGCCCCTTCCATCGTCGGACCCATCCGTCGCCCGCGGCGGCTTCAGCCGCTCTCACGTCCCCGGCGTTTCTTCTTGCTGGCCCGGAAGGCCCCCGCGACCTCCTTCAGGGTCTGCGGGGAGACGCCGCTGGCCCGGCGGTTTTCCTCGCGAATCCGCTCGTAGATCTCCTCACGGTGCACCGCCACATGCGGCGGCGCATCGATCCCGAGCTTCACCTGCCCACCCTTGACGTCCAGGATCGTGATCTTGATCTTGTCTCCGATCCTGATGTTCTCGCCGAGCTTTCGAGTCAGGATGAGCATGGATCCCGCCACTCCCTATGCAGCCACGTCCGATTTCAGCGCGGCGCCACCCACGGCCGTATGCAGGGGCACGACCCTGCGACTCAGGATGGGTTGGCGCACGGAGAATGCCGACCCGTACACAACAAGCTGCTTCGCCAGTCGCGTGCGTGTGTTGAGGACGATCGGGCCTTTGAGGTTACCGGTGATCTCGCGCCCCTGATTGCGGATGGTGACCACCACAAAAATGGCGATGCTGTCGCCGTCGTTGAGCTCCAGATGGGTCTCGTCCGCCTCCGAGAGGGAGATGTCATAGGGGCTGGAACAGAAGTAGTAGGGCTCGGCCACCGCGAACCCGACGTCGGGGTCGTCGATGGACAGGAACCAGACGAAGGGCCGGAACTCCTCCGCATCGACAAAGGCGAAATCGTGGAGGTCCTCGAAACCGAGCAACCCCTCGGGGAAGTGGACCCGAGCATCCTCGCTCACGTCCAGGGTGCCCCACTCCCGTGTCTCGATCCTCATCCAAGCCCCCGTGCTACCGGATATGGTGAACCAGCGACAGATCCATCAGGTTGACGGTGGTGTTCAGCGCGGCCTGCAGGATGGCCTGCTCCTTCTGGTACTCCATCGCAGCCTTCGCCATGTCCAGGTCCTCGTACTGCGAGCGGGAAGCCTCCAGCTCCACCGTCAGGTGGTTGAGCCACTCCTCGATCCCGTTGATCCGGCTCTGCAGCCCGCCGCTGATCGCCTGCGCCAAGTTGAGCTGGTCGAGTCCCTCGGCCAGATCCGACACCAACGCGTTCGCCGCCTCGGGGTCGCTATTCTGCGCGGCGTCGCGCAGCGCGATGATGTCGCTGAACAGCTTCAACTCCTCGCCGAATAGATCGGTTGCCGTCAGGTTGATCGTAAGGAGAACATTCTCTCCGACGATCCGCTGCAGCTTGCCCTCGCCGCCGCGGGCCAGCACGCTGACGCCGATCAAGCGCCCGTCGGCGCCCCGTTGCTCCGTGAAGGGCTCTGCACGGGTCTCGAAGCCGCCGAAGAGCCGCTTGCCGGCATACTTGGTATTCGCCAGGCCGATCATCTCCTCGAGCAATCCGTCGAGCTCGACCGCCAGGCCGGCGCGAGCCTCGGGTCCGTAGGAGGCGTCGGCCACCTGGACCGCAATCGTCTGCACGCGGTCGCCCACCTCGATGAGCCGGGAGACGGCCGATTCGCTCGCGTTGGCGAATTCGCGCGCCTCGTTCAGGTTGCGCACATACTGCTCGGTCCCCCGCACCTGCGACCGGATCCGCATGATGTGATCGGAGGCAATGGGGTCGTCCGAGGGCTTGGCGATGCGCTTCCCGCTGGCGATGCGCGACTGCAGGCCTTGCAGCCGTGACCAGACGCGATTCAGCTCGCTGATGGCCGTATCGTGCAGCATGCCGCTGCTGACTCTCATGCTCTACCTCCAGCCGAGGGCGGCCGCCGGGACGTCCCCTAGACACTCATCAAGACGTCCATCATATCCTCGGCAGCCTGAAACACCTTGACCGCAGCGATGTAGGCTTGCTGAGCGGCCAGCATGTTGGTCAACTCCTCGTCCAGGGAGACGCCCCCGGCGGAGTTGCGGCGCTCGATGAGCGATTCGGTCGTCAGCTCGAGGCTTTCCTGCTGGAAGGACGCCTCGCGGCTGGTTACGCCCACGGTCCCAACCATCCCGTTCCAGTACTCGCGGAAGCTGGCGCTGCCGGACAGCATCACGCGCGCATCCCGGAGCTGGGAAATGGCCAGCGCGATGTCGTTGTCGCCCGGGAGACCGGATGTCGAGGGGTTGATGTAGTTCAGGTTGTCCTCGATCTCCGGGGCGACGTCGATGTCCATCAGCCCGCTGCCGCCGAAGAAGTCGCTGCCCGAGGGTCCGGCCTGATGCAGGCGATTGACCTCCGTGATGATCCCCGAGGCCAACTGGTCCAGATCGCTCATGAAGTCGGGCAGGATCTGGCCACGGAATTCGATCAGCCCGCCCATCTCGCCCGACGCGATCTCGGGAATCGCCCCCGTCGCCAGCGCCACCTGGAGCCGGCTGCCTCCCCAGGGATCCTCCTCGAGCTGAACCTGCAGCGGGCGGAACGTCCCCTCGTCCAGGATCAGAGAGTGATCGAGCCGGACATAGAGCACCCCGTCGTCGCGCTCCCCATAGCTGACCGAGGCCAGCTTGGAGAGTTGGTCGAGCAGCAGATCCCGCCGGTCACGCAGATCGTTGGCCGGATTGCCCTGCAGCTCGCTCTCCTTGATCAGCGTGTTCAGATTGCGCAGGTCTCCGAGAATCAGATTGAACTCATCGACCCGCACGTCCAGCTCGTTGTTGATGTCCTGGCCGAGCTGCATCATGCGGTCCCGCATGGTCTGGAACCGGTAGACCAGCACCCGACCCTGTTCGCGCACGACCACGCGGCGCGTCTGATCGTCCGGGTCGCCCGAGAGCTCCGACCAAGCGTTCCAGAACTCGTCCATGGCGGCGCTGATGCTCGAATCGGAGGGCTCGTTGATGATCCCCTCCATGGTCTCCAGCCGCTTGGCCCGCGACTCCCAGCGCCCCAACTCGCCGAAGTCCTGACGCAGCTCCTGGTCGATCACCCGATCGCGCTTGCGGTCGATGCCGTCGAGGCTGACGCCGTTGCCGAAGACCTGTTGGTCCCAGGCGCCGGGAACTTCCTGGACCAAGCGGGCCACCTGACGGGTGTAGCCGGGCGTGTTGGTGTTGGCCACGTTGTGTCCGATGATCGACAGCACGCCCTGTTGGGCGGTCATCGCTCGGCGCGCGATATCGAGGGTGTGCGACAAGCCCGGCATGCCCGTTTCCTATCCCCGGCGATCCAGGACGGCCGGCCGCGCGCCCCCGGTCTTGAGCGAACCGCGCGCGCCGTAGCCCTGGGTGTCCAAGAAGGGTTCGATCAGAATGCGCATCTCGCGCTGCAGCCAGCCCGCCAGCCGCTCGATCAGGCGACGGTTGAGCGCAGCCTCGCGGCGGGCCTGACCGGCGGTGTCCAGGATGCGCTTGATCCGCGCGCAGAGGTTCGGGTGGTCACGCAGCGCAGGGCTCTGCTCGAGGCGCGCCAGGTTGAAGCCCAGCGACGGGTCGAGCAACTGGAGCTGCGCGAGGGTGGCGGCCGCCCGCTTCTCTTCGGCGCGGACGCGCGCCATCAGGCGCTGGAGACGCTTGACGCCGGCGAGCACGGCCGGGCTGTCGTGGCGAACCAATCCGGTCCGGATGTCCTGGCAGCCCGCGCGCATCTGTCCGTAGAGTTCCTCGAGTCGATCGAGCAGATCCTCGAGTTGCGATTCCCACTCCCTGGGTGTCCGATGCACGCCATCCTCCTTGTGCATGGCCTCCGGTAAACCATCGACGTCCCCCGCGCCCATCTGTAGTCATCGCGCGTTCGGGGCGTCGGGGACGACTATGGGCGAGAGGCGACGGCTACGGGCGAGAGGCGGGGCCGCCGTCCGACGGCCAGACCTTGTCGAACGACGCCTTCAGGGTCATCACCCGCTCGACGTAGTGGCGGGTCTCGGGAAAGGGCGGCACGCCGCCGTAGGCCTCCACCCGTCCCGGTCCCGCATTGTAGGCGGCCAGCGCGAGATGGGGATCACCGTAGCGGTCGAAGAGAGACCGCAGGTACCGGGCGCCGCCCGCCACGTTCTGGGCCGGCTCCAGGGGATCGCTCACGCCCAGGGCCTGGGCGGTCGCGGGCAAGAGCTGCATCAATCCCTGCGCTCCCTTGCGGGAGACGGCGTCCGCGCGGCCGGCCGATTCCTGGATGATCACCGCCCGCAGCCAGTTGGCGCCGATGCCCGACGCGCGTGCCGCGCGCTGGATCGTGCGTTCATGAGGACGCAGCGTGTCGGCCAGAGGGTGCGCTCCATCCCGCTCCGGGTCTCGCACCGCGTCCCGCTCCGGACCTGCCCGGGCGACGGCCTCCAGGGCCGCCACGGCACGGGGCCGCGCGGGTGGCCGCAGCACGGATGGCGGTTGCCCTGCCGACCCCGACGCGTGCCGCCGCTCGAGCCCGGAGATCAGACCGATCCGCCGCGACCAGTCGATGGGCTCGGCGCTACGCAGGGGCACAGGTCCGCCCGGGACGCTCCCCAGGCCGCTCGCCGGGCCGCTCCCCGGGCCATGGCCCCCAACCGCGTCCGGCGCGCCATGCGGACCCACCGTCTCGCCCCCAACCACCTTCGGCACGCCATGCGGACCCACCGTCTCGCCCCCCACCACCTTCGGCACGCCATGCGGACCCACCGTCTCGCCCCCCACCACCTTCGGCACGCCATGCGGGCCCACCGTCTCGCCCCCCACCACCTCCGGCGCACCCTCCGCTGCCGGGGGATCGGCCTCCGGCGCCGGCGACCAGCCCGGGAGCAGGTCGATCTCGGCCGCCAGCATCTCGCCCATCTGCGTCTGCCACAGGTGCCCGTAGATCTCGCCGGGGGCGCCCTGGGGAAAGAGCCCCGAGGATTGCAGGCTGTCCTGCAGCGGCTTCAGGAGCTGAGCCAGCAGCAGCGCCTCGAAGGCGTTCTTCACCGCCTGCGGATCGGCGCGCCCGTCGGGTCCCACCAGACCGCGCCGCAGACCGGCGCCCACCGGCTCCGAGCTCCGCTGCCCGCCGCCCACCAGGCCCGGGCCACGCGGCCCGACGGTGCTCGCCGGGACGTCGACGCGCCGCCCCCCGGTCGCACCCACGTCGCCTGTTGCCATGGCGCTGCACTCTCCGCCGTCGACAGGTCGGGGGGACCCCACGGCTCTCGTGGGATCCCCCGGGTACGGAAGCCTGTGTCAGACCCGGAGGTCATTCTCCGAACAACCCCACCCCGTCGGGCCCTCCTTCCTTTGAGAGCCCCCGGGCAGATGTATCAGAGCACCACCAGTTCGGCCTGCAGGGCCCCCGCTTCCTTGATCGCCTGGAAGATCGCTATCATGTCGCGCGCGCTGACCCCCATCGCGTTCAGCGCGGCGGCGATTTCGTTGAGGGTCGTTCCCCGTTCCAGAACCGTGAACTTGCCGCCTCCCGATGCGATGCCGAGCCCCGACTCCTGGACGACGGCCGTGGTCCCCGGACTGAAGGGCGGCGGTTGCGAGACGCCGGTTGTGGCGGTGACCCGAATGTTGAGATTGCCGTGCGAGATGGCGACGGGCTGGATGATGATCTCCCCACCGGCCACGATCGTGCCGGTGCGCTCGTTGATCACGACCCGCGCCCGCGCGGAGGGCTCGACCTCCAGCCCTTCGACCTCGGCCAAGAACTTCAACGTTCCCCAACGGGTCGTATCCGGGCTGGTCACCATCACCGTCCCCGCATCGATCGGCACCGCGGCGTAGGGCCCCATGCGGGCCACGATGGCGTCGGCCATGCGCTTGGCCGTCATGAAGTCGGGCTCGTTCAGGGTGAGCTCGAAGCGGTTGCTCTGCAGGAAGTCGAGCTCCACCTCCCGCTCCACGATGCCGCCGTTCGGAATGCGCGCCACCGTCAGATGGTTCGTCGTCTCGCTGGTGCCGCCCGGTCCTTCGGCCCCGTAGCCGCCCACCGAGAGGGGTCCCTGGGCCACCGTGTAGACCCTGCCGTCGGCGGCCCGCAGGGGTGTCTGGATCAGGATGCCCCCCTTGAGGCTCTTGGCATCACCCAGGGAAGAGACGGTGACGTCGATGCGCGAGCCCTCGCGGGCGAAGGCCGGTAGCGTGGCGGTGATCACGACCGCGGCCACGTTCTTGACGCTCATGTCATCGGGCCCGATGGTCATGCCCATCGCCTCGAGCAGGCTGCTCATCGAGCGCAGCGTGAAGCCGGTGGCGCTCTTGTCGCCGGTGCCGTCGAGTCCGACGACCAGGCCGTAGCCCACGAGCTGATTGTCGCGCACGCCCTGGATGCGGGCGATGTCTCGAATACGCGCCCCGACGGCACCGGCGTCGGTGACCGCCATGGCCGTCACCAGCAGCAAACCGAGCAGGACGCGTGCGCCTGGTCGCGTTGTCGCCTCGATGCCCACCATCCTCATCTCCTTCCAATGCGGCATGCCCCTGGGCGTCCGGCGGGCGCGCGCCGACCAAAGGCCCCTCCGGGTTAGAACAGCAGATCCAGGAGTCGGGCCACCAGCCCCTGCCGGGCCGCGTTCTTGTTCGGACCGCTGCCCGTGTAGCTGATCTGCGCCTCCGACAGGTACGTCGACAGCACCGTGTTGTCGGCGGCAATGTCGTCGGGGCGAATCACCCCCCGCACCAGAATGCGGTCCTCGTCCTCGTTGATCTGAACGATGCGGCTCCCTTCGACGACCAGGTTCCCGTTGGGCCGGACTTCGATCACCTCAGCCGTGACGCGCGCGTTCATTCTGCCGTTCAGCTTCGTCTCGCCCTTGCCCTGGTGCTCCTTCTGATAGTCGATGCCGCCGCTCATCAGCGGAATGAAGTCCAGCTTGCCGGCGCCCTTGCCGTCGAGCTGGTTCGATGTCTCCTTCGAGAGCTTCATCTCGCTCTTGTTCGACGCCGACGCGTCCTCGACGATGATCACCGTCACGATGTCGCCGATGTGCATCGCCTTGCGGTTTGCGAAAAAGCTCTCCGCCTCTTCGACCCAGAGCGACGTCGCCGCGGCGCACCGGCACAAGCCCATGCCCGCCAGGAGCATCAGGCCGACGACGCCCATGTTGAGGGCGCGCATGCCGACGGTGCGCATGCTGACAGCGCGCATGCCGATCAAGCGCCCCCGGCGACCGCTGTTCCCTGGGCCGCGGACGCGCCTCTTGCGAATTCCGGTCGCAGACATCATGGCACTACCACCTCCACTTCTGCCTGTCCGTGGACGCGTCCTCGACACGTCCGCCGCGCGTCCAGCGGGCGCACGCGGATCTCCTCGCCCAGGGCGCCGCTTTCCAGCGCCTCGGCCCGTGCGCTGACCAGGAGCCCTCCGTTGCGGTAGACCAGGCGCACGATCTCCCCGCGCTTCACGACCGGCGGCGGCGCCACCGCATCGTGCACGACAACCTCACCGGCCTGCAGGCTGCGCGTCAGCGCCATCCCGACGGGCGGCTCTGCGAAGCTGACGTCGCGAGGAAGCTGGGTGTGGCGCCCCCAGCGCCGGATCAGGTCCCCTTGCTCCAGCACGGCGCCGGAAGCCAGGGGACGGTTGGCCACCCAGACGCTGTCCTCCCAGTGCACGTCCACCGGCAGCAGGAAGCTCTTGACGTCGCCTTCGCCCGCGCCCAGGCGCGTGCCGTCACCTCGGTCCGCGGCCGGAACCGCACCGCGCTCGCCGTGAAGCTGGAACCAGTTGCGACCGCCGCGCAGCGCCTGCGGCGCTACCAGGCGGAACGTGTAGTCGGCGTAGCGATCGAACGGATGCTGGCGGTCGATCGCCCACGACGGAGGCTGGGACGGAAACGCGGCCGCGAGCATGCGGCCCAGCGCTTCCTCAAGCGTCTCCGGGCTCGACACCTCGATACTGGCCATGATACCGGCCATCGCGCCCTGCGCACGCGCCGCCCCGCACGGAGCCAGGCCCGCCAGGCCGGAGAGCCCGAACAGCACCAGACCGGCCCATGCCGCCCGCTCCAAGTGGGCCCTCAGGCGCCCGCGGACCCCGCGAGCGCGTCGCCTGAGCGCCTCCGCCCTGCGCAACATCATCATCGCTACCCCCTGTTCGAATCCAATCCGGCCTTCACGCCGGGGATGAACTAGGTCTTCAGGTTGTTGACGATGCCCATCATGTCCTCGGTGGTGCGCACCGCCTTGGAGTTGATCTCGAAGGCGCGCTGCGCCACGATCATGTTGACCATCTCCTCGACCGCATCGACGTTCGAACGCTCCAACGCCCCCTGGCGCAGGGTGCCGATCCCCAGCTCGCCGGCCGCGCCCACGATCGGCGTGCCGCTCGATGGCGTCTCGCGCAGCAAGTTGCCGCCCGTCGCCTCCAGCCCGCTCGGATTGACGAAGCGCGCCAGCAGGAGCTGGCCCAGCTCGGTCTCGGCTTCGGTTCCGGCCGTGCGGACGAAGATGCGCCCTTGCGCGTTGATCAGAATGCCGGAGGTGTCCTCGGGCACGGTGATCTCCGGCGTCAGGGGCAGGCCGCGGGTCGTCACCAGGCGGCCCTCGCCATCGACGTTGAGCGCGCCCTCGCGCGTGTAGCCGGTCGTGCCGTCAGGCATCTGCACCTGGAAGAACCCGTCGCCTTCGATGGCCACGTCGAGCGGCTGTCCGGTGACCTGACTGTCGCCCTGGGTGTAGACCTTGGAGCTCGAGACCATGCGCGTGCCGTGCCCCACCTGCAGCGGCGCGGGGACCTGCGCCTCACCTTCGCCGGTTCCGGCCGCGCGCAGCGTCTCGTAGAGCAGGTCCTCGAAGTCGGCCCGGTTCTTCTTGAAGCCGGTCGTGTTCACGTTGGCCAGATTGTGGGCGATGATGTCCACGTAGAGCTGCTGGGCGGTCATGCCCGAGGCCGCTGTGCGAAGTGCTCGCAACATCCGATCTTCCTCCTATCGCAGCGCCCGACCGCTACCCTCGGGCCCAGTCGATCAACCGACCCAGCGTCTCGTCCTGGGTGCGGATGGCGCGCTGGTTCATCTCGAAGTGGCGCATGAGCGCGATCATGTCGACCATCGCCTGGACGGGACTCACGTTGGGCGACTCCAACACGCCCTGGAGCACCTGGGCGTCCTCGGCGGGGACCGGCTCGCCGTCGGCCGCGAGCAATCCGGATCCCACGTAGCGCAGACCGCCCGTGCCCTCCTCGAACGTGATCACCTGCAGGCGGCCCAACGATTGCCCGCTCGCGATCAGGCTCCCGTCGGCGCCGACCTCGAGCTGGGCGTCGAGCGGGACCACGACGGGACCGCCGTCGGCCAAAACCGGGTGACCCTGGGAGGTCACCAGGGTGCCGTCCTCGGCCAGGCGGAAGTGGCCCCCGCGCGTGTAGCGCTCCCCGTCGTCAGTCTGCACGGCGAAGAATCCGTCGCCGCGGATCGCGAAGTCCAAGGGGGCCTCAGTAACCTGGAAGGCGCCCGGCGCCTGATCCATGCGGGTGACGACCTCGGGCATCGGCGCCGTGGGGGCCGCCCCGTCGGTGGGCGGGCCCATGGCAGGCGAAAGACGAAACGCCGTCTTGGTCTGCCGAAACCCGGTCGTGCCGGCGTTGGCGAGATTGTTGGCGAGGATCTCCTGCGCCACGAGCGCGGCGCGCATGGCGCCCCCGCTCGTGTGGATGCCCTTGACCATCCTGGCCCCCCGGATCCGCGTGGCCGCGAAACGCCGGTCCTGCCCACGTCCTCCCGTGGCGAGGCGCAGGCCTGCCCGCCTCTTCCTGAGACGGAGCGAACCTGCCCGCCCCCTCGTGAGACGGAGCGAACCCGCCCGCCTCTTCCTGAGACGGAGCGAACCTGCCCGCCTCTTCCTGAAGCGGGCCGCAAACTGATCCGCAGCCGATTGTGCAAGCGCCATGCCATGGGAATCCGCGCGCGGCGGAGGGCCACCGCGGAGAACAGACGAGGCCGTGCGGCGAGCGGGACAAGCCTCTTCGGACCAACGGGTTGGAGATTGGATCCGGAGTGATGCCGGGCGGCGGCGAGGGTCGCTGCGCGCGAAACCGCGCCGCGCCGATTGCGCGGCCAGGTGGGCAGACTTTGTCCTCTGCCCGGCAAATCTTGCCCGGCGCGCGCGGAATCCCTAGAGCATCTTCACCAGTAGGAGCGTGGTGTCGTCATCGAGCGGCGTCGAGGAGAACCCTTGCACCGCGGCCAAAATCGTCTGCTGCAGTGCCTGCGCGCTCATGCGCCGGTGCGTCCGGGCGATCTCGCGCAAGCGCTCTTCCCCGAACATCTCCTCGCCCCGCTCGCGCTCCGTGATCCCGTCGGTGTAGGCCAAGAGCACATCGCCGGCGCGCATGAAGGTGCTTCCGCCGTCGTAGGCCGCCTCCGCCTGGATGCCCAGCGGCAGCCCGCCTTGAGACAGCTCCTCGATCCGTCCGTCGACACGCACCAGCATCAGTCCCGGATGCCCCGCGTTGCAGTAGGCCAGCGTTCCCGTGAGCGGATCGACGCGCGCTAAGCAGAAGGTCACGTACCGATCGGGCTTGCGCATCTCGCAGACGCGACGGTTGATCCGGGCGACGATCTCCTGCGGGGGCTCGCTGCGCTGGGCCTCGCTTTTGACCAGCCCGTGGAGGTTGGCCATCAGGATCGCTCCCGAGACCGACTTGCCCGAGGCGTCGCCGATCGCCAGGAGGATCTCGCCCCATTTGGTGCGGAAGCAGTCGTAGTAGTCGCCGCCCACGCCCTGAGCGGGAATGGAGAAGCCGCTGATCTCGAACGAGTCGACCACCGGCAGCTCGGTGGGCAGCAGGCGGCGCTGCAGATCCCCTGCGCGCGCCACCTCGTGGCGCAGCAGGTCCTGACGCCGCAGCCGGTCGTGCAGGGCCGCGTTCTCCATCGCCACGGCACCCTCGGCGGCGATGGTCTCGGCCAACTGGAGGTCCTCCGCGCTGAAGGGGTCCCCCAACGTCTGCTGCCCTACCGACAAGACCCCGAACCGCTGCTGGGCCACGCGCACCGGCACCACGATATCGGTGTCCAGCGCCGCCAGCACCCGCTGATCGCTGGGCGACAGGTAACCGAAGGGCAGATCCATCTCGAGGTCGCCCCGATCGACCGGTCCCGCGATCCCGTCGAGCGCATGGGTCAGGTTCCGACTGAACCGAAAGCGGTCGAGCCGCTCGGCCTCGACGCCGTCGACGTAGGTCGCCTCCAGCGTGTCGCGGTCGATCCACTCGAAGTAGGCCACGCGGTCCGACCGCAACGCCTCGCGCAGGAAGCTCGCGACCGCACGCACCAGGTCCCCTCGGTCGGTCACGCCCCGCAACGCCTGACCCAGGTCGTAGAGCAACTGCTGCTGCTCCCGGCGCTCTTCCCCGGCCACGCGCTTTAGAAGCGCGCGCAGGTGTCCGCGGATGGCCCAGAAGAGCAGCGCCGCCAGCAGCATGCTGATGAAGGAAATCCATAGCGTCGAGATCGGGATCGGCTCCAAGAAGCTCTGCAGCAGAAGCTGGGTGCCGAAGTAGACCAGCAGGATCAACCCGCCGCCGCCGGTCAGCACGAGGCTGCGCCGCACGATGTGGGTCGCGTCGAAGATGCCGTGGCGCACGATCGCGTAGCCGAAGCTGAGCGGCACCAGCACGGTGGCGAGCACGCTGAGCCGGTCGCCGGGAACGCTCAGGGTCGGCCACAGCAGGCGCAGGAGCAGCACAAGGGAGAGCGGGAAGAGCCCCAGAACCGTGCCCCACAGCGCCACGCGAACCTGGGCGCGCGCGGTCTCGGTCTGCGCTCGCACGTAAGATCGCACGAACAGCCACAACGCCACAGCGCAGCCGGCGACCCACAGCAGGGTCGCCGCGAGCTGACTGATCGCCGCCAGCAAATGACCCGTCGCGGGATCGGGCCGCACCAGCCGCACGCTCTGTACCAGCGCGAGCAGCAGCACGCTGGGCGCGTAGAGCAGCAGCGGCAGCAGCGGCCGCCGTTCCAGGATCGGGTGGCGGAATGGAAAGAGCAGGAACAGGTGGATCAACAGCGGCGGGATGAGCACGGTGACCGCATCCATCAGAACGTTGCGAAGCCCTTGCAGCACCGGGTCCAACGGCACGTAGGGGGGGTGAAAGAGGTAGCCCATCCCATAGCAGATGCCGGCGAAGATCAAGGTGAGCTGCCGCGGCTTCTTCGAGAAGACGAGGAAGCCGATCATGAGCGTCGTGATGCCCACCCCGGCCAACGCCAATCGCCACAGAACCTCGATCCGCTGCGGCTTGGTGGGCACGAAGGCGATGCGCAGGTCCTCGGGCGGCCCGCCGGCGAGCGACGCCCGGCGCAGATCCACCTGCACCGTATCGCCGGCCCCATAGTGGCCCAGGATGCGCCCGGCGCTGCGCGTGGCCGTGGCCGCACGGCCTTCCACGGCTGTGATCAAATCGCCTTCGTGGATGCCGGCCCGCGCGGCCGCGCCGCCCGGCAGCACCGAGACGACCACATTGTCGCGCAACGACATGCTGAGTGAGGGAATGTCGGGGGCACGCTCGGCCTCGAGGACCTGCCCGGCGGCCGTCAGCAAAACCAGGACCCCCAGGAGACCCCGGCTGGAAGCGAATGCATGCGCTGGATGTCGGCCCATGGGCGCATCCCCCTGTCGCGTGGACGCTACGCCCTCGGACTGGGGCGGTCAAGCCGAGCAGACGGGCCGCGACCGGGTGGAAACCGGCCACCGCCGGCCGGAAACCGGCCGCCGCCGGGTCCCCCACACAGCCGTCGGCCGCCCCGCGACGGCGAGAGACGACCGACGTCCGTGCCTGTCCGCCGGCCGACCCTCGGTACGGCCGCATACCATCGGTTTTGAGCAGACCCAAGCCACTTCGATGCTTGCGCAACAAGACCTCGGCCCGGGCGTCCGCAACCTGGCGGAGATTGTGCAGAACGAATTGGGTGAAACCAACCCCGGTGAGAATTCCCTCAAGCGTGGCATAGGGCTTGTCGATTCCTGAAGCGATGGGAGGCAGGGCAGAGGAAGGGGGAGATGAAATCGTGGGCGGCGGTTGGATTCGCACGGATCCGGCCCGAGAAAACGGAGGTTCTCACGATGTTCTCATTCTTCGACATCTTCTGGTGGATTCGTCGCTAGCAAGGATGCGAAGACCCCAACCTCCACTTCGGGCAGGGAATGCAGGTCGTTTCCTGACGTTGAGGTGTGCATGAGGCAAAGAGCCACGCCCTGATCAGGCGTCGGGCGGCATCGGGCCGGGTGTCGTTCGACGCAAAAGCGCACCCAGGGCGACGCAGACCGCAGCACGCTCATCCCCATGAGCTCGCTGGACCCTCGCGATTGCGGACCGTCTCCCCAATGCGCACGGAAAACCTGCCGCCAAGGCCTCGGAGGGCCGGCGCACGACCGACATCACCAGCTCAAGTTCTCGAACGGTCATGCGCCGGCCCTCGTGCATACCCCCGCATCCGCAACGCGTGCATGTCCCCCATTCGCACCGTTTGCATGTCCCCATCCCCCTCGCGTGCAGGTCCCCATTCGCACCGCTCGCATGCGCCTCATCCGCGACGCGTGCACGTAGCCCCTCCGCTACGCGCCCCCCTCGCTCACGTGTACAGATCCCAGCCGCGCGTGACGATGGCTGAAGAAGGACATCGCCGCGCGCCGTACATCCACAACCACATCCGGGGCGCCTTCGCCGGACGCCAGAGGTGAGGGGATGAAGATCCTGGTGATCCGCAGCCACCGATTGGGCGACCTGGTCCAGATCACGCCCCTGCTCGAAGCGCTGCGCACACGCATCGCTCCCGCCCAGCTCGACCTTCTCGTGGAGGAGTACTTCACGCAGGTGCTGTCCGACTATCCGGGCATCCATCGGATCTACGCGCTACCCAAGGCCCGCATCCACGCTGCCCATGGCGCTGGGATTGCAGCGCTGCCCGCTCAGTTGGCTGCGGTCATGCCGCTTCTCGAAGAGCTGCGCCGGCAACGATACGACTGGGTCATCAACCGGCAGGCCTCCCCGCTGGAGGCCGTCATCGCAGGTCTGTGCGAGGCCGAGCGCGTCAGCGGCCCACGGTACGATCCGGACCTCGACGAGATCGTCGCCGACCCGGCCACGCGCCGGTTCGCCCAACAGATCCGCGCCAACCGGCGTGCCAATCGCACCAATGTGGTCGACCACTCGTTCGCGGTCGCCGACCTGCCCGTGATCGCGGACCGCCTCTTCCTGCCCGTGGGAACGTTGGCTCGCCGGCAGGTCGCCGGCCATTTGGCGAAGCTCGTAGGGCGGCCGGACCCGATTCTGATCGGCATCCAGTTGGGGGCCTCGCGCGCCGCCCGCCATCTCGATCCCCCGGTGATCGTCCCGGTCATCCGCGAGCTGGCGGCCGATCGCCGGGTCCGCTTCCTGGTCTTCGGTTCGGAGCAGGAGCGGCAACTGGGCGATGCGCTTCACCTCGGCTGCCCCGACGCGCAGGCGATCATCCGGCTCGAGGGGCGCACCCCCTGGCCGCATCTGAAGGCCTACCTCGCCGCCTGCGACCTGCTGATCACGCCGGATACCGGCCCCATGCACGTGGCCGCTGCGGTGGGCACTCCGGTCGTGGCGCTCTTCTGGGGCCCGAGTCATCCGGTCGAGACCGGCCCCTACGGACCGGGCCACTTGATCCTGCAGGCCGACGCTCCGTGCGCTCCCTGCCTTACGGACAACCGCTGCGCCGATCTTCGCTGCAGGCGCTTGCTCCAGCCCGAGCTCGTCATCCGGGCCACCTGCATCCGCATGATGGCTTCCGGCCGACCGCTGCACATCTCTTCCACGCCGCTGGAGATCGAACCGGCCACGATTGGGGACCGGAACGCGGCGGACGAAGCGGCCGGCTCCTCGGTCGCGAGCAGCGATGCGATCGCGGGCAGCAACGCGGTAGTGAATAGCAACGCGGTCGCAAACAGCACCGCGGTCGCAAACAGCACCGCGGTCGCGAACCGCGTCGCGGATCGCCCACCGCCGGAGGGCGTCCGGCTGTTCTCCACCGGTCGCGAGCCATGGCGGGGACCGTTCGCACTGAAGCCGGTAGCGGCGCTTCTCGAGGAGCCCCCGAGCACGGTTCCGAGCTCAGAGGCTCAGACCAGCAACAGCGCCAGGACCCCGGCCGCAAGGCAGTAGAGGCCGAAGTAGTGCAGGCCACCGCGCGCGACGACGCGCAGGAGTGCCTGAATCGCCAGCAGCCCCGAGAGGAACGCGGCCGCGAAGCCCGCTGCGTAGGCCGCGATCGCCGTGCCGGTGACGACGGACGCCATCTCGGGCAGCTCGAAGATCACGGCTCCCAGGATGGCGGGGACGGACATCAGGAAGGAGAAGCGCACCACCTGACCCGCATGGCCCCCCGCAAAGAGACCGCCTGCGATGGTCGCACCCGAACGGGAGATGCCGGGCATCAGGCTCAGCACCTGCATGAGGCCCATCACCAGGGCCACCCGGGCGCCCAACCGCCGAGCCTTGGTGTGAATCAGGCGCGTGAGCAACAGCAGCAGGCCGGTCACGAGCAGCATCGACGCCGCCAGGCGCGCATCCTCGAACGCGGCCTCCA
Organism: uncultured bacterium; assembly: GCA_964585945.1. GTDB lineage: Bacteria > Eisenbacteria > RBG-16-71-46 > CAIMUX01 > WJJG01 > CAZDKK01. Next base: position 4,905 of record CAZPGB010000009.1, on the reverse strand, counting down.
CGGCGTCGGCCCACAGCAGGGCAACCAGCACTACCGGCAGCGTCGCCACCAGCAGAAGCCCCAGGGCACCGACCCCGGCCGGTCCGGACTCGCGCCACGGCGCCCTGCGAACGGGCTCGCGGACATCCAGACGCGGTTTCGCCCGATCGAGGGCGGCTGCGTCGCCGCCTCGCGGGCGCCCTCTCGAGCCGATCCACCTGCCCGCGTCGAGCGTCATCAACGCCAGGTCCCTGCGGTAGGTCCACAGGACCGCGCACAGGGTGCCCGCATGCAGGATCACCTCCATCGCGATCCCCGGCCGCACGGCATCTCCCCCGAGTAGCGCCTGCGCCAGCACCAGATGGCCGGAGCTCGAGATGGGCAGAAACTCGGTCAGACCCTGGAGGCATCCCAGGAGGATGGCGACCAGCGCGGAAGGCTCGGTCGCCCCACAGATCGACGGGATCACGGGGTTCAAGCGTCCTCGGAGCGGGCCCGGCCGCCGCGCGAGTCGGCCATGCGGTAGGCCTCCCGTGCCGCGGGCGAGTCGCCCTTCTTGTCGTAGGACAGGCCCAGATAGAACCAGGCGTCGGCGTTGTGGGGGTCCTTCTCGAGGAGCTGACGGAACGTCTGGATGGCCCGCTCGGGCTGGTCGGCCTTGCTGTAGCAGACGCCCATGGAAAAGAGACTGTCGAGACGCTCGGGATCGGTGTCCACCACCTGACGATAGAGACTGACAGCCGCCTCCCACATGCCCTTGCGTTGAGCGATCGCCCCGAGCAGGTGACACGCGCCGATGTTCTTCGGATCCAGACGGATCGCCTGCCGGAAGAACTGCGCGGCGCGATCGGGGTTGCGCTCCATCAACGCCATGCCTGCGTTGAAGGCTGCTTGACTGGAGTCGGGATCCAACGCCAACGCGCGCTCGCAGTGCTCCAGGGCGCGGTCGAGCTGCCCCAGCTCCCCGTAGAGGGCGCCCAGATTCAGGTGAGCCTCGGGTGAGTGGGGATCGACCGCCAGCGCGCGTTCGAAGGCCTCGATGGCCTCCTGCGCATGGCCCAACGCCTCATGGGTCAAGCCGGCGTTGACCAAGGCGGGCACTAAGCGCGGACGCAGGCGCAAGGTGGCCGTGAACGCCTCGAGGGCCGGCTCGTAGCGCTCCAGGTGCATCAGCACCACGCCGCGCCGGTAGATCGCCTCGGCCATATGAGGGGCGATGCGGTTGGCCAGCTCGTACTCGTGTAAGGCCGACTCCCAGTCCCCCATCTCCTCGAGCATCAGACCGCGCAGAGTCCAGAAGTGGGCACGATCTCGGTAGCGGGTGGCCCAGCGGTTCAGGACGCGCACCGCGTCTTCCATGCGCCCCGCTTCGCGGTAGCTCTCCACGCACAGCCGGCACGCGTCCCAGTCCGGACCGGTGCCGTGCAAATAGTCGTCCAGCAACTTGCCGGCCCGATCGGATCGATCGGATTGACGGTAGGCGTTGGCCAGATCCAGAATCTCATCGCGCTCAGCCGCGCCGGAAGCAACCTTCCGTTCGAGATCCGTGATCGCAGCCTGCTGACTCTGCTCCGTCATGGTCCCGGCCTCTCCTGCGGCCGTGCGCTGCAAGGGGATACCGTCCTTGCGCGCGGCGTCCCCCGATGGGCGGGACCGCTCGCTGCCAACAGCATCGATTCGACTGGACGACCTGGAACTAACTTAGAGAGCTACACCAGCGCCAGTCAAGACGAACGTTCCCGCCGTCTTCGCGCGGTGAGTGCTCTCTGGCGGCGATCGCCCGTCGGCCGTCGAGCGCATCCCGCATCCGACGGTGCGCCTGACCGATCGACCGGGGCCGGTGTCGAACCCCACGCGTCGATGCCCACCCGCCCGCCGATACCCACCCGCGCGTCGATGCCCACCCGCGCCGGATCGTGTCGCCGCGTCGCTAGGCGCTGGCCGCCCAATCCTGACCGGAGCCATCGTCGGCTTGCACGCGCCCCTCGCTGTCCGAGGGCTCGCCCTCCTGAACCACGCGCAGGACCAGACGGATCTCGACGCGGTCACGAATCGCCGTCCGGGGGATGATGACCGGAACCACGATCTCATCGACTTCACCCGACCCGGCGTGGAAGGGTTCCAGCGTCTCGCGCCGTCTGGGTGCGTCCTCGTCGGCCTCTGGCGGTTTCGCCTGCCGCGCAGGCTGCGGCTGCACGGACTCGTAGCCTCCGCGTTCCAGACCCATGATCCCTTCGGGCTTCGAGGCGGGTCGCGGCTCGGAGGCAGGTTCTGGAGACGTTGCAGGAGCGGTCTCATGCTCCACCCGCCCTGGGGACGCCGGCCGATCGAAGTACGAGCGGGTGAACGCTTCGTCCTCCGGGGCATCGGGTGCGGGCTCGACCTCGCGCTCGAGGGGCCTCTCTGCCGGCGAGGGGGATTGGCCCGCGCGGGTGCCGGTGGGCTCGCTGCCCGCGGGCTCCCGGGTCCGAGCCGCCTGCGACGGTGGCTCCGGCCCGCGCACCAGATGAATCGGCGTCTCGGTGGCAGGCTCGACCTGCTCCGGATGAGGGGGCCCGGATGCGGGCGCCGCTGCGTCCCACGTCTCGTGTCCGGGCGAGGGCGACGCAGGGCGGATTCCTTCTCGGTGGGCGGGCGGAGATGGCTGCCCGGAGGGCGCAGTGCGCTCTCGGCTGCTGTCGAACGCCTGGGAGGCATGCCTCCGCGGCGCCTCGGCCGTGGGCTCAGGCCCACGCGGCGCCTCGGCCGCGGGCTCAGGCCCACGGGGCGCCTCGGCTTCGCGCTCCAAGGTCGAGGGCGCGCCCGTCGCGGCGTCAGACGCTTCGGAGGCTCCCTGCTCTTGCTCCGCGCCATGGTCCTTCCGCAGCCAGCGCCACAGGCCGCGCCCCTTGCGATCCTCCCCTTCGCCCGGAGCCGCCGTGGACGGCGGTCTGGGCGGGGCGCCGGCTTCTGGACTCGCCCCGGCCTCCGCGGGCGCATGCGCGGGCCGCTGCGCCGGCGGCCCCGGCATCTGTGGCGGCTGCATCGCCGGTGTTTGGCCCGGAGGCGCCTGCGTCCGCCCGCTCGACTCGGAGGCCGCGGCGGCGCGCGCGGCTGCAGCCGCACTGGGTCCGGCTCCCTTCTTGCTCACCACGGCTGCGCCGATCTCCTTCGACAACTTGGCCAGCAGGAGCTTCGAGCAGGCCTTGAAGGTCTCGAACACCCCGTCGCCCGTCGTCGCGACCGCCTCGAAGCTGGGGACACCCTCCTTGTTGAGCGTGCGCTCGAGCTCCTCGACGGTGTAGACGTCGGGCAGATCGCGCTTGTTGTACTGCAGCACGTACGGGATGTCGCCCAGCGACAGGCCGTGCTCCTGCAGATTGTCCCTCAAGTTCTGGAAGCTCTCGATGTTCTCGTCCATCTTCCCGCGGGCGGAGTCGGCCACGAAGATGACCGCATCCACGCCCTTGAGCACGAGCTTGCGCGTGGCGTTGTAGTAGACCTGACCCGGCACCGTATACAGCAGAAAGCGCGTCTTGAAACCGGCCAACTCGCCGAGGTTGAGGGGCAGGAAGTCGAAGAAGAGCGTGCGTTCGGTCTTCGTCTTCATCGAGACCATCTTGCCACGGCTGTTCGATGGGATGCTGCCGTAGATGTACTCGAGGTTGGTCGTCTTCCCGCACAGACCGGGTCCGTAGAAGACGATCTTGGCATTGATCTCCTTGCCGGAGTAGCTGACCAGAACCATGGGGCCTCCTTGGCTCATGGGTGGCACTGCGCAACGGGGCAATCAGGCGGCTCCGCTCGCCTCGCCCGCACGCCACAATCCTCTGGCACCGCCCCCCCGCGGGACGCGCGCTCTTCGGTCCTGTTCATCGGCATTCACGGAGCCGACCTTGAACCGCTAAGCGGCCAAGCGGGTTAGCCGCGCGCTGGCCGCCGCTGTCGGCAATCAGCCATTTGCCTGTGGCACCGTCGGATGCGCCTTCAGGACGGCTGCGCCCGCCCCGATTCGTGGGTCGGAAGGCCTCGAACATCGCACCTGGGGAGACCGCCATGGGCGCCGCGCCCACCCTCATTCTCTTCGACGCCGACGATCCGGGTCCCATCCGGTGCGCCGACGCGCCCCCCGAAGGGGTGACCGCATTGCGGGACGTCTTGGGGCGATTGCTGCGCCGGGCATCGGTAACGGCCCTGCCGCCGGACCGGCGCCCTGCGACGAGCGAAGGCAGGTGCCCCGCTCAGACCCGAGACCGGCCTTCCGTGCTGAGCGAAGGCGGGCGCCGACGTCGGCTGGCCCTGGCATGGACCGGCGGATGGGCGTGGCAGGCCAGCCGCGTCGCACCGCTGCTGGAGGCCCTGGCCCTGCCGGCCCACCTGTTCGTCCCCGTGGAGCGCCTGGGCTGTGCGCATGCGCTGAGGATCGAGGACCTGGCCGTGCTGGCTCGAGTGCGCGACCTGCATCTGGAGCTCGATCTCTCCATGCGTCTTCCCGCGGGCAGCCGGGATCTCGACCGGTGGCTGGCCTGCGCGTGCCGGACCCTCGCCTTTCACACCGGCCGTGCGCCCCGCCACGCCTATCTCGGACGGGCTCCGTGCGGACGACGCGAGGGCTTCCTCTTATCGCAGCACGGGATCGAGGGAGCCGTGACGCGAAGCGTCCCGGGCGCGCGGAGAAATCCTTACGTGAGCGTCCAGCCGGCCATGGTCGCCCCGGGACCGCTGCGGTGGCGCATCGAGGCGTTCTGTGACGAGGCGATGATCCGCGGGCGGAAGGCAGGTGCAGGCGTCCGGCGGCGGAAGGTGCGCTCCTGAGCCGGTGCGGGGTCTACGGGCCTAGGACCTAGGACCTAGGGCCTGATATGGAACAACCCTTGTCAACCCTGTTCGCGGGGGTTTTTTCATCTTCCTTCTCCACATTTGATTAGGAAGCTCGAGGAGGCGGAC
>CAZPGB010000008.1:0-126289 GCA_964585945.1 uncultured bacterium | reverse complement strand
CTCGGTGAGCGCCGACGGAATAGGTCTACCCGCGACAGGACTGTCTGCCTTGCAGCACCCCACCGACACCCTTTGACACCCCCGCCTCTCTTGCTACACTGAGGTCCGCGGCGAGCGCCCCGCGCGGCTCAACCCACTACTAGAATAGGCATTACCCGCGTGGCCGCCGCCGGAAGGAGGCCCCATGTCCATCTGTGACGACCCAAAGCACCCCCTCTACGTGCCCGAGGAGAACCGCCGCGTCGCGCGCGAGCGGGCTCAGGGGTACGTCGAGATGATCCGCGGCTATCTCGACGCCAAGGACCAGATCCCCACCGGTTTCAACCGCCGCGATCGAATCGCCCAAAGCAAGCAGCGCATCCTGAAGCTGCTGGGCGGCACGGAAGATGACTGGCAGAACTGGAAGTGGCACGTTGCCCATCTCATCCGCGACACCGATCTGTTGGGCCGCATCATCGACCTCACGCCCCAGGAGAAGGCCGACATCGAGAAGACCGCCACGCAGTACCGCTGGTCGGTCTCGCCGCACTACGCGAGCCTGATGGATCCGGAAGATCGCCGGTGTCCCGTTCGGCGCCAGGCGGTGCCGACCATCCAGGAGTACCTCGATCGAGAAGAGCAGGCCGATCCTTACGCGGTCGTCTACAACTCACCCGCGCCGCTCATCACGCGCCTGTACGCCGACCGGCTGATCGTCAACGTCACCAACATGTGCACCGTCTTCTGCCGCCACTGCCTGCGCAAGAAGGACATCTCGCTCAAGGACGAGATCTACTCGCGCGAGGACATGCAAGCGGCCCTCGACTACATCGCCGAGTGTCCCGAGGTGCGCGACGTGCTCATTACCGGAGGCGACGCCGGCATTCTCAGCGACGACCACCTCGACTGGATCCTGACCAAGCTGGGCGAGATCCCGCACGTCGAGATCAGGCGCGTGGGATCGCGCATGCTGGCGACCCTCCCCATGCGCTTCACGCCCGAAATGTGCGCCATGCTGAAGCGTCACAAGCCGCTTTACCTCAACACCCAGTTCAACCACCCGCTCGAGGTCACGCCCGAGGCGGCCGACGCGGTCGACCGGCTGATCGAGGCCGGCGTGCTGGTGGGGAACCAGTCGGTGCTGCTCAAGGACATCAACCACGACGTTCAGGTCATGAAGAAGCTGGTCCACGAGCTGATGCGCATCCGCGTGCGGCCCTACTACATCTTCAACTGCAAGAAGCTGCAGGGAATCCGTCATTTCCGCGCATCGGTGGCCGACGGACTCAACATCATGGAGAACCTGCGCGGCTACACATCGGGGCTGGCCGTGCCGACCTTTATTGTCACGGCCCCCGAGGGCAAGGGGAAGACGCCCCTGGCGCCGACCTATCTGCTCAACATGAACCGCAACGGGAAGGTCCTCTTCCGCACCTGGGCCGGGCAGGTGTGCGAGTACGAGGACGAGAAGAGCGACTGAAGCCGCGGCGCGAGCCGCAGGCAGGCTTATGGACACGCTCGAGACGATAGCCGCCCACTGCGATGCGCGCCGCGCGGAGCAGCTCGACTTCCTGATCGCGCTCTGTGACCAGAACAGCTTCTCCGCCCACAAGCCGGGCGTCGACCGGGTGGGGGCGATGGTCACCCAGCGTCTGGCGCCTCTGGTCTCCGAGCACGAGATCATCCGCCGCTCCGACTTCGGCGACCACCACGTGCTGCGCATGGGGCCGCGCGAAAGAGTGATCTACCTCGTGGGGCACATGGATACCGTCTTCCCGCCGGATCATCCTTTCCAGCGTTGCCGCGTCGAGGGCGACTGGCTCCACGGGCCGGGCACCGGCGACATGAAAGGCGGCCTGGCGGTCTTCGTGTTCGCCTTGGAGGCGCTGGCTGCGGCCGGGCGGCTGGGGGGCCTCGGGATCACGCTGCTGCTCAACAGCGACGAGGAGCGCGGCTCGATCACCTCCCAACCGCTCTTCGAGCGCGAGCGCGAGCACGCCGCCGCGTGCCTGTGCGGCGAGTGCGCCGGACCGGAGGGCGAGCTGGTGGTCTCACGCAACGGCAAGCTCGGGCTGCGCATCGAGAGCTACGGCGCCGCGCGCCACGTCGGCCGGCAGACGCACGAGAAATCGAGCGCCGTGCTCGAGATCGCCCGGCGCGTCGTAGCCCTCGAGGCGCTCAATGCCGCCTACCCGGGGGTCAGTCTCAACGTGGGCCGCATCGAGGGCGGCCTGGGGCCGGCCACCGTGGCGGCCCGCGCGACCGCGCTGGGGGAGCTGCGCTGGGTGGACGAGGCCCACCGCGAGCCGATGCTGGCGCGCATCGAGGAGGCGATCACCGCCCCGGCGCCCGACGGCTGTCACAGCGCCTACGAGGTGCTCAACGCCCGGCCGGCCTGGGCGCGCCAGGAGGGGAGCCGACGGCTGTGGGAACAGGTCCAACGCGCGGGCGAGCGCCTGGGGCAGACCATCGGCCCCGAGCATCGCCGCGGCACCTCCGACGCGAACTTCTTCGGCGTGCACGGTGTGCCGACGCTCGACGGCTTCGGGCCCCTGTGCGAGGACGATCACACCGAAGACGAACGGATCTTGATTCCCAGCCTCGTAGAACGTATGAAGCTGCTGGCCGGGCTGCTTCTCGCGCTGGCCGACGATGAGTCGAAAGAGGCGGTGGAATAGGAAGCACCGGGCTCCGGCCGACGAGAGGCCAGAGGGGTTGCGGGGTAGGAGAGCGGACGCCCAAGGGGATCTGAGCTCATGAAGGTCGCCGTCATCTACAACAAGATGGAGATCGACGACTCCGACGTCATCAACCTGCTGGGCATGCCCACCAAGGAGCGCTACAACCCGCGCGTCGTCGGGAAGGTGGCCGCCGCGCTGGAGAAGGGCGGCCACAACGTGCGCACCATCGAGGGCAACATGCGGGTCATCGACGAGCTGCAGCTCTTCATGCCCCGTGTCATGCGCGGCGAGCGCCCCGGCATGGTGTTCAACATGGCCTACGGCATCCAGGGCCAGAGCCGCTACACGCACATCCCCGCGATGCTCGAGATGCTGGGCGTACCCTACGTGGGCTCGGGGCCGGCCGGCCAGGCGCTGGCCCTCGACAAGGTCATGTCCAAGATCGTCTTCCAGGGCCGCGGCCTGCCGACGCCGCCCTTCTGGCTCTTCACGGGTCCCGACGAAGATCTCTCGGCGGTCGAGTTTCCCTGCATCGTCAAGCCCAAGATGGAGGCGGTCTCCTTCGGCCTGCGGCGCGTCACCAGCTACGACGATCTGCGCGAGGCGGTCGCGACCATCACATCGGAGTTCCAGCAGCCGGCCCTCGTGGAGGCGTTCGTCCCCGGGCGAGAATTCGCGGTCGGATTGATGGGCAACGGCGGGTCGCTCGAGACGCTGCCCATCGTCGAGATCGACCTCGGCGGCGATCCCGACGCCGTGCAGTCGGTGGAGGAGAAGACCCAGCGGCCGCGCGGCAAGATCTGCCCGCCCGACCTGCCGGGCGAGATCTGCCAGGAGCTCTCGCGCCTCTCACGCGGCGCCTTCGACGCGCTGGGGCTGCTGGACTTCGCGCGCGTCGACTTCCGCATGGATCCCGAAGGTGGGCTGCACATCCTCGAGATCAACTCGATGGCCAGCCTCAACCCGACCGGCTCGTTCGTGCGTGCGGGCGAGGTGGCCGGTCTCGACTTCGATGCGCTGGTCAACCGCATGCTCGATGTGGCCGCGACGCGCTACTTCGGGGAGTCCCTGTCGTCGGACTCACGGCGCACCGTCTCCGGCGGACAACGGCGGCAGGCGCTGCCCATCCGGGTGCGGCGCTACCTGCGCGAGCACCGCCGGGCGATGATCGAGAACATCGGCCAGATGGTGGCGATCGACTCCCATGTGCGCAACGTTCAGGGCGTCAATCAGCTCGGCCAGTGGGTCGCGCGCCACCTGACGCGTCTGGGATTCGCGCGCCAGGTCTATCCGCACACTGAGGTGGGCGACATCCTCTACTTCACCAACCACGACGAGGAGTGCAACGACGTTCTCCTGCTCAGCCACCTGGACACCATCTTCAGCTACCAGGATTACCGGCCCTTCTCCGAGGAGCGCGGGCGCATCTACGGTTCGGGGGCGGCCGAGAGCAAAGGCGGCATCGCGCTCTTCCTGGCCGCGTTGCAGGCGCTGCACTTCGCGCGCGCGCTGCGCGGCATCCGCTGCGGCGTGCTCCTGACGACCGACGACACGCTGGGCGGCCGGTACAGCGGCAACGTGGTGGGCGAGCTCGCGGGCCGTTCGGCCTACGTGCTGGGCATGAAGCCCAGCGATCCAGGCGGCACGTGCGCGATCTCCTGCTCGGGCGCGCAGGAGTACGAGATCGACCTGACCAGCCGCAAGCCTGCCCCCGGCAAACGGGCGCGCGACCTGACCGCCGACGTGGCCCGCCGGGTGCTGGCGTGGCAGAAGCTCGCCTCATCCGAGGAGGGCATCCGCGTCATCGTCAACCGCGTCAGCGCCGAAGCCAACCCGGGCCGTATTCCCGATCACGCGGCGGTGACCATCACCACCCGTTTCACCACGCCCGAGCAGGGCGCCGATCTGGACCTGAAGATCCGCACCATCGCCGAGCGGGGCGCCGACGGGCGCCTGCACGTGCACGTGCGATCCGGCGCCCGTCACCTGCCGGTGCTCGAGACCGAGCGTCGACGCCGTCTCTTCGACATCGTCCGCGGCGTGGCCGAGCAGCTCGAGATCCGAGTGGAGCCGGTCCACCGGCCCATTCCGGCGGGCATCTGCCATGTGCCCGAGGAGGTGCCGGCGCTCGACGGCTTCGGGCCCGCGGGTGGGGACGTGCGCTCGGCGGGTGAGCACATCCTGCGCGACAGCCTGATCGACCGGGCCGCCTTGCTGGCGGTGGTGTTGCATGCCTGCAGCGCTCGTGAAGGCGGCGCGTCCAGAGGTCAGTGCGCCGAAGGTTAGCCACGCCGGCGATCCATCGGCCATCTGCGCACACGGGCGCAAACGCGCGATCCCCGTCCGCCCGCTACCGCCGCTCCGCGCACTCCACCCGTTCGACCGCTACCGCCGGTCCGCCCGCCCCACCCGCTTCCTCCACGCCTCCCGCTCGTAGACCTCGGGGTTGACCACGTGCGGTGCGCGCTCTGCGCGCAGATGGGCCAGCGTGTTGCGCGCGGCGATGGCGGCCATCTCGCTGCGCGTCTCCAGCGTGGCCGATCCGATGTGCGGCGCCAGCACGACGTTGGCGAGGTCGGCCAGTCCCGCCGTCAGCTCAGGCTCGTGCTCGTAGACGTCCAGCCCCGCGCCGGCGATCTTGCCGCTCGCCAGCGCGTCGACCAGGGCGCGCTCATCGACGATCGGACCGCGGGCGGCGTTGATCAGGCACGCGGTCGGCTTCATGAGCCCCAGCTCGCGCTTGCCGATCAGGTGGCGGGTCTCGTCGTTGAGCGGGGCGTGCAGGCTCACGAAGTCGCTCTCGCGCAGCAGGTCGTCCAGTTCGGCGTAGTCCACGCCGGCCGCGCCCTCGATCTCGGCGCGGTTGCGGGGGTTGTGGGCCAGCACGCGCATGTCGAAACCCGACGCCCGCCGGGCCACCGCGCGCCCGATCCGGCCGAAGCCGACGATGCCCAGCGTCTTGCGCCGACCCGATCCGCCCGGACCCACGTCCTGGCCCAGGAGCAGCATCGCGTTCCAGATCTTGAACCGTCCTTCGGCGGTCAGCCGGTGACCCTCGGGGATGCGGCGCGCGGTCGCCAAGAGGAGCGCCCACGTGAGATCGGCCGTCGTTTCGGTGAGCACGTCGGGCGTGTTCGTCACCGGAAGGCCCAGCTCGGTGGCGGCATCGATATCGATGTTGTTGTAGCCGACGGCGTAGTTGGCGATGCCCAGCAGATTCGTCCCGGATTGCATCGTCTCGCGATCGATGGGCTCGGTGAGGAGGCACACGAGCGCATCGGCCTTCGCCACGCCCTCCCGCACCGCTTCGGGGGCGATGGGCGCATCGCCGTCTGGCTGGCCGATCTGCACCTCGCACCCGCCGTCGCGCAGGAGCTCCAGCCCCCGATCGGGGATCTGCCGGGTGATGAAGACGTGGCGACCGATCATCGCGGCTCCTCCTCTCGTTTCCATGCGCTTGCGTCTGATGACATCCTGTCGGATGATCTCTGATCCGCACCGGGATGACAAGCCGGAGGGCCCTGGCACTGCGGCGCCTCTGAATCATCCCGCGCGGACGGGGCTGTTTGAAGGCCGCACCCGAAGATGAGAACGCGATGAACAAGCCTCCCATCCAACCGCAGGACCTCTACGCGGCACCCAACGCGCTGGCGCCCCACTACAGCCGCTTCCGCGTCGCGGAGCGCCTGCTGCTCACGGGCCACTCCCATCAGGCCTGGCCCGACCGCGGCTTCGAGGCCCAGCAGCAGGCTTGGCTCGACGCCGCGGCGCACGTCGACGAGAAGTGGGGACCGGCTTTCGAGCGGGCGGAGGACGTGCGCGAGGGCTACGCCCGCCTGCTGGGCGATGCGAGCGATCGCATTGCGCTGGGCGCCAACACCCACGATCTGCTGGTGCGACTCCTCTCGGCACTTCCTCTACGCGAGCGACCGCGCCTGGTGACCACCGACGGCGAGTTCCACACCATCCGCCGCCAGCTCGACCGGCTGGCCGAGGAGGGGATCGAGGTGGTCAAGGTGTCCGCCGAGCCCGCCACCGAGATCGCCGCGCGCTTGGCGGCCGCGGTCGATCACCACATCTGCGCGGTGCTGGCCTCGGCCGTGCTCTTCCGCAACGCCCACATCGTGCCCCACCTCGACGTGGCGGCCGCGGCTTGCCGGCGCGAAGGGGCCGTGATGGTCGTCGACGCGTACCACGCGCTCAACGTCGTGCCCTTCGCGTTGCCGGTCGAGCGGCTCGAGGACGCCTACGTGGTCGGCGGCGGCTACAAGTACTGCCAGCTCGGCGAGGGCAACGCATTCCTGCGCTTTCCGCCCGGCTGCCGCCTGCGGCCGGTCATCACCGGCTGGTTCAGCGAGTTCGCGGAGCTCGCCGACGCCGAGCGCCCCGGTGCGGTGGCCTACGGGCGCGGGGCCGCGCGCTTCGCCGGGGCCACCTACGATCCGGTGAGCCACTACCGGGCCGCGGCGGTCTTCGGCTTCTTCCACGACCTGGGATTGACACCCGCGTTGCTGCGCGAGGTCAGCCGGCACCAGATCGACCTGCTGGCCGAGGCATTCGACCGCCTCGACCTCGACCCGGCGATCGTCGACCGCGACCGCGCAGTGCCCTTGACGCGCGTCGGCGGCTTCCTGGTGCTGTCGTCCCCCCGCGCCGCACAGCTACAGGCCGGCCTGCGCCGGCGCGGCGTCTTCAGCGACCATCGCGGGTCGGCGTTGCGCCTGGGACCGGCGCCCTACCTCAGCGACCCGCAGCTCCGGGACGCGATGGGCCAGCTGGCCGACGCCGTCCGCGAGCTGGGCGGATGATCATCCTCGTCGGTCGTCGCCGCCCGCGAGCTGGGCGGATGATCATCCTCGTCGGTCGTCGCCGCCGGTTGGCGCACGCCAGCCATGCATCGCCGCCGGATGGCGCACATCCGCCAAAACCGCCCCTCGCGCGCGCACATCCCTGATCCGTCCCGCACACGATGCCGCGCAATCGTGCTATACTTTTAGCTCCATTGGACGTGTGCCTACCCACGGATCGGGCGTCTCAGCCGGGTCAATACCCTGAACGGACAACGGTGGAGCCATGCAGCCGAGGCAACGCATCATCTTTGCGACGCTCTTCGCGCTGGCCGTCTGGCCGGCGACCGACGCGGTCGCGACGAACGATCTCGCCGGATCGCTCCAGCGGAGCGACCATCTAATCCAGCGCTGCTTTCTGGCCCCCAAGGACTCGGTGCCCTGCTACGGCCGCATGGTCGAGTCGATCCTGACCGATCCGAGCGCTGAGCGTCCCGAAGACGCCCGCGTGCTCACGCGGCTGGCGCTGGTCAACGGCCTGCTGGCCCAGTTCGAGGGCAACAAGGAGAAGGTGGAGCGCGTGCGGCGCATGGATCGCTACTGCCGCCTGGCCATCGAGCGGGATTCGTCCAACGCGATGGCCCATATCCTGCTCGGTGTCCTCAACTACCGTCTCTGCCGCCTGAGCTGGATCGAGCGGGCCCTGGCCAAGGCCTTCATCGGGCATCTGCCCGCGGCGTCGCTCGAGGATTCGGAGGCCTACCTGCGCGAGGCCATCCGCCTGCAGGCGGAGTGTCCCTACGCGCACTACGCGCTGGGGCGCACGCTGGAGGCGCTGGACCGCAAGCAGGAAGCCCTGCGCGCCATGCGCGCGGCCGTCGAGCTGGACGCCTCCACGCCGATCGACGTGCGCTATCAGGAGAAGGCCGAGGACCAGATCGCGGCCATCGAGGCGCGCATCGACCACCGCGAGAAGACCCGCTGGATGAACTACGAGGATTTTTAGGCGCCCGCGAAGGCCGCTGCTGATCCGCTGAGCCGTGCCCGGGCGCCCGCGGAGGCCGTCCCGCGAGGCCCGCCGCTACCGCTCGATTCCGTAGCGCTTGATCTTGTCGTAGAGCGTCGACCGATCGATCCCCAGCACCCGCGCGGCTTCCTTGATGTTGCCCTCGGTGCGGCGCAGCGTCGCTTCGATGGCCTGCTTCTCGATCTCCTCGAGCGTCAGGTTGCCCGGCAACGCCCAGGGCGCGGCGTGATCGTCGGCCTGCACCAGAAACGAGAAGCAGGCTTCGTCGATGATCCGCTCGCGGCACCCCACGATCCCGCGCTCGATGGCGTTCTCCAGCTCACGGATGTTGCCGGGCCAGTCGCGCGCCATCAAGAGGCGCAGCGCGCCTTCGGAGATGCCCTCCACCTGCTTGCCCAGCTCGAGCGAGATCTTGCTCACGAAGTGCTTGGCCAGCAGCGGAATGTCCTCCCGCCGTTCGCGCAGCGGCGGGATCCGGATCGTGATCACGTTGAGGCGGTAGAACAAGTCCTCCCGGAACTCCCCGCGATAGGCCGCCTCCTGGAGGTTCTTGTTGGTGGCCGCGATCACGCGCACGTCGACGCTCACCTCCTCGGTGCCGCCCACGCGGAAGAAGGTGCGGTCCTGCAGCACCCGCAGCAGGTCCATCTGCAGCTTGGGGGCGATGTCGCCGATCTCGTCGAGGAAGAGCGTGCCGCCGTCGGCCAGCTCGAACTTGCCTCGCTTACGTTCGGTCGCGCCGGTGAAGGCGCCCTTCTCGTGTCCGAACAGCTCCGATTCGAGCAGCGTCTCGGCCAGCGCCGCGCACGAGATGGCCACGAACGGCTTCTCGGCCCGCGCGCCCGACTGGTGGATGGCGCGCGCGATCATCTCCTTGCCCGTGCCGCTCTCGCCCTGCACCAGCACGGTGCTGCGCAGGCTGGCCACGTCGCGGATCAGCTCGAAGATCTCGCGCATCTTCGCGTTCTTGCTGATGATGTCGTGGAAGCAGTACTGCTTGCTGAGGGCCTTGCGCAGCATCAGGTTCTCGCGCTCGAGGTTCTTCAGCTTGATGATGCGCTGCACCAGCATCGAGATCTCCTGGGGGTTGCACGGCTTGACGATGTACTCCTGGGCCCCCTCCTTCATGGCGGTGATGGCGGTGTCGACGGTCGCGTAGGCGGTGATGATGATGACCGAGGCCGCGGGCCGGATCTTGTGGATCTCGATCATCGTCTCGATCCCGTCGATCCCCGGGGGCATCTTCAGGTCAACGAAGCCGATCGCGTAGTCCTTCTGGCGCGCCATCTCGATCGCCTCCTGGCCGGCGGCGGCGGTGTCGACCGCGTAGCCGTCCTCCATCAGCCAGGCGGCCATCGACTCGCGCATGATCGTCTCGTCGTCGACCACCAGGATGTTCCATTGCTCGCTCACGCCCGGTCCTCCCGATCGCGCCCGCCGTCGGGCGCATCCTCGTCCATCGCGTCCATCGCGTCGCGCAGCAGCGTGCGGCACGAGCCGCAGAACGCGGGCCGCTTGCCGTCCACCTGCTCGATGGTCACCGACAGCGACATGGCGCACGTCGTATCGTGGCAGTGGGTCAGCCCGAAGGTGTGACCCAGCTCGTGAATGGCTTCCTTGCAGGCCCGCTCATGAAGAAGAGGCTCGTCCGCCGGCAGGCCGTAGAACTCCTGTCGCAGACGCGCCACCGAGACCAGCGCCGCGCGGCCGCCCAACTGGGCCTGGCCGAAGATGAAGCTCAGCATCGGAATGAAGATGTCGTATGTCGTGACGCCCAGCACTCGGCGAGCCGGGGGGGCGGACTGGGCCACCAGGAGCTGCAGCAGGTCGGTGGAGCTGTACTGCTTGCGCTGCGGATCGTACGCGCCGGCCGGTTCGGGCAGCGACGGCGCCCGGCGCGTGGGCACGCCGAACGTCCGGCTCACGCAGCGTTCCATGACGTCCAACACCGTGGCCTCCACGTTCGCCCCGGGCACCAGAACGATTGCGTTCACCCCGTGGACTCCGCCCGCGCGGCCTGGGTCACGGGATCGGCCGCATCCAAAGCAGGCTCCAGGGGGAGCGACACCCGGAACAGCGTGCCCTGGCCCACCTCGCTCTGCACCTCGATCGTGCCGCGGTGCGCCTCGACGATGCCGTAGACCACGGCCAGGCCCAACCCCACGCCCTTGCCCACGTCCTTGGTGGTGAAGAACGGGTCGAAGATCTTCGCGCGAATCGCCTCGGGGATCCCGCTGCCCGAGTCCTCCACCTCCAGCAGCACCGGGCCGCCTTCGGCATCTAGCCGCGTGCGCACGTAGACGTGTCCGCCCTCGTGCAGCGCTTCGGCGCCGTTCATGACCAGGTTGATCACGACCTGCTGGATCTGGGAAGGGTCGCAGGAGACCGGCGGCAACGCGTCGTCGAGCACCATGTCGAGCTGGACGTTGCCCAGGGACAGCTTGTGGCCCAACAGCGAGATCGTATTGAGCACGATCTGGTTCAGGTCCGCCTCGGTGTGCTGGGGCGCCGAGCGGCGCGAGAAGCTGAGCAGGTCGGTGACGATGCGCCCCACGCGGGCCGTCTCGTCGGAGACGGCCTGCAGGTAGCGGCGGAAATCCTGAATGCGGTTGGCGGGGACCCCGTCGTCCTTGAGGATCCTCTGCATCAACATCGAGAGGTTGAGCACGCCCGAGATGGGGTTGTTGATCTCGTGGGCCACGCTGGCCGCCAACTGCCCGAGCGAGGCCATACGATCGCTCTGGATCAGCTTCTGCCGGGCCGACAGCAGTTCCTTGGTGCGCTTCTCGACGGTGTGCTCCAGGTTGCTGGTCAGCGTGTTGGTCTCCTGGACGGCGGTGCGCAGCCGCTCGCGCATGGTGTTGAACGACTCGGCCAGCGCGGCCAGCTCCCCGTGCGCGTGCGCGTCGATGCGCGTGTCGAGATCCATGTGGCTGATCGCCCGCGTCCCCTCCATCAGCTTGCGGATGGGCTTGCCCACGAAATGGCGGATGAAGAGCGCGATCAGGATGCCGATCAGCACGATCTGCACCACCGCCATCAGCATCGCCCGATTCTGCACCGAGCCCACCTGCTGGTCGACGTGGCTCAGATCCATCGAGATGTCGAGCACGCCCAGCACCGACTTGTCTTCGGGGTGGGCGTGGCAGGCGGCCTGACTGCAGGCCGGCTCGTTGTAGATGGGCGTCACCATGGCCAGCTTGCGGTGGCCGTCGGCGCTCCGGAAGATGCGCGAGCGATCGGGCACGTCCACTTGCACGAGCGGCTCTTCGCGGGCGTGGCACAGGTAGCAGGCTTCGGCGTTCATGTCGACCTGCGCAGGGGCGTCGGGATCCGTGGAAAAGGTGACCACGCCTTCCTTGTTGAAGATGCGGATGCTCTCGATGCCCTGCTTCTGCCCGATCGTCTCCATGATCTGGTAGGTCGCGTCGGGCTGATTGGCCAGCATCGTGTGCCAGGTGGCGCTGGTGATGCTGCGCGAGAGCTGATCGGCGCCCTGGACCATCTCGTTGAGGAGCTGGTCCTCCTGCCGGCGGACGTTGAAGAAGGAGAAGCCGCCCTCCACCACGGCCACCAGGACCGTGAGGGCCAGGATCAGCCTGGGCGTCAGTCCCCTGGGAATGGCGATCATCGCAGCCTCGATCCCTCCTTGCGTGCGGCCCCTCCCCCGAAATCGGCCGGCCGGAAGGGGGACTCCTGCGCCAATTTACACGAATGCGCCCCCGGTCACCACGGCCCTTTGGCCCTGCGCCCCCCGGCCATGGCGCTGGGTCCGCGGACGGGTCCCGGAACCGCCGATCGCGAGCCCCCGAAAGCGACGCTCGCCGCGGGGGAAACGCAACCAATTGGTTGACAATTGATGATGACGATCATTAGGATTTCTGAAGAGCAGAGGTCACCCTCCAGAGCGCCGGGCCAGGAGGCCCGCATGGCGCTGACAATCGGAGAGCCGCGATCGGGCCCGTGCGAACCGGGCCACAGCTCTCGTGACGACGCGAGATTCGTGGAGCGAAGGAAGACCTCCCGCGACACGGTCCGCCCGAGATCGCATCCCCGGGCAAGGCCCGCGCGGCAGACGCGGCCAGTGACAGTGTGAGGGTGAACGGGAGCACCGGAAGGTGGGGAAGCGACCCAGCGCGGCTTCCCCATCTTCCTGTTCGGGCCGCCCATCGCACCGGCAGCTCGGCGCGCCGGCCGCCCATCGCACCGGCAGCTCTCCGCGCCGGGGCGCCTCTTCCCCGGAGGTCGCGCCGAACCAGGCAATCCGTGTACCCCCGTCAGCGAATCCAACAGGCCTCGGAGCGGCAATTGCTTTGTGGATGATAGGTTAGGTGTCACCTTCCGGCCGCGAGCAGCAGACCGTTCTTCAGTCCCAGCCGAACCTAGCCGACATATGTTGGCGAGAGCGCCGAGCTGAAGGGCCGCGCATCCGTTCGCACCACGAGGGTTGGGCCCTGAGAGGAATCGCGCCACGATGAGCTTCGTCAGTCGTCTGGCGGCAAGCAAGCACCTGCGTGCGCTGAAGCGTGCCGACACCCTGAGCGAGTCGTCGCTCGAGGACGCCAAGGCGCGCCTGATCGCCATGGGCCCGGGCGTCATCGGGTCGCTGATCGAGTCGTTCCCCGACACCACCGCGCGGCCCCATGTGATCGACGTCCTGACGCATCTGGTCTCGGACGAGACGTTGCCGGCGTACATCGCCGGCCTGACCCACGAAACCGAAGCGATCGCATCGGGCGTGGCCGAGGTTCTCTTGCGCGCCCAGGACTACCGGCCGGAGCTCCTGCTCGAGTACCTCTCGTTGCCGGGTCGTGCGCGCGGGCACATCGAGACGATCCTCGCCGTCCGCGCATCTTCCATCCCGCACGATCGTCTGGTGTCGTCGCTGATCGACACGAGCAAGACGTCGCGCGCGATCGCGTTCCACCTGCTCGAGACCCATGCGCAGCCTGCTATGGTGGGCGACCTGATCGGCATGTTGCGGCATGAGGACTGGTGGGTGCGCTTGCACGCCCTGAAGCTGCTCGGTCGTCTGCCGGCCGCGGAGTCGGAACAGGCGGTCATCGAGCTGCTCGGCGATCCCAATCGCAGCGTTCGCCTGGAGGCGGTCCAGACGCTGGGGCGGATGGGCGCGCGCGGGGCCGTGCCGCAGCTCTGCCATGCACTGCGCGATCCCAATCTCAAGGTGCAGACGGCGGCCATCGATGTTTTGATCGAGTTGAACGACAGCTCGGCCGTGCGCCATCTGCTGGATGTCCTGAAGGACGAGTCCGAGCAGGCGCGTCGCGGCGCGGTCGAAGTGCTCAACGCGGTGGCCACGCCCGAGGCGATCCGGGACCTCGTCCTGGCGCTGCAGGACTCGGACTGGTGGGTGCAGGCCCGGGCGGCCGACGCTCTGGGAACGCTGGGCGGCTCGCGCGTGGTGGACGCCGTTCTCGGGCTCATGGAGCACCCCAACGCCAACACGCGCCGCTATGCCGTCGAGATCCTCAACGCGGCGCCCGATCCGCGCGCGACCGATCGGCTGATCGCGGCCCTCGAAGACGGGGACTGGTGGGTCCGCGAGCGTTCCATCGACGCCCTGGGCAAGACGGGAGACGAGCGAGCGGTGGCGCCGCTCATCCGGCTCATGCAGGCGGACACGAAGGCGGCGCCGCTGTGCGCCGGCGCGCTGGCCGCCATCGGTGATGCGCGCGCGGTGGAGCCGATCTGCGCGCTCGCCGCGTCGGAGAACGCCGACCTGCGGCAGGCGGCATGCGATGCCTTGCGCACGCTGGCCGAGGGGGAGCTGCCCGACGGGGTGCAGGCGCGCGTGGCGGCGATCCTCCACGGAGCCCCGCCCGGGCGGCCGGCCGCAGCCGGACCGGCGCCGCCGGCACGCGCGCGGAGCGATGTGACCCCGGAGCCGCGCACCCAGGGCCCTGCCGAGGCGAAAGCGGCCGAGTCGATGGCTGCAGGAGGGGATCTCCTGGAGACTCTGGCACGAACTGCCGGCTTCGTCGGACCTACTGGGCGTCCGCCGGCGCACGGCCAGGCCACCCTGAGCGCGACCGCTGATGACCTGACACCTGCAGCGATGGAGCTGGGCCAGGACCTACGTCCCGGCACGGTGCTGGCGGAGCGGTACCGGGTGGTGCGCCGCATCGGCAGCGGCGGCTTCGGCACCGTCTATCTGGTCAACGACATCACGGTGAAGGAAGACCTGATCCTCAAGGTGCTCAGTCCCCACATCTCGGTCGATCCGGCGATGATCCAGCGCTTCGTCCACGAGCTGAAGTACGCGCGGCGCATCACGCACAAGAACGTCATCCGCATCTACGATCTGCTCCAATTCGACGGCGGACACGCCATCTCGATGGAGTTTTTCCCCGGCCGCGACCTGGGCGCCATCCTCGCCGCCGAGGGACGCTTGTCTCCGGACCGCGCGTTGCGCATCGCGGCGCAGGTGTGCAGCGGCTTGACCGCGGCGCACGGCGAGGGGGTCATCCACCGCGACATCAAGCCCGCCAACATCATGGTGGGCGACGAGGACCTGGTGAAGATCGTGGACTTCGGTCTGGCCGCCATCACCCACAGCGCCGGCTCACGCCTCACCAAGAGCGGCATCCTGATCGGCACGCCCCAGTACATGGCGCCCGAGCAGATCAAGGGCGATGATGTCGACGGGCGCACCGACATCTACTCCCTGGGCATCGTCCTCTACGAGATGCTGGCGGGTCGGCCGCCGTATCAGGGCGACAACGCGGTCGGTATCTTGTTCCAGCACCTGGAAGCCCAGGCCGCGCCCCTGCGGGAGCTCGCGCCACAGGTCCCGCCGGCCTTGGAAGCACTGGTGGCCTCGTTGATGGCCAAGGACCGCGACGCGCGGCCCGATGATGTGGAGGTTTGTCTGAGTCTGATCGAACGTGCCGCTGCATAGTCATTCGACCGGCAAGGGACGACCGTGGCAAGAATCGACGCGTTTCTGCAGCTTGGACGCCAGCAGGGCTGCTCCGACATCCACTTCACCGTGGGGCTGCCGCCGCTGGTGCGGCTGGACGGCGAACTGACCCCGATCCGCTATCGGGAGCTGACCCAGACCGAGGCGGAAGCCATCCTGACCGAGATCCTGGACGCGAGCCACCGCGAGGAGCTCGAGCGGCGGGGCGCCGTCGACCTGTCCTACGCCTCGACGGAGGCAGGACGGTTCCGGATCAACGTCTGCCGCCATGCGGGCGGCATCGGTGCGGTCTGTCGCGTCATTCCCGATCGGGTTCTCTCGCTGGACAAGCTGGGACTGCCGCCGGTCGTCTCGAGCCTGACCCGCTTCAACGCCGGGCTCATCCTGGTGACCGGGGCCACGGGGACCGGCAAGTCGACCACCCTGGCGGCCTTCGTCGATCGCATCAACCACTCGCGCTGCGGCGTTATCCTCACCCTCGAAGACCCGGTGGAGTTCGTGCACGAGAGCGACAAGTGCATGGTCATCCAGCGGGAGCTGGGTGACAGCCTGCGCTCTTACGCGGAAGGTCTGCGGGCGGCTCTGCGGCAGGACCCGGACGTGATTCTGGTGGGCGAGCTGCGGGACGCCGATACGATCGGGCTCGCGCTGGAGGCGGCCGAGACGGGCCACCTCGTGCTGGGAACCTTGCACACGCGCGGCGCCGCGCAGACCGTCGACCGCATCCTGGACGCCTTCCCCTCGGATGCCCACAACCAGGTGCGCAACACGCTGGCCGACAACCTCCGCTGTGTCATGTCCCAGGAGCTGGTCCGCGCCGCCGACGGCCGCGGCCGCAAGGCGGCCCTGGAGATCCTGGTCAACGTTCCGGCCGTTGCGCAGCTCATCCGGGAAGGCAAGACCCACCAGCTCGCCCATGCGATGGAGACCGGCAAGCGCTTCGGTATGCAGCTCATGGACCGCGAGCTGCTCAAGCTGGTCGAGGCGGGGGCCGTCGATCCCGACGATGCAGCGCTGCGGGCGGCCGACAAGCGTCCCTTCCAGTCCTACACGACATCCACGGAATCGCGGCCGGCACCGCGCTCCGCGCCGCCCGAGCGGCCGTCCGCGGCGGTGGATTCCGGTGAAACGCAGAGGGCGGCATGAGCAGGATCAACGCCTTTCTCGAGCTGGCGGTGAAGCAGGGGGGATCCGATCTGCACCTGGCGACCGGACAGGCCCCACGCATCCGGATTCACGGCAACCTCCATCGCATACGCTTCCGCGATCTGACCGACGCCGACATGAAACAGATCCTCGCCGAGTTCATGCCGCCCGGACTGGACGAGATCCTGGAGGAGAAGCGCTCGGTCGATTTCGCCTATGCGTGTCAGGGATTGGGGCGGTTTCGCGTCAATGCCTACCACCACACGCGGGGCCTGGCGGTGGTCCTGCGAACCATTCCCTCGACGCTGGCCTCGTTGGAGTCGCTGGGACTGCCCTGGGCGATTGCCCAGGGCATCGCCAAGCCCAGCGGGCTGACGCTGGTGACCGGACCCACGGGCTCGGGCAAGTCGACCACCTTGGCGGCGATGATCGACCACATCAACGCCACACGTAAGGGTCACATCATCACGATCGAGGACCCGATCGAGTTCGTGCACGCGTACAAGCAGTGCGTGATCACGCAACGGGAAGTCGGCACGCATGCGCCTTCGTTCTCTGAGGCGCTGCGCAGCGCCCTGCGCGAGGACCCGGACGTGATCCTGGTGGGCGAGATGCGCGATCTGGAGACGATCAACCTGGCCCTCACCGCGGCCGAGACGGGGATCCAGGTCATGGGCAGCTTGCACACCAACGGGGCGGTGCGGACCATCGACCGGGTCATCAACGTCTTCCCCGCGCGCCGTCAGGAGCAAGTGCGCAACATGCTGGCCGAGTGCCTCAACCTGATCGTTTCCCAGCAACTGGTTCAGAACGTGGAGGGCAACGGACGGTTGGCGGTGGCCGAGATCCTCGTCAACAACCACGCCGCGGCGACCCTCATTCGCACGGGCCGCGCGCACCAGCTCGCCAGCGTGATCCAGTCCGGGGCGCAGGCGGGCATGCAGAGCCTGGACGCGTGCCTGTTGGATCTGGTGCGGCGGCAAATCATCACCGGGGAAGAAGCCCACCGCCACGCCATCGAGAAGGGGCGCTTCGAGCATCTGATCGCCATGGAGGGAGCCGCGTAGGGTCGGGGGGCGTCCGCGTTGCACCAGGCCGCGAACGGCGAGGATGCACGCGCGGCGCGGCTGCGGAGTGGTTCAGGCCGCCTTCTCGATCGGGTCGTCGCCCGCCAGCGCCCCGGCGCGCAGGATGAAGGCGCTCATGCCGTAGACCGAGCGGGAGATCTCGGGTGCGATGCGGTCGATCGCGTCCAGCACGGGGCCGTCCCACAGCCGGTCGCGATCCTCCTCCAGGATCGCCAGCACCTCGGCGATCGAATTGGCCGGCTTGTACGAACGGGGCGTCGCCAGGGCATCGAACACATCGGCCACCGCGATGATGCGTGAGAGCAGCGGGATTTCCTCCCCGGATAGCCCGTAGGTCCCGGAGCCGTCCATCTTCTCGTGATGATAGGAAGCGATGCGTGGGACGTCCCGGAGGTTCACGGGGTAGTGGATCATGTCGAGCACGGTCTGCGTGTAGCTGGCGTGCTCATCGATCTCGCGCCGCTCCTCCGGGGTCAGGCGACCGGGTTTGAGCAGCAACTCGATGCGCGAGGCGTGCTTGCCCGTGTCGTGCAGGACGGCGGCGATGGCCAGGGTTTCCAGGTCCTGTTCACTCAAGCCCATCTCGCGGCCCAGAAGCAAAGCGATCTCCTTGACGCGCTTGGAGTGGTGGGCGGTTTCGGGATCCTTGAGGCTGAGCGAGTGGACGAGGGCGTCGATCGTCGAGTGCAGCGCGCGGCGCTGCTCCTGGTAGAGGCGGAGATTGTCGAGCAGCAGACCGATGTGGCTCGCGAAGAGCGACAGGAGGTCCACGTCGCTGCGGCTGAAGCTTCCGTTGGCCGATCCGCGGATGTCGAGCTGGATCACGCCGAACGGCGGGCCCTGACCCTGCAGCGGTGCGCAGATCGCTTGCTCGATGTTCGCGGCCACGATGCTGGCTGCCGCGCTCAGACTGCCTTCGCCGCTCGTGAACATCAGCGAGGCGCCCTCGTCGAGCACCCGCTGGACGATGGTGCGGCTGAGGAGATGATCGCTGGGCGTCCCCTGCCGCGAGCGCACCGCCAGCGCGTGTAGCACCGCGTCCTCGTCCTCACGCACCAGCATCGCCTGATGTGTGGCCTGGGGGAACGCGCTGAACACGATGTCGCCGATGGTGCCTACCAGCCGGTTCTCGTCCTTGAGCATCGCCCCGGTCTCGCGCAGAAGGCGCAGGAAGTGGCCCGCCAGGCGGCCGTCGGTCGCGATCAGGCTCTCCTGGAGCTGACCGGGATCAATGTGCGGCTGCGAGAACATGACCGTCACATCGGTTTGAGGGCCGCCGTCGACCAGGACCGGGCGGGTCGCCGCGAGGCGTAGGGCATAGGGCGGGATGCGGATCTCGTCGCCCGGACTGAGCGCGTAGGCCTTGGTTCCCGCGCCGGTCAGCGCCACGCACTCCTCACCGTGGCAGACCACGGATCCGTTGGTGCTGTCGAGGTCCTCGTACACAAAGCCCACCCGCGTGGCGCGGATGCGGCCATGGTACTTCGAGACGCCGCGGTCAGAAAGGCTGACGTCGTTGTCGGGCGCGCGACCGATGGTCACGCTGCGACTCTCGAAGACCAGGTCCTCCTCAGACCGGTCGGGGAGAATCAGAATCAGTCGAATCATCGGGTTCACCTTGGACTGCACGGTCGTCGGGCAGGGCAAGCAGCCACACGTCGCCACACGGCTGGAGTGGGACGCGAGTCGCTCGGCATGTCATTTGCACACCTCCCCTGCGCATAGTGGGATCTCACGCCAACTTACGGCCGCCGGACGGGCCATCTTGAGGTATGGATGGTGGACGCGCGACCTGTTCAGAACCTTCACTTGATCCTTCGGAGCGTCGATAAGAAGGGGAGGGAAGACCCGAGCCTGGCGCGAACGTGGACGCGAGGAACGAACCATGGGCCACCGCATACCTGGGGTACATCTTCCGCTGGTGTTGGCGCTTCTTGGAGCCATGCTCCTGGTTGGCTACGCCATTGTAAGCGTGTTTCTGGAAGCGCCGGGAACGGGCGACCTGCGCGCGTGGCTGAGCATCTTCGCGGTGGCGCTCGCCGCGGGAGCGTTCACGGCCGCGCTCTTCATTCAGCGGGCCCGCTCGGTCAACATCAGTTGCGACGGCAAGGCCTACATCGACACGGTGCGCACCCTGACCGCCGCCATCGATACGGGCGACCCCTTCGCCTTGGGGCGCGGATACCGGGTGTCCCAGTATGCCCTCGTGGTGGGACGGCGCCTGTCGCTGTCACCGATCGAGATGCGTGATCTGGAGCTCGCCGCGCTGCTGCACGACATCGGTCGCACCGCGATCGAGCGCGAGGTGCTGCAGAAGACCGAGCATGTGGACGCCGACGAGCGCCACGTGATGCGCAGCTACCCGCGACTCGGATACGAGATCCTCAAGCGCATCGATCCTCTGCAGCGCGCGGCCGAGGTGGTGCTGTCCCACCATGAGCAGCCTGACGGACGCGGACACCCGCGCGGGCTGAGCGCGGATCGGATTCCGGTGGAGAGCCGCATCATCCATGCGGTGGTGGTCTTCGACACCATGACATGCGATCGGCCCTACCGCACGGCTCTCGATGGCGATCAGGCGCTCGCGGAGATGCGCCGTCATTCGGGCACCCACTTCTTCCCGGAGGTGCTGGACGCCCTGACCGATGCCCATCAGAGCGGCGACCTGTACGCCGGCATCAACCTGCGGGATCTGGCGCGCTATTCGAGCGGGCTGTCGGTGTCGAAAGCGATCGAGGACTACATCCAGTCGCACAACATCCCCTGGGGCGCGGCGAAGCCGGCCGACGCCGGGTCGTGTCCGGACTGCGTCACCACGGAATACGAGATCGAGCTGCCGGCCGAAGCTGTCGAGGATGCGGACGATCCTCCGCGCAGGCGCGCCGCCGGCGAGTGAGCGCGCGCGGCCGGCGAGTGAGCGCCCGCGGCCGGCGGGTGAGCGCCCGCGGTTGACCGCGCAACCCTTCTCCCCACACAATGGCTCCTCCAATCACGCTTGGAAGGAGGAGTCCTGCATGGGATCGCGCAGCTTCAGAGCGTTGTGGGTCGAGGAGACCGAGGACGGTCGTTTCACACGCCGGATCGCAGAGCGCTCGACCGATGACCTGCCGCCCGGCGACGTGTTGATCGAGGTCGCCTACTCCGCGCTCAACTACAAGGACGCCCTCTCGGCCACCGGCAACCGGGGCGTGACGCGCACGTATCCGCACACGCCCGGCATCGATGCAGCCGGCACGGTGGCGGAGAGCGCATCGCCCGACTTTCGGCCCGGGGAAGCGGTGGTGGTGACCGGACGCGATCTCGGCATGAACACCGCCGGTGGTTTCGGAGGCTACATCCACGTGCCGGCCGACTGGATCGTGCGCCTGCCGCAAGGCTTCTCGCTGAAGGAGAGCATGGTCTACGGCACCGCGGGATTCACTGCTGCGCTGAGCATCCTGCGCCTTGAGCAAGGGGGCATCGCGCCGGACCGCGGACCGGTCCTCGTGACCGGCGCTTCTGGGGGCGTCGGTTCCCTGGCCGTGGGCATGCTGGCCAAGGCGGGCTACGAGGTGGCCGCCGTGACGGGCAAGCCCGACGCGCATGACTTCCTGCGGCAACTCGGCGCGCGGCACATCCTCGCGCGCGAAGAGGCGATCGATACGAGCCGGCCGCTCCTGAAGGGCCGCTGGGCGGGGGTGATCGACACCGTCGGCGGCGACATGCTGGCCAGCGCACTGGCCGCCACCGAGAGGCGGGCGGTCGTGGCCTGCTGCGGCCTGGTGGCTTCGCCCAAGCTGGTCACCACGGTCTTTCCCTTCATCCTGCGCGGCGTCGTGCTGGCGGGGATCGATTCGGCCGAATGTCCCCGGGAAGAACGCCTGCAAGCCTGGCAGCGCATCGCGGGCGACTGGCGGCTCGATGATCCCGACGCGCTCGCCACCGAGGTGTCGCTCGAAGAGCTGAACGCGCAGATCGACCGCATCCTCGCCGGTGAGCAGCGCGGACGCGTGGTGCTCGTGCACGAAGCCTAACGCCGGCAGCAGCGCGCGCGATCGCGCAGGCACGATGGGGAGCATCGCACCGTGGACGTCTACTTCTACGAGGCCTTCGAGGAGGAGGCCGCCGAGCTGAAGCGGCTCTTGCCGACCGGCATCGACGCCGGGTACACATGGAAGACCGTCCAGGAATCGGGCGACGACCGGCCGCCCGCGCGGTTCATCAGCACGCGCACGCAGTCGCAGATCCCTGCGGCGTGGGCCGAGCTGTTGGATGGCATCCTCTCGCGCTCCACCGGCTACGATCACCTCCAGCGCTACCGCCGCACCACCGCTCGCACGGTGCCGAGCGGCTACCTGCCGCTCTACTGCAACCGCGCGGTCGCCGAGCAGGCCCTGCTGCTCTGGATGGCGCTATTGCGCAAGCTGCCCCGGCAGCTCGACAGCTTTGACACCTTCCAGCGGGACGGACTCACCGGCGCCGAGTGCGAGGGCAAGGTGCTGGCGGTAGTCGGTGTGGGCAACATCGGCCACCTGTTGGTGCGCATCGGCGAGGCGCTCGGCATGACCATCTGGGGGGTCGACCTGGTGGAGTGCTACGATTGGGTGCGCTACACGTCGATCGATGAGGCTCTCGCCCAGGCCGACGTGATCGTCTGCGCGATGAACCTGACGCGCGACAACGTGGGCTACTTCGACTACGACCGGCTGTCGCGAGTGCGCGCGGGGGCCGTCTTCGTCAACGTGGCCCGCGGCGAGATGTCGCCGCCGCAGGATCTGCTGCGGCTGCTGCGCGAGGGCCGTCTGGGCGGGGTCGCGCTCGACGTTCACGACCACGAGCGGGAGCTGGCGGTCTCGCTGCGGGAAGGGCGCCCGAGCGACGACCCGGTGGTGGCGGCGACGCTGGCGCTGCGGCGGATGCCCAACGTCCTCCTGACGCCGCACAACGCGTTCAACACGCGCGAGGCGGTGGCGCGCAAGGCCGAGCATAGCGTCCAGCAGGTGGAACAGTTTCTGCGTCACGGGGCGTTTCTCTGGCCGGTGCCCGAAGAGGACGCGGCGGGTTAGCTTCCGGGTTCTCGCGGAGGACACGGCGGGTGGGCACACGGCGCTCGTCGGCGCGGCTTCGCATTGCGTTGCGGTCCTTACGTCCCCAGATGCCGGTGAAGCCACGCCCGCAGCACGTCGAAGAACGCCTCCCGCACGGCGCGCTCCTTCCAGGGGCTGTGGCCGCAGCACTCCCACTCATGGTATTCGAGCTGCGGCAGGAACGGCTCCAGCCCGGCGCGGATCATGCGTCCCGGATGCGGATCGTAGACGCCGTGCAGCATCAGGACCGACGAGGTGATGGCGGTGAAGGTCGCCGGGTAGACGCCCTCTTCCTGCAGGCGCACCATGTCCTCCCACGTTTCGGTGTGCGCGCGGATGTCGAGCGGGGGGATCTCGTCACCCTGATCCGGTGCGGGAATTGGATCGTAGTCGTAGAGGCTCCGGGTGAGTTCATAGTGGCGCTTCAGGCGCTCCTGTGGGTCGGCATAGGACGTGCGCAGCTCGCGCAGACGGCGACGCAGGGTCTCGTCCTGGCGCTCGGCGAGGATCTCGTGCATCCGCTCGCGCGCGGCCGTGTCGAACGACCCACACCCGATGAGCGCCAGTGGGCCCGCGCAGGTCGGATGCGCGGCGGCGTAGGCCAGGGCCAGCATCGCCCCCCACGATTCGCCCACCAGAGCCGGTTTGCACGCCGTCGAGTGCGCCAGCACCAGATCGTGCAGGTCGGCGATGTGACGAGCGACCGTCGGGGGCTCTTCCCCCGAACCTCGCTGCCAGGGCTCGAGGGCCAGGAACTCGCCGGCCAGACCGCGGGCGATGGGGGCGGCTTCCCCGGCCGCAGCGGGGCCGCCGTGCAGGACGATGACCACGGGTCCGCCGGATCCATGTCGCCGGACGTGCATGCGTTCCTCCGTGTCAAACCGTCAACGCCGCGGATGCCGGTGACCTCCGTCGTCCGCGCCGCGGATGCCGATGCTGCCCTAGCCGCCTCAATCCTCGGTGACTGTGAGGATCCAATCCGTCACGACGTCCATCGCCCGTGGCGCCAGGGTCTCTTCGATCGTCGCGTACTCCGACGGCGCCCCGGTGACCGCGGACTGGAAGAAGTGGTTCAACCCGGGCAAGGTGAGCGTCTGGGAGTGAGGACGGTTCGTTGCGTGCAGCGCCGCTTCGATCGCCTCCCGGTTTCGCTCAGGGGGGACCTGCACGTCCAGCCCGCCGAACAGCGCGAGCACGGGACACCGCACCTCGCGCAGGGTGGCGATCGGATCGTGGCGGATGCTGAACCGGAACCAGGGTGACAAGAAGCGTTGCAAGGCGGCGTCGATGCGCTCCTCCGGCAACGGCGGCTCGAGCTGCGCCAACAGGTTCCGGAGCTCAGCGCGCGCGGCGTCGGGGTCGGACGCGTCGGCCACGATGCGCAGGATGCGCTCCTGCTGGGCCCGCTTGGCCGCGATGGTCGCCTCGTCCAGCCCCATGGCCTTCCACACCGACGCCTCATACTGGAGGTTGTACTCGATGCCGGGCAATCCGGGCGTGCCCATCATCACGATGAACGCGACCTCGCCCAACCGGGCCGCGGCCAGCGCGGCGATGGTGCCGCCCTCGCTGTGCCCGATCAGCCCCACGCGGCCGGGGTGGATCTCCGCGCGTGTCCGCAAGTAGGCCACTCCACCGAGCACATCGGACGCGAAGTCCATGCTGGTGGCCTGGGAGCGGTCACCGGAGGACGCGGCCACGCCGCGATCGTCGAACCGGAGCACCGCGATGCCGTGGCGCGTCAGGTGATCGGCCAGCACGAGGAAGCGCTGATGTGCGAGCACCACGTAGTCGCGCGTGTGTCCGCCCACGCCGGAGACGAGAATGACCGCCGGGTGGGGACCCGGCCCGGACGGCAAGCTCACCGTCGCGCCGAGCGTGACCCCGGGGTCGAGACTCGGGTAGGTGACGTCTTCCGTGTCGTAGCTGTAGGGGGGCGCCGGCGTCTGCGGTCGCGGGGCCACGGAGACCTGCGCCACCCGTCGCAGGGTGAGCGGCAGGGAGGCGCTGCCCTGCTGCCAGGTGCCCTCGAGCGCGGCCGGAGACCCGCGCAGCTTGCCGCTGAAGGTGGCCCCCACGGCGCTCACGCCGAGATCGAGCCGGCCGTCACGCCACTGGACGCGGTCCGCAGGAATCTCCTGGTCCCCGTGATCCGGGCGGAGCACCACCGCGCTCAGGCCGCCATCGTCCGACGGCGTGATGCGCAGGGCCAGGCGCACCTCGAGTCCGGGCAACTGAAGCTTGCCCTCCCAGGTGCCGGCGATTTCATGGGCGGTGTCGGTCTGCGTGGCGACACTTCGGTCCGCATGCGGAGCCGCGAATGCGGCCCCGAGGATCATGGCGAAGCTGAGCACGGTGCGGTGTGTGATCACGAATCTCGGTCCTCCTTCCACAAGCGAAAGTAATAGGCCACGAATTCGGAGTCGGGCAGTCACCTAGGAACCCTCCGCCTTCCGGGTCAGAAACGGCGCCACCTGCGCGCGGTGCACACGCACCTCTCCCCAGACTTTGTGCAGCACGTAGGGCTCCCGATGCAACCACTCCCGCTCGAGAGCTTCGCGCGACGCATAGTCGCACACGATCATCGAGCCGGCCAACTGGCCCTGGTCGTTCAGAATGCCAGCGGCATAGAGCCAGCGGCCCTGGTCGAACATCGCCTTGGCCTGTCGCAGGTGGTCCTCGCGGGCCTGCATGCGCCGCGTGGACGCTTCGGGATCCTGGCGGTCGTAGGCGATCAAGATGAACTGCATGGGTATGTCTCCGTCTCTTCCGCGGGTGATCGCTGCAGTGGCAGCAGTACCTGGCCGCGTCTGCTGGTGAGGCTTCTCTTGGCTTTGGATCGGATACGGACGCCGCAAAAGTGGACCGCGCTTGAAGGACCCCGACCTGCTGTGTCGTACGTGCCGGGGACCGGTAAGGATGCGGCTCTCGGGCGTGGAGCTGCCCAGCGCGGATCCTGGCTCCCAAGCGGGCTTCCAGTCTATCCTATAAGGTGTTCCACCACAATGATTTCAGAGGTTTTGTCCGCCCGTGCCTCGTCATCCCCGAAATCCAGCCGCTTGCCCGTTGTCCTGTTGAACAAAGCGACAAGGAAGCAAGAAAGGGAGGTGGGTCATGAAAGCGATGGCAGGCAGTCTGGCGCTGATGATGGTTCTGATGCTCGCCCTGATGGGCTGCAGCGATTCGGTCACCGGTCCTGAGATCGGCGACGGTGGCAACAACGGCGGAAGCAACGGCGGCGGTGGCGGCAACGGCGGCAGTGGTGGCGGTGGTGGTGGTGGTGGTGGCGCCAGCCCCCAGGCGGCGGTCAACTTCCCCCTCCATCCAGGATCGCAGTGGCACTACCAGGCCCAGATGCAGCGTCGCGGCGACGTCTACATGGGCGAGTTCACCGCGACGGTGACCTCCTTCAACCTCTCCGCGCGGGTCGGCCGGATCGACATCACCGGGGATCGGACCTACGACAACATTGAAGAGATCCCGCGCACGATCTACTTGCGGGACACGGACGACGGCCTCGAGCGAGCGGAAAGCTCGAGCGGTCCCTGGCACACGGTATACGAGAAGAACACGGGCTCGTGGAGCAACGGCTGGTTCATCTTCGCGGGGACCCCGGGCAAAACCACGCAGCTCTCGGCCGGTCAGGTTTCGGTTCCCGCCGGGGACTTCCAGAGCATCCACGTGAAGGCCCACTACGACAATCGCGGCCAGCAGTATGCGATGGAGATCTTCGACAACGACTGGGTCGAGGACATCCACCCGACGCTCGGCCTGCTGAAAACCTACCGGTACTCCTACTACCACAACAAGGACCCGCAGTGGCCGCTGCCGATGACCTCCATCTTCACCGTGGAGTTGGCTGGGTACAACATCATGATGCCCGATGGGTCGAACGTGAGCGGCGGCACGGGGGTCCAGGTCGAGCTGGGCGTCACCATGGTCCCGCAGACGTCCGACTTCCAGGTGATCGAGGACATCCTGTATGTGGTCGACGGCGACCTCGTCCCGGTCCTCCTGACCTTCACCAAGGCGATGGATCGGCAATCCGTGGAGCAGGCCTTCAA
Source organism: uncultured bacterium (assembly GCA_964585945.1). Taxonomy (GTDB): domain Bacteria; phylum Eisenbacteria; class RBG-16-71-46; order CAIMUX01; family WJJG01; genus CAZDKK01. The sequence continues at coordinate 99,511 of CAZPGB010000008.1, read as the reverse complement.
GGTCGAGTACTGGGAAGGCACCACCCTCAAGACGATGGACGGCTACTGGGATTGGCAGGCTGAGAACCGCGCGGCCTGGAATCCGTCGGACCGTTACATCGCGGGCGTCCCCTACATGATGTCGCTGGGGACGAGCGCGCGGGCCACCGACTGCGAGACGCTGCCCGAGCGGGCCGACATGCAACTGCGATACGAGCCTTAGAGAGCGGTGCGAGCAACGCGCGCCGGCGCCGAGCGCCCAACGTCCAGAAGAAGCCACCTCCCGAGTGGGGTGGCTTCTCGCGATCGGACTGGGGCCGGCGGGCGGGTCGCACGCGGCCTCAGTGATTCCCACTAGAGTCCGCGCGCGCCATCGACTCGGTCCGCTCGCGAATCCCCAGCAGCATCTTGCGCTCCATGACGAAGGTCGCCGGCTCGAGGATGAAGCGGTATCCCAGCCAGTGGAGGGCCCCCGATCCGCCAGCCAGACGGAACCGCAGGATGAGGCGCGTGAGACCCGGACGCTCCTCGCGCAGCAACATCGCCCAGCTCGCCGGCAAGAAGGCCTCGGACGCGGATGCTCGCAGCGGCTTGATGTCGCCCGCGGTAGGATCGATCCGCCCGGCCAGCACGATGTGGCTCTCCGCCCGTAGAGCGACCACCGGCAGCGGCGACGCACCCGGATGAAGCCGGATCGCGTCGCCCACGGCCAGGTCCTGGTGCTGGGGCAGAATGGAATCGGCGTTCTGGATCTCGCAGCCGAAGAGGTTCTCCAGCCGCGCGTAGCTGTAGAACCCGCCCCGTCCCTGTCCGATCTGCACCAGCCATGGCCAGACGTCGCGGGGAGATGCGTGGATGAGGATGGAGCGGGTGGACTCGAGTCCGGGGAAAGGGACGATCTCGTCGCCCGGCAGTTCGGCTGCGACCACCGACGAGGGGGCGCCCCAGGTGTTGAACCACGGCCGCAGCACGCCGAGGTGGACGGCAGCGAGGAGCAGGAGGATCGACAGTAGGATCAACAGGGTGCGTTTCCATCGCATGGTGCACGCTCCACGGTGATCGGCTGACCGGATCCCGCTGGGATCCTGCGGAGCCTTCGGGGAGCTAGCCAGGCAGGACACACCTGCCTCAGCCCTCGCCCCCGATCGCATCCCACCCTTCCTGGATCTCCCGAATCATCCGCTCCACGTGATCCGTCACCGCGTCGGCGAACGCGGCGCACTTCTCAGACGTTAGCCGCGAGAAATCCACCGGGTCGTCGGCGTGATCGTAGGTCATCGTCGGCCGCACGGCCGGGTAGGTCTGCAGCCCCTTGTAGACGTAGAAGGCGTCCACCTTCTCGCGCGGCACGCGGTCGGCGACCTCGGGACACAGCCCGACGAGCATGCCCATCTCGTCGACCGCGGCGTGGCCCATGCCGCCCGGGCCGAAGATCTCGACCGCCTTCTCCGAAACCTCGAACCACCAGTCGAGCACCGCCACGTAGAGGTTGGTCTCGCGGAAGAGCCGGTGGGCGGCCGCCTTGAGCGGCGCGGTGTTGCCGCCGTGGCCGTTGATCACGATGAGCCGGCGCAGGCCGTGGCGGTGGAGCGATCGCCCGACGTCGTAGAGGAAAGCCTGCAGCGTCTCGGGCGCGAGCGTGCACCCGCCCGGGTAGCCCAGGAGCGAATTGGTGAGGCCGTAGGGCATCACGGGGAGGTAGGGCATCTCCAGTCGCTCGGCCAACCGGCGGCACAGGGCCTCGGGGATGTAGTTGTCGGTGCCCACCGGCCCGTCGGCGGAGTGGGCCTCGATCGTGCCCACGGGCAGGAGCGCGGCTTCGAACCGCCGCTGGGCGTGCTCCCGCGTCGACAGCAGTTGCCAATCCATCGCGCAACCTCCAACCTTGGATCTCGTTGTCTCGAAGGCGATTGAGCGGTTGAGTCTACTCGCTGGCGCGACTCCCGGCAAGGTGGGAGGTCGCCGCGGAGGGGCGCGGCAGCGGGCCGGGATCCAGCGGGCCGGGTCCGCCGTGGCTCATTCGGAACGTCCCGGGCCGACCCTGGTTCAGATCATCCAAGCGGAGGCCGATGGATCAGTGGACGCAGGTTGTTGCCTGGATGGCGTCTGGCCGGCCGGGACCCTTCCAAGGGCCACGAGCGGCCGTCCTGGACGCCTCGGGCGCGACCGCGCCGGCAGTCGACAGGCACGGACCGCCCCGCGAGGGGCAGCCGTTCACGGCGGGGAGATGTCACATGAGACGCCAAGCGCTGCGAGGCCTTCTGGGCCGCATCCTACTCATCGCGTCGCTCGTAGTCTGCATCGGTGGTTGCATGCCGGGACCTTTCAACACGGTCCAGGAGTCTAACCTGCAGGTGACCACCAATCCGGAGAATGCGATTGTCTATCTGAAGCAACGCATGAACCAGGAGGCGAACGATCCCAGCTCGCCGCTGCCGACCAAGGGGGAGTATTGGGCCGTCGGGACGACGCCCTATCGCGGCGATGTCGAGACCGGCTTCTGGGACATGCGCATCGAGGCGCCCGGCTACGAGCCGATCATCATCCTCGTGCGGGCCGAGCCCGGAAAGGTCCATGTCTATGACTTCCAGATGCAGCAGGAGCGCGTGGCATCAACCCGGTAGGAGTGTGATTCGGACATCGTGGATCGACAGCGGGCGGCGCTCGGCGGAGCGCCGCTTTGTCATGAGCAGCCTCGGGCTGCTCTTCGCGTGTCTGCTCCTGGCGGGGTGCGCCACGGTGGGCCGGCAGTTCCCGGCCGAGTCGGTGTCGCGGATCCGCCTGAACGAGACCACCCAGGAGGAGATCCGCCAGCTCTTCGGTCCGCCGTGGCGCACTGGCATGGAGGACGGGATGGTGACGTGGACCTACGGTCGCTACCGCTACCGCCTCTTCGGCGACACGAGCAGCACCGACCTCTTGCTGCGCTTCAACGACAAGGGCGTGGTGGTCTCCTACACGTTCAGCACGACGGAGCACGGTGAGGGGTAGTTCGGGGCCCGGCACTTCGCCCATTGGCCGAACGACGGGCGTGGATCACTCCACGCGCAGCACCCTGCCGATCTGAACCGCTCCGTTCTGCCGCAGAATAGCGTAGTACAAGCCCGCCGGGACCGGCCGGCCGTGATTGTCGCGGCCATCCCACCAAATGCCATCGCCGCTTGCTGGAGCGCCGGTCAGATCGCAGATCCGCCTTCCGCTAGGATCGATGATCGAGAGTCCGATCTCGTCCGACCCGTTGGCCTGGAACAGGATCCGCGTCCCTTCCGCGAACGGATTCGGGCGGCCTGCTAGCACCAGGCGCATTTCATCTGTAGACGATGGAGCAGAGGCCGGCTCCCAGTCAGCGATCGCATAGTGGAGGTGTCCGTTCCGAGTGTAGCTAATCCGTGGCATGCCTGCCGCAGTGAGCGCGATCGCCGAATACGCGCCCACCTCGAAGGTGCCCAACTCAGTCGTATCCTCATCCACTGTTTCCATGTGCCATTCAGCGCCGTCGTAGAAGCCGTACATGAGCTTGTCGCGACGATCGCTGGGATTGGCGTACCAGTAACTGAGATGCAAGCGATCGGCTCGGTCGATTGCCAGCGACGTGTGCATGCTGGTCTCGATGCTGGGATCGAGAACCTCCGTGTGCCATTGAGCACCGTCGAAATGAGAGTATCGGAGTCCATAGATCCATGGACCCGTGTGTACGATGTGCGCATGGCCCTGGCTGTCCAGGACGATCGATGTGCCGCGGCCGGTGTCGGCCGGGTCGACGTTCACCGTCGTCCAGCTACCGCCATGACAGCAGGCGTGGTTCAAGACACGGCCCGCCCCACCATAACTGATGTGCGGATTGGCCTGCGGATCCACCGCGATATCGTTGTATGTGCCCACGGCCTGATAGACTCCAGTACCCTCTTCGACCACCTCGATCGCCCAGCTCGCGCCATCGTGGGCCGCATACTTGAGCTGGCTGAAGTGCTGCCCGCTCAGGTCATGGAGGCCATAGCTGACGTGCGGGTGGTCGCCGGCATCCAGGGCCAGGGAAAGATGAATGTTGTAGCTGGCGATCTCCTCGACGACCAGAGGATTCCAGGTCACTCCGTCGTAGGCTGAGCAGATGACGGCGGTGGGCACGGGGGAGTAGTAACGCACGAAGCAGACTCGGGGCATTCCGGTTGAGTCCAGGGCCAGCGACGAGACGCCGTAGCCTGTCTGGATGATCTGGGATCTCGACCACTGGACACCGTCATGGTGCAGATACCAGAGGTCACCGAGCACGATGCCATGCGTGGAGATGTGTGGATGATCAGCGCTATCGACCGCGAGCGATGTGGGCGCATCGGCCGGGGCGGGCCACCCATCCACGTACACAGGTGATACTTCCCACTCCCATGCCCACACGGTCCCCGCGGCCATCGCGGCCAATGTGATGACAATCACGGATCGCCTGAATGAGAACATCGGAACCCCTTTTCCACAGCGAAGTGACGCAAGTTCAAACGCACTCACTCGCGCTCTAGTTGAAGTCCGGCGGAAGTCAGGCAGTCGAGGGAGTGACTGTGGTGTGAGCGTAAGCTCCAGCGGACGGAGCAGGGTACTCCCCTGAACAGGGGAGAGGTTAGATTGCATCGGATCGATCCAGCGTGTAAGATGAGACTGAAGCTAGAGTGCGCTTGAGAAAGGCTGAGGCATGGGCCCGCCATCCAGACTTCGAGTGCGGGATACTCGTGCGGTCTATCGGCTAGTGGGCGAGTGCTGCGCGCTGGGACCCGACCCTCTGGCGTGGCATCGGCGGATGGCCGATGGGCTGACCGAGCTGATGAACTGCCGCGTCGGGGTTTCGGGGATGAGCATCTGTCCCGACGTGCGCCGCATCCACTACGCGGCCGCGAGCAATCTGGGCGTCTATGACTGGGGTTGGGCGGATCCCGCGCATCGGCAAAGCTACACCGATTACTGCGCCAAAGGAATGCCAACTACGGATCCCACGCTGATCGCGATCGCCCGCATCGCGGGCCCGCTCGTGTGCCGCCGCCGATGCGACCTGGTCGAGGACGCCGAGTGGCTGGCATCGCCTCACTATCGCGACTACTTTCGCCATTGGGGCATCGGGGACTTCATCTACTCGCTCTCGCGCCCCGCTCCCGAGTCAGGAGTCGTGTCTCATTGGATCAATCTCGGACGCGACGCATCGAAGCCGCCCTTTTCCGTCCGCGACCGGAGGCGGCTGTTCGTCTTCGCCCGCGAGATGCGCGCGGAGCTGGGGCGGGCGCTTGCTCCCTTCAGCATCGGCGGAGTGCCCAAGCTCGCCCCGCGCCTGATCCAGGTGCTCGAACTGCTGCGCCAAGCAAGCAGCGAGAAGCAGATCGCCGCGGAACTCGGATTGAGTCCCCACACGGTGCATGGCTACGTCAAGCAACTATACAGGCATTTCGGTGTCTCATCTCGGGCCGAGCTCTTGACACGATCCGAGCTTCGCGGCAGGCAAGCGCCAGGGGGCCGCGGATTGTCCGGTGAGGCGTAGAACCCGGTGTGTTTCCGGACCTCCGCTGCGGGATAGTCGGAGGACGCTCGGTGACCTGCGGCGTAGTCACGAGCTCCACCGACCTCTTGCTGCGCTTCAACGACGAGGGCGTGGTGGTCTCCTACACGTTCAGCGCGACGGAGCACGGCGAGGGGTGGTTCGGTGGCGCAGCAACGGGTATCGAGATCAGTCCGGGGCTCGATTACCCCAGGATCGGCCCCATCGTGGCCATGGCGATTCCAGCTCCGATCGCCAGCCCCAGGCCGGCGATCAGCGAAAGGTATGAGCCCAGTCGGATTCCGGTATAGACGCCCCAATCCGATTCGCCCCCGTCGAATCGCATGTACTCGACCTGAGTCGTGAAGGAGAACAGGTCGCCGTAGTTGAGTCCCAGACCGGCCACGGGAGATGGGTAGATCGCTGTCTCTTCGCGGCACGTGAGCCGATCGCCGGAAGGGGGAGTGCAGATGAATCCGTACTCGCTTTCGCCTCCGAGAAGCAGCCCACCCGAGACGTCGATGCTCCAGTTCCGTGCGCTGCCTTCGGTGAGCCAGCGGCGATACCGCGCCGTGATCCCGTGACGATTCTTGTCGTCTCCCAACTCGTACAAAAAGGTCACACCAACGGCCGTGCGCGGGGAGACATTGACCATCAGTCCTGTCTCGCCCGTGAGCAGTTCCTGGCTCGTGCCGGCCGGGCCTCCGAGTGAGGTCATGCTGAATCCGGTCTCCATGATCAGGAAGCACGTGCAGGCAGAACGCGGCTGACCTCGAAAGAGAAGCGCTGCGGGTCTGGGTTCTTCCGGCACAGGTTCCCCTGCCGCCGGAAAGACCTGGATCGCTCCGAGGGGCACTAGACATAGCCATGCGAGGTGCGTCTTCATGGCGGTCCTCCGTGTGGGCGTCGACTCCAATGCGCGTTCACTGCCATGAGACATGCAGACTGTGTGCCACCCGGTGCGAAGCGTTGGAGGACCGTGGGAAGTGCCAGAATGTGCGATAGATAGAGCCGTCCTGCCTCGGTCGTGAGATGCCCATGCGAAGCCGGAGTCGTGCCCGGCAGTCTACACAGGTGTATGATGAAGTCACGGCTTCACGAAGAGCGAATCCTGCAACGGCTCATTGGCCCGGTACGACAAGAGCGCCACGTGGGCCGTCTGGATGAAGTCGGCCACCCGGACTCTCATATGCGGCAGCAGTACGCCGGCCACCTCGCGATGGTCGAGGTACAGGTTCGCCTTCCAGCCTTCTGCGACGAGCTCTTCCTCCATCGTCAGGAGACCCGTCTCGACGTTGAAGTAGACGAAGACTTCCTTGCCTGTGCTGAGGGTCTTCCTGAGCTTGTAGAGAGCGCTGCCTTCCAGGGGCACGGTTCCCTGAAGCTCATAGGAGACCTTCTTCTCGGAGTAGTCCACCAGGTCCAACGTAATGCTCATCATCTGCTGCCAAACATTGCCGCCGGCGGGCGCCGGCTGCCATTGCTCACCCTCCACCAGCCAGGCATCGAGGCCGTCGGTGACGATGGCCCGGCCGGCGTTCCTCATCAGCCGGATGTAGTTGGGCACCTTCAGATACCAGGTTGTGCCGAATCCCCCCGAGATCGTGTGCCCGTGGCTGGTCATCGTCAGGGTCCGTAGAGACGTCAGGGCCTGTGGGCCACCCATCGCCTCGATGCACCTCTCGATCACCTCCTCGGCCGTCGTGGCCAGCGGCTCGGTCTGGGACGCGAGGACTCTCTCATAGGCATCCTGGAAGCGCCTCTCCAACTCCGCCCGGGCGGTGGCGGTAGGCGCCTCTTCGCGAGGGTGCACCCGCTGCTGATCCTGGATGCAGCACAAGAAAACTGGCATGAGAAGGAGGACCAAGAAGGCGAGCCTGAGACCCTGCATGAGGTTTCTCCCGCGTCACCAGAACTTGAGCAAACCCTTCCAGGATTACGTGGAGCACATAGAGAGGTTCCGCGCTTGCGCGGAGAAACTGTGGGCAGACGCACATGCGTCCGATTCCGATCCTCAGCCGATGTAACGCACGATTCCCTGTGATTTCGAGGGCTCCAAGGCATCTATTCCCAGTGGAAAGCGACCCGCGGCGGCGCGTCCGCTCTGCGTCGCCGCGGGTCGTGCCTGCCGAGCTGCGCCGCCCTTCGGCGACCGCGCTGCAGGAATGGATTGCAACGACCGCAATTGGGGAGGAGGCTGATCATGAAATGCGCGCTATGCCGATGGATCATCGGGGTTGCCCTGGCGGCGCTCTGCTCGACCGCGGGCGCCCAGGACTGGAACGTGCAGCTCGTGGATGATTCGGGGGACATGGGCTACGGCTCCCGGATCGCGGTCTTGAGCGACGGGACGCCGGTCATCGCTTACAGGGGTAATGGCAACCAACTCTACCTGGCCTGGTGGGTTGCAGAAGGGGGCGAGACGGGCTGGAACTACGTCACCCTGGGCTCCGCGTGGCAAGTGGACATGGTCCTCGACGGGGCGGAGCATCTTCACTTCGTGTATACTTTCTCATCGACCATAAAATACGGGGTCTATGACCTTCCCACCCAGAGCTGGATACTGGGTCCCGAGAATGTGCCGTTCAGCCTCTACAACCCGCGCGTGGATCTGGCGATCGGGTTCGATGGCTCAGACTCTGTTCCCGCGATCGTGACCCATACCGATAATGGCACACCGCGCGCTGCGATTCGCGATCCTGGAACCGGCACGTGGACGGTCGAGGAGATCTGTACCACCATGACGGCCTCGGGCACCTCGTCGATCGCCGTCGACTCGCAGGGCGGGCGGCACATCAGCTTTTACGAACCGTCCGGTGACAACCTCATGTATGCCGTCAAGGTGGCGGGCGGGACGGAGTGGATCCTCCAGACCGTGGATGTCGACGGCAACATCGGGCAGTATAGCTCGATTATCATCGACGAGAGTGACGAGGTGCACATCGCCTACTACGACGACACCAACGGCGATCTGAAGTATGCGACCACAGTGCTCCCCTAGCCGCGGGCTGACCGAGTCCCTATGGAATATCAGCCCAAAGGAGGTGCACTGCCATGAAAGCCGATCTTCGCATAGTCGCCGGGGCGATCGTGGTCGGGCTCGCACTGGTCGTTTCGCCGCCTGGTGAGGCGCTCGAACGGGATTGGACGGTCGCCACCCTCGATGCGGACGGCAACGTCGGCCCGTTCGCCAATCTCGCGCTAGGCGACGAGGGCAGCCTGCATATCGTCTACCTGCGCGCCGACACCGGTGAGCTGAAGCTCATCACAAAAGGCGCCGGCGGGTGGGAGAGTCCCCAGATCATTGATGACTCCGGAGAAGTGAACGGTCACTGTTCCGTGGCCCCCACGCCTGCGGGACAGTTGCCGGTCAGCTACCGGCGCCTCAGCAGCGGGGAGCTGTGGTTCGCGGGTTCTCAGGAGCCCCGGCCGTGGCACACGGAGGCCGTGACCACCGAGCCCGACGACATCGGTCGCTACCTGTCCGTGGTCCCACACGGCGCGGATGGTTTGGCCCTTGCCTTCCGCAACCAGACCCAGGGCGCCCTGCTGCACATGCGCCGCGAGGGCGGCGCATGGTCGGCGATCGAGACCGTGGACCCCGGGCCCCAGCGGGGGCAGGATTGCAGCCTGGCCTTGCGGCAGGGAGTCGGCTACGCGTTCAGTGAGCGTGCGGCCGACGGAACATTCCTGGCCCTGGCCGACCCCGAGCTTGCCGCGCCGACCTGGACGACCGAGCAGATCACGTCGGAGGGCGACGACGTCGGCCGCAACCTGTCGGTGGTCTCACACGGCGCGGATGGTCTGGCCCTCGCGTTCCGCAACCAGACCCAGGGAGCCCTGCTGCATATGCGCCGCGAGAGCGGCGCGTGGTCGGCGATCGAGACCGTAGACCCCGGACCTCAGCGGGGGCAGGATTGCGACTTGGCCTGGCGGCCGGGCGTCGGTTACGTGTTCAGCGAGCGCGCCGCCGACGGAACGTTCCTGGCCCTGGCCGACCCCGAGCTCGCCGCGCCGTTCTGGCGCAGCCACTCGCTCGATCACCATGTCGACGTCGGGCGCCAGCTCGCGATGATCCTGGGACCCGAGGGCCGTCTCGACTACACGTACCTGGGCTTCGATCTCAACAACGGATGGCACATCCGCGCCGGTGAATACCTGCACGACTCGGTGCGCATTCTCAGCACGGTGGCAGATTCGGTAGCCACCGCCGCGACCGACCACGTGCAGCCGCACCTGTTCGTGGCGCCGGGGCAAGACTGGTACATCTCCTTCCGCGACGCGACCGACGGCTACCTGTACATGGCGACGGCCGAATCGCTGCAGATCGTTGCTTCAGACCTGGGCGGGCCGCCGCCGGGCGAAGAAGGCCTCGGGCCGACCTCGACGCAGCTTCTCAAAGCCGGACCCAATCCTGCGTGCGGGACGGTCCGAATCTACTTCGCCGCGGCCAATCCAGCCCAGGTGAGCCTGCAGGTGTTCGATGCATCGGGACGCGTTGTGCGCAGTCAGGAGAGCGGCTGCCAGCGCGGTCGGAACTGGATCGACGTCCACGCCGGGGACGCCCCCGGCGGACCACGGCTCGCGGCCGGGATCTACTTCGTCAAGCTACAGGTGGGGAAGACCCTCTTGGGTCCCCAACGGATGGTGATTGCGCGGTAGCGTGGACCGGCCCTGTCCGCGGCGATGAGCGGCCACTTCCGGGACACCGAAAGTGGCCGCCTTCCCGCGCTCCAGGCGTGCTGAGGTGAAAGGGCGTGTCCCACTGTTTGTGGGCTGCGATACCGTCGGCGATTCTCGCGCACGTGCGGCTCGGGGACGCTACAAACGTCGGTGAGAATCGGTGGATCGAACCAACATGGGGCCTCTACCGGAAGAGCCTCTTCACCCGCCCCCACGTCTCACTCTCGATCGGGCTGAACGGGCCCCAGTAGAACCCGATCCCCAGGCTGGAGGTCACGCCCCAGATCACCGCCGGGTGCTGCCAGCCGGTCGGGTAGCCGACGCCGGGGGCAACGTTGGTCCAGGGGTGCCCCTCGGGACCGTCCTCATCGACGGCGATGTACCAGGAGCAGGGCTCCACGCCCAGGTCGGCCCACAGCCCCACGGTGAACTCGGCTTCGTTGATGTATTCGACGATCTCCACGTCGTGCTGGGAGATCTCGGGCCAGATCGCAGGCGGCGGGTCGAAGAGGTGATTCGTCGCCACGTAGAGCACCTCGCCCGGCTCGCCGCTGATCCCGCCGGCCCAGATGTAGAGGTCGGTCCTCTGTATGTAGTAGTTCCCGGTTTGGGTCAGCCAGTAGGCGGCGCACTCCACATTCACGGGGCCGATGTCGAACGCCTCGCCGAAGGCGCCGCCGTAAGGCTCCTGCGTGGAAGTCCAGCAGTAACCGTTCTCGAAGCTGTCGTCGTGGTTATAGACCAGCGTGCCGGAGCAGTTGTCGCCGCTGGAGGAAACGACCAACGTCTCGTTGGTGGAACCCAAGGACTCGGGACCGGAGGCATGCACGGCGGGAAAGGCGACGGATCCGAGGACAAAGAAGCTCAGAGCGACGACCGGAAGCAGACGAGTGCAACGCATGGCAGTGCTCCTTTCGCTGCAAGGTGAATTCACGCTCACTGCTCGAACTCTACCATCGGGAGGGACAGGCCAATAGGTGGATTCCGCGCTGACTTGTGCGGCGCCAGCCCTCGGCGGGGAGTCTATTGCGAGGAAAGCAGTTGGACGGCCCGCTCCAAGACCTCGTCGCGGCCGGCGGCTACGCCGGCAACGGTTCGTGCCACAGGCACCGTGGGATGGACCCCCACACGGTGAAGCGGTGACCCGTCGGGCTTGAGCACCTTCATCCCGGTCCAGCGAATCCGGTAGCCGCCCGGCAGCGCCATCGCAATCACCTCCCCGCAGGAGCCCGCGGTCGGGCTGCCCACGATGTCCGCCAGGGCGTAGTGCTTCGCGATGCTCGCGTAGATCTCCGCGGCGCCGATGGTGCTCTCGTCGACCAGGATGGCAACACGTCCAGGAAACACGGGCTCGGCGGGCAGCAGGGGGAGGTCCATGGTCTGAAAGCGCCGGCCTTCTCCATCGGGGCGCGTGACGACGGGGATCTGCCACCGGGCCGAGTGCAGCGTCTCGTCGCTCAGGTGGGCGAGGCTCGTCACCCGCACGCGGCCACCGCGAAGATCGAAGATGATGGCCTCCGCTTGGCTGAGGGCCTCCACGTGCGTGTGAAAGGCATCGTCGCTGAGTCCGTCGAGATTCAGGTAGACGATACCCGGCGCCGGCTGGGACATCGGTGCGGGACGGGCCCCGGGTGTGATCGCCGCCGGCTCGCGCACACGCTCCAGCGGCTCGCTGCGCACAACCCGAACCTCACGTTCCTGACCATCGGGTTGCAACAGGCGTAGTCGGACGGTCGCCCCCAGCTCGCCCGCGAGCAGTCGCTGCACAGCCCGCCAGGTGCGAAAGCGCTCATTGGCTCCCGGGGTAATCGCCGCGACGGCCCGCACCACGCGATCGACCGGGAGGTCGTCGAGGGCGAGGACCCGGTCTCCCGGGCGAACGTCCTCGGCTGCTCGAGGACCGGCGTAGGTCACGAAGAGACCGTCCTCAATCCAATCCCACGCGAGCGGCAACCGCCCCGTGGGCGACACGTGGTCGCAGGTCGCCTCCGCCTGTCCATCCTGCAGCTCGCCCATCATTCGCTGGAGGGTCACCAGGAAGGCGCGCTCGTCGCGGACCACCGCGGCTTCCATCAGAGCGCGCGCCAGGGCGCTCGGCCAGTTTGCTGACGCGGCCTCGTCGTACGGGTTGAAGTGCTGCACCGCGTTCCAGGCCAGGATGACGACGGCCAGCCGCGTGGCACGATCGTTTCCGCTGGGTGCGAATCCCTCGTCGGCCGGCGCATCGGTGCGTGCGGGTCGTGGGGTGGCGCGCGGGAGCGTGCCGTCTTCGTCGGCGTAGAGCGCCAGCGGCACGATGGCGGAGATCCCGCCGGTCAGATCGGTCACCCACGGATCGCGCGGATCGGGAAGCCCGTGGACGCGCATGCTGTCGCCGCCGGTGGGATCGGCGATCCAGGTGCGCCAGCTCTCGAACACCGACCGGGAGATGAGCTCGTCAGACGAGTCCCGCACGGTGCCGACATCCAGGCCCCGGTGGGTCCACGCCACGACGGGCGTGCGGGCCGGGTCAGCAGGTGGTCGGGAGCGCGGCAGACTTCCCATATCTCCGACCGTGGTGAACGCGCTCACCGCGGGGGCAATGGGGCGAAAGATCCGGTTGAGCGTCTCGGCCAGCGCTTCGGGCGATGTGGCGCCTTCCACCTCACGCACGCCCGCGATCACGAGGCTGTCCCAGTCGGCGCCGGCCGCCTCGTCACTGGGATGGAAGTAGCGCACGAACCCGACCATCCGCCCGAACGCCAAGAGGTTCTGCAGCCCGTGGCCGTCCAGCGCCTGGGGAGGCGCATCGGCTGCGGCGGCGGGGTCAGCCTGCCGAGCCTGCTGGTTCTGCTGGGTCTGCTCGTTCTGCTGAGCCTGCTGGGCCTGCGCCATGCCGTGGCCCAAAGGGCACGCGACCCACCATCCCACGAGGACCGCAACAGCCAGGAGCACTCCATGCCGGCGCCGGCCAGTCGAGCAGACCATCGCACCACCTTTCCCACGTCCTTGTCCGTGTCTTCACGCGCGGCGGCATTATGACCCAGAAGGCGCGTCGATGCTGCCATCAATGTGCGCACCGATGATGTTCGTGGCCTCGCACGTCGGACGGCCTTATGCTGCCGGTCGAAGGGCATCGCATGCGCACCCGGCGATGAGGAGGAGAGGCAAACGGGGTGGTTGCAGGCAATCAGCGCTGGGCGGTTTTGCTGCCCTACGGGGCGGTTCTGATCGGGCTCTATCTCGCCGAGAGCGCGTGGGTCGCCCTCTTCGGGTACCACATCGGCATCCTGTTCGCGCTCGTGTGGGGCGCCGACGACGGGTGGCGCCGCCTGGCTCTGCGCGGATGGCGCGCCGCGCACGCGCCGCTCTGGATCCTGCCCTGCTTGCTGACCGCGCCGCTGCTGATCTTGATGTGGCCCATCGTGGCGCGCAACGACGTGGAGCTGGCAGCGACGTTGACGGGTCTAGGATTGGGCGGTTCGCGCTGGTGGATCTTCATGATCTACTACGCGACGGTCCATCCCATCCTGGAGGAGCTTCTGTGGCGCGGGCTGATCGGCCCCACGCCCGCCGCCCGGCCCGCGTGGACCGATGCGGCCTTCGCGCTCTATCACCTCCTCGTGCTGGTTCGCTTCCTGGCCTGGCCGTGGCTCGTGCCGATCGCGCTCATCCTCACGGCGGCCGCGTGGGGGTGGCGCACCTGTCGTTGGCGGTACGACGGCTTGCTCGTCGCGATCGTCTTGCACGGCGCGGCTGATGCGGCGGTCGTCGTGGCGACGCACTGGATCCTCAGCCGAGCGGCGACCTAGGGGGTGGACGTTGAAGGCAAGCAAGCGCGCCAGCGGACGCAGGGGAGCGGCCGCCGGCCTTCCCCGTCGCGAGAGCGATCTCTACGATCCGTTGCGGGCGCTGCTCGAGAGGCAGGGCTACGCCGTGCAGGCCGAGGTGGACGGCTGCGACCTGGTGGCGCGCCGCGGCGAAGACGTGATCGTGGTCGAGATGAAGCGGCGGCGCGGCCTCGACCTGCTCGTCCAGGCGACCGACCGGCAGCGCATCACCGACTCGGTCTATGTCGCCCTGCCGGGGCCCGCGCCTTCAGGCCGCGATCGGGCCTGGGTGGGGTTCCAGCGCCTGCTACGCCGTTTGGAGCTCGGGCTGATCCTCGTGACCCTGAAGCCGCGAGCGCGGGTCGACATCCTCTTCCATCCGCTGCCCGCGCGGCGCGCCAAGCTGAAGCGCCGCCGGCGGGCCGTCCTGCGGGAGATCGAGGGCCGCTCGGGCCACTACAACCGCGGCGGCACCGGCGGCCGCGCGATCGTGACCGCCTACCGCGAAAGCGCCATCCGCGTGGCGGTGGCGCTCGATCTGCACGGTCCCCTGGCCCCACGCACGCTGCGACGCCTCGGCTGTGGTGAAAAGACCCAGTCGATCCTGGCGAACAACCATTATGGCTGGTTCGAGCGCATCGACCGCGGGATCTACACGCTCACCGGGTGCGGGAAGGACGCGCTCGAGGGTTACGGCGACATCGCGGCCCACTACGCCGAGGAAATCCGGCGGCTGCAGGTCGAAGGAGCGGACGCGGCGCCATGAAGCTCTTCAGCGCGTTGAGCTACCTGGGACAGGTGCGGCGCCGCCGGCGTTTGGGGCTCGCCATGCTCGAGACCTACCCGCTGACGGTCGCAGGAATGGCATTCGTGCAGCACGCCATCGCTCTCGCGACCTAGGCTGCAGGCGCGGACGCCGAATCGCGGTGCCTTGTCCGCGCCCCGCTGCTGGAGTAGATTGCGCCCCATGGAACCCGAACCGCGAACGGACCGCCCCTGGCGCTACAAGATGCACGAGGTCATCTTCGAGGCCGACACGCGGGCGGGCAAGGCCTTCGACATCGGCCTGCTGGTCTGCATCGTGGGCAGCGTGGTGGCGGTCGTGCTCGAGAGCGTCGCGTCCATCGCGACGCGCTACGGCCCGACCCTGCGCGCGGTCGAATGGGTGATCACGGGGCTCTTCACCGTCGAGTACCTGCTGCGTCTGCTCTCGGTGCGCCGGAGGTTGCGCTATGCGCGCAGCTTCTTCGGCATCGTCGACCTGCTGGCGATCCTGCCGACGTATCTCAGCGTGATCCTGCCGGGCACGCAGTCGCTGGCCGTCATCCGCGCGCTGCGTCTGCTGCGCGTCTTCCGGGTGCTGAAGCTGGGATACTTCGTGCGCGAGGCTACCGGGCTGCAGGTGGCGCTGCGGGCGAGCGCGCGCAAGATCATCGTCTTCCTGCTGGGCGTCGTCACGACGGTGCTGATCGTGGGCGCGATGATGTATCTCATCGAGGGCGCCGCCAGCGGCTTCACCAGCATACCGGTCAGCGTCTACTGGGCCATCGTGACGATGACGACGGTGGGCTACGGCGACATTGCGCCGCAGACGCCCATCGGGCAGTTCCTGGCGTCGATCGTGATGATCCTGGGGTATGGGATCATCGCCGTGCCGACGGGCATCGTGTCGGTGGAGCTGGCCGCGGCGCGCCGGAGCCCCGTGAGCACGCAGGCGTGCCCGGGCTGTGGGGCCGGGGGACACGACGCCGACGCGCGCCACTGCAAGCACTGCGGCGCCCGGCTCTAGGACCGCCCCCGCGAGGTCTTGATGGCATTCAGCAGCGAGCGAACCCCGAAAACCGATGCCGGCCAGAAGACCGTCCTCGTGGTAGGCGCCGGCGCGGCGGGGCTCCTGGCGGCGGGAGAGGCCGCGCTGGAAGGCGCCCGCGTGCGGGTGCTCGAGAAGATGGAGCGGCCGGCGCGCAAGCTGCGCATCTCGGGCAAGGGCCGCTGCAACCTCACCAACACCGCGGAGCTGCCGCTCTTCCTGGAGCGCTTCCCACACGGCGGCCGGTTTCTGCGCCAGGCCTTCGCGCGCTTCTTCGCGCCCGACCTGATCGCCCTGCTCGAAGAGCTGGGCGTGCGCACGCAAGTGGAGCGCGGCGGACGCGTTTTCCCCGCGGGTGAGGACGCGCGGGAGGTGGTCGACGCCCTGGTGGCGTGGGCGCAGCGGTGCGGCGCCGTGATCGAGACCCAGTGCACGGTGCGCGATCTGCTCGTGGACCGTCAGCGTGTGGTCGGCGTGGTCATCGAGGCGCAGGCGCCGGGCGCCTCCGGTGAGCGGCGGGCCGATGCGGTCGTGCTCGCCACGGGGGGGCGCTCCTACCCGGCCACCGGATCCACCGGGGACGGCTACCGTCTGGCGGCCGCGGTGGGCCACGCCATCCTACCGGTGCGTCCGGCGCTGGTCGGGCTCGACACGGAAACCGATTGGCCCGCGCGCCTCCAGGGACTGACGCTGCGCAACGTCCGCGCGCACCTCATCATCAACGGCCGCCGCCGCGCGGATGCCTTCGGCGAGATGGAGCTCACCCCGACCGGCGTGTCCGGCCCGATCATCCTGCGTCTCAGCGGCCGGGCGGTCGAGGCGTTTCAAACAGGCGCGCGCGTCGAGCTGACCATCGACCTGAAGCCCGCGCTCAGCGAGGAGAAGCTGGATGCGCGCCTGCGGCGGGACCTCGACGCTCTGGGACGCAAGCCGGTCCGCGCGCTGCTACAGGGCCTCTTGCCGCGCGATCTCGTGGACCTGTTCCTGGAGTGGACCGGTCTTCCGGCGGGGAAGGAAGCCTGCCAGGTGAGCGGCCGGGAGCGGCGCGGGCTGCTGGCGCTCCTGAAGGAGCTGCGCCTGGTCGTCACCGGCCATCGCCCGTGGGAGGAGGCGATCATCACCGCCGGCGGGGTCGACACGCGCGAGGTCGATCCGCGCACGATGGCCTCGCGCAAGGTGGGCGGGCTCTACCTGTGCGGCGAGCTGCTCGACATCGACGCCGACACCGGCGGGTTCAATCTCCAGGCCGCGTTCTCCACCGGATGGCTGGCGGGCCGCTCGGCCGCGCGGGGTTGACGGGCGCGGGGGCGCGCCGGATGATCCCGAAGACCCGCCGACACGGACGCGCGCTCACCCGGCGCGGCGGCACCGGTCGGCCGTACCGCGCTCGGCGATCACCTGCCGGGCCAGGGGAGATGCGCGAAGCCCATGGAAGCCCTCAGCGTCCTCTTGGCGGTTCTGCCGGTCCTGGTGATCTTCCTGCTGCTGCTCCTGCGCCGCACCGCGGCCGACATTGCCGGCGTGATCGGCTGGGTCTTCACCGCGCTCATCGCCATTCTCTGGTTCCGGACCGCGCCCCAGGTGGTGGGGCTCGCCTCGCTGGCCGGCATCGTGGGGTCGTTCCCGATCAGCCTGATGGTGGGGGCCAGCATCTTCCAGATGACGTTCATGATCGAGACCGGGGCGGTGAGGAGGATCGTGCTGGGCATGAAGGCCGTCTCACCCCGCGATCAGGTGGCGCAGATCCTGATGATCAACGTCGGCTTCGGGACGCTGATCACCGCGCTCGGCGCGACGCCGGTGTCGATCCTGCCGCCCATCATGCTGGCGCTGGGCTACTCGAGCTTCGTCGCCATCGCGCTGCCGGCGATCGGCTATGACAGCCTCTGCACCTACGCGCTGCTGGCCATTCCCGCGGTGGTCTACACCGACGTGCTGGCGCCGGTGGCCCGCGCGGCCGGCATCGAGCTCACGCTGCAGCAGACAGGCCTGCTCTTCGCCCGCTACATCCCGTTCGTGACCACCGGCATCGCGCTGGGCATGTTCTGGATCGTGGGTCGCGGCCGGATGCTCGTGCGCGGGCTCCTGCCCGCCATCCTGACCGGCGCGGTGGCCGGCGTGGTCTGCTACCTGATGGCGCTCGCCGATCTGGTGCCGCTGACGGGCGTGGTGGCGGGCGTGGCGATCATTCTCGCCTTCGCGCTGGTGCTCAGAGCGCGCGGGCTGCCTGTCTACAGCGAGGGCGCGCTCACGACGCAGGACCAGGCCGTCAAGGCGGGCATGGGCATGACCCGCGCGGTCAGTCCGTGGCTGCTGCTGCTGTTCTTCGCGACGCTGGTCAATCTGAAGGCGCTGCCCTTCTTCGATCTCTTCTTCCGCGATCTGCCGCTGGCGATCGAGATCATCCCGGGGCGTCCGACGGCGCTGCGCCTTCTATGGCAGGCCTACACCTGGGTCCTCGTGTCGACCTTGCTGGCCGCCGCGTTCCTGAGGCCCACGGGCCAGCAGTGGCGCACCGTCTTCCAGCGCACGCTCAAGCGCGCGCCGCGCCCCGTTCTGGCCGCCGCGATCTACTTCGCCATCGCCTACGCAATCGACCACTCGGGCAAGAACGCCGCGTGGGTGCTGGCGGATCAGAGCCGCAACATGATCCACGTGCTGGCTCAGGCGACCGCCAACACCTTCGGCAACGCCTACGGATTCGCGGCGCCTTATTTGGGCATGTTCGCGGGATTCATCGCCGGCTCGGAGACCAGCTCCATCGCCATGCTCAGCCGCTTTCACGTCGAGACGGGGATTGCGCTGGGCAAGCCGATGTCGATCGGCCTGCTGCTGGCCGCGGCCGGGGGGATCGGCGGGGGCCTGGCGTCGGTGATCTCACCGGCCAAGCTGCAGAACGCCGCCGCCATCATCGACCGCATCGGCGAGGAGGGGCGCGTGCTGCGGTCAACGACGTTGATCAGCCTGGTCATCACACTGCTGGCGGGTTTGGCCACGCTCTTCTGGGTGCTGCGGGGGTGACGCCCCGCGCGGGGGGTGGGCACGCCGTCGAAGTGGGCGTCCCGACACGGTTCGCAGGTGGGTCCAGCGTCGTTCGCAAGGCATGTGGATGTTCAGCGGTGGATCACGGCGCAGCCGCGGTCGCCTCCCTGACCGTTGCTGCGGCTGCACGGCTGCTGTCCCCACAGGCAGCCGCGCTTCGAGAAGGATCCGAGGAACTCCGCCGGCGTTCAATGCCACCACCCCACTTAGCAGAGCCCTCCGCGAGGGAGGTAGGAGGGTGTTGGAGCGCACCCCGATGGTCCGCGGTCCGGTTGCGCGCCTGGATGACGCGCCGCCGTCCGTGGCAGGCGGTACAGGCCTTGGAGTCGGTGAGTCGAGCCCGGTTGGAGGAACGTGCAGTTGCGAACTGATCGTAACGGGTGGAGTTCTGGAGAGTTGCTGTCTGTGGCCCACCGTGACTCGCATGACCGTACCCTACCAAAATGGTGCACTCTTCACAGCCCTTGTATGGTCAATATAGTCACAGACCGGGGGACCTGCAACGGCGCGACATCGATCGTACCCCACGATCGGTCCGTTCGATCGTTGAACGCGCTCGGTTCGACCAGTCATCGGCTCGCCGGTGAGATCCGGCGCCCCCGATGGCGCGGTCGGCTCATCTTCCCTATGCTGACCAACCCCTCGGCGCGCGCATCCTCCGGCGACGGTTCGCACGCAACGCCTCGCCGCCTGCTCCTGTGGGCACGCGGGGAAAGGAGTCGACGCATGAGGCGCTGGATTGTTCTCATCGCCGCGATGGCCATGCTCATCCTTCCGGCATCCGCGACGCGCCCGGGCGACACGCCGGCCGCGGCCGTCGCGCTCCAGGCCCTCGCGGCGGACGACCTCGACTACGCCATCGACCGCTTCCAGGTGACGCTGGCCGCCAACCCGAACAGCGCGGGCAACTGGTACAACCTGGCCTGCGCCTACGCGCTGCGCGGGGATCGCGAGCTGGCTTTGCAGGCGCTGTCCGATGCTGTCGCAACCGGCTACCGCGACTCGGCATGGGCGGCGTCCGACGAGGACCTGGCGCTGCTGCACGATGCGCCCGAGTTCGCCGCGCTCAGCACGCGCATGGGCGCGCTCGCGCGCCAGGAACAGCGACGCGCGGGCACGCTCCACTTCCTGCCGCAGCAGCGCCTGGGCGCCTACCGGCTCCATCTACCGGATGGATACGAACGGGAGCGCTCGCGCAGCTATCCGCTGTTGGTCTTTCTGCACGGGCGGGGCGACACCGAGGAGAGCGCTGCGCTCCTGGTGGAGCAGATGGGGCTGCCCGACGTGATTGCGGTGCGACCCGAGGCGCCCTACGCGATACCGGGCACCTTCAACGGACGCGAGTACTGGCCGGTGGCGATGCGCGTCGAGGCCGACAGCGCCGGGATGGCCACGGCGGTGCGCATGAGCGCGCGCTGGTGCTCCGACGTCGTGCGCGACGTGGCGGGTCGGCTGCGGATCGATCCGGACCGCATCGCGGTGGCGGGCTTCAGCCAGGGCGCGGCGATGGCCTATGCCGTCGCCTTGGAGCAGCCGGAGCTGTACAAGGCCGTGGCCGTCCTGAGCGGCTACCTTCCGCCGGGCTATGCCACGACCGCCGCCTTCGAGCCGCTTGCCCGGCACGGCGCCTCGGTCTTCATCGGCCACGGCGGGGACGACACCAACGTGCCGCTGGCGCGGGCCGAGCTGGCCGCCGCGCTGGCCAGGTCGGCCCGCGTCCCGGTTACCGCCAACATCTACGACGGCGGGCACGAGATCACCGCCAAGGAGCTGTCCGATCTTACCGCGTGGCTGCGGGAGGTGCTGGCGCTGGGCGGGCGCTAGCGTGTGAGCAGGATCTTGCGCGTCTGCCCCCATCCGCCGGTCCGCAGTCGGGCGAAGTAAACGCCGGCCTCCAGCAGGCTGCCCCGATCGCTCACCCCCGTCCACGTCACCGCGTGGGCGCCGGAGCTCAGGGAGCCGCTCAACAGCGTGGCCACACGCCGTCCGTCGGCGGCGTAGACGCTGAGCTCCGCCGGTCCCGCCTCGGGCAGATGGAAGCGCAACGTCATCTCTCCCGAGGCCGGGTTCGGATAGCAGGGCAGGAGCATCCGGATGTTCGAGGCAATCGGCTCGCCGGGCACGTCGCTGGCGTACGTGTAACTGATCTCCAGGTAGGGCCGGCCGTACTCGCTGTACTCGCTGGCCTTGATGCCGGTCGTAGCGACCGAGTCGTTGATCAGCAGCACCCCGAGATTGTCCGTCACGCCGCCGGCCCACTCCTGCACCAGGGCGGTGATGTCGAACTCGGGGTAGTAGGCCGTGCTCGGAATCAGCGAGCGGTCCAGGACCTCGGGCGCGTGCGTGCCCCCCGGAACGGTCCACTCGATCTCGCCGCCGGCGTCACCGCTGCGCACCAGCCAGCTCGCGCAGCCCTCCTGATAGGCGCCGTCGGCGCTGCCCTCTTCCCAGGCCTCGGTGATGCGATAGAGGTCGAGGTATTGCTCCTCCTGCCAGTTGCTGATCGTCCAGCAGTAGACACCCAGGGTCGCCTCCACAATCCGCGTGCCCATCACCTCCGCCGGAAGCTCGAACGAGATGGCGAAGTTGATCTTCGGATCATTGCGCACGTAGTTGTACGGGTCGCCCCCGTAGTTGAGCGTGGGGTTGGCGCTGTCCAAGTAGGCGTCGCGACAGCCGTCGTAGCCCGCCACGCTCTGCTTCAGCACGATGGAGAAGGTCTCCTCGGGAACGTACTGCTCGGTCTCATTGGAATAGCCCGAGTCGCCCCAGTAGTTGCGCGCCTTCACGCGGTAGGTGTAGGTGTGCAGCGGCGTCAGCATGGGATCGACGTGCGCTTCGGTGTCGGCGGGCAGGGTGATCAACTCCTCAAAGGCGCCCCCGTCGACGGCCCGCTCGACGATGAAGCTCTCCTCGTTGTTGCTCTCGTCCACCCAGGCCAGGTGGATGTCGCAGCCGACCAGGTCCGAGGTCAGATTGCTCGGCGCGTTGGGCACCGCGTGGCTGATGACGGCGGTGGCCACGTTGGACGGTGCGGAGTTGCACGGATTGCCGGTGCCGTCGTCTTCGAGGTGGGCGACCACACGGTAGCTGTAGATGCCTGTCGGGAGCTGGGCGTCGACGAACGTGGTAACGTCGGCCGGGACGGTCGCGTAGTCGTCGTTCCACGCCCCGCCGTCAACCTGTCGCTGCACGATGAACCAATCCTCGTTGGTCGTGGTGGAGGTGTCGGTCCAGTGGAGGGTGATCTCCTGCGCGGGCGGATCGGCCTCGGCGATCAGATCGGCCGGCGCCTCGATACACTGGTTCCAGCCGCCCAGCACGGCCCACAGCCACCAGGCGGCGTACCCCTTGAGATTCCCGTTCAGGTGCTGGCTGTGCGCGGCGCCCGAGGGCCACCAGTCGACGCCCTCGATATGGGTGGCCTGCCAGTCGAGAGCCCAGTTGCGGTCGCGCGACCCGTTGTTGTCGCTGTCGTAGTCGCAGTTGTCGTTGCACAGCAGCGGCATGTAGTTGACGAGCTGGTCGGGGTCGTAGCTCTCGATGTCGGCGAAGTCGTAGAGGATCCGATCATGCGTGATGCAATGGCTGCGGATGTACTCGTTGGCCAGGTTGAGCAACCCTTCCTCGCCGGACCCATCGAGGTGGCCGGTCATGAAGACGAAGCTCACGTCCGGATAGTCGGTGATCAGCTCCTCCATCAGGTTCAGGTAGATATCGATGTTGTCCAGCGTGGTGGCCGCCTGCCCGCACCAGGACCAGATGATCACGTTGCACTCGGGGTGTTCGGCGAGGTAGTTGCGCGTGGCGGTGGCCCAGGCATAGCGGTCGGGATTGCCCAGGTCGTAGGCGCCCACGAAGGGCCGGTCGCGCAGGTCGAGCGCGCCGCCTGTGCCGCCCGGATTCCACAAGTAGAGGCCCGGGGTCGCGCCGTTGTTCGTCATGAACTCGTCGAGCTGGGCGCCGTGCTCGGTGCCCATGCCCGAGATGAGCTGGCTGCCGTGCGAGGTGTGCCCGTAGGCGATGTGCAGGTTGGCCTTGGCCTGCTCGATCGCCCATTCGGGGATCTCCCAGATGTTGGCGGTGGTGTGATCGATGATGACCGCGGCTGAAGGCGTGGCGCCACCGCACATCAGGGCCAGGGCCAACAGGGTCGAGCAGAGCACGGATGCGAGCTTCACGGACGTCTCCTCCATCTCCCGGGACGCCGGGACAGGGTGTTTGCCAATGGTTGCCGACTGGCTGTTGGGAACATGCGAACCCGTAAGCATACCACAGCAAGTGCAAAAAAGTCGCTCGTTCGTGTCGGGATGGTGTCAGGAGCTGCCGGACCGAGCCCTCCGCTGCTACTCGGGGGGAAGCCCTCTGCTTCTACTCGGGCGAAGGTTCTCAGCCGCCCATCTCCTCCCACGCCTCCCACAGACGTCGCATGTGCGGGATCACGATCGAGCCGCCCACGATGAGCCCGATGTGCACGGCCTCCTCGAGCTCTTCCTTCGTGACCCCCTGCCGGTGGCATTGATCGAGGTGATAGAGGATGCAGTCGTCGCACCGCAGCACCAGCGAGGCCACCAGCCCCAAGAGCTCCTTGGTCCGCGACTCCAGCGCGCCCGGCTGGTAGGCGTTGTGATCGAGGTTGTAAAAGCGCTTCGTGCCGGTGCCGGCGTATTTCATCACGGTCTCGTTGGCACGTTCGCGCTGTGCGCGGAAGGCGGACACGCGGTCGCTGGCCATGGCGACTCCTCCTCTTTCGGCATCCTGTCTCGCGGGGGAGCCGCGGCGGCAGCGCCCCCTCGCGCGGATCAACTCCGGTGGTGCTCCAGCGCCCTCTTGCGCGGATCAACTCCGGTAGTGCTCCACCAGCGCCCGAATCATGTGCTCCTGGTCATGCACGCCGCCCGTCTCGCGGATCGAGTGCATCGAGAGCATCGGGCTGCCCACGTCGATGCTGGCCACGCCCAGCCGCGTGGCGGTCATCGGCCCGATCGTCGACCCGCAGGGCAGATCGGTGCGGTGCACGTAGTGCTGCACCGGCACCTGTGCGCGCTCGGCGCACCGCTCGAACCGGTGGGTCGACTCGGGACTGGTGGCGTAGCGCTGCTGCGCGCTAGCCTTGATCACCGGCCCGCCGTTCAAGCGCACCTGATGCCGGGGATCGTGAAAATCGGCGTAGTTGGGGTGCAGCGCATGGGCGCCGTCCACCGACACGAAGAAGCTGCCGGCCAGCGCGCGGAACCAGGCCTCGCGCGAGGCGTCGGTCTGCGCCACGATCCGCTCCAGCACGGCATCGATGAAGCGCGATCCGGCGCCGGCGCGCGTTTGCGAGCCGATCTCCTCGCTGTCGAAGAGCGCCGCGATGCAGGTGGCGCCGGGAGCGTCGCTCAGGCGTAGCAGCGCCGAAAGCACCGCGTGGCTGCCGGCCAGGTTGTCGATGCGCGGCGCGAAGATGAACTCCTGGTTCAAGCCGCCGAAGGTCGCGGGCTGGCAGTCGATCACCTCGATGTCGGCCGCCGCCACCGCATCGGCGTCGACTTCGGCGCTGTCGGCCAGCGCGCCGACGGCGCAGCGCAGGTCGAGCTCCTCCTCGCCTCCCAGCGCGAGAATGGGCGGCATCTGCTTCTGCTTGTCCAGCACCAGCCCCTTGTCGTTGACCTCGCGGTTGAAGTGGATCGCGAGCTGGGGAATGCGGCAGAGCGGCCGGTCGCAGCGGACCAGGATCATGCGCGTGGTCTCGTCGCTCTGCCGGACGAAGAGCTTGCCGGCCAGCGTCAGGTCCCGATCGGTCCAGCTCGCCAGCAGCGGGCCGCCGTAGATCTCGACGCCGAGCTGGATGTAGCCGCCGGAGGCATACGGTGCGTTGGGCTTCAAACGTAGTCCGGGCACGTCGGTGTGGGCGCCCGCGATCCGGAAGCCGGTCTCGCTCGCCGGGTGGGCGCCGATCCAGCCCGCGATCACCGAGTGGTGGTTGCGCACCACATAGAATTGCCGGCCCGGCGGTAGCTGCCAGGCCTGGCCCTCCTCGATACGCTCGAAGCCGGCCTCGTCCAGGCGCCGGCAGGCGTCGGCGACGGCGTGGGCGGCGGTGGGTCCGGCGTCGATGAAGTCGATCAGGTCGGCGGCCGTGTGGCGGAAAGCGTTGGTGGTCATGGCTTCGATCCTCGCGTCCGGGTGTGGAGTCCAGCCGGTCAGCATACCGTTCCACGGACTGGGAGTGAAGAGCGGGCGGCATCCCCGGGCGGAAACCTGCCGCCGGGCGTCGGGCGCGGTTGGGGGTTCCGCCCATGGATCGGCGGTGCAAAAGGCCTTAGGATCTCGGGCGCTATGGAAACCCGCGCCGTCATGATCGAGAAGCTCGGGTCGCCGCGCGTGCTCGTCGAGCGCGAGGTCCCGCTCGGGGACCCCGGGACCGGCGAGGTCCACGTTCGCGTCGAAGCGGCGGGGGTCAACTTCGCCGACCTGATGATGCGCATGGGCCTCTACGGCACCGTTCCCCCGCGCCCGTTCAGCCCGGGCTTCGAGGTGGCCGGCCGCATCGTGCGGACGGGCGCCGAGGTGCGCGATCGGCGCCCCGGCGATCGCGTGGTGGCGCTGATGCGCTACGGGGGCTATGCCCGCGACGTCATCGTGCCGGCCGACCACCTGTTCGACTGGCCCGGGGAGCTCTCGGCCGCCGAGGCCGCCGCCCTGCCGGTGGTCTTCCTGACCGCGTGGGTTTGCCTGTTCCGTGCCGGGGCGGCCCGTCCGGGCGAGACGGTGCTCGTGCTGGGCGCCGCGGGCGGGGTAGGGACAGCCGCGGTACAACTCGCCCGGGCCCACGGCCTGCGCGTCTTCGGAACCGCCGGCTCGCGTCCCAAACGCACCTTTGTCGAGCAGCGCCTGGGGGCCGAGGCGTGCTTCGACGGGCGCGGCGACTGGGAGCGGCAGGTCCGGGACGCGGTGGGCGAGGGGGGCCTCGACCTGGCGCTCGACCCGGTGGGCGGAGAGGCCACCCGCGCGTGCCGGCGGCTGCTGGGACCTCTGGGCAGGCTGGTCTTCTACGGCCTAAGCCAGGCTGCGCCCGGACGTCGGCGCAACTGGCTCCGGGTCGCCCGGGCCTGGCTGCGCACGCCCCGCATCCACCCCCTGGACCTGGTGGAGCCCAACCTGGGGGTGCACGGCGTGCACCTTCTGCACCTCGGGCGCCGGGAGGACGTCCTGCGCGAGGGCTATGCCGAGATGCTGCCCGGGTTTGCGTCGGGGGCGCTGGTCCCCGTCCTGGATCGGACCTTTCCGCTCACCGCCGCGGGCGCCGCCGAGGCCCACGCCTTCGTGCACGCCCGACGGAACATCGGCAAGGTGGTGCTGTTGTCAGAAGCCAAGTGAGGGAACACGCCCGATAGCGCAACCAAGACGGCGGCGATCCCCCTTGACCCGAAGACCCTTCGGAATACACTCATGCGCCGCAACTCCATGGCGGCATGCGCGAGGCGCGCTTGGGCTCAGCGCCCGCGTGGGATGTTCTCGAGGGGCATGCCCGAGATAGAAAAGGAGCGATCCATGAACACCCGTAACTGGCTCATCGTGCTGTCCGGAATCTTTGCATTGGCTACGCTGCCACTCGGCTGCGGCAGCGATGACGATAACGGCGGCGGGGGCGGCACACCTACCGGCGGGACCTACGAGATCTACGCTGGATTCACGGTCGTACCCGAGTTCACCGACACAGTGGCCGAGGATTACTACTTCGTCGCCACCGTGGAGCGGATGAACAGCTCCGATCCCTCGGCGATGACCGCCGTGGTGACGGTGGATGGAACGACGATTCCTCTCCTTACGGGCGAGAGCACGGCGGATGAGGCGGTCTTCCGCAGCGACGCCATCCTCTACGCCCCCGATTCGACCTACGCCGTGCAGATCAGCCTCGGCGACAACTCATCCAGCTCAACGCTCGCCACGCCCGACTACGAGACCGAGGTCACCCTGACCGCTCCGGCCGAGGGATCCACCTTCACGCCCGGGGACGCGTTGCCGCTGGTGTGGAGCTACACCGGCCAGCAGCCGGGGCGCGTGGTGCTGGAGGTCGTCGGCGTATCGCAGACCGAGGATGAGTCTCTATACGAGATGACCTACAACGGCAGCACCACGAGCGCCTCGATTCCCGGCTCCGAAACGACGACCTGGGCCGCCTACGACGAGATCTACATCGGGATCGGGGCCGGAGAGACCCAGAGCTGGTCGGGCAGCCTGGCCTACCAGGGCAGCTTCGCCTTCGTGCTGCTCTCCTTCGACGAGGTGACGATCTACCCGGAAGGCGGGACGACCACGTGGACCGTCACCGTCGAGGCCGCCCGCGGCTCGATCGCGACGACCGACACCACGGCCATCACCGTGAGCATCGCCGACGCACAGGGCGACCCTCCGGCCGAGGGGACCTCCGTGGCGCTCACCGTCTCGCCCAGCGGGGCGGGATCGATCGCGCCGGCCACGGTGACCACCAACGCACTCGGTGAAGCCTCAGCCGTCTTCACCGCCGGCGCGTCGTCGGGCACGGCGACGGTCATGGCGATCGCGGCGTCGCTCGACAACGCCAGCGGCTCGGAGTCGATTGGGATCACCGGTGGCGGGACGGGAGAGCCGGGCACCTACGTGTTGACCGCGGGATTCCTGCTGGCCGCCGAGGGGCCCAGCCCGCTCTTCACGGCCTCGGTCACGCGCACCGATCCCGACGATCCCTCGGCCATGGAGGCCACGGTGACGGTCAACGGGACGAGTGTGCCGCTCTTCGCCGGGAGCGACGACTCGACGGCCCTCTTCCAGACCACGGCCATCGGCTACACGCCCAACACCACCTACGCGATCGACTTCGCAATGGACACCAAGACGGCCGGCGTCACATTCGTAGCGCCCGACTACACGTGTCAGGTGGATCTCACCAACCCGGTGACGGGCGATGAGTTCACGCCGGGCGTCGACATCGACGCGACGTGGACCCTCTCGGGGACCAACCCGCCGACGATCCGGTTCATCGCCGCGGGCGATATCGCCGGCGCCACCACGCCGTGGTTCGAAGCGGTCGAGCTGCCGGGCACGGCGCGCAACTACACCGTCAACACCTCCGACTGGACCACGTACGACGCCGCCATCGTGGTCGTCTCGGTGGACGAGTACTACGAGATCACCGGGGAACTGGCCGACGACAACAGCACCGCCTACGTCAACCTGACGAGCGACATGGCCTTCCTCGAGCCGGAGGGCGGCGGCGGCAACTACTACATCGACCTCTCGGCCACGAAAGCGGTGCTGCAGCCCAATGGAACCGACACCACGCTGGTGAGCGCCCGCGTGGAGGACTTCACCGGGGACCCGTGCCCGGACGGCTCCACGGTCACCTTCAGCATCGAATCGGGCGGCGGCACGCTGAGCAGCACCACCGCGACCACCACCGACGGGTTGGCGCAGGTCGTCTACACCGCGCCGTCGGAGGCGAGCCAGGTCGTGGTGCGGGCGGAAGCGTTCGATGACTTCGACGAGGTCTACCTCAGCATCACCGAGGTGGGCAGCGACTACGTCATGGTGATCGGCTTCCCGGATCTTACCGGCCCCCTGGCCCCGAACGGGACGACCGCCATGGTGGTTCAGCTCAAGACGCTCACCGGGCAGGCCTGTCCCGACGGCACGGAGATCACGCTGCGGTCGGAGACTCTGAGCGGGGCGACCGACTACGTGACCTTCGGTCAGACCACCCTCACGACCACCGCAGGCGAGGCCGAGACGACGGTGACCGCAGGTAGCTCCGTTCCGCTCGGCGGTTTTGTGACGATCTATGCGGAAACTCAGGCGGTAGCCTACATCGGCGGGCAGACCTTCCTGCCGATCGGGCAGTAGCGTGACTCCGGCGGGGGGGCGCTGTACGGTGCCCCCCCGCTGGGCCGCTGGAACGGCGTGTCGACACGCTCCTACTGCGCTCGCACCGCCAGCAACGTGAAGTCATCCTCGAACTCCGTGCTGCCGGTATACGCCTGCACGGCCGCTTCGATTTCCTGCAGCGTCTGCTCCAGCGAACGTCCGCCGTTGCGCGAGGCCAGGGCCACGATGCGTTGCTCGCCGAATTCAACCCGCGACCCGTTGTGCGCTTCCGTAACGCCGTCGGTGTACATGATCACCGTGTCGGCGCCTGCCAGCGTGACCTCGCCCTGGACATAGGCGGCCTGAGGCAGGGCGCCCAGGATCAACCCTCCTTCCGCGAGCTCCTGCGTGCGGCCGTCTCCGCGCAGCAAGAGAGGGGGGTTGTGGCCGGCGTTGACATAGGTGAGACGCCGGGTGTCCGGGCAGAAGACGGCCACGAAGAAAGTGATGAACATCTCCGACGGGGTGTTCTCGTACACCAACGCGTTGATCCGCTCGGCCATGCGGGGCAGATCGACTTCGCTGCCGCGCACCGATCGCAGCAGCGCCTGGAGATTGGACATCAGCAATGCCGGGCCCACACCCTTGCCGGCCACGTCGCCGATGGCGAGCAGCGTGCAGTTGTCGGCCAGCGGCACGACGTCGTAGTAGTCGCCCGCAACGTCGAGGCAGAAACGGATGCGCGCGGCCAGTTCCAGGCCCCGGACCTCGGGCAGCGTGCGCGGAAGCAGCCCCTTCTGGATCTCACGTCCGATGTCGAGCTGATCCTGGAGCTTTTGGCGCTCCAGACTATCCTCGAGCAGGCGCACGTTCTCGACGCGCAGCGCCACCTGGGCGCCGAGCGCGCGCAACAGGTACATCTCCTCGGGCGAGTAGTCCTCGCCGTTTTCCTTGGGGCCCAACAAGAGAAAGCCCATCAGCCCTGAGGGCCCAACCAGGGGCAGCAGCACGACCGCCCGGCAGTTCTCGAACCAGCGCAGCTCCTCGTCGCGCAGATCGAAGCGTCCGCTGGCGACCATCTCATCGACGAACAGCGGATGGCGCACATCGGCCAGCCGCTCGAACAGCGAATCCGGATCCTTCAGGGGAGCGAAAGCTGGACCGGCGGCGAGGCGGATCTCGGCCCCCTGGCGCCGGATCACCGGGTAGACCTCATTGGTCTTCAGGACGCCTGCCAGCGAAGTGCACAGGACTCTCCAGAACGACGCGATGTCGCGCGTGATGGGGGTCTCCTCCGCGAACTCGGCCAGCAGCGCGCGCAGACGTCGGCGTTCAGGAAGGATCCAATCCTCGATCAGGTATCGCAGGCGCAGCATGCCGGGCGCCAGCACCAGGGCCAGCGACACGCCCAGCAACAGCGTGGGGGTGCGATTCTGGATACTCAGGGCCCGCAGAAGAAAATCGCCGAAGCCGTAGAGCAGCCCCCCGAAGGTCAGCAGGAGCAGCGCATTGACGGCCACCAGACGCGAGCCGCGCTTCAGCCGACCCTGCACCTCGAGCAGCCGGTACCGATTGAGCGCCAGCGCGAAGGTGATCGGGGTGAGGAGCATGGCGAGGAAGGTCACATTGGTCGCGACCATGCGCGCGACGACGGTCAGGTCGCGGCCAAGCCACCGTGCGGCCGGTTCCAGGAAGGGGTAGACTCCGTAGAGGGCCAGCCCGGGCACCGAGCCCATCAGGACGAGCCAGGTCTGTCGCCGGGTGAGGAACGTGTCGGCGTTCATGGCGTTGCGAACGAGCAGATAGAAGCCGGCCGCCAGGAAGACCAGCCGGTGCAGATTGAGCAGCGGCTGCACGGTGGGTGTGAGCCCGCGCGCGATCACCAGGGCCAGGGTGACGCCGAAGAGCGCCAAGTTCACCCGCACGCAGTGCGTCTCGTAGAATCGGCTCGTCGCGGGGAACCGAAGCTGAAGCTTCACCCAGAAGACAGGCGCCAGGAACCCGAACGCGGCGAAACCCACGAGCGACTCCGCACGCCAGGGGAAGTCGAAGCGCGCGTAGCCGTCGGCGATCGCCGCCCCGTTGAGCAGCATGCTGACCGCGAGAGAGAAGCAGAAGAGCGCGAGGATGCGAACGGCCGGCGATTGGGGCTTGCGCACAAAGGCCCAGAAGCCCACCAGCGATAGCCCCAGGGTCATCAGGACCCGCAGGACGAAGAGCGCGCTGACCTGCAGACGCAGCGCGGCCGGGATCGAACGGGTGCGCACCGCCGACTCGTGCACCTGTCCTTCGTGGGTGAACTCGATCGGGTAGACGGCTCCCGGGGGCGTGTCGGGACTGAACAGGTCGAAGTAGGCCTCGGCCGTGGCCGTCCGCCCGTCCATGGTCAGCAGCGTGTCGCCCGCGACCGGGTGCGGCAGTTGGACGAAGTCCTCGGTATCCACCTCGGCGAACACGGCGCCGGGCTCATCGTCCAGGCGCAGGAAGCTCCAGATGTCGCCCATGCGAACGAAGGTCGCGACCTTGGTGTATTCGCGACCCAGGAAGAGTCCCGAGTAGATCATGACGCCTGCGAATGCGACCACGACGAGGATCTGGACGGCGCGTTCGCGCATGCTCTGATTCCTGTCCCGCAGGTTTGGAAGGTTTGGTAGACGCAACATTAGGTCCCGCCGCACACAGACTGCTCATGGGTTCCACCCCGCACCGCGAGCGGTTCTCCCGAATTTCTCATCTCGAGACGATCGGGTGACGGGGAGTGTTCAGACCGGACCTGGTCTACTCGATCGGGATGCTGCCGGCCGAACCCAAGCGCACCGCGACCTCCCGGCGCGATTCCCCTAGAATCCAACTTTAGACTCCAACCCTGGACTCCAACCCTGGACTTGCAATCCCGACAGAATGTGGCAACGCTAGGTGAGTTGCCGCCGCGCCCTGACGTTGTCCCGGGGCTGGCCCCGAGTGCCGGAGATGAGCCATGTCCACCGAAAACGCTGCGGTCAAGCAGGGTCGCCTGATCCGGCGCATCGGGACTGCGGCGCACTGCGCTTTCGCGATCGCGCTCGCCGCGCGGGCCGAGCCCCTTCCGCGCCCCGAGATTCCCTACGCGCCGCGCCAGTACGTCTGCCAGCGGACGCCCACACCGCTCGACGTCGACGGCCGCCTCGACGAGCCGGCCTGGGAGGCGGCGGCCTGGACCGAGCCCTTCATTGACATCGAGGGCGATATCCGCCCGCGCCCGCGGTTTCGCACGCGCGCCAAGATGCTTTGGGATGACGGGTACTTCTACGTGGCCGCCGAGATGGAGGAGCCCCACGTCTGGGGAACGCTCACCGCGCGCGACGCAGTGATCTACCACGACAACGACTTCGAGGTCTTCATCGATCCCGACGGCGACACGCACGAGTACTACGAGCTCGAGATCAATGCTCTGGGCACCGTATGGGATCTGTTGCTGCTGAAGCCCTATCGAGACGGGGCGCCGGCGGTGGACGCCTGGGATATCGCCGGCCTGCGCACGGGGGTGCACATCGACGGCACCCTGAACGATCCGGCCGACCAGGATCGCGGCTGGTCGGTCGAGATCGCACTACCGTGGGAGGTTTTGGCTGAATGCGCCCACCGCGCGGCGCCCCCGCTGGCGGGCGATCAGTGGCGCGTCAACTTCTCGCGCGTCCAGTGGCGGGCCGACATCGTCGCGGGGGCCTACCGCAAGAGCGTCGATCCGGCCACCGGCGAGACGCTGCCGGAAGACAACTGGGTCTGGTCTCCCCAGGGGCTCATTGCGATGCACTATCCCGAGATGTGGGGCTGGGTGCAGTTCTCAGACCGTGAGGTGGGCACGACCGCCGAGTCGTTCCAGCCCGACCCCCACGCCGAAGCGCGCCGGGCTCTGTGGCGCATCTACTACGCCCAGCGCGACTATCGTGGCCGGACGGGTCGCTGGGCGACCTCGCTGGAGGCGTTGGAGCTCGGAGAGCTCCGGCTCGCGCGCCACGAGGGGCCCCACCTCGACACGACGCCGCACCTCTTCGAGGCGCGCGTGCGCTGCCCCGATCAATCCTGGCTCCGCATCCGCCAGGATGGGAAGATCTGGTAGTGGGCATCGTCCGTTGTTGCCCCGCGGCTGGGTTCCCGAGGCTCTGCAGTGAAGCCCTTGCCCGGTGCGATCGGTCTATGGTCGGGCCAAGACACGGGACGGAATGCCGATGAACCTCATCTGGGTCGACTGGATCATCGTGGGCTTCGTGCTGAGCGTCATCACCGCGGGCGTCATGCTCAGCCGCACCTATATGCGCAGCGTGGCCGACTTCCTGGCCGCGGGGCGCACTGCCGGCCGCTACCTGGTCAGCCTGGCCCAGGGCATGGCCATGATCGGCGCCATCACGATCGTCGGCAATCTCGAGATGAACTACGTGGCCGGCTTCTCGATGACCTGGTGGGGCTTCAGCATGGGCCTGGTGGTCCTGGTGATCACCGTTTCGGGGTGGGTGATCTACCGTTTCCGCCAGACCCGCGCGCTCACCCTGGCCCAGTTCTTCGAGGAACGCTACAGCCGCAGCTTCCGCGTCTTCGCGGGCCTGCTGGCCTTCGCGTCGGGGATCGTCAACTTCGGCATCTTCCCCGCGGTCGGCGCGCGCTTCTTCATCTACTTCTGCGGCCTGCCCCTCTCGGTCACGGTCTTCGGCTGGTCGATCTCCACCTTCCCGCTCGTGATGCTCGCGCTGCTCGCGCTGGCGCTCTACTTCGTCTTCTCGGGGGGACAGGTGGCGGTCCTGATCACCGACTTCGTGCAGGGCGTGTTCGTCAACGTGGTCTTCATCGCGCTGCTGATCTATCTGATGACGATCTTCGACTGGGACCAGGTCTTCGCGGCGCTGTCCACGGCGCCCGAGGACGCGTCGCTGATCAATCCGTTCAAGACGCGCCACGTCGAGGACTTCAACCTGGTCTACTTCCTCATCGGCGTGGCGGGCGTGATCTACGGCACGATGTCCTGGCAGGGCACGCAGGCGTACAACACCTCGGCCCGCAGCGCCCACGAGGCCAAGATGGGTCAGGTGCTCAGCAACTGGCGCGGAATCCCCCAGAACCTGATGCTGCTCATGGTGCCGATCCTGGCCTATACGGTGATGCATCACGATGCTTTCCGCGATGTCGCTGCCAACGTGGACGCCGTCCTCGCGGACATTTCGTCGGCGCCGTTGCAGAGCCAGCTCCGCATCCCGCTGATTCTTACCGAGCTGCTGCCGCCCGGGTTGATGGGTGCATTCACCGCGGTGATGCTGGCCGCCTTCATCAGCACGCACGACACCTATCTGCACTCCTGGGGCAGCATCTTCATCCAGGACGTCATCATGCCGTTTCGCCGCCGGCCCTTCACGCAGCGGCAGCATCTACGGGTCTTGCGGCTGTCGATTCTGGGCGTCGCGATGTTCATCTTCCTCTTCAGCCTGATCTTTCAGCAGAGCCAGTACATCTTCCTCTTCTTCGCCATCACCGGGGCCATCTTCGCCGGCGGGTCGGGGGCGGTGATCATCGGCGGCCTCTACTGGAAGCGCGGCACGACCGCGGCGGCCTGGAGCGCGCTGACGGTCGGCTCGGTGATCGCGGTGGGGGGCATCGTGATCCACCAGCTCGTGGACGATTTCCCGATCAACGGGCAGATGTTCTGGGGCATCGCCATGGGTGCCTCGTCGCTGGTCTACGTGCTGGTCTCGCTGCTGGGGCGGGGACAAGGATGTGATCTGGACAAGCTCCTGCACCGGGGCCGCTACGCGGTGGCCGACGAGACGCGCATCGTCGACGCCGCGCCGGCCCGGGGCCTGCGGGTGCTCGGGATGGGCCGCGAGTTCACCCGCGGCGATCGATGGCTCTACGTGGTCACGTACGTCTGGATCCTGGGATGGACGGCCGTTTTCATCGCCGGCACCATCTACAATCTCACCCACGAGGTGAGCGATGCGGCATGGAAGAGCTTCTGGCGCGTCTACGTTCAGATCCAGCTCGCGGCCGCCGGACTGGTGGTGGTCTGGTTCACGGTCGGGGGATTCAGGGACGTGCGCGCCATGGTGGGTCGTCTACGCACCATGGCGCGCGATCCGAGCGACGACGGCATGGTGACCCGCGCGCCGCGGAGCGACGGCGCCGCGGACGGCTGCCCGGGGGAAGGGGAGGCCGAGTCATGATCCTGCAACGGGACCCACGGAACCCGATCCTGACGCGGGACGACGTGCCGGAGGTGCCGGGGACCTTCTCCGACGTCACCAGCGTCTTCAACCCCGGCGCGATCAAGATGGGCGACAGCTATGTGCTGCTGCTGCGCGTGCAAACCCGAGGCCGCGAAACCCACCTGCTGCTGGCCGAGAGCGCCGACGGGCGCCGCTTCCACGTGAGTCCGATGGCGCCCCGGATCAGCGGCCTCGAGCGGGCGCCGCAGCCCCTCTACCACGTCTACGATCCGCGCATCACGCGCATCGACAAGGACCTCTTCGTCGTCGTGGCGATGGACACCGGCGCGGGGTGTCGCTTGGGCCTGTTGCGATCGACCGATCTGTTGCACCTCGAGTATCTCGGGACGGTGTCGCAGGCCGATGAGCGCAACGGCGTGCTCTTCCCCGAGCGCGTGCAGGGCTGCTACCTGATGCTGCGCCGTCCCAACCGGCCCGCCGCGGACGGTTCGCCGAGGAGCGGCGATACGATCGAGCTGGCCGCATCGGATGATCTGCTCGCCTGGCGCGCGCTCGGCGCCGTGATGGAAGGCCGACCGCACTTCTGGGACGAGCTGATCGGGCCCGGGCCGCCGCCGATCAAGACGAGCCGCGGCTGGCTCTTGCTCTATCACGGCATCGCTACGCACTTTCACAGCGTGAATGTCTACCAGGCCGGCGTCGCGCTGTTGGATCTCGAGGACCCGCGCCGGGTGCTGGCCCGCGGGCGTGAAAACATCCTCGAGCCGCGCGAGATCTACGAGCTGACCGGCCAGGTGCCCAACGTGGTCTTCCCCGCGGGCATGATCGTGGACGAGGTCGACGACGACGGCTGCGCGCTGCCCGCCAGCCGCGTCTGGATCTACTACGGCGCCGCCGACACCAGCGTCTGTCTGGCCACCGGCACGGTCGCGGAACTGGTCTCGGCGTGCGGTCCGGCGGCAGCGGAATAGGGGAGGGCTGCGATGTCCGCCGCACGCGAGGTCTACATCGTCTCCCACACGCACTGGGACCGGGAGTGGTACCTGCCTCGCCATCGTTTTCGCGTGAGCCTGGTCCGCGTCCTGCGGGAGGTCCTGGAGGCGCTCGAGGCCGACAACCGCTACGAGCATTTCATGCTCGACGGTCAGGCGATTCTCCTCGAGGACTATCTGGAGGTGATGCCGCAAGACGCCGATCGGATTCGGCGCCTCGTTGAGCGGGGCCGCCTTTCGATCGGGCCCTGGTACATCCTGCCCGACGAGTTCCTGGTGAGCGGTGAGGCCCACGTCCGCAACCTGCTCTACGGCCGCCGGGTCTGCCGGCGATTCGGTGCGGCCCAGCGGGTGGGCTACATGCCCGACTCCTTCGGCCACATCGCCCAGATGCCCCAGCTCCTGCGCCGGGCCGGCCTAGATGCGTTCGTCTACACCCGCGGCAACGGCGACGAGATCGCCCGGTTGGGCACCGAGTATCGTTGGCGCGCGCCCGACGGCAGCGAGGTGCTGGCGGTGCAGCAGGTCGGCGGCTACTGCAACGCGGGGGGGTTGGGGTACGAGGAGATCTGGGAAGCGCACACTGACCGCGAGCCCGACATCGCCCGCGCCGTGGCGCAGGTCGGCCGGCTGCTCGAGAAAATGGACCGCGCATCGTCGACGTCCGTGCGCCTCCTCAACAACGGCTGCGATCACTTCCCTGTGCAGGCACGCTTCGACGCCATTCTGACCGCGCTTGAATCGGCCTACCCGCAGATGCGCTTCCATCACACGAGCCTCGAGGCCTTCGTGCGCGCCCTGCGCGCCGCCGGGGCGCCCGAACAGCGACACGAGGGCGAGCTGCTGGGCGGGAAGCACCATCCGATTCTGTCGGGTGTCTGGTCGGCGCGGATGCCGCTCAAGCAACGTAACGAAGAGGCGCAGACGCTGCTGGAGCAGGTTGTGGAGCCGGCGGCCGCTTACATGGCGTTCGTGCACGGGCGCGATGTCCCCCGGGGACTGATCGACGCGGCCTGGAAGAAGCTGCTGGAGAACCATCCCCACGACTCGATCTGCGGCTGCAGCACCGACGAGGTGCACCGCGAGATGATGCCGCGCTTCGCGGGGGCGATCCAGTCGGCCGAGCAGCTTCTGGTCCAGTTCCTGAACGTCCTGGCGCCCTCCTTCGCCCGCCACGCGGCGGACGACGAGCGCGTCACGCTGCTCGTCTTCAATCCGCTGCCCGTGCGCAGGACGGAGGTGATCGAGCGACTGGTGATCCTCCCGCCCGGCGCGGCGACCGACGATCTGGAGCTGGTCGACGATCGCGGCGGCCGAATGGCGTTCGAGGTGACGGCGGTCGAGCATGTGGAGCGGTTCTGGGGCATCGACTACCGGCAGGAGCTCTACAGCGACCGGCAACAGGCAGCGTTCGACGTCTACCGCAAGCGGTTCGGCGCGCGCATCCTCAAGCGCGGCCCGGAAGCGCAGACGGCCGACACCTACGTCTGGCTGCGCTTCGTGGCCGCGGACCTGCCCGCCGTGGGCGCGCGCCGCATCGAAGTGCGCCACGGGTCCTCTCGTTCCGATCGGGCCAGGGCGTCCGACCCCGGGCGCGCGCGGACGGTCCGCCGCGATGGCCATCGCATCGAGAACCATGCCGTGCAGGCGACGCTGCACCCCAACGGGGTGATCGATCTGCTCGACAAGACGAGCGGGCGTCTCTTTCCCGGACTCAACCTCCTCGAGGACGTCGAGGACGTGGGCGACGAGTACGACTACGGCGCCGCCGCACAGTCCGAGACGATCACCTCGGCGGACGCCCCGGGCGCGGTGCGCGTTCTCTGGGAGACGCCGCTCTCGTGCGCGCTGGAGGCCGAGAGCCGCTTGGTCCTGCCGGCGTCGATCCACTCGAGCCGTTCACGCCGCGCGCGGCGCAGGGTTGCGTGTCCCTTCCGGGTGCGCATCGGTCTGGATGCGCATCGCCCCTGGGTGGACCTGCAGGTGTGGTTCGACAATCGCGCGCGGGATCACCGGCTGCGGGCGCTCTTCCCGACCCCGATCCGCAGCGGCGAGGCACTCTCGGACGGACACTTCCTGATCAACCGGCGCCCGATCGACCGGCCCGCGGGCGCCGACTGGGTGCAGCCGCCCCCCGAGACGATGCCGCAGCAGGGCTTCTGCCTGCTCGAAGATGATCGCGGCGGCCTGGCCGTCTTCAACCGCGGCCTGCCGGAGTTCGCCCCGCTGCCGCCGGGCCGCGTCTCGCCGGGCACGGCCCTGGCGGTCACGTTGCTGCGCTGTGTTGGCTGGTTGTCACGCGATGATTTCGCCGAGCGGCGATATGCCAACGCCGGGCCGACACTCCACACGCCCGAGGCGCAGTGCCTGGGGCCGCACACGTTCCGGCTGGGACTCTACCCCTTCGGGGGCGACCACCTGGCGGCCGACGTGGCAGGCTGGAGCCGGCGCTTTCGAACCGCGCCGATCGTCAAGCAGGGCGTCGGCCAGGGCATCGGCCAGGGCGTCGGCCAGGGCGTTGACCCGGCCGCCATCGGACTGATCGAGAAGGCGGCGTCACCCGTCCTCGTCACCGCCGTGAAACCCCATGCCGAGCGGGCGACGCTGGTCGTGCGCTGCGTCAATCTGGCCGCGGAGCCGAGGGAGGAGATGCTCACCTTCGGCCCGCCGGTGGCCTCGGCCTGGAGGGCGGATCTGCTGGAGGAGCGCGAAGACGCGCTGAGGGTGCGCCATGGGCACCATCTCACCGTGCGCCTTGGCGCGCACGAGATCGGCACCTTCGAGATCCAGTTCGCTCGGTCCTGAGGTCTCCGCCCAGGGACGGTGGGCCGGCGCCGGACGGGTGCGATACTACGCAGCCTCCGCCCGGCGAAGCTGATCCTCGAGCTGCATGCGGTGCGCCTCGGTTTCCTCCTGGATCTGACGCAGCATGGGCATGACATCCGGGTCGAAGGAGCGCAGCACCTCCCACGGCTGGTTCTCGATCAAGCCGTCCTCGAACGCGAGCGCCAAGTGCAGCATTTCGGTGCGCCCCAGGCGGCGCGCCTTCACCTGTTCGACGCCGGTGCGAACGCGCTGGATGAACTCCTGGATCACCCTGTCGCCGTAGTGCCGTCCCGGATGGAATCTCTCGGGGTGCTCCTTGACCCAACGCTGCAGGGTGCGCAGGTAGGAGGCGTGGCGGATCTCCTCCTGCTGCAGATTCGCGCACAACCGACCGAAGACGCCGCCGATCGAGCTGCAGGCGGCGTAGTAGCTGGCCACGGCCAGCTCGGCCACGGCCAGTGCCTCGAGGCGATCCTGAACCTCTTCCATCGCGCGCGTCATGTCGGTTTCCCCCGCTGGTTCGGCGTCGATCCGCCTGGGTCCCCACCTGAGGCGGTCCGCATGACGGGACCGTCTTCTACTGCGCCTATCGGGTGTGCCGCACCGTTTCGGAAGGGGTGCCCCTCCCGGCGCCGGAGGCCCGGCCGCGGATGCGGGAACCGGTTCCGGGGACCGTGGTAGCCAGCGTCGGAGGCGACTGTCGACCGCCGACCCACGTCGCGACAGCGCTCGAACGATCCCGAGCACCATGGGGGCGACATGCGCATCTATTGCACGGAAATCGCGCAACGCCGCGCCGCGGCCCTCGGCGCTCCGGAGGCGGGCGAGGGCGACGCCTTCGCGGCGCTGCGGCAGGCGGTGCTCTCGGCCGAGGCGCCGGTCACCGCGTTGCCGCTGGGCGGCCAAGTGTGCGAGGCCTCCTTCGAGCAGCAAAACGAATTGGCCCGGCTGGTGCTGCTCGAGCACGCCTGGTCGCAGTACGCGATGCGTGCCACGGTGACGGCCGAGGATCTCTCCGGCGACATGACGCCCTACGAACGGGCGGCCGCGCTGCGTGGTCTGTGCCGCAGCCGCGCCGCCATCGACCCGTGTCTGCTGATCGCGCAGCTCGGCCACGACGCCTACATCAACGCGCTCGTGCGCGATGCCGTGCGCCGCTCCATCGCTCCCGACCGGCGGGCGGGGTGCACGGCGGCGCTCCGTGAACGGTTGCGGGAGCCTTTCGGCACAGGAGAGCTTCATACCAGCGTGCTGGATATCGCGGCCGAGCACCGTCTGGCGCTCGTTCCCGACCACGAGATCGCGCGGCGCATGGACGCGTGGCTGGACGCACCGCGGCCCATCGCCGCGTTGTTGCGCGCTCTGCTCGTCACGGCACCGACGAGCCTCGAGACGCACCTGCGCGATCTGCTCTGGCGCGGGTTGCCGGCCGATGCGGGGACGGCGGCCGATGCGATCGCCGCCTTGCAGCGCCTTCCAGGGTCCGGACATCGCGGCTTCCTGCGCGATCTGGACGCCCGGTGGCGACGGCTGGGACTGAGCCCGGGCCACCTGGCGTTGATCTCCGCCCACCTGGGCGCGACCCCGACGCCACAGCGCGAGCCGGGCTCGGTGGGCCTGACGGTGATGCAGACGATGCTCCAGGGCGCGTGGGGCCGCGAGGGACGCGGCGATGCCGGTGGTTTGAGCGTCTTTCTCCGATCGTTGGGGCGCGCGCTCGCCAATCATCCCGATATCCACCGCGTCGTCACCGTGGTCCTTGACGATCAGGCGGGCGCTGACGGTCGGCCCGTGCTGTGGGAAGATGTGCCGGGACACAGCGTGCTGCGGCTGCGGGTGGCGGGCGGTTGGGACGCCACCGCTCGCGGCATGGCCTCGCGCGAGCCCGCGCTCAGCACGTCGCTGGCCTGGGCGCTTCAACGGCACGCCATTGTTCCCGACCTGATCCACGTGCGCTACGCGTCGAGCGCGTCGCGGGCGGTTGCCGCGCTGGGGCGTGCCGAACAGATCCCGGTCTTCTTCACCGTGACGACCGATCCCCACCAACAGCTTGCTGAGCGGTTCGATCGTGAGGGGCTGTCCTCCGAGGACAGCGAGGCTCTGACGGAGGCGCTGCACGCGGTCCACGTGGCCGACGACCTGCTCGAGTTGGCCGACGCGCTGATCGCCATGCCCCGGCCCCTGGGAATCCAGCCTCTGCTCGACTACTTCCCGCAGCTCGCTGCCGAAGGCCGCATGCGCAGCCGGGCCGTGCGTCTGTTGCCCGAGGGCATCGCCCCCGCCGGGAATCGGTCGCCCCGCCGCGCGATGCGCGACATCCTCGCCGATCACCTGCAGAGCCCGGCAGCAAGTCGTGCCGAGCGGGCAAGGCGTCTCAGTCCGGAACGGTTGTGCAAGCCAACGCTGCTGAGTGTCGGCCGCCTTGCACCGATCAAACAGCTTCCGCTGCTGGTCGAGGCGTGGGTCACCGGGGAACTCTGGCGCCGCTACAACCTCATCCTGGTGGGCGGTGACCTTGACCGCCCATCCGCGACCGAGCAGGGGATCCTGCGCGACATCGAGCGGGTGCTGGCCCGCCATCCGGATGCGCGCGACGGGTTCTGCATGACCGGTGCGCTTCCCAACGATCGCGTGCGCGAGCTGGAGGCCGCCCTGGCCCGCGAGGCCGACGAGCCGGGGCCCAGCGCCTATGTGTGCGCGAGCACCAAGGAGGAGTTCGGCATTGCCGTCTTGGAGGCGATGACCGCAGGCCTGCCGGTGTTCGGTCCTCTGCGGGGCGGTTTGGCCAGCTACATCGAAGAGGGGCGCAGCGGTTTCCTCATGGACACCCGCTCGGCGGCATCGATGCGCTCGGCGCTCCAGAAGGTCTTGCTCGACGACGGGGCGGCCGCGACGCTGCGCGCGGTGGCCCGTCGCGGGCGCGATGCGGTGGTCCGTCGCTACGGGATCGACGAGGTGGCGCAGCGGTTGGCCTTGTACTATGGTGAGGCCATCGACCGCGCGCCGCGCCCAGCCGCCGGGTGATCGGCTCGACCCGCGCAGCGCCTGCTTTCCCTCCGCCGTGCGCCACACCGCGACGCGCTGCTGGCCACCGATCTTCGCGCCCTGCGTCCGCGGCGAGTGATGCCGGCGTGACGCGGAGAGTGACGGACGTTGGACCTATGACCGAGGAGGGATGC
The DNA here is from genome assembly GCA_964585945.1 of uncultured bacterium. GTDB lineage: Bacteria > Eisenbacteria > RBG-16-71-46 > CAIMUX01 > WJJG01 > CAZDKK01. Next base: position 57,663 of record CAZPGB010000008.1, on the reverse strand, counting down.
GATGCGCTTCGACTGGGCGGCCGGTGTCCTCTGTGCGATCGTGCTGACGGTGCCCGCTGGCGCCGGCGTGTGGGTGGAGGTGGAGAGCGGGGCGGCCTTCAGCGGATACAACGATGTGCGCATCCCCCCCGACACCGGAACCGGGTTCTCGCTCTCGGAGGACCTCGAGGCTGACCCGGTGGCCTTCGTGCGCCTGCGGGTCGGATTGCGGCTGGGGAAGGAGCACCGGCACGGGCTGCACCTACTGGCGGCCCCGCTGCGCATCGAATCACGTGGCAGGTTCGCCGAAGCCGTGCACTACCGGGGCGTCGACTTCGCGCCCGACCGGCCGACGCGGGCCGAGTACCGGTTCGACTCCTATCGGCTGGTCTATCGCTATCGACTGGTGCGCGGAAAGGGGGCGGACTTCGAGCTCGGCGCCGCGGCGAAGATCCGCGACGCGGAGATCCGCCTCGAGCAGGACGGTCGGACGGCCCGCAAGACCGATACCGGTTTCGTGCCCCTGCTGGCCTTCGCCCTGCGCGTCCATCTCGGGGCGCGCCTCGACGCCGTTCTGGAAGGCGAGGCTCTGGCGTCCCCGGGGGGACAGGGGCGCGCCGAGGACATCCTGGCAGCATTGCACTGGCATCCCTCATCCGCCGTCGGGATCCAGCTCGGGTACCGGCTGCTCGAGGGGGGCGCCGACGTGGAGGAGGTCTACAACTTCACCCTGGTTCACTACCTCACCGCTGCGGTGCGCTTGAATCTGGACGGCGCCAAGCCGTAGCGGCGCCCGCGGGGGCGCCGTGCGGTGCATGGCCCCCCGGTTCCTAAGAAGTGTCAAGAAAGGGGGACCGCGTGAACGGCGAGAGACCCGCCACCGTCGCAGTGATCGGCGCGGGGGTCGCCGGCCTGACGTGCGCCCGGGAGCTGGCGCAGGCCGGTCTGGATGTGCGGGTGTTCGAGAAATCCCGCGGGAAGGGCGGACGCTGCGCCACCCGCCGCGTCGACGGACTGCGTTTCGACACCGGAGCGCAATACCTGACGCCCGAGGGCCAGGTCTTCCGGGAGCTGGTCGGTCGGTGGGAAGGCTCGGGCGTCGTGGCGCGCTGGAACGCGCGCTTCGGATCGAGTCGGCGCGGAACGGTTCGACCGCTGGGCGAAGAGAAGCCGCGGTACGTGGGAGTGCCCGGCATGAGCTCCCTCGCCGGGGCGCTGGCCGGGGATCTGGCGATCGAGTTTCGTCGTCACGTGACCGAGCTGCGGCGACTGGAGAGGGGGTGGGAAATCGGCTTCGATGAGCCGAGCAGTCGCGCGCAGGCCGCATGGGTCGTGCTCGCCCTGCCGGCCCCGCAGGCGGCCGAGCTGACGGCGTCGTGCTGCCCGGGGCTGCACGAGCCGCTGGCCTCGGTGGCGATGACCCCCTGTCTGGCCGGCATGCTCCGGTTCGAAGAGCCTCTGCCGGTGGCGCTGGACGCGGTCTTCTTCGAGGACCACGCGCTGGTCTACGCCGCTCGGGAGAGCAGCAAGCCGGGCCGACCGGCGGAGGAGTGCTGGGTGGTCCACGCCGGTAACGAGTTCAGCAGCAAGAAATTGGAAGCCTCGCCCGCGTCGTTCGCCCGCAGGCTGTGCGACGGGCTGACCGACGGGCTGGGCATCGCGCCCGCCGTGCCGAGGATCGTGCTGGGGCACGCGTGGCGCTACGCGTCCGTGCGTGGGCCGCTGGGGGAGACCAGCCTGCTGAGTGTCGAGGAGCGGATCGGGGCCTGCGGGGACTGGGCGGGACGTTCCAAGGTGGAAACGGCCTTCGATAGCGGGCGCGATCTGGCGGCTCGAATTTCCCGGGCCGCGCTGGGGTAGTCATGGTTGGGGCAGGTGGTTGCGGTCGGGTTGGCGACTGCGCCACCATGGGCTACGCCGTTGTCGCTCAGGGGAGCGGCGCGTTTGGGGCCTTGCGCCTGAAACGCGAAGCCACGCAAGCGCGTAGCTGGGCTACCGGGGCGGAGAAGCCGACCGAGACGTCCGGCCGCCGCCCGCGGAGGGGCCGCCGGAGGCGCAGGTGGGATCCACAGGATCCGGGAGAGCAGAGGAGTCATCGATGCGGGGCAAGCTGGTTCCGAGACACCGAAACGTAGGGCGCGCCGGCCCGGACGTCGCCCGAATCGTCACCCTCTTGGCGCTGTGGTCGGCTGTGATCCTGCTCGTGACCGCGCCGGGGTGCGACCGTCAAACCGAGACGGCCGACACCGCGGCGGCCGATTCCACCGAATCGCCGCTCAAGAAGAAGGAGAAGGCGATCAAGGTCGACATCGCCGACGTCCGCCAGGGGGATCTGGTCATCCCGATCTACGCCGACGGCGTCATCCGCACGCCGCGCTCGGTCGAGATCCGCACCAACGTGGGTGGCAATCTGACCGAGGTGCTGGTGCGTGACGGCGACCAGGTGCGTGCCGGCCAGCTACTGGCCCGCATCGATCAGCGCGAGTACGAGCTCGCGCTCGAGGACGCCCGCTACCGTCACTTCCAGGCGCTGTCGCAGATTGCCGCCGAGGATGACGAGTTTTCCGTCAACCGCGACGCCCTGCACGACTACGCCGAGCGCAAGCGGGCGCTGGAGGATCGGCGCGCCCGCGGCGAGCTGAATCGCGAGCAGTTCCAGGCCGAGCTGCTCGCGTTGGAGCTCGAGGCGCTCGAGCAAGGCGCGTTCCGGCAGCAGGTCTTCGAGCAACGCACGGGGCTGGCGGAGGCGCGCGTGGCCGAGGAGCGCGCACGGCTCAACCTGGAGCACTGCGAGATCCGCGCCCCCTTCGAGGGCGTGGTGCAGGGCCTCACCGTGGTCCCGGGCGAGATGGTGAGCGCCGGCGCCCGGATCTGCGAGCTCTACAACAACGACCAACTGGAAGCCGTGGTCAACGTACTGGAGGCCGATCTGGGCAACCTCCGGGAGGGTCGCCAGGCGTTGGTGGCGGTACCGGCCACCGGCGACACGCTGCGCGCGGCGGTCGACGTGGTCAGTCCGCACCTGGACGAGGCCTCCCGCACGTGCGAAGTGATCATCCGCTTCGAGAACGAGTCGGGTCGTTTCCGTCCCGGCATGTTCGTGCAGGCCGAGATCGCCGGGTGGATTCACCCCGACATGCTGCAGGTGCCCAAGGACGCCGTCTTGACGCGCGACAACCGACCCCTGGTCTTCAAGGTCACCGGCGAGCGCGCCCAATGGCTCTACGTCGACGTGGGGCTGATGAACGACGACTGGATGGAGATCAAGGCCGTCTACAGCGGCGGATCGCTGGCGCCCGGCGACCAGGTGGTGGTGAGCGACCATCTCACGCTGGCGCACGAGGCGCTGATCGACATCCGCAAAACCGTACCACCGCATGACCGCTGGGATCTAGCGGTCGACATGGGGCAGAAGCAATGATCATCAGGACAGCCGTCAACCGGCCCGTCGCTGTCTTGATGATCTTCGCGGGTCTGGTTCTCATCGGTGTGCTCTCGCTGAAGCGGCTTCCGGTCGACCTGCTGCCGGCGATCAACTATCCCAACCTGACGGTCATCACCAACTACGCCGACACGCCCGCCGACGACCTCAGCCGGTTGGTGACCCAACCGTTGGAGGAAGTGATCACGGGGCTGGCCGGCGTGCGCCGGGTGGTGTCGCGCACGCGCGAGGGCGTTTCCACGATCACCGTGCAGTACGAGTGGGGCACCGACATGGACTTCGCCAACCTGCATCTGCGCGAAGCCATCGATCGTGTCTCCTACGGAGACGACTTCCCCGAGGCGGCCGATCGACCGCTCATCCTGCGCTGGGATCCCGGGGCGCGACCGATCGCCATCATGGTGCTGGGCGGGGACGATGCCCTGGTGCAGATGACCGAGTTCGCCCGCGACGTGATCAAACCGGCGATCGAGCAGATCGAGGGCGTCAGTCAGGCCGAAGTGATCGGCGGGGCCGAGCGCGAGATTCTGGTGCAGCCCGACTTCGCCAAGCTGCGTCTCTACGGCATCACCATGCAGGATATCCGCCGTGCCCTGCAGATCGCCAACATCAGCTTCCCCGGAGGGCGGATCCGTCAGGGGCCGTTGCATCTACCGCTGCGGATCCTGGGCGAGTTCGAGGATCTGGACGAGATCCGCGCCACGGAGATCCCGGCGGCGGGCCAGGGTGTGACCATCGGGGACGTGGCGGCTGTGATCGACACGATCAAGGAGCCCGAAGGCTATACACTGATGGGCGACGATGAGGTCGTGGCGTTGCACCTGTACAAGGAAGTGGGCGCCAACACGATTCAGGCGACCGAGGAAGTGGACAAGATCCTGGGGGTCGTCAAAGCGGAATATCCCGATTTCGAATACACGTTCGTCTACCGCGACGCCAATTTCGTCTCCGAGTCGTTCCGGGGATTGCGCGATTCGTTGCTCTACGGCGCCCTGCTGGCCTTTCTGGTGCTTTTCCTCTTCCTCATGGACTACCGGAGCCCGGTCGTTGTGGGGCTGTCGATTCCCGTGTCGATCTTCGCCACCTTCGCGTTTCTCCACTTCGCCAAGGTGAACCTCAACCTGATGTCGCTGGGCGGCCTGTCGTTGGCCGCCGGTATGCTGGTGGACAACGCCATCGTGGTGTTGGAGAACATCAATCGTCACATTCGCGAGCGGAAAGGCGGCTGGCGGACCAGCATCCGCGACGTCTCGGCACGGGCCACGAGCGAGGTGGCCTCGCCGGTCGTGGCGGCCACGCTCACCACCGTGGCGGTCTTCTTCCCGGTCATCTATGTGCCGGGCATCGCCGGCGAGTTCTTCCGCGATCAGGCGCTCACGGTGACCATCGCGCTGCTGATCTCGATCTTCACGGCGCTGCTGCTGCAGCCGATGATGTCGGCGCGCATCCTGGCCCGCAAGCACGAGGAGCCGCGGGGCCTCTTCAAGGCGAGCGACCGCGTGTTGCAGGCGGTCCTGCACCGCTATCACACGGCCCTCGAGCGGGTGATGGATCACAAGGCGCTGTTCCTGACGGGACTGCTGGTGCTGATGGTGGCCGGCACCTGGGTCGGCATCGAGATGCGCAAGACCTTCCTTCCCGAGCGCACCCGCGGGGACTTCAGCGTGGCGCTGGAGCTGGAGGCCGGCTCGCCCCTCGACGAGACGCGCGTGGTGGCCGGGCGCCTCTCCTCCTTTCTCGCCGGTATGGATGAGGTCGAGACGGTCTACGCGCAGGTAGGCCAGACCGAGCGCACGCTGGCGGCGCTCAAGGAGTACACGGCCGCCAACACCGCGCGGATCCGCGTGCTGCTCAAGCCCTCCCGCCACAGCCCGCAGATGATGGACCGCGTCAAGAACCGCCTTACCGAGGAGCTGACGGCTTTGGCGGGGGCGGAGTACGTGTTCCAGGACGAGGGCATCGGTCTGGGGGAGATCCTCTCCAGCGGCGAGGCGCCGTTCTCGCTGGGCATCGTGGCCGAGGAGCCGGACAACGCGCTGATGGTGGCCGAGGAGTTGATGCCGCGCCTGCAGGACGTGGCCGGGTTGACCGACCTCAGCATGGACCGCGTGCTGGGCAATCCCACCGTCGAGGTGACGATCGACCGTGAGAAGGCGCTGCGCTACGGCGTGGAACCCGACGCGCTGGCCAACGAGCTGCGCGCCCGCATCCAGGGAGTGGTCGCCACCACGTACAACGAGGTGGAGCAACGCATCGACATCGCCGTGCGCCTGCCCGAGCACCAGCGCCGCAACCTGCCGCAGGTGCTCTCCTCACCGGTCAGCGTGGCCGTGGGCAAGACGGTGCCGCTGGGCAGCTTCATTATCCAGTCGGAGGGGCGGCCCGTGCGCGAGATCGTGCGGCGCAACCAGCGGCGGCAGATCTCGATCAGCGGCGATGTGCAGGGCCGCCGCATCAGCAAGGTCTGGGAGGAGGTGGACGCGATTCTGGCCGATCTGCCGTTGCCGGGTGGGGTCGGTTTCGTCACCGGAGGCGAGCAGGAGGAGATCAACAGCTCCTTCCGCGATTTGGGCTGGGCGCTGCTGCTGTCGGCGCTGCTGGTCTACATGATCCTGGCGGCGCAGTTCGAGTCATTCCTCGATCCCCTGGTGATCTCCGCCGTCCTACCGGTGGGCATCATGGGGGCGCTGCTCACGCTCTTTGTGACCGGGCAATCGGTCAACATCATCTCGCTGATCGGATTGATCGCGTTGCTGGGCATCTCGGTGAACGATGCGATCGTCAAGGTGGCGACCATCCGGCGGTTGCGGATGGAGGAGGGACTGAGCGGCCGCGACGCCATCATGGAGGCCAGCCGGCTTCGCTTCCGGCCGATCCTCATGACGACGCTGACCACCGTGCTGGCCATGGTTCCGATGGGCATCGGCATCGGGACGGGCGAGCAGATCCAGCGCCCGCTGGCGATCACGATCATGGGCGGACTGAGCATCGCGACGTGCTTGACCCTCTTCCTGACGCCGGTCATCTACGAGGTGTTCCATCGCTGGACCGAGCGCGACTACGATTCGCCGCGCGACCCCGCGGCTCAGGCCGCCGCAAGCGAGGAGCGGCCGGGGCTGACCTCCGGCGCCCAGGGAGCTTTGGCGGGAGGGGAACCGGCAACCTAGGCACGTGGGGCGCCGGAGGCGTGAACGGGACTGTCGCCCGGCGCGTGAACTGAGACGTGGGCACCGGGGAGCAGAACGATGATTCGTTTCTTCGTCGATCATCCGGTCGCGACCTGGATGATCTTCGCCGCGCTCATCCTGTGCGGCGTCTATGCCCTCCCGCGCCTGGACATCCAGGCGATGCCCGAGACGGAGCTGCCGTCGCTGTCGATCTTCACCCGGTGGAATGGGGCCTCGCCCGCCGCCATTCAGCGCTCGATCACCGTTCCGATCGAGGAGGCGGCCCGCAAGGTCCACGGTGTGGAGGAGATCGACGCCCGTTCCGCGCCCGGCTACAGCCGGGTGCAGGTGTCCTTCCGGCGCGATGTGGACCTCGAGTTCGCCCGTCTGGAGCTTTCGGAGCAGCTCGGCGCTGTGCGGCGCAACCTTCCCGGCCAGGCCGCCCAGCCGCAGATCGTGCCGTACGTGCCCCAGGACTTTCGCACGGACGACTTCTTCGCCTTCAGCCTGGTCTCGCCCCTGCCGACCAACGAGCTGCGCGACGAGGCCGAGACCTGGCTCATTCCCCGGTTGCTCTCCATCCCCGGCGTCGCCGACGCCGAACTGCAGGGCGGCGCACGGCCGCTGATCCGCATCCTGCTCGATCTGGATGTGATGGAGCGCTACGGGCTGACGGCCGACGGCGTCTACGCCCGACTCGAAGAGCTGGACGACATCGTCCCGGCCGGCGCCGTGCGGCGGTCAGGCCGCCAGCTCACGGTTAGCGTGCAGGACGAAGTCACGCTCGATCACCTGCGGCGCGCCACGCTCGCCACGGTCGGCGGGCAGCCGATCACGCTCGATCACATCGGCCGGATCGAGCGTTCACACGAGGACCCGGTCTACTTCGTGCGGATCAACGGCGAGAACGTCGTCGAGGTCAGCATCGCCAAGCGGAGCGGCGAGAATGCGGTGACAGCCAGCCGTGCCATTCGCAAGGAGCTGCCCCGCATCGAGGCGCAATTGCCGTTTCCGGTCAGCTTCGAGATCGATGAAGACCAGGGCGAGGACCTGGAGAAGAAGCTGATCGAGCTTGTGTATCGTTCGCTCATCATCCTCGGACTCCTCTTCGTGCTGCTGGCCATCGCGCTGCGCCGGGTGCGCCTGACAGCCATCGTGATCTCCTCGATCCTGCTGGCCATCGTGATCTGCTTGTCGATGTTCTACTTCTTCGGCGTGTCGGTCAACTTCATCACGATCAGCGGCCTGACGGTCTGTTTCGGGATGCTGCTCGACAACAGCATCCTGGTGCTGGATGCGATCCACCGGCGGCTCAGCATGGTCAACGGCGAGCTGCGCGCGCGGGGCAAGACCGGCCTGCAGGACCGGCTGCGCGCCATCTGGGAAATGACCCACCGCGCCTTGATCCAGGGCACGCACGAGGTCGCTTTCCCGATCATGACCACCACGCTGACGACGGTGGTGGCGTTCCTTTCGTTCAGCTTCCTCTCCGGACGCCTGGCGCTCTACTACCTGCCGCTGGCCGCCAGCGTCGGCATCGCCATGCTGGCGTCGATCTTCGTCGCCTTCTGCTGGATCCCGGTCGCCCTGCGCGGTCCGGCGAGCAAGGAGCAAGAGGAAGCGCTGGAGGCCGAGGATCGTCCGCCGATTTCGGGGCGCACCCTGGTCATGCGCTGGACGTTGGTCGCCCTGGCGCTGGCCCTGCTGACCGGCGTGGTCTACGGCATCGTCAGTGGCTTCGATAACGCCCTCGATCAGTGGATCTGGGCCGTAGGCATCACCGGCCTCGTGATCGGCGTGGGCGTGCTGGTGAGCTTCATCGAGAAGATCACCGCCCTCAACCTGCGCTTCTGGCCGATCCCCATCGTGCTGCTGCTGGGACTCGTGGCGGGCGGCTGCTACGTCTACGACACCGAGATCCATCACGGCGGCTTCTGGCGCCAGCGCGATCCGGAGATGCTCTCGATCTACATCGAGCGGCCGGTGGGCACCGACGTGATGCTCTCCTCCGAGACGATGAAGCTCTTCGAGGCCGAGATGCTGCCGCTGCCCGAGGGCATCCACATGAAATCGTGGAGCGTGGAGAACCGGGCCTACATGCAGATGAAGTTCGAAGAGGAGATGCTCTACACCGAGTACCCCGAGCTCCTGCGCAACAAGCTCATCCTGCTGGCCGAGGAGATGGCCGGGATGTTCATCTACATCGCCGGATTCGGCGACCCGTACCTGAAGGGCGGCCGCGGCGGCATGATGAGCAACTCGCTGATCCGGGTGACCGGCTACAACAGCAAGGTGCTGAACGAGATCTGCGAGGGGGTCATGGACCGCCTGGCCCGCAACCGCCGCGTGCGCAACGTGCGCTTGACCAGCGGGGAGCGGTTCGAGCGGGCCGCGGCCGACGAGACGGTCATCATCATCCACCGTGAGGTTTTGCTGGCCCACCACACCAGCGTCGGCGAGGTGATGGGGCATCTGCGGCGCATGCTCGGTATCGAGACCCCGTGGCGCATGATCATCGCGGGCGAGGACCAGCGGCTGCAGCTCGGCTACGCCGACGCCGAAGAGATCCAGTACGATCAAGTGATGAACAAGCTGTTCACCACCGCGCGCGGCGAGAAGATCCGCCTGGGCGACATGGTCACGCTCGAGACCCGACCCGTGGTCGGCTCGATCAACCGTCATAACCAGCGCTACGAGATGCAGATCAACTGGGAGTACATCGGCACCGATCGCATGCGGCAGAGCTTCATCAACGGCATCGTCGAAGGAATCGAGCTGCCCTACGGCTACACGGCCGAAGACGTCTCGGGTGAGCGGATGTCGGAGGAGGAAGAGGAGGAGATGAAGACGGTCCTGTGGCTGACGCTGCTCTTCATCTTCATGACCCTGGCGGCCCTCTTCGAAAGCGTGACCCTGCCGATCCTGGTGCTCAGCTCCGTGCCGATGGCGATGATCGGGGTGGTGGGGCTCTATTGGGCCACCGACACCTCCTTCGATTCCTCGGCCCGCATCGGGCTCGTGCTGCTCTTCGGGATCGTGGTCAACAACGCCATCCTGCTCGTCAACCGCTTCCGGCTGCAGTTGCGCGAATCGGCCGAGGCCCGTGGGTTCTCTGCGGAGCTGGTGCCGCACAAGCAACGGCTGGGCGGCATCGACCTGTGGCGCCTGCCGGCCCGCGAGCGGGTTGCCTTGCTCCGCGAGGCGATCTGCACGGGCATGCGGATCCAGCTTCGCTCGATTCTGCTGACCAGCGGCACGACCATCGCCGGCTTGCTGCCGCTGCTGATCCGGATCTCGGACAGCACCGAAGGGCGTGACATCTGGGAGAACCTGGCGCTTTCCTCCATCGGCGGTTTGGCGAGCAGCACGGTGCTGATCATCACGGCCATTCCGGCGCTGTACTGGGTCGCCACGCGCCTGGGCTGGGCGGTCCTGCGGGCCTGGCACGGCCTGCGCGGTACGCGCTACCCCACGCGCATCGTGGTGGCGCCCGGCGAGCTCTAGGCGGCGTGGCTCTCCGCCGGCGCCGTCAAGGGCAGAACGACCCGGAAGGTCGTTCCCTTTCCAAGCTCGCTCTCCACGTCGATGGTGCCACGGTGCTTCCGCACGATCTGGCGCGCGATGGCCATGCTGAGCCCATGGCCCCGGGTGTGGTGGTGAATGTCGTCCTTGGCGAAGGCGTCGAACACGCGGGGAATGAACTCGGGCCGGATGCCCTCGCCCTCGTCCGAGACGCTGAGCGCGACCCGATCGTCCTCGAGGGACAGTCGCACCCGAATGCGGCCCCCATCCGGACTGAACGAGAGGGCGTTGTCCAGGATGGAGCTGATGACCTGTTGAATGCCGCGCGGATCGAGCATCAGGGGCGGACACTCGTCCAATTCCTCGAGAACCTCGATGTCCCGCTGTACGCCGCGTTGGCCGATCTTCTCGAGTGACGGTCGCAACAGGCTGCCCAGGTCCACCGGTTGCGCGAGAATCTTCCACGTCCCCGACCAGAGCGACCCCAGAAGCTGCGCCTTCTCGATCAGGCCGTGCAGTCGCCGGGCACCGAGAAGGATCAGCCTGGCGAGCTGCTTGCGATCCACGGGATCCAGCTCGTCCTCCATGAGCATCTTGGCGGGACCCAGCATGGTCGTCAGCGGCGTGCGCATCTCGTGGCTGAGCAAGGCGATCACATCGGTCTTGAGCCGATCGACCTCCTCGGCCGACTTCAGACGCAGGTAGACCCGCAGCTTGGCCAGCAGCTCCTCGTGCTCAAACGGCTTGATCAGGTAGTCGTCGGCGCCGGAGCGGTAGGCTTCCAGCCGCTCGTTGAGGCTGGAGCGCGAGGAGACCATGATGACCTTCACGTCCTGCAGCGACGGATGCGCCCGGATCTGCCGGCAGGCCTCGTAGCCGTCGATTCCGGGCATCATGATATCCAACAGGATCACGTCGGGCGCGAAGACCGGAGCGATCTCCAGGGCCTCTTCGCCATTGGCGGCGCAGGCCAACTGGAACCCGTCTCCCAGCGCTTCCTTGATGATGCGCAGGTTCGTGCGGGTGTCGTCCACCGCAAGGATCTTGGGCTTCGTTTCCACGTACGCGCTCCATTCACGATCGACGAAGCATTGGGTCCTCGCCTGGGATCACGCCGTCCCGTAGCCGGTGCTACATCGGGGCGCGGCCCGCGGGTTGGGCGGGCCGGTTCGGAGTTGGCCGCACGCCATCGATGATCTCCTCGTCAGGCTCCGGACAGGGGGCGCCGGGATGCGCATCCGTCTTGGATTCCAGGTGTTCTGCCTCCATCGGAATGATCGGAAGGCCCGGAGCACAGCCTTAGGTCCGGAGACGAGGTGGGGCACGGCGCTGTTCTGGCCCCGCAACCATTAGCTTTACAAAGAGTTACGATCGCTTTGCCGGGTGGCCTCTGGGCCATCGATTGCAGTCGGCGCGGACGTGTGGAACCATAGGCGCCACACACGCTTCGATGGAGGTTCGAGACCATGCATCCCCCCATGAGATGTTCCCGATCAAAGCCTGTGCAGATGCTCCGCTGCGGAGCCGTCCTGGGCGCGTGCGTCTGGGTCCTGACGACCGCCCCCGCGGCCGCGGACCCGCCTTGGCCCGATCCCGCCCCGGCGGTCTACAAGCCGGCGTACGAGTACCCCGTGCTCGACGAGATCCGGGCGTCGCGGGAGGCCCGCCAGGCGCAGCGCGACTCGCTGCGCCGCATGGTGGACCGCCGCTACCAGGAGGAAGACGAGCGCAAGAAGGAGGAGCGGCACGAGCTGCGTATCGACTGGACGGGGATCGACAGGCCGGAGAGCCCCGACGCGTTCGCCGCCGCCGTTCATCTGCCCCCCGCGCCGCAGTACGCCACCGGCACCTGCTGGGCCTTCAGCTCGACGTCCTTCTTCGAGTCGGAGGTGTATCGACTGACCGGGCGTCGGATCAAGCTGTCGGAGATGTGGACCGTCTACTGGGAGTACGTCGAGAAGGCGCGCCGTTTCGTCCGTGAGTACGGCCACTCCAATCTCGGCCAGGGCTCGCAGGACCTGGCCACACAGGATATCTACCGGCTCTACGGCGCCGTCCCGGCCGCAGCCTATGCGGGCCAGCGTGACGAGGGCCTGCGTTACGATCACGCCGAGCTGTCGGGTGAGATCAAGGAATTCCTGGCCTGGGTGGACGAGAACGACGTGTGGGACGAGGAGCGGGTCCTCGGCTACGTGCGCGGGATTCTGGAGGCGCACATGGCCCCCCCGCCCGAGACCTTCGCGTTCGAAGGCCGTCGCTACACACCCCCGGAGTTTCTCGATCAGGTGCTGCGCCTGCGGCTGGACGACTACGTTCCCCTTCTGTCGACCATGGCCGAGCCTTTCGGGCAGCGCATCCTGTTCGACGTGCACGACAACTGGCGGCGGAGGGACGACTACTTGAACGTGCCGCTCGAGGATTTCTACGATGTGATCAAGAGCTCCGTTCGGGCTGGCTATACGGTCGCTCTGGGCGGCGACGTCAGCGAACCGGGACTGGACGGCATGCAGGACGCCGCCATCATTCCGCCCTGGGACATCTCCGCCGAGGCGATCGATCAGAGCAGCCGGGAGCTGCGCATCTACAACAAGACCACGACCGACGACCACGGCGTGCACGTGGTGGGGTATTGTCTGCACGACGGCCGAGACTGGTTCCTGATCAAGGATAGCAATCGTAGCTCGCGGCTGGGACGCTTCAAGGGCTACTACTTTTACTCGGGCGACTACATCCGGTTGAAGATGCTCAGCGCTCTGGTGCACCGGGACCGCGTGACCCATCTGCTCGGCGGCTAGCGCAACGACCCTCAAGGAAGCGGGTTGCCTCCGGTGGGGGGCTGACCTATAAGATGCACAGGGCGGCGGTGCTCGCCGCGCGAACCGATGCACAGACCATCCCAAGGAGCTCCGCCATGCTCAGCAACGAAGCGATCGGCAAGGCCATGACGATCAAGCTCGACGACGAGCTGCCCGACCACCCCGAATTCGGGCCGGGCATCCGTCGCGCTCCGGACCGGGGCTGTACGCTGACCCGGCACGAGGCCGCACTGGCGCTCAAGAACGCGCTGCGATACGTGCCGCCGCAACACCACGCGCAGTTGGCGCCCGAGTTCCTGGAAGAGCTGCAGACGCGCGGACGCATCTACGGCTACCGTTACCGGCCCGCCGGACGCATCCGGGGACGGGACGTGGACGCCTACCGGGGACGGTGCATCGAAGGGCGCGCCTTCCAGGTGATGATCGACAACAACCTGGATTTCGAGGTCGCGCTCTACCCCTACGAGCTGGTGACCTACGGCGAGACCGGCCAGGTGTGTCAGAACTGGATGCAGTACCGGTTGATCAAGAAGTACCTGGAGGTTCTCACCGCGGAGCAGACCCTGGTGCTGCACTCCGGACATCCGGTGGGGCTGTTCCACTCGCGCACCGACGCACCGCGCGTCATCCTGACCAACGGTTTGATGGTCGGCATGTTCGACACGCAGGAGGACTGGCACCACGCGATGCAGCTCGGCGTGGCCAATTACGGTCAGATGACGGCCGGGGGCTGGATGTACATCGGTCCTCAGGGCATCGTGCACGGGACCTTCAACACGCTGCTCAACGCCGGACGTCTCAAGCTGGGTCTGCGCGGCCAGGAGGATCTGCGCGGTCACCTGTTCGTCTCGTCGGGATTGGGCGGCATGAGCGGCGCGCAGCCCAAGGCCGTCGAGATCGCGGGCGGCGTCGGCTTGATCGCGGAGGTGGACCACTCCCGCATCGAGACGCGTCACAGCCAGGGGTGGGTCTCCCACGTCACCGACGACCCGACCGAGGCGGTACGGCTTGCCCAGGAGTTCATCCGCACGAAGGAGCCGACCTCGATCGCCTTTCACGGCAATGTGGTCGACCTGCTGGCGCACCTGGTGGATGAGGGCGTCGAGGTGCCCCTGCTCTCGGATCAGACTTCGTGTCACGCCGCCTACGAAGGCGGCTACTGCCCGCAGGGACTCACCTTCGATGAGCGCACTGAGATGTTGCGCAGCGACCGGGCGGCGTTCCGCGGGCACGTCGACCGCAGCCTGCGCCGCCACTACGAGCTGATCAAGACGCTGGTGGACCGGGGGACCTACTTTTTCGACTACGGCAACTCGTTCATGAAGGCGGTCTTCGACGCCGGGGTCGCGGAGATCTGCGCCAACGGCCGGGACCCGAAGGACGGTTTCGTGTTTCCCTCGTACGTCGAAGACATCATGGGGCCGATCCTTTTCGACTACGGGTACGGCCCGTTCCGCTGGCTCTGTCTGAGCGGCAAGAGCGAAGACCTGGCCAAGACCGATCGGGCCGCGATGGAATGCATCGATCCCGACCGCCGCGGTCAGGATCGGGATAACTGGGTCTGGATCCGCGACGCCGAGAAGAACCGGCTGGTGGTGGGCATGCCCGCCCGCATCCTCTACCAGGACGCCCTGGGACGCATGAAGATCGCGCTGCGGTTCAACGAGATGGTCCGCACCGGGGAGGTGGGACCGATCATGCTGGGCCGCGACCACCACGACACCGGCGGCACCGACTCGCCGTTTCGCGAGACGGCCAACATCAAAGACGGCAGCAACGTGATGGCCGACATGGCCACGCATTGCTTCGCAGGCAACGCCGCCCGCGGCATGAGCCTGTGCGCGTTGCACAACGGCGGCGGTGTCGGCATCGGCAAGGCGATCAACGGCGGGTTCGGTCTTGTCCTGGACGGCTCGCCGGCGAAAGACGCCATCATCCGCTCGGCTATGCCCTGGGATGTGATGGGCGGCGTCGCGCGGCGGGCCTGGGCGCGCAATGCAAATGCGATCGCCGCCAGCGCCGAATACAACGGCCTTGGTCTGGGCGACCACCTCACGCTGCCCTACGTGGCCGACGACGATCTCGTCGGCAAGGCGCTCGAGGACGCGTGGCCCGCGACGGATCGCACGTGAGCCGGGGAGGAAGAATGAAGAGAGCCAGCATCCTGCCTGTCGCATGGGAGCGAGCGGCGCTGATCGCCTGCTGCCTGGGGTTGCTCAGCAGCGGCTGCGGCGGCGAGTCGGCGCGCGAGGGCGAGACGCAGCAGGCGATCTCGGAGCGGGGCGCTGCGGAGCTGCAGACCGTCACGCTGGATCTGACCGGCATGACGTGTCAGGGTTGCGCGGATGCCATCCACGGCGCGTTGGCTCGGCACGAGGGCGTCGTGCGCGACAGCGTGAGCCTGGCCGACAGCGTGGCGACGGTCACGTTCGATCCGGAGCAGGTCGACGTGCCGGGCCTGGTGAAGATCGTCGGCGATCTCGGATACGGAGCGAGCCCGATCGAACCGGCTCCCTGAGGCCACCGCGCCAGTACGTCCGCACCCGCGCGCATCCCGATGCTGCCGTCCGAAGGTTGACCGGCTAGAGCAGCGAACCGTGGCTGAGCGTGTTCTTGTTGATCGCCAGGTGGTAGCGCTCGTGGACGAGCTCGGTGCGCCGGTGCGCGAAGGGCACGAACGCCAGCACCATCTCCTGCGCCGCGACGCGGATCTGAGGCAGCCGCGGGTAGTAGCTGGCCGCGGGGCGCAGGAGCGCCGCCAGCAAGACCTTCAAGCACTCGATCACCTCGTCGCGCGGCAGGTTGACGGGATGGCAGGGCAGCTCCGGCAGATTCGGCCGCGGCTCGTCGAGGGGCTGGGCCAACGTGACGGCCCGGGCCGTGCGCAGAAAGACCTGCGGCCGGATCTTGAAGGCCGGCACCCAGAAGCGGAACCGGCGCGATTGCCACCCCTCCTGGATCACCTTGGGCAGGTTGGCAACGCGCACCAGGTCCGCATAGCTCTCCAGTTGCAGGCCGGTGACCTGCGCCTCCACACGCCAGAACGGTAGATAGACGTCGGCGCCGTCAAAGGCGGGCAGGCAGCCGAACGGCGCGCGGGCGATGCCGCCCGGCGCCGACCGCCAAGCGGAGTTGCAGTTGGCGCAGGTCAGCACCAGCGAGTCGCGGGCGCCCTCCAGATCCCATCCGCAGTGAGGGCAGAGGGTGGGAATGAAGCGCACCGGCCAGCGGGATTGCTGCGCGCCGGCAACCCACGGTTCGGTGCCCTTCAGCGCCGCACCGGCCACCGGCCGCTCGACCACCGCGTCGATGAGTCGGTCTTCCACGTAGAACGGCGCGTAGATCAGGCTCAGGGACTCCCCGATGAACTCGCGATGATGGATCGGCTGGGGGAAGTCGGCCGCAAAGCGGCGGCTGAAGACCTCGGCGGCGCCTGGGCCGGTCGACTCGGGATCCACGAAGCGCCCCGTCACCCCGGGGACGGCGAACTGCAGCTTCAGGGTCTGGGGACGCAGGCCTAGTGATGGCGGCAGGGCACGGCTGTCGACGGCGCAGAGGCTGGCGTCGACGATGCGGTGATTCATGCTCGCGTGCGAGCAGGCGTACAGCACGCCCCGGAAGCGCCAGTAGGGGATGTAGATCGGCTCACGGTCCTGCGTTCTGGGCGGGAGCACGTAGCGAAAGACGTCGTCAGCCACCAGGTAGGATTTGACCCGGCAAAACTCGCAGGAGATGAGCCGATCGGTCTCCGCCAGCGTGATCGGGGCGCCGCACTGCGGGCACGCGTGCTCAATCTGCATTTCCGTCTGCGTGAGCTGGCTTGAGCGCACGGTCTCTCGATTCCCTCACCGGCAACGGTCGATCCGGCGGTCGCTATTCGAGCTTCTCGCCGCACTGATTGCAGAAGGACGAATCGGGCATGTTCTCCGCCCGGCAATTGGGGCAGACCTTGGGCTTCGTCTTCTCCTCGGCGGGATGCCCGCATCCGGGACAGAAGCGCGCGTCGGGCGGCAGCTTCTCGTTGCAGTGGACGCAGGTGTTGAAGACCAGAAGCTGGTGTCCGCAGGCGGAACAGAACCGGGCGTCCACGGAAACCTCGTGACGGCACTCCGGACACGTGGCGATCGAGGCCTGCTCGGGCTGCCGCACGGCTGATCCGGATTGGACGGCCTGCGCCCCGACCAGATGGGGCGCGAACATGGCGGGCATCATCAGGCCCATGCCCAAGCCCATTCCGTCACCCGCGCCGCCGGGGGATTCGGCCGCTTTCTCCATCGCCATGGCGGCCTTCATCTGGATGAGGCGGTTCATGTCATCGAACACGCCCAGGCGGCTGCGATCGTCGATGGCCTTCTGGACCTCGGGCGGCGGTGTGATGGCGTTGATGTAGAGGTCGGTGAGCGCCAGACCGAACTGACCGAAGTCGGTCCGCAACCGATGGGCCAGACCGTCGGAGAGCTCATCGTACCGCGCGGGGAGATTGAGGATCGAATCCAGCATCTCGCCCATGAAGTCGTTGAACCGCGAGACGATCACGCGGTTGAGATAGTCTTCGATCTCCTGGGTGGTGAACATTCCCTGCGTGCCGACCATGCGGTTGATGAACTGCAGCGGCTGCACCACCTGCATGTTGAAGACACCGAAGGTGCGCAGGCGGATCAAGCCCAGCTCGCTGTCCTTGAAGGCCACCGGGTCGCGCGTGCCCCATTTGAGGTTCGTGAAGACCTTCATGTTCACGAAGTAGACCTCGGCCCGCAGCGGACTGGTGAAGCCCCAGGGCAAGCTGACCATTCGCGTCAGCACCGGGATGTTGCCGGTCACCAGGGTGTGGCGGCCCGGTCCGAAGGCTTCGATCGCCTTGCCCTGATAGAAGAACGCGGCGGCCTGGCTCTCGCGCACGGTGAGCTGCGCTCCGTACTTGATGTCGCCCGAGCCCTCCGCGGGGATGCGGTGCACCAGCTCCTGGCCCGTGTCGTCGAACCACTCGAGGATCTCGAGGAAGACGGCGTTGTTCGTACCCATGTTCGGTCACTCCTCTGGCGCCGCGATGGGCGGATTGCGATGCTGCGAAAACGAACGCGGCGACGCCGGATGCCGCGCTCGGCGCCCGCTTCTGTTGGCATGGATCGACGCGGGGACTGCGAGCCTTGATCTCCAAGCGGCCGCGGTGGCCGCGTGGAGCAAACCGGCGGCGCGCGCCACCCGCCATGGCACGAAGGATCGGCCACCTGGGGCTCTAGGCGGCGGCGGAAGCCCTGGCGTCGTTGCCACGGGCCCTTGCTCCGGCGGTCTCCTTCATCGTGTCCAAACCGCTATGGAATCGACATGCAATCGTTAAAACTATAAGATTTTGTAAAATAATAGACTATGGATGACGACACCAATGCGAGGGCCTGATCGAGAGCGGGAGCATGCGCTGATGCGATCCCGGCCGTGGGCCTGCGATTTGATCCGAAGCGAGGTAAACGTGGGCCCAGGATCTGCCGATCAGAGGATCACAGGGCGGATTGGTCACACGCTCTGTTCCTGTAACTACAAATGGCAATGCACATTGCTGGATGTGACCCGTCACGAGTACTACCCCTGCTCCAAGCCCGCCCACCGCGCTCGTCGTGACCGGAGGCCGTGTCGATGCGCGGTGGGCGGGCCGCTGTTCTTCGAAGCAACCGGCTGCACGGAGTCCCGCCAGCGGACTCTGACTCGGCTTCTCCCGGCAACTCGCCGCGCGCCTCACCCTTGCGGTCCCGTGCCGGCCGCCGAAGGGGGTACCGGCCAATGGGGCGATGGCGTAGGATGGGTCGGCAAGCGTCCCCGCGGAAGCTGTAGGGCGAGCGTTCGCGCAAGTTCGGGGTGGGAGGGATGGCACACGGCCGCAGAGCTTCGGCCGGCTCTCTTCGCCAGAGAGTCGAGGATCAGCACCGCGAGGTGATGTCACGCGGGTTCGATCCCACCTCGGGTCGGGTCAAGGATCCCGTCTTTGTTCGCCGCTACTTCGCGCTGGTGCGGGCCATCCTCGGGATGGAGACCGACCGGCTCGATGCGCTGCGCCTGATCACCTCCCAGGACCTCGAGTCGGCCGCCGACCTGCCCTCTCCCACGGCCCAGCGGCGCGAGGGGCGGGAGCTGATCATCTTCCGGCGCTTGGCCGAGACCTCCGGGTACGGATTCTGCGTGGCCGACATCAAGGGTATGATCAGCTATGCCAATCGTTCCCTCTGCCGTCTGCTGGCCGAGCATGCCCCGGAAGGGTTGATCGGTCGCAACATCATCTCCTGCTATCCGGAGGATGTGCAGGAGTCGTTCGCGATCAACATCATCCCGACCGTGGTCAAGAACGGGCAATGGGTCGGCGAGCTGCCGCTGCAATCGTCCTCGGGCACGCGCACGCCGACGCTTCAGAACCTCTTCGTGGTCCACGGCGAGAAGGGCGCGTCGCCCTATCTCGCGAATCTGATCATCGACATCACCGATCGCAAGCGGGCCGAAGAAGCGCTGCGCCAGTCGGAGGAACGCTACCGCGCGCTGATCGAGAACATGAAGGACGCCGTCTACACCATCGACAAGGTGGGCCGGATCACGTACATCAGCAAGGCCATCGAAGCGTTCACCGGCTACCGCCCCGAGGAAATCGTGGGCCGCTCCTTCAGGGAGTTCATCTATCAGGATGATCGCGAGATGAGCGAGCGCCGCTTCCGGCAGCTCCTGGAGGGCAAGGTCAGCGGCCCGCTCGAGTTCCGTGTGCTCACCAAGTCGGTCGATGTGCGCTGGGTGCGGTCGTCGAGCCGCCCCATGGTTGCCGGCGGCGAGACCGTCGGTGTGCAGGGGGTGGTCACCGACATCACGGCCAGCAAGCGCGTGGAGCAGGCGCTGCAGAAGAGCGAGGAGAAGTTCTCCAAGGCGTTCATGCTCAGTCCCCACAGCATGTTCATCTATCGGCTCTCCGACGGCGAGATCCTGGAGGTCAACGAAGGATTCCTGCGCGCGACCGGTCACAGCAAGCGGGAGGTGGTGGGCAAGTCGCTTCACGCGCTCGAGTACTGGGCGCGTCCGGGCGGACAGGAGAGCTTCCTGCGAGTCCTGAGCGAAGCGGGCAAGGCGAGCTCGGCCGAGGCGGCCTTGCGCTCCAGCGACGGGCGCCTGATCCCGGTTCACATGACAGCGCGCTCGATCGAGATCGACGGCGTGGCCTGTGCGATCTGTGTGGCGCGCGACATCTCCGATCACCGGCGGGCCGAGGCGTTCATGCGCCGGCAACGCGAGCTGATGCACGAGCTCCATACCGCCGAGAGCCTGGAGGAGGCGACGCGGATCTGTCTGGAGGCCGCGCTGGAGGTCTCGGAAATGGACGCCGGCACCTACCACCAGGTGATCCGCGAAACCGGCGACCTGGTCCTGGTTTACGCCACCGGTCTGTCACCGGAGTTCGTGGGCCGCGTGCGCCACATCGCATCCGACTCCGACCGGGCACGTTTGGTCATGGAGGGCCGGCCTATCTACGCGCTCTTCGAGGAGCTGGGAACGCCCGGCATGGAACCCAAGGGCGGCGAGGGACTGCGGGCCACGGGCCTCATTCCCGTGCTGCGGGAGGGACGCGCCGTCGGGGTGCTCAACGTGCACTCGCACGTTCGCAACGATGTACCGGCCGCAGTGCGTGACCCGTTGGAGTCGATCGCCGCTCAGATCGGCGGCGTCGTGGGCGAAGCCGAAGCGGCCGAGGCGTTGCGGGCGAGCGAGGAGAACTACTTCCTGTTGCTCAAGAGCATGGAAGAGGGCGTCGCCTGGCATCGGCTGATCTTCGACACGAAAGACGAGCCGGTCGACTACGAACTGGTGGAGGCCAATCCCGCGTTCGAGCGCATCCTCGGCCTGGATCGGGAGTCGATTCTGGGGCAGCGCTCGTGTCTGGTCTATGGCGGGGTGCAGCCGTTCATGTTCGGGGTGTTCCGGCGTGTGGCGCTGACGGGCGCGGCCGCCGCATTCGAGGCGGAACATCCGCGGGGGGGCAAACGACTTCGGTATAGGGTCTACTCACCGCGGTCAGGCGAGTTCGTGACGTTGGTGCAGCACGCGGGGGAAGCAGAATCCTCCGGGGCCGCGGCCAACGAATGAGCGGGTAGAGAGCGTAGGTGCCGACAATGGCGAAACGCTCACTTTTGAAGGCCAAGCCCATCCTGCTCCTGGTGGATGAGGATCGGGAGTTCGGCCGTGCCCTGGCCAACCGGCTGCGCGAGGCCTACGCCGTGGAATGCACCGTTGACCCGCACAGCGCGCTGGCCGACATCGAGTCGGGTCAGATCGATGCCGTGCTGCTGGACATCGACACACCCAACGGTGAGGGCGGATTCGAGCTCCTGCGCCGCATCCGCAAGCGCAATGACCGTCTCCCCGTCTTTGCCCTGGCGCACCATGAATCCATCGCCGCCGCCCACCGGGCCGGACAGCTCGGCGCCACGGATTACCTGGCGAGGAAGTCTTCTCCGTCCGCTTTGGCCCAGCGTATCGATGCGGCCCTGCGGGCCCGATCCGCCGAGCGCAGCCGCGCGGCCTTGCAACGGGATCAGCGCGGCGTGCGGGCCCAATTCGTGGGGGCCAGCGATGCGGTGCGGCGGCTGCTGGCCGACGCCGAAATGGTCGCCAATGTGGACAGCAACGTCCTGATTACCGGGGAGAACGGCACCGGCAAGGAAGTGCTGGCCCGATTCATCCACGCACACAGCCGTCGCAGCGATCGCCTCTTCGTGCCGGTGAACTGCGCCGCGATTCCGGAAGGACTGGTGGAGAGCAAGCTTTTCGGCCACGAGCGCGGAGCCTTCACGGGGGCGGTCAGCACGCGCAAGGGCAGCTTCGAGATGTCCGATCAGGGCACGCTCTTCCTGGATGAGATCACCGAGATGCCCGTCGCGCTTCAGCCGAAACTGTTGCGGGCGCTGCAGTCGGGCGAGTTCTCGCGCGTGGGTTCGGAGACGGTGAAGACGGCCGACGCCCGCGTGATCTGTTCGAGCAATCGCGACATGTCCAAGGCCGTGGCCGACGGCGCGCTGCGCAAGGACCTCTACTATCGGATCAACGTAGTGCGCTTCCACGTGCCGCCGCTGCGCGAGCGGCGCGAAGACATTCCGCTGCTGGCCCGGCACTTCTTGCGCCGCAAGGCGAGCGAGCTGGGCAAGCGCGTGGAGGGTATCAGCCCCGAGGCCGACGCCATCCTGCTCGCGCACGACTGGCCGGGAAACGCGCGCGAGCTGGAGAACGTCATCGAGCGGGCGGTCGTCTTCTGCCGATCGCGCGTGATCGGGCCGGATCTGTTTACTCCCATTTCCTCGGGAGCGGCGTTTCTCTCCATGAACTGGGATCAAGCCCGCGACCTGGCGCTGCGGCGGTTCGAGCGAAGCTACTTGACGGCCCTGCTGCAAGTGCACCGGGGCTCGGTGTCGGCGGCCTCGCAAGCGATGGGCGTCTCGCGCCAGGCTTTCTACAAGGCTCTGGAGCGCACCGGGCTCAACCCCGAGCGTTTCCGGCGAGGGCGGGGTGGGGAGTAGTCTGCCACGCAGACGCCTCGCCCGTCGGCCCGGGAGTGCCGTGGGGGGCTGCGAGTCGTGGCACCGGAACTCATTGAATGGCAATTCGTTGGCGAGGCGCTTCCCAACCTCTCTTCGAGACGCTGACGGACCCGACCAACGGCGCGCCATCCTCGACAACCCAAGGTTGTCGTCAAGAAAGGCAGCATTCCAGGGGCATGCAAACCCTGGGGTTTTGGTGTAAATACTTGGTTGTCATCTACAGTGCACGCCCTGCCGCATCTAACTTCTGTGTGTGGAGGCTGTAAACCCCCGCTTTACAGAACAGGAAGGCGTCAGCGCTTCCGGAGCCATCTGAGTGCGGGGTGCGAGTATCCTCGCCGCTGTAAGTGTTTATAGGATATCAAGCTAGAGAATCGCGTCGCCGATCGCGAATGACTGTGGATCGGAAGGCGCTTTGGCACGCAGCTTGCCCTGAACAGGTTAGGTGCGCTCGGGGACCAGCGTGAGCGAACCCTCCGGGACAGGCTCGGGAACCTTATTGGAGAGAATCATCGGGATCGGAGATCCGCCACAGCGATAGTACGGTGACTAGTGCGTCGGCAACTCAGCGACTACCAGAGTTCCACGTGATAGCACTAGTGCCCGAACTCCGCTCCCGCGTTTGCACCAGCGTCCCCGGCGCACCCCTCCTTTTCCGACCGCGCCTTCGGTCCGCATGCTCTTCGCCCTCGTCGGCGTGCTTCTGCTAAGCTTCCCCAGGAGTCTTTCCATCCAACGCAACGACGTCCGGCCGCGTCTGCGCCACCAGGCCGTGTGCGCGGCCACGACCAAGGGGGACGCATGTCACGCAGCGACCGCCGGTGCTGGATCATCTTGCTCTGCTTGCTGGTGCTTTGCCCGCCGCTCGTGGTCCAGGGACAGGACGTCAATGGGCGCATCGTGGCGCAGGAGTTGGAGGCGGGCCAGGGATACACGGTGCTGCACGTGTGGGGATCGCACTACGAGATGGGCTACGCGCATGGGTACCTGATGGCCGAATACGTGGAGCTGGCCTATCAACAATACCTGTCCGCGTTCGGGTACGCCTGGCCGGCGGCGCGGTCGCGTTGCGAGAACTGGACCTTTCTGCCCGCGGCGTGCGAGGAGGAGATCCAGGGCATCGTCGACGCCGTCCACGAGGTCTACCCCGCCAGCACGATGGATGCGCTCGACCTGAAGGTCGCCTGCACCTTCGGCGACTGGGCCTATGCCTATGCCTGCCGGTCGACGTCTTGCTGGGGCGAGCTCGTGGGGGCCCCCTACGGAACGTTGTCGGCCCGCAAGCTGCAGTTCATGGTCCTGCCGCCCAGCATCACGCAGCAATGGCATCATGTGATCTGCGCGTGGGAGCCGTCCGATGATTCTCCCTGTTGGGTCAACTGCGCGTTCCCCGGATACGTGAGCGCCGTCACAGCCGTCAACGAGTTCGGCACGGCGGCTTCGCTGCACGATTGGAACTCCTCCACGGGACCCGATCATCCCGAGGCGTTGCCGCGCACGATGGCCTGCCGCTACGCGCTGACCATGGAGCTCGGTCCCGATCCGGCGACCCATCTCGATACCGTCTTCGGCGAGCTCGGACGGTACGAGATCGCCACGGGCGGGTTCCTGAACTACTACGTGCCCGCGGGCGCGGCCGGCGTCATCAAGACTTCGAAGACGCTGGGCTTCTACGACGTCCGGCGTCCGCAGCCCGAGTGGATGGACGGACACGTCATCAGCACCAACAACAGCGACATCGACGGACGCACGGGCATCTCGCCTTGGGCGCCGTACTACCTGACGCTCGATCCCCCGGGGGGCGCCACCGCGACGATGGCGGGCCTATGGGACACGGCGTTCCAGAGCACCGACATGCACATCCTGGTTCTGGGCTGTCGCGGGTGGCGCGATATGACGCTCTGGTTCACGGGGCGGCTGCAGGTGGGCAACCTCGCACGCCTCGAGCTGGAGTGGTCCGACCTGTTCGCGCAGCCGGGATCCTGTGATGACCCGTCCCACGCGCGTGCGGTCTGGCCGCCGGCCCGCCCGTCTCCGGCCCGCGCGGGGCAGGTGGTGGCGTTGACCTGCGACCTGCCGCAGGAGCTCACGGGGGCGCGGTTGCTGGTGCACGATCTGAGCGGCCGGCGCGTGGCCGAGCTGGTGGAGCCCCGGTGGGTCGCCCCGTCGCCGGCAGGCGGCGTGCGCCTCGTGTTCGACTGGGACGGCCGCGACGAAGACGGTCGTCCAATACCGTCGGGCCTCTATCTCTACCGCGTGGCGGGCGCGCGGCGCGATCACCGCGACGTGGCGGCGCCTTTCCCGCCCGAGAGCGCCGGACGCCTGGTGTGGATCGACCGCTGAGCGACCGGGCCCGCCTGGAGTCGCAATTCACGCCCGGCGCAGTCTCCTGGGTCGCTTCGCCCCCGATAGCGATTCCGTATCGCCCCGCCTGGTCCTAGGAGCGGTCCTTCAGCATTCGCTTCAGCGCGTCGCGCTCCTCCTCGCCGGCGAAGAGCGTGGCGCGCGTCGTCATCAGATCCGAAACGACGCGATCGAGCGGACGCAGGGCCCGCGTGCGCTGGCGATCGCTGACGTCGCCGATGAAGACCCACAGCCGCTTGCGGATCGGGTCGGGCAACACCTGCTCGAGGTACTCGAGCGCGAAGTCGCGCAGCCCCTCATCCTGCAGCAAGATGCCCTGGAAAGCCGCGCGCACCGGCTCGGGATCGAGGACCAGGGACAGCATGCGGAAGGTGTGCTCGAGGCTGAGCTCGCCGCGCACACCCACCCGGCGCGTGACCAGGTCGTCCTCCGACGCGGCGGGTTGGTCCAAGATCTTCTGAAGCTCCCAAACGGGCCGATCGCGCTGCACCTCCGCGGCGATCGCTCGCCAGACGTGTTGGCGCCAGTCGCGCCGGGACGTGGGCAATCCTCGCAGGCGCCGCTTGCGCAGGGCGACGGCCGCGCGGTAGCGAACCTCGAACCGATCGGCAGCCAGAGCGTCGATCAGTGCATCGTCGGCCGCCGGTCCGCCGGTCGCGGCCAGGACATTGGGCACCCGACGCCGGATGACAAAGTCGGCTTGCGGATCGGCCAGAATGGCGGTCAATGGCTTGAGGACCTCGTCACCGCAGCCCGCCAGGGTCGCCACGACCTGTTCGTAGAGGCGATCGCGGGCCAGCAGCCGCACGAGCGCCTCGATTTGCTCGAACGTGGGGCGCCTCTGAGCGGCCAGCTCCTCCAGAGCCGCGCGAACGTCGCGCTCATCAGGCGAACGCAGGCGCGTCAGGAGATCGGCCGGCGGCGCATCGGGTTCGGTCGTCGCCTCCGATCGGTCGGAGGACGCCGTGCCCACTGCTGGAACGGCGTCGCGCCGCGCATGGGCCCCACTGGCGAGGGCTGGCAAATCGATGTTCGCGTGGAGTGTCCCCAGGTCGAGCCGCGTGAAGCTCGCGCTCAGCAGGCGCCGATTGCCCGCCCGATCGCCCTCGCGATCCCAGGCGTCGGCCTCCGCCGACCTCAGGCGATCGACGATCGTGTCGAAGTACTCGCGGCCCATTTGCCGGCTGCGGTGGATGAAGAACAGGGCCGCGAGCACGACGGGGATCGCGAGCGCACGCGCCGGGAGGCCGGCCAGCGTCACCAGCAGGAAGATCGCGAGTGCGCCGACGCCCTCGGCGACGCTGTCGACGACCGAGTCGATGAAGGTCTTGGTCTTGCGCCGCAACGGGGCGGGCAGGGGGACGTAGAGGTACTCGAGGAACGGCCGGTGGACCGACTTGCGCAGCACGTTGTCGGCGCCGCGCACCAGTGCCGCCAGCCACAGCGTGGGCAGGAAGAGCAGGCCCAGCGAACCCATGAGCAGAGTGGCCGGCAGGATAGCCAGCCCGCCCCCGACGCCGGCGACCGCCATGATGCGGGCGGCGCCCACGAGCTGCACCAGCATCGCCAAACCGCCGGTGATTGCGTAGAAGGTGCCGAAGAAGCGGGTCAGTCCGCGTCCCACGTTCCCGGCCTCCTGCGCCGCGAGGTGGGCGGTGGCGTAGTCTTTGAACTGGTAGTCCACCAGGGTGCTGGCCATCGTGGCGATCAGGACGATCGCGGCGATGGTGCGTAGATGGGGCGAGTTCCAGATCAGCCGCACGCGGTCGCGCGTGCTGTCGAGGTCGCGGGGTGCGTCCGTCGCTGAGCGGCCCGCGCTGGACGCTCGTTCCGCGGAGGGATCGGGGGGCTGCCGGTCGGCTCTCTTCGCTTGGCCGGGCAGGAGCGTTTCCAGGACGACAAAGACGAGCAGCAACAGGACCAGCAGCGGAACGAGGAGCGACAGCGCCACCTGCTCGGTGATCCAGGTCAGCGAGAAGCCCATCACCATGGCGCCGGCCGTTCCTCCGGCGCCGATCAGCCCGAAGAGTCGCTTGGCCCCGCGGATCTCGAACTGCTCGGCGGTCACGATCCAGAAGCCGGAGGTGAGCAACAGCGTGCCCAGCGCGGTCCACAGGTAGAAGAGCACGATGACGGCCGGAGACGCTTCGGCTGCCAGCGGCCAGATGAGGAGCAACCCGGCCATCTCGATGAGCGCGGTGACTCTCAGCACATCCAGCGGCCGGTGACGCCCCATCAGCCGCGAGAAGAGCGCGACCGTCGGGAGACTCAACACGACCACCGCGGCCATGATGTAGGGGAGGGTTCGCACATCGAAGGTGGCCAGGTAGACCGCATCCCTCAGGGAGCGCGCCAGGGTCATGAAGGCCAGCACCAGGAACGCCCCCCAGAACGAGAGCGTGAGTGCGCGCACCTCGTGCGGCCGGATGTTCAGCCATTCGGCGATGTTGCTGCCGAGCTTCACCGTTCGCGGTCCCTCGCCTGTGCGTTCGCTTCCGTGCCGGCAACGCCTGCGGCGTGGGGATCAACGCACGATCAGGAAGCGCAATCCCCCACCGCCGGCCTCGTCGTCGAGCCGGCAGAAGTAGCAGCCGGTGGGCACGGGGCGGCCCCGTTCGTCGCGTCCATCCCAGCGCAGACGATGACGTCCGGCCGACAGGCGTGCGGGCTCCCAGCGGTGCACACAGCGCCCATTGGCGCCGTAGACGGCCGAACGCACGACGCGCGGCGACGGAAGCTGCAGACCGATCGTCACGCTGCCCGTGACCGGATTGGGACGGGCCTCGAACAGGCGGGCGACGCCGCTCGACGCCGCGGGAGGCGGTGTGTGGCTCACCGGGCAATCCTGGAGATAGTTGATGCCGCCCTGGGTTTCCAGCAGCGTCTGGAACGTCTCCCAAGCGAGGGGATCCTCGGCGAGAAAAGCGTCCAGCCAAGGGGTCACCAGCGTCAGACTGAGAGCATGTTGTTCAGACCGGGTGATCGTGGGCGCGGGGCAGCCGATCTCGCCCAGGCCGCACAGGAAGTTGTACTCGGCGAACTGGCAGTGGCTGGCCCCCAGCAGCTCGACGTACGTCTTGCATCCTGAAGCCAGGGCTTCGTACATGGGGAGCTGGTGAACATCGGGCGGCGTGACGCAATCCAGGGATCCCGCCAGCAGCAGGGCCGGTGCGGTGATCTGACCCGCGGCCTCGATGGCCGAGGGGTTGGTCTCGGCCGCCGCGAAGTTGAAGATGCAGGTCAGGGTCGGGTCGGCGGCCAGCGCCAGGAAGCTGGCCCCGCCGCCCATCGAGTGGCCGCCGGCGGCGCATCTCTCAGCGACCTTGTTGTAGAAGGGTGAAGCCGGATCGGTTCCCGCGGTTCGCATGGCGCCGCAGATGAAGGCCAGGTCGAGTCCCAGGTCGAGGTGGCTGGGCGAGAGATCACCTTCCGTGCGGGGCAGGCAGACCAGGTAGCCCTCGGGCGCCAGGCCCTCCCACACGAACGCGTAGTCGTCCACGGGGATCAGGAACCCGTGTCCGAAGCTCACCACGGGAAAGCCGCCGGCCGGCGGCTCGGCGACGGGGACCTCCTCGCCGGGGACCTCGGCCGGATAGAAGACCTCGGTCTCGATCTCGCGGTTGCCGCGCGCGGGGTCGACCCAGACGATGGTCGTGTGGCCGATTTCGTAGGCTGCTGCGGGCGCGAGTTGCGCCGTGAGCAACGCGCAGATCAGCCACCCGCCTAAGCGCCGCGCCGCAGGCACGCCGCGCTGCCTCTTCCAGGACCGTTGGCTGTTCATGGCATTCTCCTCGCGTGTCTCGACGGGACGCTCTTGATGATACCGCCCAGCGCCTCCGTGCTCCACGCCTTTGCGCCCCCCTGGCAGCGGCGCCGTTCAGCGGGGTGTGATTTCCTCTGCACAGACGGCCCTCATTGAGGCACTATGCTGTCATGCGCTGGATCGACTGCCACTGTCATCTCTACATGGACCCGCTCGGGAGCGACGCCCTTTCGGCTCTGCGCCGCGCCGAGGAAGCTGGGGTCGCACGCGTTGTGGTGCCGGCCTATGACCTTGCTTCTTGGGGTGATGTGGCCCGTTTGGCCCAGGAGCCGCGCGTGGCCGTCATGCTGGGCCTCCACCCGTGGGCGGCCGACGAGGAGCTGAATCCAGGCCGGCTGAACGATGCCCTGAGCGCAGTGGCCGCGGTCGGGATCGGCGAGATCGGCCTGGATTCCAAGGTCGACCCGCCGGGCCCCGAGCGGCAACGCCACATCCTGCGCCAGCAGCTCGACCTGGCCGTGGACCTGGACTTGCCGGTCTCGCTGCACTGCCGCGGGGCCTTCGAGGAACTGCTCGACATCCTATCCGACTACCGACCCCGGCTGCGCGGCATGGTGCACGCCTTCTCGCGCGGGCCCGAACTGGCGCAGCGCTTCCTCGACCTGGGCCTCCATCTCTCCTTCGGCGGGGCCATCACCCGGCCGCGCGCCAAGCGTCCACGGCGCAGCGCGCGGTCGACGCCGCTGGAGCGGGTGCTGCTGGAAACCGATGCGCCCTCGATCGGCTTGGAGGGCGTTCCGCCCGAACAGGTGGAGCCGGCGCACACAGCCCAGGTGGGTCGGGCGCTGGCCGAGCTGCGATCGATGGCCGCGGCCGAGGTCGCCCGCGTAACGACGGCGAATGCCCATGAGCTCTTCGGCCTTACCTGAGATCCCGGCGCGTTTCGCGCGCACGGCGGCGCTCTACGGGTCGCGGGCCTTCGCGCGCATCCGCGCGGCGCACGTGACCGTCGTCGGTGTCGGCGGCGTGGGCAGCCACGCCGCACTGGCGCTGGCGCGCAGCGGCGTAGGCGGCCTGCATCTGATCGATTTCGATCACGTCACGCCCTCCTCGCTCAACCGCTTTCCCTTCGCGGGCGAGGCCGAGATCGGACGCATCAAGGTGGAGGTGATGGCCGAGCATCTGGCCCGCTTCTGTCCGGATACCCGGGTGCGCGTGAGCGCGGTCGGGTTTGATGCCTTGATAAGCGGCGAGCTGCTGTCGCCGCTTCCGGACCTGGTCGTCGATGCGCTCGACAACGTTACGGCCAAAGTGGACCTGTTGGCCGCGTGCGTCGAGCGCGCGATCCCGGTCGCGAGCAGTATGGGCGCGGCGGCCCGCCGCAAGGGAGGCGAGGTGCGCGTGGATGATCTGGCCGCCACGCGCGGCTGTCCGCTGGCGCGCACCGTGCGGGGCCGGCTGCGGGCGCGCGGCATCACGACCGGCATTCTCTGCGTCTACTCGATCGAGCCGCCCGGCGGGCGAGTCGAGACAGCAGCCGGCGCCGCCGGCCGCCCGCCGCTGCCGAGCGCCATCGCGGTGCCGGGAATCTTCGGCTACGCGCTGGCCTCGGCGGCGCTCGACCGGATCGCCGAGGGGGGGCCGGGCCCGCCGGTTGATCGATTTCCTAGAGCATGATCAGGACGGGGCGGGCCTCCTCGTGGCGCCCGGCCCGCCGCTCGGCATCGTAGACTCCGGATTCGGCGATTCGTCCCCGGGCGTCGCAACCATCCCAGCTCACCCGATGGCGGCCCGCTGTCTGCTCGTCGCGCCGCATCCGACTCCCCAGGCTCCGATCCCGTCGCACTCGGGATTGGGGGCCGAGAAGGGGATGCAGGGCGAGGCGCTGTCGAGACTGAGCGGCGCCCCCGGGTTCTGCTCGCGGCAGAAGAGGGGGTCTGCGGAGATGTTGCCCGAGGAGCCGTGCTGGGGGGAGATCGCGCCCACCCAGTCGCCCCGCTCGTTGCCGTAGAGATCGCAGCAGACCGGGATCGCCGTGCTGGTGGTCGGCGCCAACCAGATCGCCTCTCCGTCCACTCCGAAGGCGATGACGGAGTTGGTCAGGGTCGCGTGACCATCCGGGAAGACCGCCGCACCCCCGCCGAACCCGGCCAGGATTCTCAAACAACTGCCCCGGAGAAGGAAGCCTTCCCTTAGCCCGTGAATGTACTAACGCATGAGCAGCATGCTGCGTTCTTCGACGAACGCGCCCGCCCGCAGCCGGTAGAGATAGACCCCGCTCGACAAGGCGCTGCCCCTCGCATCGCGACCGTCCCAGGAGGCTGCGATGATGCCCGGCCCCTGCACACCCGCCGCCAGCACCCGCACCCGTCGACCCTGGAGATCGAGCACCTCCAGGGTGACGGGCGCCGCATGGGGCAGCGCGTAGCGCACCGTCGTGGAGCGGCCGAACGGATTGGGGACGTTCCCGAGGAGTTGAACGCTCGTCCGGAGCGCGGAGGGGGCCTCGCGCGGCGCAGCGGCGACCGGATCTGTCAGGTTGATGGCCACGGCCACCGTATGCTCGCCTTGGACGGCCACCGCCGCGTCTCGGTCCCCGTCGCGGTCGATGTCGGCGCCGGTCATGCCCCGCGGGTCGGAGCCCACCGACACGGTAAAGGGGTCGGCGAAGGTGGCGTCCCCGTTGTTGAGCACCACGGAGAACGAGCTGGCGTAAACGTCGGCCTCCGAGACGAGGACATCAACGTCGCCGTCGGCGTCGAAGTCGCCGGCGGTGGCCCGTCCGCCGGCCCCGGCGAAATAGTAGGATGGCGACGCAAACGTGCCGGCGCCGTCGTTGAGCAGCACGCTGATCCGGTAGGAGTTGTTCACGAAGCCCGACACGGCCAGATCGACGTCCTGATCCCCGTCGAAGTCCGCCGTCATGGGCGTGGTTGCGGTGCGTCCGGTCTCGAAGGTCTGCGTCGACGTGAAAGAGCCGGCGCCGTCGTTGAAGTAGATCTGCACGTAACCGGCATTGAAATAGAGATTGTGGTAGTTCTTGGTGACGGCGATGTCGAGATGCTCGTCGTTGTTGAAGTGACCGGTCGTCAACCAGGCGGGGGAGATATACGCGCCGCCCGCGGCGAAGAGCCCACTCAAGGACAGCGTCCCGTCACCGTTGTTGAGGAGCACGGAGAAGCTGTCCGCATCGTGGTTGACCACGGCCACGTCGGCGGCCTGGTCTCCATTCAGATCAGCGGCCACGATGCCCCAGGGAGCGGCTCCGCAGGGGTAGTCCGCGGCCGCCGCGAAGGTGCCGTCGCCCAGGTTGATCAGCACCGAGACGTTGTTCGTAGTGGAATTGGACGCGATGATGTCGGGGAATGGGTCCGCGTTCATCTCCGCCACCGCCACCGCCAGCGGCGCGCCGGCCACCGGAAAGGGCGTCGCGGACAGAAACGTTCCGTCGCCGGCGTTCAGAAGCACGGAGACCGAGTGGGCGCCCTCGTTGGCTACGATCAGATCCGCCCAGAGGTCGCCGTTCACATCCGCGGCCGCCACATCGCAGGGCAGTCCTCCAGAGAAGTAGGGTACCGGAGGGTCGAAGAGTGAATCGGCGGCGGCGCCTCCTGCACCGCCAAGCACCAGCAGCGCCAGCGCCGATCCCAGCCATCGCGGGTGGTTTGCCCGGTGGCACAACATGAGCTTGCCTCCTTTCAAGCGCGGGCCAGGCTACCGCAGCAACAGCACGCGGCGACTGCGGGCCTCGCCGTTCCAGCGCAGGTTGTAGAGATACACGCCGGTGGAGACCTGTTGGCCCGCGTGGTCGGTGCCGTCCCAGGTCGCGCTGTGAACGCCGGGCTCACGTGTCCCCTCGACCAGCGTTCGCACCAGACGTCCCGAGGCATCGTGAACCGTCAACTTCACGGCAGAAGCACCGGCCGTGCTGGGAATGGCGTAGGCGATGCGTGCGGCGCTCGCAAAGGGATTCGGCGTGCAGGGGGCCAGCCGCAGTCCGCGGCCGCCGTCCATGTCTCCAAGGCTCCCGACCGAAGCAGGTTGCGTGAAGAGCTTCGCGATGTAGATGTCGGCGGGGGCGTGGACGGCGCCCGCGAAGTAGACATCGTTGCTCGCATCGAGAGCGAGTCCGTGACCGGCATTGGCGCTGCTCGACTGCTTGGTGAGGGCGAACTCGAGCTCGCTCCCGCTGGGATTGAGCTTTGCGACAAAGATGGACGCGTAGACGTTTCCGGTTCCCAGGAAATCGGCCGATACCGTGTACCCGGCCACGTGCGCAGATCCCGTTTCGTCGACGGCGATCGCACGACCCTGATCAGGCAGGAGCCCGCCCAGGAAGGTTCCGTAGACCATGCCGGTGCCGTCGGTCGCCATCTTGACGACGAAGCCGTCGGAGCAGTTGACGTCGACAGGCGGGAACCCCTCCTCGCAGCCCAGGATCTCGCCGATGAACGTATCCTGGAAGGATCCCGGCGTGGTCGGGAAGTCGATGGAGCGGGTGTATCCTGTCAGATAGACGTAATCCTCTCCGTCCACGGCCATCGACGTCACGGCGTCGACATCATCGCCCCCGAGATAGGTGCTGAACTGCAGCGTGCTTCCATCGGCCGACAACTGAGAAACGAAGATCGTATTGGGGGTGGACTGAATGGGATTGATCAGCGGGAAGTCGTCCGACCTCGTGCGCCCCGAGACAACGATATTCTGCCCCTGGTCGAGGTCCACATTCTCAGCCCAATCGTCTTCGTATCCGCCGAAGTAGGTGCTGTACAGAATCGTCCTGCCGTCGGGTGAGAACTTCGTGATGAAGGCGTCGGTAAAAGCGTAGAGCGGCGCGCTCGGCTCGCCCTGATAGGCGTCGGGCGTGGTGGGATAGTCGGTGGATCCCGTCACGCCCACGACATAGATCTCGTTGGCCTCGTTGAGCGTGATACCGGCGCCGCGATCCGTATAATCCCCACCGAGATAGGTGCAGTAGAGAATCGCCCCATCCTCGGGATCCATCTTCATCAGGAATGCATCCTGGAAGTGGATTTGAGTCGGATACAACGCATCGGGCGTTGTGGGGAAATTGTCGGAGCTGGTCCAGCCCGTGATCCAGAGGTTGCCCTCCGAGTCCAGGGCGATGTCGGCGGCGCTGTCATGTTCCAGTTCCTCGCCCACGATCGGGACCGTCCACACCGGGTCACCAGCCGGATCCAGCTTGATCACCAGGATATCGAGATGCTGCTGATCCGAGTACCAGGACGCGATGACATAGGCATTCCCGACCTCGTCCACCACGGCCTCCTTGCCGTGCGAGAGGTAGTATCCGTCGATCATGGTTTCATAGGCAAAGGTGGGTTCTGTCGCCTCTGCCGAAGGCAAAGCAACCAGGCCCAGCAGAAGGGCCGCCATCCAGTGCCTGCAGCGGATTGACCTCATTTCATCCTCCAATCCTCGTGTGGCGGAAGAGTGCGGTTGCGCCGTTGGTGCATGGCTACCTTGTCAGCCATCCCATACGAGACGCGACTCCTCTTCCGGTTATACATGCGGAGATGCGCCACGTGACCCACAGAGGAAGGGTGCGTGGTCATAGGGGGCAAGCTCGGCGTCCTGCCCTCCCTGGTTATGAGCCGTGGACTCCCGCTCAAGACATCTTCCGGCGTTCTGATGACTCATCGCATCCGCAACATGGCGCCTGGCCGTAAGGCCTGGCGCCGATCTCTTCGAGCACGTCGCGACTGTCGTCTGATGCCAAGGCTGCCGAGAAGTCGGCGAAAGATAGGCAAACAAGGAAGACCGTGCTCGATCGTGCGAGCGCGATGCGTTTCACGGTGACCTCCAGCGGTCACGAGCGCGGGGCACACGGGGGGTGGCGGACCAGGCGCCCCTGCGTCGACGGGTTAGGGCCTATGTGATTTCCTCGCGGGGGCTCGGAGGTTTCAGTTAGACTAACACGGACGGGCTGAGTACTCCAGGTGGGCATCACCAGGCATGGGCCTGTTCTCACGTGGGGGAAAGCCGGGAGTGCCTTTGAATGCACACGCGTCAAGAAGGTGCGCCTGCATCTCCGTTGCGCTACAAGAGACCAGTAGGAGGTGCGCCAGTGCAGTGCCGGGGCCTCTCACACCGCGCTACAGTTCGTGCGTCTCGCCCATCTGCGGAACGATCGTCTTCCTGAAGCCGCGCTGCTTGAGCGCTTCCGCGAAGCTGAGCGATTGCTCCTCCTCGCCATGCACGACAAAGATCTTGCGGGGAGCATGCTTGAGCGCGCCGACCCACTCCAGCAGCTCGTCACGATCGGCGTGCGCACTGAAGGCGTCGATCACATGCACCTCCGCGCGGCGTCGCATCGGCTCGCCGAAAATCTTCACCTCTTCCATCTGCTCGACCAGCTTGCGGCCGAGCGTGTGCTCCGCCTGAAAGCCGACGATGATGATCATCGTCTTGGCGTTCTCGATGTTGTTGAACAGATGGTGGCGGATGCGCCCGGCCTCGCACATGCCCGAGGCCGAGATGATGATCATCGGCCCTTCCTTCTCGTTGAGCGCCTTGGATTCGTCCGTTTCCTGGATGTAGTGGATCAGCTTGAAGCCGAAGGGATCGGTGTGGTCGTCGTGAAGCAGCGAGAGGGTCTCCTCGTCGAAGCATTCCGGGTGATTACGGAACACCTCGGTGACGTTGACGGCCAGAGGGCTGTCGACGTAGACCGGCATGCGCGGCACCTTACCGCTCTCGAACAGCTCCTTGAGCACGGTGACCACTTCCTGCGTGCGTCCCACGGCGAAGGCCGGGATCAGGATCTTGCCCTTGCGCTCGTGGGCGCGGTTCAGGAGCTCGGCCATCTTCTGGGGCACGTTGACCGCTTCGTCGTGACGCCGATTGCCGTAGGTGCTCTCGATGATGAGCGTGTCGACGTCGGACACCGTTTCCGGATCACGGATGATCGGCAAATGAGAGCGGCCCAGATCTCCCGTGAAACAGACGCGCCGCCGGGCGCCGTTCTCTTCGATGTCCAGCACGGAGAGGGCCGACCCCAGGATGTGTCCGGCGTCCCGAAAGTGAACCTGGACACCGGGCACCACTTCGAAGCCCACCCCGTAGGTGTGGCCGGAGATCTTCTGCAGGGTGTGATCGACGTCCACGGCTGTGTAGAGCGGCTCGACCGGTTCCATGTTCTTGCGCGATTCGCGCCGGTTGAGGAATTCGGCGTCGCGCTCCTGGATGTGGGCGCTGTCGTACAGCATCGGCTCGAGCAACGCGCCCGTGGCGCGGGTGGAGTGGATCAAGCCCTCGAATCCGGACTTGACCAGCATGGGCAGATTGCCGCTGTGATCGATGTGCGCGTGGGAAAGCACGACCGCATCGACCTGGCTCGCATCGAAGGGCAGCTTCCGGTTGCGGGTCTCGGCCTCCGCGCGGCGACCCTGGAAGAGGCCGCAGTCGAGCAGAAAACGATGGCCGTCCACATCGACCAGATGGCGCGATCCGGTGACGTTCCGTGCGCCGCCCCAGAAGGTGATCTTCATCGGCCTCTCCTTCGCGTCTCAGTAGGTATGCTGGGCAGGAATACCGCACAGCCTACCCCGTCGGCCGGTCCGTGGCTACCGGCGATTGTGCGAAGTGGGTCAGGCGGCCGACTTGCGTTCGGTATCCGAGCCTTCCTCGGCGACGGCCGGCCGCCCCAGCATGAGGATGAACAGCCGCAACAGTTCCGGGTGGAACTGGCGGCGCATCGTCTTGCGCATGCACTGGAGGGCGGCGAACGTGTCGAGCCGCTCCTGATGGCCGGCGCCCGTGGTCAGCACGTCGAACATGTCGACCAGCCCGCAGATCTTGGCATAGAGGTGAATCCGCGGCGCTCGCAGCCCCTGGGGATACCCGTCGCCCGTACTGCGCTCGTGATGCTGCAGCACCACCGCCTGCACGGCGGGACCGAACTTCTGCGTCCGCTTCAACAGATCGACACCCGTCTGCGGATGGTTCTCGAAGGCCTCCTGCTCGGTCTCGGTCAGCGTCTCGCCGCGCGACAGTTTACCGATGATCGTGGGACTCATTTCGGACAGCCCCAGATCGTGCAGCAGCAGTCCGGTTCCGAGCTCGTTCAGTTCATCGATGCTCAGGCCGGCCCGTTCCCCCAATCCCAACCCGAGGACGCACACGTTCACGGCGTGGGTGAAGAGGCGGTAGTCGGTTTCCAGCATCCGCACCATGCTGTCCAGATGGCCGGGGCCGCGCAGCAGGTGGGCCACCGTGTTGTGCACCATCCGCTTGGCGCGGCGATGGTTCTCGCCCGCCCAGGGACGTTGGAGCAGGTCGCGCACCATCCACGAGGAGCAGGTGTAGACCATGGCCGACTTCTGATCGGACTCCAGGCTCGGGTCGGTCACGATCTCCTCGATGTTGTTCTCGAGGTACGCGGCGTAGAGGCCCTGATCCTCCCGTGTGACGTAGAGGTAGCGAACACGGCTCTCTTCCAGCGTCTGGCGGTGCTGCTCGGTGAAGACGAATTCCCCGCGGCGGTAGAGCACGAACTTCCCGGCCGAGCTGCCGCGCATGTAGAGGTCGAATCCGGTCACCAGGTCGAGTCGGAGTCCGGCCACCGGGATGGCGAAGAACTGCGTCCTGCGATTGTTGGCGTCGGTGCCGGTCACCGGCTTCAGGTGACGAAGAATCGCGGTTGCAGCGGGCGTGTCGGCGTTCTCTGGTGCGCTCATGGTCCTCTCCCGGGGAATCCGGCTCCCCAGGGATATTCTTCGGACGCCGGGCGCGGCCGATGAACCGGGGATCGGGCGGAGCGCATCCGCAGAATGGCCGCGACGCTGGGGTGGCGGATCTCGGCCATCGGATTCGGCACGAGCCTCCCCCGGCGGCGACGAAGCAAGCGGCCGCAAGACGACCAGCAGCGATACGCCCGGCCACCCTGAGTGGCCGGGCGTCGCCTACGGCGTCCGCGGAGGCTGCCGGAGACGGGTTAGAGCATCTCCACGGCCAGCGCCGTCGCCTCGCCGCCGCCGTTGCACAGGCTGGCGATGCCGCGCTTGAGGCCTTCCTGCTTGAGAACATGGAGGAGCGTGACCAGGACGCGCGCGCCCGATGCTCCGATGGGGTGCCCCATCGCCACCGCGCCGCCGCGGACATTGACGTTGGACCCGTCCAACCCGAGGGCCTTGTTGTTGTACAGGCTGACCACGGCGAACGCCTCGTTGATCTCGAAACGGTCGACGTCGGAGGTCTTCCAGTCCAGCTTCTCCAGCAGGGCCTTCACGGCCCCGGTGGGCGCCGTGGTGAAGTGGACCGGGTCGTGGCTGAAGGTCGCCCACCCGAGGATGCGGGCCAGAGGCCGTTTGCCCTGCTTCTCCGCCCAGTCTGCATCGGCCACGATCAACGCGGCAGCGCCGTCGTTGATCGACGACGCGTTGGCGGCCGTCACCGTGCCGTCCGGCTTGAAGGCCGGGCGCAGGGTGGGGATGCGGTCGGGCTTGCCACGTCCGGGCTCTTCGTCGGTGTCGACCACCGTATCGCCCTTGCGCCCCTTGATCACGACCGGTTCGATCTCTTCCTTGAACAGGCCGTCGGCGATGGCGGCGTTCGCGCGCCGGTAGGACTCGATCGCGAAGGCGTCCTGCGCCTCCCGGCTGATGGCGTTCTCGGACGCGCAGACCTCGGCGCACATCCCCATGTGCTGATTCGCGTAGGGGTCCCAGAGCCCGTCGTGCACCATGATGTCCACGATCTCGCCGTTGCCGTAGCGGTAGCCGGTGCGGGCCTGAGGCAATGCATAGGGCGCCCGGCTCATGTTCTCCATGCCCCCGGCGGCCACAATGCTGTTCTCGCCGAGCATGATCGAGCCGGCCGCCTCCATCACCGCTTTCAGCCCCGAAGAGCAGACCTTGTTGATCGTCCAGGCGCTCTTGGTGTCGGGAATGCCGGCCGCGATGGCGGCCTGCCGGGCAGGCGCCTGTCCCACGCCGCCTTGCAGCACCATGCCCATGATCACCTCGTCGACGTTCTCGGGCGCGATTCCCGCCCGCTCGACCGCCGCGCGAATCGACGTAGCGCCCAGTTCCACGGCCGCGACGCCGGAGAGCGCCCCGCTGAACGACCCGATCGGTGTCCGCACCGCGGATAGGATCACCGGTTGCTTCATGCCTGACCTCCCGTGCCTACGTTGTGGCGTGCGGCGCAGCGCCGACCGCCCGGGTGGCGTCGCTGCGCGCGCGCTCCTTCGTCGATGATAGAACCGAGAAGCATAGCCCATCAGCGTGCGGGTGGCCAAGTCGCGCTGACACGAATCTGATGCGCTCCTGCGAAAGCCCTAATGGGTCTGCGCCAGACTGCCGCCGATGGGACCGCTCCCCGCCGGCGCACCGCTGCCCGTTGCGGGTGTCAGGGTCTCCTGACTCCTGCCGTGCTGGCTGCGAATCAGTAGTCCCTTCGCCAGTTCACCTCGATGCCCGACTGATCGATCTTGTTCACCTGCGTTGTGACCTCGATGTTCTGCGATAGCCAGTACTCCAGGTCGATGGCGAACCCGCGGGCGTCGTCCAGCGCCTGGGCGTAGCGGACCAGCGTGCGGCGATTGAGATACTTGCCGATCACGAGCGCCTGGCCGCCGGCTTGCCGGTCGCTGCGGATGGTGAGCTGGTCGACGCCGATCCGGCGCGCCAGACGGCTGCCGAGGCGAGCGGCCAGCGATTGCCGGCCGGCCTCGAACGCCGAGTCGCGCAGGTAGGCGGTCTGGCCCGTATCGAGCTGATCGAGCGGTCGGCCGAAGACCAGGTAGGAGACGATGTCGCCCTCGGGGAGCTCGGGATCGGAGGAGAGGGACAGCTCCGGATTGAGCGCCGTGCCGCGGACGTGGATGCGGAAGACACGCTGCTCCTGTTGCATGGCCAGGGTCAGATCCAGCTCCGGGTCGATCTCCTTCAGTCCGGCGAAGATCAGTTGGCCGCGCTCAACCGAGAAGCGCTTTCCGAGAAACGTCAAATCGCCCCGCACCGCCTGCAATTCGCCGAAGACGACCGGCGTCTCGCCGCGCGTCGAGACCGTGATGTCGCCCGCCAGCTCCGCCTCCAGCCCGCGCCCCCGGATCCAGAGCCGGCCGGGCACGCGGATGCGAATCTGGACCTCGGGTGCCACCGGCGGCGCCTCCTCGAGCGCCGCCCTTGCGTCGCCGGGGATTGCGGGGCCGGGCACCGCGGGCGATGTCTCGCCCGGGCCCTGGGGTCCGGCATCGCTCTCTGCGGGTGCGGCCGACGCGTCGGCTTCGTCCCCGGTGGAAGAAAGCTCCCATAACACGGCCGACCCTTCCGTCGGATGGAGCTTGGCCGGAGGGTCGGGGATCCGCAGGATCCCATCCTGGATCGTCATCTCGCCCGTGAGGCGCGGCCGGCGCAGCGTGCCCGCCACCGTCAGTGCGCTGCGGGCGGAGAAGCGGTTGCCGTCGGCCGTGGCCAGGTAGGCGCCGGTCAGGTTGACGCCTCCCCGGAGGTCGGGATCGGAGACCGGTCCCGTGGCTGCCAGGTGCAGCGCGCCCCGGCCGCGCAGATCCACCGACGCGGGCAGGAGCGGACGAAGCTGGGCCAGATCCAGCGCGGGCGCATCGACCGTCAGCCTGAGGGGCCGGGACGCATGGGGGCGCAGCGGCACCGGCCGCGGTTCCACGCCCTCCGAGTCCGGCGCCTGGCCCGGCGGGCGCCCGTCGCCGCGCCCGGCTTGCTCGAGGGGCAGCGTGAGGTGTCCTTCGAGCAGCCGGTTGGCGTCTCTCGAGAACGCGAAGGCGCCACGGGCGGCGGGATGGGTCGCCAGGGTGTCGCTCGAGGTAGGCAGCGCCTCTTGTCTCAGCGCGCTCCCGCCGAGGTCGGGGCGCAGCGCATCCGTCAACAAGGCTGCGTCGGTCGGGCGTGTAGTCAGTGCGGAGACCAGGTCGATTCGGTAGTCGCCGATCTGGGAGCCGGGTGGCAGGCGAAAGACGCCCGCGAACCCTGCGGCCGGGCTGGAGGGCGTGCCGCGCACCACCACGTGCCCGTCGAGATGCACCGTGCGATCGGGATCCTCGCCGCGCAGAAACGCGCCCAGATCGAACCCGCGCCCCACCAGCAACGGGAGCGGCGCGTCGTTCAGCTCGGCGTCGAGGGTCCAGAGCGAATCGTGCAGATGCGTCCGGAACGGGTGCAACTGCAGACCGAAGGGCGCGTCGAGACGCGCACGAGCCCACGGCGACCCCACCGCGCCCGCGGTCAGCTCGGCGCGCAATCGGCCGTGGCCGCTCGAAAGGTGCAACCGGGTGGTGGCGTCGCGGCGGGGGCCCAGGTCCAGGCCCGTGACCGTAAGGCGGGCTGTCAGCGAGTCGGCGCCGTGGACGTCGGCGACCAGGTCGAGTCGCTCCGCCCGCAGGTCGGGCGGCAGCGGCAGATTGTCCAGGTCATCGGGCCAGGGGATGCCGGCCTCGAGTCGCAGGCCGCGTGCGGGGGGCCACGTTCCCGCGCAGCTCAGGCGGCCCAGCGTGCCGCCCAGCTCGCAGGCGATGATCTCGAAGCCCGCATCCTCGGGCAGCACGCGCACCTGCAACGGGGCAGTGTTCTGCAACCGGCGGCCGAAGATCCGCAGGCTCAGCGTGTCGCTTCGCACGGTCCAGTCGCCCGCAGCGCCCAGTTCGGCGTGCACCGCACAGCGCACGCGCTCGAGCTCAACGGGCCCCAGCCGTGCCTTCTGGTCCACGTCCAGCCGCAGCGTCGCGGTGCTGTCGCGCCAGCGTCCGTGAATGGAGAGCGAGGGCAGATCGAGCCCCGCGCTGCGGAGATGGAGACCGGCGGCCGCGCGCGCAATAGGCCGAGCGGGCGTGCCGCGCAGGGTGGCCTGCGCGTCCAGCGCCAGCAGGTCCGCAGGCGGCAAGCTGGGAATCAGCCGTTGCAGCAGGCGTGTGCCCCGCGCCGTGGCGTCGAGGTCGATTGCCAGCCCGCGCGGCGAGATCCCGCCGCCGGCCGCAAGCGCAACGTCCTCGATCGCGATACGCAGCGAGTCGATCTGGAGGGTGTCCCCCCACGCATGGGCGGCCATGGAAGCAGCGTCGATCCACGCGGTTTCGGTCAGGTCCAGACGCACGTGGCGCGCCGCGCCGCCCCCCGGATCGGGCTCCTCTACGAACCGTGCCGTGCCCACGATGGGGCCCCAGTCGGAGCTCTTCGCCTGCGGCATCACCAGGGGGGCCCAGAGATCGGGGCCGGGGAGCACGAAGCGGCCCTCGGCGCGGAGGGTCCGGGGCTCGTCCAGATCGACGTCTGCGTCGGCCTGCAGCCAGAAGGGGCCCGCACCCCGCCAGCCGCGCTCGATGGAGTCGCGCACGGCACCATCCACGACCGAGGCGGGCAAGACGGACCAGAGAAGGGGCGGCACGCGCATCCAGTCAGCGCGCGCGGCGAGCCGCCCTCGGTGCTCGCCGTCCAAGGTCCCCGAAAACGTCCAATCGCCCGCATCGCCCACCAGGCGCAGCCCGAGCAGATCGGCCCGCCCGGTGGCCGGATCGAAGCGCAGGGTTGGTTCGGCCGGCAGGGCGGGGGGCGACACGGTCTCCGAAGGCGTCTCTCCCGCTGCCAAGGCATGCACGCGGACGGGCGCCAGGCGCGCCAGGAGCATCTCCCCGCGCTCAATTCGTCCCCACGCCTCCACCGCAACGCCCCAGCGGCCCGCTTGCAGCGTCAGGAGCGTCTCGAGCTCCTGTTCCAGCAAGCTGCCGCTCGCCCGGATCCGTACCGGGTCACGGTGCACCAGAAGGCTCTCGAGCACGGTGACGCCCGGTCGATGGGAGACGGAGGCCTCCAGGCGCTCGAACCACGGTGACGGCCCGACCCGCAGCCACCCCTCCAGATCGATCGCCTCGTGCCAGGTCATCCGGCCGCCGGCCCGGGCGCTCAGGCGAGCTTCCGGATCGGTGTCGGCCAGCAGCTCGGCCAGCGCCGGATCGGCCGCCAACCGTCGTGCCGGGGGCGTGAGCAGGTCCAGGGTCCACGCGGCGCCTGCGGGCAGGTCGTCGCCCGGGAGAAGACGGCCCTTAAGGACCAGCCCCGGACCATCCGGCGGGGGCGGCTTGTCCTCGAGCGCGGCCGTCACCTGGAATCCGGCCGCCTCATCCGCCGCGGCCTCGACGAGCAGCGGCCCGTGGGGGGACAGGTGGCCAATGATGCGGCCCTCCGTCGTGCGCTGGGCGAGGTCGAAGCTCCAGCGCGTCTCCTCGATCCGCCACCTGCCAGCCGCGTCCCGCAGCCGCAGCGCGCGCAGATCGAGCCGCCCTTCGCCCGGCGCGGAGAGATCCGCGGACAGATCGGCGTGCACATCCGCCAGCACCGAGCCGCCGGGCAGCCGCACCCGCTCGAGGTCGAGCTGCAGCTCGTCGCACATCACCGCCGGCATGGGCGGAAACGTCCCCGCCCGGAGAAACGGCACCGGCTCGGCGGACTCGCTCTCGGCCGGCGGGGGTGCAGCGGGCGCGGCGGCCGCCCAGGCGGCCAGGTCGGCCAGACTGCCGGCAACGGTCAGGCGCGAGATCCGCAGGCGGCGGGCGGCCAGGTCGCGAAAGGAGACGCACAGCTCCAGGGTGGAGAGGTCGAGCAAGGTGTCCCGGCCGGCGATGAGGCGGATCCCTTCCAGCTCGATGCACGCAGGATGAGGCCAGCGATAGGACGCCACCTCCAGGCTTCCCGGCAAGGACCCCTGCAGCGCATCCAGGCCCTGGGCGAGCAGGCTGCGGCGCACCGCGTGGATGCTGAATAGCGCCACGGGCAGACTGAGCAGCAGCAGCACGGCGACACCGATCCAGACGATGCGCCGCACAATGCGCCGGCGCCCTTGTGGTTCCGCCGGTGAGCGTGGGGTCATCCTCGATCACTCCGAGACGCGTGGCCATCGTTCGAGCCGTCAGCGTAGCAGGGCTGTCCGAACGGGCGCAATCGGTCCGCCAGCGAGCGACCCCAACGCCCTCATCCCCCGCGACGTCACCGGGCCAGGGGCCGGTCGCGACAAACCGGCGCGCCCACTCGGGCGCTGTGATATTCTGGCGCCCGATATGGACTACCCCCCCTGAGGAGGCTTGGTTCGCATGAACGCAACGCGTCTGTCTCTGGCGGCACTGCTGTTCCTTCTGGCCTGCGGGGCTCTCGGCCCGGCCGTGGCGCAGGAACCGAAGGGCGCGATCACGCCCGCCCTCATCGCCCGAATCCAGCAGAGGAGTGCGTCCCCCGCCGAGCGGGCGCTGGCGGACATCGTGGCCAACGGCGACATCCAGGAGGTCGCGCTCAACCGCGCGCGCTACATCGCGCACGATCCGCTGGTCAATCATCGCATCAAGACCGGCGAGATCACCAATCAGAAGGGCTCGGGGCGCTGCTGGATGTTCGCCGGATTCAACGTCCTGCGGCCGCACGTGCTCCGT
This sequence comes from uncultured bacterium, assembly GCA_964585945.1. GTDB lineage: Bacteria > Eisenbacteria > RBG-16-71-46 > CAIMUX01 > WJJG01 > CAZDKK01. Next base: position 13,641 of record CAZPGB010000008.1, on the reverse strand, counting down.
CGCCACAAGCTCGCGTCCTTCGAGTTCTCCCAGAACTTCCTGATGTTCTGGGACAAGCTCGAAAAGGCCAACCTGTTCCTGCAGGGCATGATCGACATGGCCGACCGTCCGCTCGACGACCGCTACGTGGAGAATCTCCTCGACGAGCCGTTGGGCGACGGCGGGTGGTGGTCCTACTTCGTCGACCTGGTGGAGAAGTACGGGGTGGTGCCCAAGGAGGCGATGCCCGAGACGCACAACAGCTCGGCCACCGGCCGCATGAACGGATTGCTGACGCTGAAGCTGAAGCAGATGGGCTTGCGATTGCGCGATGCGGCGCGCGGCGAGCGCGCCGCCGACGACCTGCGCGCCGAGCGCGAGGCGATGCTGGCCGAGTTCTATCGGCTGCTGGTCTTTCATCTCGGCGAGCCGCCCCGGCGCTTCGTCTGGCGCTACGAATCGAAGGACAGCACCTCCATCGTCACCTATCCCGATACGCTGACGCCGCGGCGCTTTCTAGAGGAGGTTGTCACCTTCGACCTGGACGACTATGTCGCGCTGTTCAACTACCCGGGCAAGGACTACCTTCGGACCTACGCATTCGAGCTGAGCCGCAACATCTACGATCGGCCCGATTTCACGCTGCTCAATGTGCCCATCGATTCGCTCAAGGCCTGCGTGCTGCGCTCGGTGCTCGACTCGACGGCGGTCTGGTTCGCCTGCGACGTGGGTCGGGAGAACTACGGCGAGGCGGGCATTCTCGCTCCGGGGATCTACAACTACGAAGAGATCTACGGGACGGATTTCGCGCTGCCCAAGAAGGACCTGATTCGACTCGGGCTGATCACGCCCAATCATGCCATGACCTTCATCGGCGTCGACACGCTCGCGACCCGACCGCGCAAGTGGCTCGTCGAGAATAGCTGGGGCGCCGACCGCGGGGACGGCGGTCTCTGGTACATGTACGACGACTGGTTCGATCGCTACCTGTTCGGCGCCATCGTGCACCGCCGCTATCTGCCCGCCGAGTTTTGGGACCTGGCGGGCCGCGAGCCCGTCGTCCTCCCGCCGTGGGATCCCATGAGCGCGCTCAGCCGTCTCGACCGCGCGAGCTTTCACGAACGATCCGCACCGAGCCCGGCCGGACTAGAACGGGTGACCGATCGATAGATGGTACGCCACGCGGGGTTGTGAGGCCTCCCGGTCGGTCAGCCGATAGCCGACATCGCCGCGCACGGGACCGACCGGCGTGGCGATCATCAAGCTGGGGCCCGCGGCGACCTCGAAGGCCGCCAGCCGCGCCTGTTCCACGCGCCGCCAGACCTGTCCCGCATCGACGAAGAGCGCGCCCCGCAGACGCTGGTAGATGGGAAAGCGCAGCTCGACCGAGGCCTCTTGCTTCGCCTCGCCCCCGATCGCCTCGTCTTCTTCGTCCAGGGGGCCCAGCTTGCGCCGCGCGAAACCGCGCATCGATGTGGCGCCGCCGGCGAAAAACCGGCGGTCGGGCAGCAGGTCGCGCGAACCCTCCACGGGCTGGGCCAATCCCGCGCGCAGGCGCGTCGCGAGGACCCATTCCGCGCCCAGGGGTCGATAGAGGGTGATCGACGCCTCGGCGCTGACGAAGCGTCCCTTGCCGGTCAGGCCCGGCAGACTGCTCGACGCCGTTGCCCACAGGACCGATCCCCAGCGTGGTGAGATGCGGTCGTCGACGTCCTCCCGCAACCAGGCCAGCGTCAGGTCGCTTTGGACACCGCCGGGCTCCTGGAAGGCGTCCAACGCGTCCGGGTCGACATCCAGCTCGTTGTAGGAGAGCGCCAGGCTCCCGCGCCACCGCGTGGTGAGCGAGTGCTGATAGGTGAGACCCGCCTCCAGACGGGAGATGCCCAGCGTGTAGTTGTCTTCCAGCTCATGGCGGTAGCCGAGATCGACGGTGCCGCGCGTGCGCCGGCCCACCAGCAGCGGGTGCCAGTAGCGCAGGGTGGCCGACTGGAGGAACCGCGAGGCGCGCAGCTCGACGCCCAGACCGCGACCGCGCCCCAACAGGTTGCGATGCCTCCATCCGGTGCGCACCCGCAAGTAGTCGTCGGTCCAGTAGCCGATGCCGAAGCTGACCGAGCGCGGTTCACGCGGCGCCAGCTCCAGCACGACGTCGAGGCTCTCGGCTCCGCTTTCGTAGGCAGCGACGCGGATCTGGCGAAAGAGGTCGAGCAAACGGAGCTGTTCCACGGCGCGATCGAGCGCGGCGGGGGAGTAGGTCTCGCCCCGGCGGATGTCGGCGGTGCGGATCGACAGGCGCTCCAGGTCCCGGGGCGCGCCCTCGACGCGCGTCTCGCGGAAGTGGAAGACCGGCCCCGCGGCCGCGTCCAGGACCACGCGCACGGTGGTAGAGTCGATGTACTCCACGGCGGGCTCGACTCGGGCATGCGCGTGTCCCCCATCCTGCAGGATCGACGTCACCTGGTCGACGGCAGCGCTCAGGCGCCGGTCCGTGAAGAGCGCGCCGGGCTCCAACGGTCGGGTTAGGGCGGGGCGCTGCCGAGCGATCTCGGCGGGCACCCCCACCGGAACGATCTCGCCCACGACCACCGGCGGGCCCGGGGCGATCTCGAAAACAACGCTCAAGGAGCGATCGGCGGGATTCGGGCTGAGCTGGGGAACGATGTGTGCGCGCGGGTAGCCGTGCTGCGCCAGGAAGAGCCGCGCGCGCTGCAGGTCCTGGGCGAGCATCTGCGGGAAGAACGTGGGGCGCTGCTTGCGCAACAGCCCCCGCTCGGCGGCCAGCGCCAAGCCGTCCGTCATCGGCCGGACCAGATCCTGCGCGATGCCGGTGACGCCGAAAGAGGCGATCTGCCAGCCCTTGTAGTCCTGTGGATCGGGCGGGGCCTGAGCGGTCGCGCCCTGGAGACAGAGAGCCAGGAGCAGACCGGCCCAGGCCCAGGCCCGGCGCGATCCGTGCTCGTGTGGCCTGGCCCGGCAGTCGGACGACGGGCTCTCCGAAAGCCGGGTGGGTCTCCAGGGGGCTGTCTGCGGGACGCGCTCCATGGTGTGATCGCAGCTCCGGTGAACCGACAACCGCGTCGGAGAGGTTGTCTGCATCGATAGGGCGACGGTCGCCCCGATCGAGACGAATCTACCGGGCGCGGGTGCGGCGGGCCACCCCCTTGTTGCCCTCGTGAGTGCCCGCGCGATCGTCACCCGGCTTCGCGCCGTGCCGTCATCCGTGCTATGGTGCCCCCGATTCCCACGGGCACAATGCAGCCACTCGACGCATCGAGGAGCATAGCCTATGCAGCCACCACGCCCGGCCGGCCTGCGCGCCGCCCTTCAGGCGCTGGGTCCCGGCATCCTGTTCGCGGGCGCCGCGATCGGCGGATCGCACCTGGTGCAGTCGACGCGCGCCGGGGCCAACTACGGCTTCGAACTGATTTGGGTCGTCGTGCTGGTGATGCTGTTCAAGTATCCGTTCTTCGAGTTCTCCCACCGGTTCACGGCCGCCACCGGCGAGAGCCTCCTGGCCGGCTACCTGCGACTGGGGCGCTGGGCGCTGGCGGGCTTCTTGGCGGTGGCCGTGGTGGCGGCGATCATCAACGCCGCCGCCGTTACGCTGGTGACCGCCGGTCTGGCCCAGTTTCTCTTCGGCGGCGGGCTTTCGATCACGGTGATGAGCGTCGTCGTGGTGGTCATCGTGGGAGTGCTCTTGTTCATCGGTCGCTACCCCATGCTCGATCGCTTGATGAAGGTGATGGTCCTCGTGCTGGGGCTCTGCACGATCACGGCCGTCATCGCCGCCCTGCGCCACGGACCGGTCGGCGACCCCGCCTTCCGCGCCGAGGAGGTATGGAATCTGGCCGGAATCACGTTTCTGCTCGCGTTGATGGGCTGGATGCCGGCGCCCATCGACGTTGCGGTCTGGCCGTCGCTCTGGGCACTCGAGAAGCGCCGCACGACGCGGGTCGACCTGGGGATGCGCGGCGCGTTGCTCGACTTCCATGTGGGGTACGTCTCCACGGGGGTGCTCGCCCTGGCGTTCGTCAGCTTGGGGGCTCTGGTCATGTTCGGCACGGGCCGGCACTTCTCCAATTCCGGCCTGCGCTTCTCCACGCAGTTGATCGATCTCTACACGCAGACTCTGGGGACGTGGAGCCGATACCTGATCTCGATCGTTGCGTTCTTCACGATGTTCTCGACGACCATCACCGTCTTCGACGGGTACACGCGCACCTTGGCTGGGTCGATCGACCTGTTGGCCGGCAGCGATGAGCGGCGTCGCCGCGCGCTGCACTGGACCATTCTACCGCTTCTGATGATTGTGGCCATCGCCTTCATCGGGCTGTTGATCAGTGGCATCAAGACGATGATGGACGTGGCCACGGTCCTGGCCTTTCTTTCGGCGCCGATCTTCGCGTATCTGAACTACCGCGTGGCCGTCGGAGAGCACATGCCACCGGAGCATCGGCCGGGTCGGGTGCTGAGGGGATTGAGCTGGCTCGGCTTCATCTATCTGGGAGGTTTCTCGCTGGTCTGGCTGTTCTCGAAGCTCGGCGTGTTGAAGGCGCTCGGGCTGATCGATGTCGGGTAGGTACGGGCGGGCTGGGGCACACGGTGCCTGGCGAAAAGGTTGCGCACGCCCCCAGGACATTGGGTGAGAAGGAGGGAACCCATGTTTCGCAAGGTCGATGATTTTCTCAAGGCCTACGACAGCAACGTGGAGCGGACGACCAAGGTCCTGGGCGCGCTGGATGATGCGGCGCTGGGTCAGGCGATGGCGGATGGGTATCGAACGTCCGGAGAGATCGCCTGGCACATCGTCAGAACTGGACCGACGAGACCCTGCTCCAGGAGGACGACATGTACGGCGAGTCGTGGCCCCGGGGCGTCACGCTCATGATCCTGATCGCCCACGAGACCCATCACCTGGGCCAGATCACCGTCCTCCTGCGGCAGGCGGGGCGCAGCGTCCCGGGCATCATGGGGCCGTCGAAGGAGGAATGGGCGCGCTTCGGGATGGATGCGCCCCCCTACTAGAGGCCGCTTCCGGGGTCTTTGGGCGGATACAAAGGCTAATCCTATACTTGGCAGTGGGTTACATCGTCTTTCGCCTTGGCGGGTGACGCGGGGCGGAACACGGAGGGTGTCTTCCACGTAGAAGAACCCTGAACGCGATGTGCTGCCAAGCTACCAACGTCTCCATGGTTGCGGGGTCGGCGGTAGGGTAACGCCGGCCCCGGGCAGCACCCTTGGCCCCGCAACCCGATCGCATGTGTCCCCGCCCCCCGCTTCCCCAGGCGATGGTCCGTAGCTTCGCGTAGCAGGTCCCTCCCTAATCATGGGCCCTTCCCGCGTCGAACTACAGGTGGGGCCCGCGGGGTCACCACCGTGAAGGCGCCGAGCGCAGCTTCGCCCGCAGGTCCCCCGGAGTGAAGGGCCGCATCGCTCATGCGCCCTTCGGCGGCGGAAGCGTGGCCGGTGGGCCCGGGGCCGGCGAGCGGAACGGGACCCTGATGCGCACATTCTTCAACAGGCCGGGTATCGTCGAAGCGGCTGTGGACGAGACGCTCGATGCGATCATCGTTACCTGGCTGAATCTGTCCAGCGCGCAGATGGTCCGGCAGTGTTGCTCGGCCCAGCTCGAAGAGGTGAAGCGCGGGGTGCCCGCGATCATCGTCGATACCTCCCGCGCCATCGGGGCTCCGCCTCCGGAAGCCCAGGACTGGCTCCGCGACATCCTCTTTCCCGCCCTACGCGACGCGGGCCTGCGGGTGATCATCACCGTTGTGGCCTGCAGACCCCAGACCGTCCTGGCCGCGAACCGCTGGACCAGCAGCGGGAAGCCCTTCGAGTTTGAGATGATCGAGGCCGGCTCTCTGGCCACCGCCCGCAGACTCGCACAGACCTACGCGCGGCGCGCCTCCTAGGCCCCCGACCCAAGACGGCTTCCGCCGCCTCGCAGCCTGCGGCGCGCCTGCGACGATAGGTGCATCCGTGATCGGCCGGCGCTACTCTTGCCCAGCGTCGTTCCCCAGGCCGGAGAGACCGGTCAGGGTGAGAAAGCGCCGGCATCGATCCTGAGGCCTCCGTGGGGCACCTTCTGTTGGCCATAGCCTGCAGCGCCGCCATCGCGCTGATCTTCAAGCACAGCGAGACATCCGGGCGCAATCGCTACGCCGTGACGACGGCCAACTACCTGGCGGCGTGCCTGGTGGGGATCTGGCTGGTCGCCCGCACGCCGCAGATGCTGCCCGATGTGGCCGAACCCCTGCGGGACCTGGCGCTCCTGGCGCGCGTGCTGCGCGGCGAGGCCGAGCAGATGACGCCGGCCGCAGGTTCACTGTGGGCCCTGATGGTCGGAGGCGGCGCGGGCGCCTTCTTCTTCGCAGCATTCATCTTCTACCAGATCAGTGTGCGCCGCTACGGTGTCGGGCTTTCGGGGGCGTTTGCGAAACTGGGCATTCTGGTGCCGCTGGCCCTCTCGCTGCTCTTCTGGCGCGAGTACCCGACGTCGCTGCAGTGGGTGGGCATGGTGTTGGCGGTCATCTCGATCCTCTGGGTCAATCTGCCGACCCGGGTGGGACCGAGCCGGCCCCCTCTGGGCGAGACCCTGCGTCCTGCGCTGCTCCTGCTGTTCCTGTTTGGGGGGTTGGCCGAGTTCTCCAACAAGATCTTCCAGAAGTACGGGTTGCTGGACGCCAAGGCGCTCTTCCTGTTGGCCACCTTCGCCACCGCGTTCCTGTGCAGCCTCGTGGCCACGCTCCGCAAGGGCCGAGACGTGTGCTGGCGAGATGTGTGGACCGGCATCGCCGTGGGGGTGCCCAACATCTTCTCCTCCTTCTTCCTGATCTCGGCCCTCGATCGGATTCCCGCGGCGGTGGTCTTTCCCAGCTATGGCGCCGGGACGATCGTCATCATCAGTCTCGTTGGGGCGACCTTCTTCCGCGAGCGCCTCTCGCGCCGGGAGTGGGCCGTCATCGGTCTGACGGTCGTGGCGCTGGTGATCATCAATCTGTAGCTTCCTGTCCGCGCCGTGGCCGGGAGGACCCCAACGAGCGTCTTCGGCGACCTCAGCCCGCCCTGGTCCCTCGGGTCGGGATGGGTGTATAGTCGTCCTTCCGCGGCTCGGGCGGACGCCGTCCCGGGCACAGGCTGGCCGCATCGTGGGAGGAGGACGTCATGGCCCATCCGCTCGAGACTCTGGAACCCAAAGCGATCTGGGACTACTTCGACCGCATCCGCCGCATTCCCCACGGTTCGGGCAACGAGAAGGCCTTGGGCGAGGCGATCATGTCGTGGGCCGCCGAGAAGGGGTGCGAGGCGGACATGGACACGGTGGGCAACGTCGTCATCCGTGTCCCCGCCACATCGGGCTACGAGAAGGCCCCCATCGTGGTGTTGCAGGGCCACATGGATATGGTGTGCGAGAAGAACACCGACAAGGAGTTCGATTTCGAGCGTGACGCCATCGAGGTGATCCGCGAGGGCGACTGGCTGACCGCCGACGGCACCACGCTGGGTGCGGACAACGGGATCGGGGTGGCGACCGGATTGGCGCTGATGGATGAGACCGATGGCGTGCACGGTCCTTTGGAGCTGCTGATCACCGTCGACGAGGAGCGCGGCCTGGTGGGCGCCCGGAGCCTGGGGCCCGACTTCGTCAAGGGCCGCATGCTGTTCAATCTGGACTCCGAAGAGGATGGCATCTTCTACATCGGGTGCGCGGGCGGACGGGACACCGACCTTGCTCTGCCGCTGCGCACACTTCCCGCTCCGGACGGGATGAAGCCTGTGCGCATCACGGTCAAGGGGCTTCGCGGCGGCCACTCGGGCATGGACATCATCCACAACCGCGGCAATGCGCCCCGCCTGCTGGCGAGGGCGCTGCGCGAGGCGGTGCGGCGGTTGACGCTGATGCTGGCGTCGATCGACGGGGGCGACAAGCACAACGCCATTCCGCGGGAAGCGTCCGCGGTCGTGTTGATCAAGCCCGAGAGCGCGGAGACCCTGCAGGCGGTTCTGGCCGAGCAGTTGGAGGGCTTCCGCGAGGAATTCGCCGGCGCGGAGCCCGGGCTGTCCATGAGCGCGACCGCATGTGACGCGCCCGAGCGTGTGATGGACCCGACGTCGAGGGACACCGCCTTGCGGCTCGTCTTGGGCCTTCCCAACGGGGTGCTGGCCATGATGCGTGACATCCCCGGCAAGGTGGAGACGTCCAACAACGTGGCCCGCGTGCGCACGGAGGGCAACGAGCTGCAGGTGCTCACCAGCACCCGATCTTCGGTGGGGTCGGCGGTGGAAGGGACGGTGAGCCAGATCGAGTCGGTGGGGTTGCTCGCCAAGGCGGAGGTGACACTGCACGAGGGCTACCCGGGTTGGAAGCCCAACCTGGATTCGGCCATGCTCGCCCATGCCCGCAAGGTGTGGACTGCCGTCCACGGTTCCGAGCCGCAGTTCGAGGTCGTCCACGCGGGGCTCGAGTGCGGCATCATCGGCGAGCGCTATCCGGGCATGGACATGATCTCGCTGGGTCCGACCGTCGAGAACCCGCACTCACCGGACGAGCGGGTCCAGATCCCGTCGGTTGGCCGCTTCTACGCGTTCGTGCGGGCGTTTCTCGAGGCGCTCGCCCGGAGCTGAGGGGGACGCGCCCCACGCATCAAGCCGCCACCTGGTCCTCGTCCGGGATGTCGCCCTTGACCAGGTGAGGGGGCAGAAGCCCCAACACCACCTGCGGCGTGCACAGCGACTTGAGCCCGTCGCGCACGCCCAGGAACTCCAACCACCCCTGCTGGGGCAGCCAAGCCGTCGGCGCCGGTTGGCCGGTCACGTGGCAGTGCGTCAGGTGAGACATCAGATTGGCGATGTGCACGATCGCGATGGCGCGGTGGTTGCCCTGCACCTGGGAAGGCGGTCGGAACAGGGGCGAGTGGTGCAGGCCGATCGTGATGCTGATCAGATGCGGGAGACCCCACATGCGCGCCACTTCCTGCCCCAGCGCGGAATGCCCCACGCCCAGGTCCGGCTCCTTCTCGGCCAGGAGCTCGTGGCCGCTGAGACCCAGCGGGCTGTAGAGATCCAGAGCCTCCTTGGGCCAGGTGATCAGCGAGATCAGCTTGCCGACATCGTGCAGCAGCGCGGCGGTGGCGATCTCGTCCGGATTGGCAACCCCCAACTGCTTCGCCATTGCGTAGGAAGCTCGCGACGAAGAGAAGGAGTGCTGCCAAAGGCGCTCCAGCGCCTCGGCCACCGGTCCCTCGGGCGGTGCGAACGACTCGTTCACGCAGGCGCGCAGAACGATGTTGCGCACGTCGAGATGCCCCAGGAACAGCACGGCCCGAAAGACCGAAGCTTGCTGGTGGCGCAGTCCGTAGTACGGGGAATTGACCGTCTTGAGCACCTGGGCCGCCAGCGCCGGATCGCTCACGACGACATCGGTCATTTCACGCGGGCCCAGCGACGCGTCGGAGAGGCCCTGGAGAATCGATTGCCGCGTCCGCAGGCGCGCCCCCACGCGCTCGGCCATCACCAGGGCTTCATCCACGGCGTACTGAGAGAGGTCCAGATCGTGCGGGTCTTCGAGGTCCTCGGGGGGATTGACCAGCTTGGAGAAGTCGATCGGGCTCATCATGGAGATGCTGCCCGCGATGGATCCATGAGGCGCCCTCGCCGGTTCCCGCCGCTCGTCAGCTCGACGCTTTCGCGGGCGGGCAGAGGATCGGGCGACCGTGGTCGCTGCGGCGGGGCCATGCGAGGGCCGCTGGTCGGAGCTCGAGCCGCGGTCTTCCTGCTCAGGGGGGGCGTCGGCTCTCGAGCGATGCGCCTGCCTGTCGGACGCGCCCGACCCACGGCTCCGCGATCGCGAGCGCGCGACTTTGCGGGACCCACTCTGGGCGGGGTGTCCGACGGGAAGGTCCTTGGCGTTGGCGCAGGCGGATCGTCCGTCATTGCGTCGACGCGGCGCTGGGGAGCGGCCGAACCTGCGGCGCGAGGCGAGGAACCAAACAGCCAGACACGCAGCGGAAACCAGGAGCACGGTTGGAATGAGCATCCGGTGTTCCCCTAGGATGTAGAACAGCTCCTGAAGCGATGAGCGACCCGACATTCCAGCCATGACCACATTCCAGGGCCCGCCCATGCTGCTTCGAGTGTCGCCCCAAAGATCGGCTTGCCGGGCCCCCAAGTGAAGCCTGATCGCCCCCTATCAGGGGAGCTGCGGCCGCGGGAGCCTCGCGTGGAGGGGCGTATGGGCGAGCGACGCCGGATGGATACGGATTGGCGACTGTGTACATGTATATCCAAGTGGTTATTGAGGTTGGATTGCGCCCACCGGGCCTGCTCGCGCATGTACGCTAAACGGAGGCCGAGCTGCAGCCGATAGAAGAGGCGAAACGCGCCGCGGGTCGACGAGGACCGTAGTGAAGGCGAAGACGGCGATCGGAGTTGAGGCCGATCCGCACGTGCGCGACCCGAGCGCCGCACCCCGGCATGAGGCATCTTGGACATGTCCGACACCGACCGGCCAGCAGACCGCGGCGAACCGGAACCCGGCCTCTGGCGCTCGCGGCGGGCGCATCAGGGGCAGCCGGACCTCGATCCGTTCCTGGCGATCCCGCTGCAGAGCCTGCGCATCGACACCACCACCGGGTTCAACCTCTACTTGCGCTCAATGCGCAGCGGCGCGCCGGTGCTTTACCGTTCGGGCGACCTGAAGTTCACGGATGCGCACCGCGAGCGACTGCAACGCAACGGCGTCAAGGAGCTCTACATCGCCGCGGACGACCGGCGGCGATATCTGAGGTATCTGGAAGGACACTTGAGCCATGTGCTGGAGGATGAAAGCATTGCCCCCAGCGAGAAGGCACGCATTCTGTACACCTCGGCCAATCTGCTGATCGAGAATGTCTTCGAGGATCCCACCCTCGGTTCCACGATTGCTCGCGTCCATGGCTTCGTCGACAATACGGTTAACTACATGTTCGACAAGGCGGAGCGCTTCAGCGATCTGCTGCGAATCATGTCGTTCAACTACCACGTCTACACGCACTCGGTGAACGTCTGCATATTCGGCGTCGCCCTGGCGCGCCGGCTGGGCTTTGGTCAGACACAGATCAACCGCCTGGGTGTCGGCTTGCTGCTCCACGACGCGGGCAAGGCGGCGATCGATCCTCGGATTCTCGAGAAGTCGGGCCCGCTGATACCCCAGGAGTGGGAGATCATGAAGACCCACCCCGGCAAGGGCTACGAGATGCTCGTGAAATCGGGGGCGGTCGAGCCCGAGTCATTGACTGTCGTCCTTCAGCATCACGAGCAATGCTCCGGCAGCGGTTATCCCTTCGGATTGGCCGCGGACCAGATCCATTCCTTCGCGAAGATCGCGGCGGTCGCGGACGTGTTCGACGCCTTGACGACCGAGCGCACGTACAAGAACGCCATCAGCTCGTTTCCCGCTATTCGGATCATGCAAACCGAAATGGCCGGTGCGCTGGACCGGCGCATCCTGCGGGAGCTGGTTCTGCTGCTCCATGCATCGCAGGACGAGGCGGACCAGTCGCAGATCGCTGAGTCGCTGCGCCGGCGTGCGGAAGACAACGCAGCGTGAACCAAGAGCTCCATGTCTACATGGAATCCTGAGTTTGAGACCCGAAGAGGAACGGCAGCCATGACCAAACAGCACTCAGAGCACTTGGGGAGCGAGCCCGGGGTGTTTGTCGCCACGCTGGGCAGCCAGGTCATGATCCAATTCCCCGAAAGCAGAGCGCGTCATCGCGGTGTCCTGGTCGGCAGCGAGGAGGCGGAGTACCTGATGATCCGACTGCTCGATTCCGAACGGCTCCCGGGGCCGGCCCCCAAGGGAAGCGCCGTCATCGCCGGCTGCGTTCAGTTGGGCACGGTCTACGCATTCGAGGTCCAGGTGATCGATCACCTTCTCGAGCCGTTCCCGCTTCTGTTTCTGACCTACCCGGATCGATTCCAGACCCATACGCTGCGCGGCAGCGTCCGCGTGTCGAGCAATCTGCCCGCCCGCGCGCAGTTGGCAGGTCGCGACCTCCGCGGACGGGTGGTCGACCTGGGCGCCGGCGGCTGCCGCTTCGTGCTGAGGATTCCTGAGGGGCCTGAGGAGCTCGAAGTGCGCCCGGGCGATCCGCTGAGCCTGAGCTTCGTGCTTTTCGGGGGATACGGAGAACAGACCGTTTCCGGCGGAGTCCGGGCGGTCCATCGCCGGGCAGGCCGAATCGTCCTAGGTGTACAGTTCGACCGGATGGATGCCGCTATTCAAGAGAAGATAGAGACCTACGTGCGCGGCGTCGTCGAGTTCCACAGGGGCCGCGCGGCGTAGATTCCGGAAGGCCTGGACCATGAATGCGGTTGCGGTGGACCGATGAGGCTCCCCCATCACCAGTTGTCGCTGCGCGAGAAGATCTTGGGCTCGACCCAACTCGTCACCACACTTCTGGTGCTGGTGCTCGCTCTGGTTTTCTTCCACCGCGAGGACCAGCTCACGCACCGCAGCGAGATGGAGCGAATTCGCGAGGCCGGGGCCATGATCGCGGCCAACTCCGTCTCCGCGCTCCTGGAGACCGACCGCGACCAGGCGCACAGGGTCCTGGCTGCTCTCAAGTCGCTGCCGGAGGTGGAGCAGGCATGGCTGCTGGACCATCGGGGGCGGATTCGCGCCGGTTACGACCGCTTCCAGATGAACGCCCAAGTCGACGTCGACCCGGAGCTCCTTGCGAACATCATCGCGTCGGGTCCCTCCGCCGGGGATGCTGCCACGAGTGTGGCGCCCCGTCTGGCGGACGCCGTGCTCGTGTGGCGATCGGTTGAGCATGAAGGCCAGCCGCTAGGGACGGTGCTCCTGGCCGTCGACGCTCAAAGCGCCGTCATGCGCTCACGCGTCGACATGATGCTCGTGGCCTGCGGCCTCTTGGCGGCCTTGCTGGTCTCGATCCTGATCTCGAGAGCGGTCTTCGAAGCGGCCGCCCGCCGGTTGCACATGCTCAACGATGCGGCCCGACGGCTTGCGGCCGGTCAGCTCAGCACGCGCGTGCATGGCGCCGGCGGGGACGAGATCGGCCAATTGGCGAGCAACTTCAACACCATGGCCGATTCCATCGAAACGGCCAATGTCCGGCTCACGGCGGCCTATGAACAGGTGCGTCTCTCGCGGGCCGAAGTCGAACGGCATGCCGAGCAATTGGAGATCCGCGTGGCGGAGCGCACGCGGGAGCTGGAGCACGCCAAGGAGAAGGCCGAAGATGCCTCGCGGGCGAAATCGGAGTTTCTGGCCAACATGTCGCATGAGATCCGGACGCCCCTGAACGGTCTCGTGGGGATGGCGGACCTCCTGGCGCTTTCGGAGTTGAAGGACGATCAGGAGGCTTGGGTCAACGGGATTCTCCACTCCGCCGACGCGTTGCTCGCACTGATCAACGACGTTCTCGACTTCGCCAAGATCGAATCGGGCAAGTTCGATTTGCACACCTCCCATTTCCGGCCCAAGGAAGTCGCCGAGCGCTGCGTCGATCTCTTCGCCGGCCGTGCATCGGAGAAGGCCCTGAAGATGACGCTTCGCAGCGAGGGAGATTCGGAGGTGGTGCTGGAGGGCGACGAACAGCGCATTCTCGCGCCGAGCAAAGCTCGGGGCGTTGGGATAGGGACGAAGTCCCTTGA